>NZ_JBHSHU010000010.1:0-453584 GCF_042653125.1 Nocardioides sp. GCM10023255
CATTACAAACTAATTCGTCGACTATGACACACTGTTGAGTTCTCAAGAATCAGACGCACACCGTCCTGACCCTTGCGGGCCAGCGGCGGGGCAACCTGCAGAAACTTACCGGTTCGGATCCTGCTCGTCAACTCGGGGCTGACCGGGCCGGACGCTCACATCTCGAAGCTCCTGGTCGGGGCACGCCGCAACCACGCCGTTCTGGCCTCTCAGCCTGGTGTGGGAGCCGCTTGCCGCGACGAGAAGAACAGTAGCAGCGCCTCGGCCGAGTGCCAAAACCGGTTCTCGTGTTCGCGCATGCGACGGTCGTCGAGGGGGTATAGGAGCGCCTCAGCGAGGCTTGGCGGGTCGGTAGGCGGAGACGCTCCGCTCCCCCGGGACCCAGAACCGCCAGGGCCGCTCCGGCGCTCCCCGCAGTCCGACCCGAGGGCCGGTGGAGCACTCCGCGACCGGCTCCGACACCGTCAGGGACAGCTCGCCGGACACCGTGAGGTCGACCCCGTCGTGCGCCAGCTCGATGCCCAGCGCCCGGCAGAGCCGCGCGGGCCCCCGGGCGAGGTCCCGGTCCGCCGCCCCCGGCCGGCGCGAGCGCGCGACCTCGATCCCCTCGACGACCTCGCCGGCCCGGACCAGCACCGCGCTCGCCTGCTCCTCGGGCCCGCAAACGACGTTGCTGCACACGTGCATGCCGTAGGTGAAGTAGCAGTACAGGTGTCCGGGCGGGCCGAACATCGTCGCGTTGCGCGGCGTACGGCCCCGGTAGGCGTGCGACCCCGGGTCGTCCGGCCCGGCGTACGCCTCGACCTCGGTGAGCCGGACCGCCACCTCTCCGTGCCGGAGCACCGCGCCGAGCAGCAGCGGGGCGACCTCGAGCGCCGGCCCCGCGAGCAGCTCACGCAGCTCGTCCGTCCCAGCCATCGGCTCGCGACCTCAGGAACCCAGGCGGTCGCGGTGCGCGGCGACGGCACGGGTGAGCTCGTCCAGCTGCTCGCGGACCCGCTCGGGGGCGGTGCCGCCACGCCCGTTTCGCGAGGCCACCGAACCCTCGGCGGTCAGCACGTCGCGCACGGACGGAGTCAGGTGCGGGGAGATCTCGGCGAACTGCTCGTCGGTCAGCTGGTGCAGCTCGACGCCCAGCTCCTCGCAGCGGCGGACGCACGCGCCGGCCACCTCGTGGGCGACCCGGAACGGCACGCCCTCACGCACCAGCCACTCCGCGACGTCCGTTGCCAGCGAGAACCCCTGGGGGGCGAGCTCGGCCATCCGCGCGGCGTTGAAGGTGAGCGTGGCGACCATCCCGGTGAACGCCGGCAGCAGGACCTCGAGGGTGTCGACGGAGTCGAACACCGGCTCCTTGTCCTCCTGGAGGTCGCGGTTGTAGGCCAGCGGCAGCGCCTTCAGCGTCGCCATGACCCCGCTCAGGTTGCCGATCAGGCGGCCCGCCTTGCCGCGGGCGAGCTCGGCGATGTCGGGGTTCTTCTTCTGCGGCATGATGCTCGACCCCGTCGACCAGGAGTCGTGGAGCGTCACGAAGTCGAACTCCCGGGTCGACCAGAGGATGACCTCCTCCGCGAACCGGCTCACGTCCACGCCCACCATCGCGGTCACGAAGGCGAACTCGGCCACGAAGTCGCGCGCCGCGGTGCCGTCGATGGAGTTGGCGCTGGATCCGGTGAAGCCCAGCTCGGCGGCGACCGCCTCCGGGTCCAGGCCCAGGCTCGAGCCGGCGAGAGCTCCCGAGCCGTACGGCGACTCCGCGGCCACCCGTGCGTCCCAGTCGCGCAACCGGTCGACGTCACGCACCAGCGGCCAGGCGTGCGCCAGCAGGTGGTGGGCCAGCAGCACCGGCTGCGCGTGCTGGAGGTGCGTGCGCCCCGGCATGATGACGTCGAGGTGACCGCGCGCCTGCGTGGCCAGCGCCTCGACCAGGTCGAGGACCTGGCCGGCGACGACCGCGGCGTGGTCGCGCAGGAACGCCTTGAACAGCGTGGCCACCTGGTCGTTGCGGCTCCGGCCGGCGCGCAGCCGGCCGCCGATCTCCGGCCCGACCTCCTCGAGCAGCAGCCGCTCCAGCGCACCGTGCACGTCCTCGTCGGAGGGGTCGGGCCGCAGCGAGCCGTCGGCGTACCTCTCCCCCAGCGCGTCCAGGCCGCGGTGCAGCTCGGCGAGGTCGGCGTCGGTCAGCAGGCCGGCGGCGTGCAGCACGTTGGCGTGGGCGTGGGAGCCGGCCAGGTCGTAGGGGGTCAGCCGCCAGTCGAAGTGGGTCGACCGGGACAGCGCCTCGAGCTCCGGGGAGGGACCGCCCGCGAACCGGCCGCCCCACAGCTTGCCCTCGTTGGTGGTCCCCATCAGTCGGTACCGAACTCCATGGCCGCATTGTCGAGGGCCTGGTCGCCGGTGTCCCCCTCCGCCGCGGGGTTCTGCGCGATCCGCGCGTAGCCACCCGGCTCGAGCTCGCCGTACAGGGTGCCGTTCTCGACGAGGACCTGGCCCTGGTCCAGCGGCTGCGCGGCGTACGCCTCGAGCTTGTCGCGGGAGTCGGCGATGTCGAGGTTGCGCATCGTCAGCTGGCCGATCCGGTCGAGCGGTCCGAACGCGGCGTTGTGGGTGCGCTCCATCGACAGCTTGTCCGGGTGGTAGGAGAAGTGGTCGCCCGAGGTGCGCACGATCGTGTAGTCCTCGCCGCGCCGCAGGCGGAGCGTGACCTCGCCGGTGACCAGCGAGGCGATCCAGCGCTGGATGGACTCGCGCAGCATCAGCGCCTGCGGGTCGAGCCAGCGACCCTGGTAGAGCAGGACGCCGAGACGCCGGCCCTCCGCGTGGTAGTTGGCGATGGTGTCCTCGTTGTGCACGGCGTTGAGCAGCCGCTCGTAGGCGATCCACAGCAGGGCCATCGCCGGCGCCTCGTAGATGCCGCGGGACTTGGCCTCGATGATCCGGTTCTCGATCTGGTCGGACATGCCGAGCCCGTGCCGACCGCCGATCGCGTTGGCCTCGTGGACCAGCTCGACCGCGTCGTCGTAGTGCTTGCCGTTGATCGCCACCGGCCGGCCCGCCTCGAAGCGGATCGTGACGTCCTCTGTGGGGATCTCCACCGAGGGGTCCCAGAACTTCACGCCCATGATCGGCTCGACCGTCTCCAGGGAGACGTCGAGGTGCTCCAGGGTCTTGGCCTCGTGGGTGGCGCCCCAGATGTTGGCGTCGGTGGAGTACGCCTTCTCCTGGCTGTCGCGGTAGGGCAGGTCACGTTCGGTGAGCCACTGGCTCATCTCGGTGCGGCCGCCGAGCTCGTGGACGAAGTCGGTGTCCAGCCACGGCTTGTAGATGCGCAGCGCCGGGTTGGCGAGCAGGCCGTAGCGGTAGAACCGCTCGATGTCGTTGCCCTTGAACGTCGAGCCGTCGCCCCAGATGTCGACGCCGTCCTCGTGCATGGCGCGGACCAGCATCGTGCCGGTGACGGCGCGGCCCAGCGGCGTGGTGTTGAAGTACGCGCGACCGCCGGAGCGGATGTGGAAGGCGCCGCACGCGATCGCAGCCAGGCCCTCCTCGACCAGCTGGGTGCGGCAGTCCACCGCGCGGGCGATCTCCGCGCCGTACTGCAGGGCGCGCGCGGGGACCCCGGAGATGTCGGGCTCGTCGTACTGCCCGATGTCGGCGGTGTAGGTGCACGGCACGGCGCCCTTGGCCCGCATCCAGGCCACCGCCACCGAGGTGTCGAGGCCGCCGGAGAACGCGATGCCGACGCGCTCGCCCTTCGGGAGGGAGGTCAGGACCTTGCTCATGAGTGATTCCTTGGGTTCGGGGGTGTCGACGGGCCCGACCGGGTCGGCCGTCGGGACGGGTGTGGGTCAGGGCGCCGGCGACGTGTGGCTGTCGGCCAGCGCCAGGATTCGTCGGGCCAGGCCGTCGCCGCCCACGGGGTCGCGGCTGATGAGGAGCACGGTGTCGTCACCGGCGATGGTCCCCAGCAGGTCGGGCAGCTCGGACCGGTCGAACGCGGAGGCGAGGTACTGGGCCGCGCCGGGCGGGGTGCGCAGCACGACCATGTTGGCGCTCGCCTCGGCGCTGACCAGCAGCTCCTCGAGCATGCGGCCCAGCCGGTGGGTCGCGGCCGCGGTCTCCCCGGGCGCGGCGGGCCGCCGGTCCCCGCCCTCGGCGGGCACGGCGTAGACCAGCGCGCCGGTGGCGGTGCGGATCTTGACGGCGTCGAGCTCGACCAGGTCTCGTGACAGCGTCGCCTGCGTGACCCGGAGCCCGCTCTCCGCGAGGAGGTCGGCGAGCTCACCCTGCGAGCGCACCTCGTGCTGGGTGACCAGCTCGACGATGCGCCGGTGCCGGGCGTTCTTGGTCGTGGGCCGCAGGGACGCGTCACTCATCGGGCGCCTCCAGCAGCCAGGTGAGCACCGCCTTCTGCACGTGGCGCCGGTTCTCCGCCTCGTCCCACACCACGCTCTGCGGGCCGTCGAGCACCGCGGCGTCGATCTCCCTGCCGCGGTACGCCGGCAGGCAGTGCAGGACGACGGCGTCGGGCCTCGCCCCGGCCATCAGCCGCTCGGTGACCCGGTGGGCCGCGAACACCTCGGCGCGCTGCACGGCCTCGGACTCCTTGCCCATCGAGACCCAGGTGTCGGTGACGACCACGTCGGCGCCTGCGACGGCGACCTCGGGGTCGGGCACGAGCACGGCCGAGCCGTCGGTGCCCGCGGCGATCTTGGCCGCGGCGTCGACCATGTCGACGCCCGGCTCGTAGCCCTGCGGGGAGCTGACCCGCACGTGCATGCCGGCCGTCGCGCCGGCCAGCAGCCAGGAGTTGCCCATGTTGCAGGCCCCGTCGCCGACGAAGGCGACGGTCAGGCCGGCCAGGTCCCCCTTGTGCTCCCGGACCGTCAGCAGGTCGGCCAGCAGCTGGCAGGGGTGGAAGTCGTCGGTCAAGGCGTTCACGACCGGGACGCCGGCCCAGGCGGCCATCGTCTCCAGCCTGGCCTGCTCGAACGTGCGCCACACGATGGCGGAGGCCTGCCGGCCGAGCACCCGGGCGACGTCCTCGACGGACTCGCGTACACCGATGCCGGCGAGCGCGCCGTCGACGAGCATCGGGAAGCCTCCGAGCTCGGCGATCCCGGCAGCGAACGAGGCCTGGGTGCGCAGGGTCGGCTTGTCGAAGACCATCGCCACGGTGCGGGGGCCGGCGAGCGGACCGGGGGTGCGGTACGGCGCCGCCTTGAGCTCGGCCGCGAGATCGAGCACCCGGGCCTGCTCGGCCGGGGTCAGGTCGTCGTCGCGCAGGAAGTGCCGGGTCATGGCGCCTCCCCCATGCCCTCGTCGAGGATCGCCGGCCAGGCGGCCAGGAACGCGTCGACGTCAGCCCGCGTCAGCACCAGCGGGGGTGCGAGCCGCATCCGCTGCGGCGTCGGGTTGTTGATGATGAAGCCCTGCCGCAGCGCGGCGGCGGTGACTTCGGCGGACTTCTCCGCGGCCAGGTCGAGCCCGATGAGCAGCCCCTCGCCGCGCACCTCGGTGACCCGCGGGTCGGCAGCGAGGCCGTCGCGCAGCAGCCGGCCGACCTCGGTGACGTGGGCGAGGAGGCCGTCGTCCTCGATCGTGTCGATGACCGCGAGCGCGGCGGCGCAGGCCACCGGGTTGCCGCCGAAGGTGGTGCCGTGGTTGCCCGGCTGCAGCAGGCTCCCCGCCTCGCCCAGGGCGATGCACGCGCCGATGGGGATCCCGCCGGCGAGGCCCTTGGCCACCGTGACCAGGTCGGGCGTGACACCGGACGTCTCGTGGGCGAACCAGCGCCCGGTGCGACCGATGCCGGTCTGCACCTCGTCGAGCCAGAGGAGTGCGCCGTGCTGCGTCGCGACCTCGCGGGCGGCCGCCAGGTAGCCGGCCGGGGGCACCACGACGCCGGCCTCGCCCTGGACGGGCTCGAGCAGCACCGCCGCGGTCTCGTCGGTGACGGCGGCGGCCAGCGCGTCGGCGTCGCCGTACGGCACGAAGGTGACGTCGCCGGGCAGTGGCTCGAACGGGGTCCTGTAGGCCTCCTTCGAGGTGAGGGCCAGCGCGCCCATGGTGCGGCCGTGGAAGCCGCCCTCGGCGACCACGACGTGAGTGCGGCCGGTGCGGCGGCTGAGCTTGAAGGCGGCCTCGTTGGCCTCCGCGCCGGAGTTGGCGAAGAACACCCGGCCTTCCGCCCCGAGGAGCGAGAGCAGCCTCTCGGCCAGCCGGACCTGCGGCTCGCTGGCGAAGAAGTTGGAGATGTGGCCGAGCGTGCCGAGCTGCCCGGTCACCGCCTCGACCAGCGAGGGATGGGCGTGGCCCAGCGAGTTCACGGCGATGCCGCCGAGGAGGTCGACGTACTCCTTGCCGTCGGCGTCCCAGACGTGGGCGCCCTGCCCGCGGACCAGCGTGAGCTTGGGCGGGCCGAAGGTGTTCATCAGCGCACCGGCGTACCGGTCTTGCCAGGTCTTCTGCAGCGGCTGGTCCGTCACCTTCTGGCCTTCCTGATCTTGGTGGTCACCCCGGGCAGCACCTGCGTGCCGACGCCCTCGTCGGTAAAGAGCTCGAGCAGGACGGCGTGCGGCTCGCGGCCGTCGACGACCGTCGCGCGCGGGACGCCCTCCTGGACGGCCTTGAGGCAGGCACCCATCTTCGGCACCATCCCGCTCGCCAGCGTGGGCATCAGCTCGGCGAGCGACTCGGGGCTGATCTCGTAGATCACGTCGTCGCTGTCGGGCCAGTCACGGAAGAGCCCCTCCACGTCGGTGAGCACGAGCAGCTTCTCCGCGCCCAGCGCGGCGGCGAGCGCCGCTGCCGCGGTGTCGGCGTTGACGTTGTGCACCCGCCCGTCGATGTCGGGGGCCACGCTCGAGACGACCGGGATGCGACCGGCCTCGATCAGGTCGACCACCGATTCGGGGCGCACGTGCGCGACCTCGCCCACCAGGCCGAGGTCGACCTCCTCGCCGTCGACCACGGTGTTGGTGGGTTCGGCGGTGAACAGGCCGGCGTCCTCACCGGAGAGCCCGACGGCCAGCGGGCCGTGCTCGTTGATCAGGCCGACGAGCTCACGCTGCACCTGGCCGACCAGCACCATCCGCACGACGTCCATCGCCTCCGGCGTGGTGACCCGCAGGCCGCCGCGGAACTCCGACTCGATCCCGAGCCGGTCCAGCATCGTGGAGATCTGGGGGCCGCCGCCGTGCACCACGACGGGCTTGAACCCGGCGAACCGGAGGAAGGCGATGTCCTCGGCGAAGGCACGCTTGAGGCTGTCGTCGGTCATGGCGTTGCCGCCGTACTTCACCACCACGATCTTGTGGTGGTAGCGCTTGAGCCAGGGCAGGGCGCCGGCCAGGGTCTCGGCCTTGGCGGGGTCCGCCGGCTTCGGCTGGTGGATCTTGCCGTCCGGGTGCAGCTCTGCGGGCAGGGTCTTGTCGTCGCTCATGAGGAGTAGGCGCTGTTCTCGTGGACGTAGGCGTGGGTGAGGTCGTTGGTCCAGACGGTCGCGCGCTCGGCGCCCGCCTTGAGGTCGATGGTCACGCTGACCTCGCGGGGCTTCAGGTCGACCGTCGACGGGTCGGCGTGCGGCGTGGACTGCTTGCAGACCCACACCCCGTTCATGGCGACGTCGAGGTCGGCGGGGTCGAAGGCCGCGTCGGTCGTGCCGATGCTGGCGAGCACCCGGCCCCAGTTGGGGTCGTTGCCGAAGACCGCGGCCTTGAAGAGGTTGCTGCGGGCCACGCTGCGACCGACCGCGACCGCGTCGTCCTCAGTGGCCGCGTTGAGCACGGTGATCGCGATCTCGTGGTCAGCGCCCTCGGCGTCGCGCAGCAGCTGCATCGCCAGGTCGGTGCAGGCCTGGGTCAGCGCCTCGGTGAAGTCCGGCAGGGACGGCGTGATGCCACTGGCCCCGCTGGCCATCACCGTGACGGTGTCGTTGGTCGACATGCAGCCGTCGGAGTCGAGCCGGTCGAAGGAGACCCGCGTCGCCGCGCGCAGCGCGGTGTCGAGGTCGGCGGCCGGGACGACGGCATCGGTGGTGAGCACCACCAGCATCGTCGCCAGCTGGGGGGCGAGCATGCCGGCGCCCTTGGCCATCCCGCCGATCGACCAGCCGGCGCCCTCGACCACGACCTGCTTGCTGACCGAGTCGGTCGTCATGATCGCCTCGGCGGCGTCCGCACCATGGTCGCCGAGGGCGGCGTACGCCGCGTCGACCCCGTCGAGGAGGTTCTGCCGGGGGTTGGTGAGACCGATGAGACCGGTCGAGCAGACGACGACGTCGACGGCACCGATGCCCAGGTTCGACGCCACCTGCTCGGCCACTGCGTGCGTCGTCTGGAAGCCCTCGGCGCCGGTGTAGCAGTTGGCGCCGCCGGAGTTCAGCACGACGGCACGCACCGTGCCGTCCTTGACGACCTCCTGGCTCCACAGCACCGGGTTGGCCTTGCAGCGGTTGCTGGTGAACACGGTCGCGGAGTCGTGGGTGGGCCCGTCGTTGACGACCAGCGCGACGTCCTTGGCTCCGGTCGACTTCAGGCCGGCGGGTACGCCGCTGGCCCGGAAGCCACGGGGGGAGGTGACGCTCACTTCTTGCCCTTCCTTCCGCTGCTCGGGGTCACGGGAACCGCGGCCTCCACCTCGTGCCCGGCGTCGCGCCAGGCCTCGGCGGCGCGCGCCGCGTCCGCGGTGGGGACGAGGACCCAGTCGGTGTCGAAGGTGGAGAGCGTGAACACGCTGATCTCGGCCTCCGCCAGCGGGGTCAGCAGCTCGACGAGCACGCCGGTCAGGGCGAAGTCGAGCGGGCCCTCGACGGCGAACGCCGTGAACGGCTTGTGGTGGACGGCCTTGGTCGGCACGCTGCGCCCGGCGCACACGACCGAGGTCTCGGTCGCCGTCGCGGTGACCGAGAAGATCGACGACGACTCGGCCCAGGCCGGGATCTCGCTGCCGGGACCGAGCCGGACGACGGCGAGGGTCTCGGGGAACTGGTTCAGCTTCACGGGGCGACTCCGACCGTCGTCAGGCCCAGGCCCTCGTCGAGGCCGAGGGCGAGGTTCATGCACTGCACCGCGGCGCCCGCGGTGCCCTTCGCGAGGTTGTCCACCGCGCCCACCGCCACCAGCCGGCCGGCAGCCTCGTCGACCGTCACCTGGACGTGGACGGCGTTCGAGCCCGTCACCGACTTCGTCTGGGGCCACTGGCCCTGCGGTAGCACGTGGACGAACGGCTCGTCGGCGTACGCCTTGCGGTAGGCGTCGTGGGCCTCGTCCGCGGTCAGCGGGCCGGCGAGCGGCGCCGAGCAGGTCGCCAGGATGCCGCGGGGCATCGGCACGAGCAGCGGCGTGAAGCTGACCCGGACCTCGCCGTCGACCAGGCCCGAGAGGTTCTGGACGATCTCGGGGGTGTGCCGGTGGGTGCCGCCCACGCCGTAGGCGCTCGCGTTGCCCATGACCTCGCTGCCGAGCAGGTGCGGCTTGGCCGCCTTGCCGGCCCCGCTGGTGCCGGACGCGGCCACGACCGTGACGTCGGGCTCGACCAGTCCGGCCGCGACCGCGGGGGCCATGGTCAGCGTGGACACCGTCGGGTAGCAGCCGGGGACGGCGACCCGGGTGGCACCGGTCAGCAGGGCGCGCTGCCCGGGCAGCTCGGGCAGGCCGTAGGGCCAGGTGCCGGCGTGCGTGCCGCCGTAGAACTTGTCCCAGGCGCCGGGGTCGGCGAGCCGGAAGTCGGCACCGCAGTCGATGACCACGACGTCGTCGCCGAGCCGTGCCGCGATCTCGCCCGACTGGCCGTGCGGGAGCGCCAGGAAGACGACGTCGTGACCGGAGAGCGTCTCGAGGTCGGTCGGGTCCAGCACCCGGTCCGCCAGCGGCACCAGGTGCGGCTGGAGCGCACCCAGGGGCTGGCCGGCGTTGGACGCGCCGGTGAGCGCTCCGATCTCGACCTCGGGATGCGCGAGCAGGTGCCGGAGCAGCTCGCCCCCGGCGTACCCACTGGCGCCTGCGACGGCGGCTCGTCTCCTCGTCATGTGCATGACTATACAGATTCATGCATGACCATGTAGACCCCGGGTGGCCCTGTTCGTGTGTCGGTCGTCACGGCTACCTTGCGAGACATGGCCAAGCTCGAGTTCGCCGACTACCTGCGGCACATCCGTGACGAGTCACGACGCTTCCGCGACGTGCTGGCGTCGTGCCCCGCCTCTGCTCGTGTACCCAGCTGCCCCGACTGGGAATCGTCCGATCTTCTCTGGCACCTCGCCGAGGTCCAGCGGTTCTGGGCCGAGGTCGTCCGGACCAGGCCCGCGGCCCCGGGCGAGGACGACGACGGCCCGGCCCGCCCGGACACCCACGAGGGCCTGCTCGCCGCTTTCGACGAACACTCCGCGGCGCTCGTCGGCGAGCTCGAGGCCGCCGACCCCGCGGAGACCGCCTGGACCTGGGCCACCGAGCAGTCGGTGGGCTTCATCCTCCGGCGGCAGGCCCACGAGGCCCTGATCCACCGGCTCGACGCCGAGCTGACCGCCGGGACGGTCACCCCGCTCGACAGGGAGCTCGCCGCCGACGGGGTGCTCGAGTGCCTCGACGTGATGTTCGGCAGCAGCCCGCCCTGGGGCGAGTTCGCGCCTCTCCCCCACCATGTCCGTGTCGACGTCACCGACACCGGGGAGTCGGTGTGGGTCCAGATCGGCCGGTTCACCGGCACCGATCCGCAGTCCGAGGTGCACCACGACGAGGACGACGTGCGCGTCGTCGACGACCCGGGCACCGAGCCCGACGCGGTGGTCGACGGGCCGGCGGGCGCCCTGGACGCGTGGCTGTGGCGGCGCGGGGACGACAGCGAGATCCGGGTGCACGGCGACAAGGCCGTCTACGACCACTTCCGGCTGGCGGTCAACCACCCCATCACGTGACGGCCTGACTCGGGAGTCCCGCTTCTCGGGCCCGCTCTGCTCCTGAAGACGATGCGCATCTCCTGCCGATGACCGGCTCCCGCTCCCCCGCGGCGTCCCACCCGCCGGTCGAGCGGCTGGTAGTGCGCCGACAGACAGGCCGATGCACTGCCCTCGCCACACGCCTAGCTCGTCGTGGTCTCGGCAATGTCGGCCCTGAGGCAACCGAACATGAGTCGGTCCCGGCGTCGACCGCGGACGAGGTACAGACCGCGGAGGAGTCCCTCGCGTCGAAGGCCCGCCTTCTCCAAGACCCGCACGGAGGCCTCATTGGCCGGGTCGCACGTGGCGGCCAGGCGCTCGAGGTCCAGCTGGCCGAACCCGAGCTCGACGAGGAGCCGCGCCACCTCGGTCGCGTAGCCACGACCCCAGCAGTCCCGTCGGATCGTGTATCCCAGCTCGCCCACACGGTCGACGGGACTTGTCGTCCACACCGACGCGGACCCGATGACCTCGTCTCCGCGCAGGACCGCGAGGTCGAATCTGTCGCTGCAGTGCTGGATGGCGCCGGCGAGGAAGGCGCGGGTGTCGTCACGAGTGTTCGGACCCCAGCCCGTGTAACGACACACCACCGGGTCCGAGGCGAACGCGTGGACGGCCTCGACGTCGTCCTCGCGGAACCTGGCGAGGGCCACGAGTGATCCACGGGCCACGACTTCTCTCGGGATGTCGGACATGCGTCAGACGGTCTCCTTCACAGGTGCCGACCGGGCCCGGCGCTCCACGACCCGGTCAGGCCCGCTGCACCGCGCCGGTGCGCTCGGCGGCCAGCGCCACCGCGGCGTCGCGGGCGGCAGCAGTCTCCTGCTCGGTGAGCGTCCGGTCGGGGGCGCGGAAGCGCAGCGCGAACGCGAGCGACTTGCGACCCGCGCCGACCTGGTCGCCGGTGTAGACGTCGAACAGCCGGATGGTCTCGAGCAGCTCGCCGGCGCCCTCGCGCAGGGCCGCCTCGACGGCCGCCGCGGTGACCGCCTCGTCGACGACCAGGGCGACGTCCTCCTTGGCGAGGGGGTACGACGAGAGCTCCGGGCCGACGGCGACGTCCCGGGCGTGGCTCATCAGGAGGTCGAGGTCGATCTCCACGGCCGCCGCGCGCGGCGGCAGGCCGAGCGCCTGGCACACCCGGGGGTGCAGCTCGCCTGCGTGACCGAGCTCCTGGCCGCCCACCCAGACGCGCGCACACCGGCCGGGGTGCCAAGGCATCCGCGCAGCCGACTCGACGGCGACGTCGACGCCGAGCTCGCCGGCCAGGCGGCGCACCAGCTCGATCGCATCGGACCAGCCGGCGTCGCGCCCGGCGCCCCACCAGCCGGCACGCTCGCGCTCGCCGGCGAGGACCACGGCTAGGTGGAGCGGCTGCTCCGGCAGCGCCTCCACCAGCCGGGCCAGCTCGTCGTCGGTGGGCCGCCGCTCGACCCCGTAGATGGGTGCAGGACCGCGATCGGCCGGGAAGGCGACCGTGCCGGTCTCGAACAGGGCCACCCCGGGGGCGCCGCGGCCGATGTTGCGGGCCCCCGCCTTGAGCAGCCCGGGCAGCAGCGTGGTGGTGTAGCCCGGCTCCTCGCTGGAGAGCGGGTTCGCGAGCCGCACGGTCCGTCGCAGCGGGTCGTCGGCGGGCAGGCCGAGAGCGTCGAACGCCCCGTCGCCGACGAACGGGAAGCTCAGCACCTCCACGCAGCCCGCGCCCGCGAGCGTCCGGCCGACCCGGCGCCGCAGCCGCTGCTCACGGCTGAGGCCACGCCCCGAGGCTGCGGTCGGCAGCACCGACGGCACCTGGTCGTAGCCCACGATCCGTGCGACCTCCTCGACGAGGTCGTAGGGGTCGTTCAGGTCCGGCCGCCAGGACGGCGGGGTGGCGGTGAGCCGGTCGCCGGCCACGTCCACGTGGCACCCGACGGCACGCAGGTTGCCGATGGTCGTGTCGGGCTCGATCGCGACGCCGGTGACGCGCGCCGGGAGGTCGACGGCGATCTCGATCGCGGGGCGGGCGGGCGCGCGGCCCACGTGGGTCACGCCGGGCTCGACGGTGCCGCCGCCGTACGTCGTCAGCAGCTCGGCGACCCGGTCGGCCGCGGACGGCGGGAGCTCGGGGTCGACGCCCCGCTCGAAGCGCTTGGACGCCTCGGACGGCAGCTTGTGACGCTTCTGCGTGCGGAAGACCGAGACCGGGTCGAAGTGCGCAGCCTCGATCACGACGTGGGTCGTGCTCGCGGACAGCTCGGTGGTCTCGCCGCCCATCACGCCGGCCAGGCCGATCGGGCCCGAGTCATCGGTGATCAGCAGGTCCTCGGTCGAGAGCACGCGGTCGACGCCGTCGAGGGTGCGCAGCCGCTCCCCCTCGGTGGCGCGACGGACCCGGATCGGGCCGGCGAGCTTGTCGCCGTCGTACCCGTGGATCGGCTGGCCGAGCTCGAGCATCACGTAGTTGGTGACGTCCACCGCGAGCGAGATCGGGCGCATGCCGGCCAGGAACAGGCGGCGCGCCATCCAGGTGGGGGTCGGCGCGGCCGGGTCGAACCCGGTCACCGTGCGGGTCACGAAGACCGGGCAGCCCTCGGCGTCGTCGACGACCACGGGGTAGCCGTCGCCGTTGGCCGCGGGCACCGCACGCGCGGCAGGGTCGGTGAACGGGACGGACAGCGCGAGGGCCGACTCGCGGGCGATGCCGCGCAGCGAGAGCGCGTAGGCCCGGTCGGGGTTGATCTCGAACTCGATGACCTCGTCGCGCAGGTGCAGCAGCTCGAAGACGTCGTCACCGGGCTTCCCGGCGTCGGCCGGCAGCACGATGATGCCGTCGTGGTCGTCGCCGAGACCCAGCTCGCGGGCCGAGCAGATCATGCCAGCGGACAGGTGGCCGTAGGTCTTGCGTGCGGAGATCTCGAAGTTGCCCGGCAGCACCGCCCCCGGGAGCACGACGACCACCAGGTCACCGGGCGCGAAGTTGTGCGCGCCGCAGACGATGCCCTGCGGGTCGCCCGTGCCGTTGGCGTCGCCGACGTCCACGGTGCACCAGTTGATGGTCTTGCCGTTCTTCTGCGGCTCGGGCTCCATCGTGAGCACGCGGCCCACGACCAGGGGGCCGGTGATGTCGTGGCCGGGCCGCTCGAGCGCCTCCAGCTTGAGGCCCAGCGCGGTCAGCTGGTGCGCGAGCTGCTCGGCGGTGAGGCCCTCGGGCAGGTCGACGTGGTCGCGGATCCAGGACAGGGGGGCGCGCATGCTCAGATTTCCGTTCCGAAGGCAGTGGTGAAGCGGACGTCTCCCTCGAAGAAGCCGCGCAGGTCCTCGATGGCGTGGCGGAACATCAGGGTGCGGTCGATGCCCATGCCGAACGCGAAGCCCGTGTAGCGGTCGGGGTCGACGCCGCAGGCCCGCAGCACGCGCGGGTTGACCATGCCGCAGCCACCCCACTCGATCCAGCCCTCGCCGCGGCAGGTGCGGCAGGTCTCGACGACGCCGGAGACGCCGCGGCACACGAAGCAGACCAGGTCGACCTCGGCGCTCGGCTCGGTGAAGGGGAAGTACGACGGGCGGAAGCGGGTGGTGATGCCCTCACCGAACATCGCCTCGGCGAAGTGGTCGAGGGTGCCCTTGAGGTGGGCCATGGTGATGCCCTCGTCGACGACGAGCCCCTCCACCTGGTGGAACATCGGGCTGTGCGTGGCGTCGTACTCGTCGGTGCGGAACACGCGGCCGGGGCACACGATGTAGATCGGGGGCTTGCGGGTGAGCATGGTGCGGGCCTGCACCGGCGAGGTGTGGGTGCGCAGCACGACGCCCTGGTCCTGCGGGTCGGTCCAGAAGGTGTCCTGCATGGTGCGGGCCGGGTGGTCGGCACCGAGGTTGAGGGCGTCGAAGTTGAGCCACTCGGCCTCGATCACGGGGCCTTCCGCGACCTCCCAGCCCATCGCGACGAACACGTCGGCGATCCGCTCGGCGCCGGTCGTGATCGGGTGCCGGGCACCGGCGGGCGACCGGTCGGTGGGGAGGGTGACGTCCACGGTCTCCTCGACCAGCATCCGCTCCTCGTGCTCGACCTCGAGCACCGCCTGGCGCTCGGCCAGCGCCTTGTTGACCGCTCCGCGGGCCTGACCGATGCGCTGGCCCGCCTCCTTGCGCGCCTGCGGTGGCAGCGCACCGATCTCCCGGTTGGCGAGGGCCAGCGGGGAGCGATCACCGGCGTGCTCGAGGCGGGCCCGCTTCAGCGACTCGAGGTCACCGGCCGCGGCGATGGCAGCCAGCGCCGCGTCGCGCGCGGCCTCGACCTCCTCGGGCTTCAACGGGGTGACCTCCACGGGGTCGTAATCGGTGTTCGGTCCCGACATGACTGCCTTTCGGGGCTTCGACTTCTGGGGCCGCGTCCGGCGGGTGCCGGTCACGGGTGCCCGCCAAGTCTAGGAAGGCCGGGCGGCGGGTCGCGACCGGGTTCTGCCCGCTGGTCGCGGCGGCGGCGTGGCCTAGGGCCGTCGGTCCTCGCTCGGCCAGGTGAGGGCGATCCGGGCTCCCCCGCCCGGCGCATCGTCGATGACGACCGTCCCGCCGTGCGCCCGGACCAGTCCGTTGACGATGTAGAGCCCCAGTCCGGAGCCGCCGCGAACGCTGTCCTTCCAGAACTTGGTGAAGACGCGGCGCCGCATCTCGGGCGGGATCCCGCTGCCCTCGTCGTCGACGACGAGGCGTACGCCGCGGCTGCCGTCCGCGTCGTCGGTGCCGACCGCTTCCAGCGCGACGCGCACGGTGCCGTCGCCGTGCCGCACACCGTTCTCCACGACGTTGGTGACCACCTGGGTGAACTTGTCCGGGTCCACGCTGATCTCGGGCAGCTCGTCGGGGATCTCGAGCTCGATCGGCCGGCTGGTGCTGGCGCGGACCGACTCGACCACCCGGGTGACCAGGACCGCCGCGTCGGAGGGCCGGGGGTAGAGCTGCAGGCGTCCGGTGTCGATGCGGGCCACGTCGAGCAGCTCCGCGATCAACCGGCTGAGCCGGTCGGAGTCCGAGGCCACCGTGGTCAGCATCAGCTTCTTCTGCTCGTCGCTGAGCTTGTCCCAGCGGTTCAGGAGCGCCTGCACGAACCCCTTGACGCCGGTGAGGGGCGAGCGGAGCTCGTGGGCGACGGTCGCCACCAGGTCGGACCGCTCCCGGTCCAGCCGGGCACGGCCGCGACCGGAGCGGATGCTGACCGCCACCCGGTCCACCGGCGCGCCCAGGGAGGGACGGTGGATCCGGGCCACCACGAGCACCTCGCTGCCGTCGGGGACGAGCCACGGCTGCTCCGGGACCGCGGTGCGGGTGCGCAGCCCGCGGTAGGGGCAGTTGGTGGAGAGCCAGTCGCGGCCCTCCTGGTCCGTCAGCGCCAGGACCTCGCCCAGCGGTCGGCCGAGCGCGTCCTCGGGACGGACGCCGAGGAGGAGCCCCGCCGCGCGGTTGACGGCCGTGACCGTGCCGGCCCCGTCCGCGAGCACGGCGCCGTCGGGCAGCGCGTCGAGGTCGGTGAACGTCACGCGCTCACCTTAGGCCGTGGGCGACCGCTCCGCGGCGGGCCGACTCTCGGCGCGCTCCTGCCCGTCCCGCTCCCCCACGGCCGTCAGGACCGACAGCCGCGCGGCCGGAACGGCCGTCAGCGCCAGCAGGACGGCGACCGCCGCGAGCGCGGGCTCGACACCGGCCCGCTCGGCGACGAAGCCCAGCGACGGCGTCGCCAGCAGCACCGGCCCGGTCTGCGCCAGCCCCAGTAGCGACTGGAACCTCGCCAGCATGCCCGGTGGCGTCGAGGTCACGAACGCAGGGAGCAGGGAGGTGGTGAGCAGGGACGTCCCGACGCCGACCAGGGTCTGGGCCACGAGCGCGACCACCAGGTCGCCGGTCACCGCGAACAGGGACACTGCGGCCGCGGCGACCAGGGGGCCCGGCCACCGCGAACCGACGGGGCAGCACGCCCCGGCGCGCGACCCTGAAGGTCAAGCCCGACGCTGTTGGCGCGCCGAGGCGTACAGGCAGAGCGCAGCGGCCGTGGACAGGTTCAGGCTCTCCGCCCGGCCGTGGATCGGGATGCGGACCCGGTGGTCCGCGAGCGCGGCGAGCTCGTCCGGCAGGCCCCAGGCCTCGTTGCCGAACAGCCAGGCGGTCGGCCCTGCGAGGAGGTCGTCAGCCTCGTCCAGGTCGACCTCGCCGGCGCCGTCCGCGGCCAGCACCGTCAGGCCCGCCGACCGGGCGGCCCGCACGGCCTCGGCAGGGTCGGGCTCCAGGGCCAACGGGACGTGGAACAGGCTGCCCACGCTGGCCCGCACGGTCTTGGGGTTGTAGGGGTCGACCGAGTGCCCGGCGAAGACCACCGCGTCCGCGCCGGCGGCGTCGGCACAGCGCACGACGGTGCCGGCGTTGCCCGGGTCGCGGACGTCGGCGCAGATCGCGACCAGCCGGGGGCGGCGGTCGAGGACGTGCCCGAGGGGGCGGTCCACGAACCGGCACAGCCCGACGACGCCGGCCGGCGAGACGCTGTCGCTCAGCGAGGCGAGCGCCTTGTCGTCCACCGGTGTCCACGCCGGCGCGGCAACCGCCAGCTCGGCGTACTCCTCGGTGGCGGCAGGCGTCGCGAAGACCTCGACGACGCAGCCAGGGACCGTCAGAGCGCCCTCCACGGCCTTCGGGCCGTCGGCAAGGAAAAGCCGCCGCTCGGCGCGAACCGAGCGGCGGCTGAGCTTGCGTGCTTCCTTGACCCGGGCGTTACCCACGGTCAGCGGGGTGCCCGAGGTCAGGGGAGCCACGATCAAGCAGAGACCTTGGGCGCGTTGACGTCCTCGGGGAGGGCGGCCTTGGCGGTCTCGACGAGCGCGTTGAACGCGGCGACGTCGTTGACGGCCAGGTCGGCGAGGATCTTGCGGTCGACCTCGACGCCGGCCAGGTTCAGGCCCTGGATGAAGCGGTTGTAGGTCATGCCCTGCGCACGAGCAGCCGCGTTGATGCGCTGGATCCACAGCTTGCGGAAGTTGCCCTTGTTCTTGCGCCGGTCGTTGTAGCTGTAGACCAGCGAGTGGGTGACCTGCTCCTTCGCCTTGCGGTAGAGGCGCGAACGCTGTCCGCGGTAACCGCTGGCGCGCTCGAGGACGACCCGGCGCTTCTTCTGGGCGTTCACTGCCCGCTTGACGCGTGCCACGTTGTTACTCCTTGTTGCTTGGTTCGGGGTGCGCTGGTCGCGACGGACCGGCGGTGGTTCAGGACGAGCTGGGTCAGAGACCCAGCATCTTCTTGGCGCGCGAGACGTCGGACTTGGCGAGCTCGGTGGTGCCCGTCATCCGACGCGTCACCTTCGAGGCCTTCTTCTCGAGGTTGTGGCGCTTGCCGGCCTTCTCGCGAAGGATCTTGCCCGAGCCCGTGACCCGGAACCGCTTGCCAGCACCGGAGTGCGTCTTGTTCTTCGGCATCTCTCTGCTCTCTATCTCGTGGTCAGGCCGCACCGGGGCGGCCGATCATGTCGTCAGCGTGGGTGACCCGGCGAGGCGCCGGATCAGGCCTCGATCTCGGGGTCGAGGTTCTCGGAGCGTCCGCGCTCCTTCTTCTTCGCCACCGGACCGGCGGCGTGCGCTGCGTCGCGCTCCGCCTTCTCGTCGGCCTCGAGCGCGGCGCGCTCGGCGGCCTTGCTCTCCTTGGCCGCCTTCATCTCGACCTTGGCGTCGGCCTTCTTCTTGTGGGGGCCGAGCACCATGATCATGTTGCGCCCGTCCTGCTTCGGGGCGGACTCGACGAAGCCCAGCTCGGTGACGTCCTCGGCCAGGCGCTGCAGCAGCCGGAACCCGAGCTCGGGACGGTGCTGCTCGCGGCCGCGGAACATGATCGTGATCTTGACCTTGTCACCGGCGCGGAGGAAGCGCACGACGTGACCCTTCTTGGTCTCGTAGTCGTGCGCGTCGATCTTCGGACGAAGCTTCATCTCCTTGATGATGACGTTCGTCTGGTTCCGGCGCGCCTCACGAGCCTTCTGGGCGTTCTCGTACTTGAACTTGCCGTAGTCCATGAGCTTGCAGACCGGCGGACGCGCCATCGGAGCGATCTCGACGAGGTCGAGGTCGGCCTCCTGCGCAAGGCGCAGCGCGTCGGCGGTGGGAACGATGCCGACGGTCTCGCCACTGGGGCCAACGAGACGGACCTCGGAAACCCGGATCCGGTCGTTGATTCGAAGCTCGGTGCTGATGTGTCCTCCTGATGGGAATCTGGCCGGAGGTCTCTGCACGTCCGGGCACCTGCCCGGAAATCAACAAAGGCTTCCGCTTGTCATCAAGCGGAAGCCAGTCGCGACACCTCTCCCGTGAGGGAAATGCATCACCGGGGGTCCTGCTCCGCGCGGTGCGCCGAACCTGACTCTCGGGACCGGACCCGACGACCTGGACGCCCGGGGGCGAGGCGGTCGGTGCGGGTGGGAGAACGTCGTGCCTGATCTCCGCTTGTTGGATCTGCTCCCCCACCTGCACAGGGCAGGCGAGGCAACTGATCGGTCAACACGGGATGTTAGCGGATCATTCCGGCT
Organism: Nocardioides sp. GCM10023255; assembly: GCF_042653125.1. Lineage (NCBI taxonomy): Bacteria > Bacillati > Actinomycetota > Actinomycetes > Propionibacteriales > Nocardioidaceae > Nocardioides > Nocardioides sp. GCM10023255. The sequence continues at coordinate 19,476 of NZ_JBHSHU010000010.1, forward strand.
CGGGCCGAATCCAGGCCGAACGACCACCCACCCGGGCCGGGCGCCAGCCGGCCGCCAGACCCTGCAGGTCCTCCCCCTCGATCACGAGCGTCGTGGGGCCGGCGACGTCGACCACGAGCGCGGCCGCACCGTCCTGCAGCGCCGACTGAGCCGCGACCTGGGTCGTCACCGGCACCGGCCGGGCCTCGGGGTTCCAGGCCACCAGCGACCCGGTGCCCGTGAACGCCAGCAGCGCGAGCCGACCGTCGTTGCCCTGGAGGAGCACCGCGGCCATGTCGCTGGACTTGTCGTGGGCGAGCCCGGCGGCGTCGTGCTCCACCTCACCGAGGACGGCGACGACCGGGACCAGCAGCCTGGCGCGCTGCAGCGCCGTCAGCACGTCACCCCAGGCGGCGCGGGGGTCGGCGGCGTACGCCTCGAGTGCCCGCGACACCTCCTCGGAGACGCGGCCGTCGTCGCCGGCGAACCCGGGGTCGGGGATGCGGCGGCGCTCTCCGTCACCAGGGGGCTCGATCACCGCACCATTCTCCCCGACACGCGATCCAGCGGGCGTTCGGCACCCGCGGCTCACGATGTGACGTGATCCAGGACACGGGTCCAAAGTCGAGTGTTCCGCTTGATTTAAGTCTATTAAATCCGTAGACATGGCGACCATGTCGACGACAACCGTGGCGGCTCCACCCGCCCCCACCCCGACCCGGCGTCGGTCACGCCCCCGTGGCTCGCGCCTCTCGTTCCTGCGCAGATGGATCTCACCGATCGTCCTGATCGCCCTCTGGCAGCTGCTCAGCAGTGCCGGGGTCATCGACCCGAGGACCATCGCCTCCCCGCAGCAGATCGCGGCCACCGCCGCCGACCTGGTGCGTGACGGCACCCTCGGCGCAGCCACCCTGGTGTCCGTCCAGCGGGTGGCGATCGGCTTCCTGATCGGCGCGGTCATCGGGCTGGTCCTCGCCGTCCTCGCCGGCCTGAGCGGGCTGGGAGAGAACACGATCGACCCGCCGATGCAGATGCTGCGCACCCTCCCGCACTTCGGCCTGATCCCGCTCTTCATCATCTGGATGGGGATCGGCGAGGCACCGAAGCTGGCGCTGATCGCGATGGGTGTGGCGTTCCCGCTCTACCTGAACACGCTGGCCGGCATCCACGGGATCGACCGCAAGACCGTCGAGGCCGCCCGCGCGATGGGACTCACCTGGTCCCAGCGCATCCGGCACGTGGTCGTCCCCGGCGCGCTCCCCCAGACGCTCGTCGGGCTGCGCCAGAGCCTGGGCATCGCCTGGCTCTCGCTCATCGTCGCGGAGACCATCAGCGCCCACTCCGGGCTCGGCTACATGATCAACCACGCCCGCGACTTCCTCCAGACCGACGTGATCGTCGTCGGCCTGGCCGTCTACAGCCTGCTCGGTCTCGCGACCGACGCGGTTGTCCGATACCTCGAAGGCAGGGCCCTCACATGGCGCGGCTGAACACCACGACCAACAGGACCGGGACCCGCGAGCCCGGCGCCCCGACCGGCGGCACCCCGACCAGCGGCACCTCCGGCGAGTACGTCGCCCGGGTGACCGCGCACAACCGGTCGTTCGGCGACACCCACGTGCTGAAGTCGATCGACCTCGACATCCGGCCGGGCGAGTTCGTGGCCCTGCTCGGTCGCAGCGGCTGCGGCAAGTCCACGTTGCTGCGCAGCCTCGCGCGGCTCGACGCCGTACCCGCCGGCGAGGTCGCCATCTCCGGCCGCACCTCCGTCGCCTTCCAGGAGCCCCGTCTCCTGCCCTGGCGTCGGGTGCGCGAGAACGTGGAGCTGGCGCTCCTGAACTCCCCCGAACGTCGCTCCCGCGGGGACCGGGCTGCCCAGACGCTCGCCGAGGTCGGCCTGTCCGAGAAGCTCGACAGCTGGCCCAACGAGCTCTCCGGCGGGCAGGCCCAGCGCGTCTCGCTCGCCCGTGCCCTCGTCAGCAACCCGTCGCTGCTGCTCCTCGACGAGCCGTTCAGCGCCCTCGACGCGCTGACCCGCATCGAGATGCACCAGCTCGTGATCGACCTGTGGCGTCGCCACTCGATGGCGGTCCTCATCGTCACCCACGACGTCGACGAGGCGCTCGCCCTCGCCGACCGGGTCGTGGTGATGGACGAGGGCCGGCTCGCGCACAGCTGGCAGATCACCCTCCCCCGCTCCGACCGGGCACCGTCCCAGCCGGAGATCGCCGGGGCGCGCGCCCAGCTGCTCGACGCGCTGGGCGTGAAGCCGACCCCGCCGAACCCCAACCGAAACCCCCTGAACCGGCAAGGAGCCGCATGAACATCCACCGTCTGCACCGGTCGCAGCGCCGCAGGAGCAGCACCCGCCTCGCGGCAGCGGCCGGCATCGTCGCCGGCGCGCTGCTCCTCGCGGGCTGCGGCGGCGCCGCCACCGGCAACGAGGGTGCCGTCGAGAGCGACGGCTCCGTCGACCTGTCGAAGGTCACCCTGATCGTCGGCGACCAGAAGGGGACCAGCGCCCAGGCGCTGCTCAAGGCCGCCGGCCTCGACGACACCGACTACAAGATCCAGTGGCAGGAGTTCACCTCCGGGCCGCCGCTCCTCGAGGCGCTCAACGCCGGCTCCATCCACGTCGGGATGGTCGGCAACACCCCGCCGATCTTCGCGGCCGCCGCGAAGGGCACCTTCAAGATGGTCCAGGCCGTCACCTACACCGGCAAGGGCGACGTGATCCTGGTGCCGAAGGACTCGCCCATCAAGTCCGTCGCCGACCTCAAGGGCAAGGACGTCGCCGTCGCGGAGGGCAGCTCGGCGAACTACAACCTGCTGGCACAGCTCGACCACGCCGGCCTGGGCTACGGCGACATCAACGTCTCCAACCTCCAGCCCGCCGACGCCCTGGCCGCGTTCTCGTCCGGGCACCTGGACGCCTGGGCGATCTGGGACCCGTTCACCTCGCAGGCCGTCATCGACGAGGGAGCACGCGTGCTGGCCGACGGCAACGACCTCGTCAACGGCCTCAACTTCCAGGTGGCCTCCGACGCCGCGCTCGAGGACAAGGCGACCAAGGCCGCCCTGCAGGACTACCTGGGCCGGATCACGCAGGCCCAGCTGTGGGCCGGGCAGCACCAGGAGGAGTGGTCGAAGGTGTGGGCCGAGCAGACCGGGCTGTCGCCCGAGGTCACGCTCGCTGCCGCGAAGCAGCGCCCGGTGAGCGTCGTGCCCATCGACCAGGACGTCATCGACTCCGAGCAGGAGATGGCCGACGCGTTCACCGCGAACGACCTGCTGCCGGGGTCGGTCAACGTGTCCGACTACTTCACCGACGAGTTCAACGACCACATCGCCGAGCAGGCCGAGAAGAACGGAGGGGCAGCATGAGCACCCACCGCAGGAAGCGCACCCACCGCACGATCCTCGCGGCCGCGGCGGCCCTGCTCGGGCTGACGGCCCTCGCGGGCTGCGGCGGCTCGGCCACCGGGAACGAGGGTGCCGTCAACGACGACGGCTCGGTCGACCTCGACCAGGTGACCCTCATCGTCGGCGACCAGAAGGGTGGCTCCAAGGCGCTGCTCCAGGCCGCCGGACAGCTCGACGACGTGCCCTACAAGATCCAGTGGCAGGAGTTCACCTCGGGTCCGCCGCTGCTCGAGGCGCTGAACGCCGGGTCCATCCACATCGGCGGCGTGGGCAACACCCCGCCGCTGTTCGCGGCCGCGGCCAAGGGCACCTTCCAGGTCGTCCAGGGGGCGACGTACGGCGGGACCGGTGACGCGATCACCGTGCCGAAGGACTCCCCCGTCAAGAGCGTGGCGGACCTCGAGGGGAAGAAGGTGGCGGTCGCCGAGGGCAGCTCGGCCAACTACAACCTGCTCGCCCAGCTCGACAAGGCCGGTCTCGGCTACAAGGACGTGGAGGTGCAGAACCTGCAGCCCGCCGACGCGCTCGCCGCGTTCAGCTCGGGACACCTCGACGCGTGGGCCATCTGGGAGCCGTTCACGTCCCAGGCCGAGCAGGAGGCCGACGCCCGCGTCATCACCACGGGCAAGGGCCTGGTCAACGGCTACGTCTTCCAGGTCGCCTCGCAGGCGGCCCTCGACGACCCCGCCACCACGGCTGCGCTGAAGGACTACGTCGGCCGCATCGCCCGCGCGCAGGTCTGGTCGCAGACCCACAAGGAGGAGTGGTCGAAGGTCTGGTCCGAGGAGACCGGCCTGAGCCAGGACATCACGCTGGCAGCGACGAAGAAGCGCGACGTCGAGCTGGTGCCGATCGACCAGGACGTCATCGACTCCGAGCAGGGCATGGCCGACGCGTTCTCCGACAACGGCCTGCTCCCCGGCAAGATCGACGTGGCGCCCTTCTTCACCGACGACTTCAACTCCGAGACGACGGGGAAGTGACATGGGACTGAAGCTGCACTGGTTCCTTCCCACCTCAGGCGACAGCCGCTCGCTGGTCGGAGCGGGCCAAGGGGTGCCGCACGAGGTCCGGTCCGGGCTGCGCGAGACCGTGACGAACGGGTTCCGCGAGCCCACGATCGACTACCTCGCCGACGTGGCCCGCACCGCCGAGAAGCTGGGTTTCGAGGGCGTCCTCACCCCCACGGGGACCTTCTGCGAGGACGCCTGGCTCACCACCGCCGCCCTCGTCCGGGAGACGACCCGCCTGAAGTTCCTGGTCGCGTTCCGCCCCGGCGTCGTCAACCCAGTGCTCGCCGCCCAGATGGCGGCGGCCTACCAGCGGATCTCCGGTGGACGGCTGATGCTGAACGTCGTGACCGGCGGGGAGCCGAAGGAGCAGGCCCGCTTCGGCGACACCGCGTCCAAGGCCGTGCGGTACGCCCGCACCGAGGAGTTCCTCTCCGTGGTGCGCGGGACCTGGACGCAGGCGCCCTTCGACTTCGAGGGCGAGCACTTCCGCGTCGAGGGCGCCATGGTCAGCGGGGGCATCGACCCCGTCCCGGACATCTACTTCGGGGGCTCCTCCGGTCCGGCCGGGCCGGTGGCCGCCCGGCACGCCGACGTCTACCTCACCTGGGGCGAGCCGCCGGAGCTCGTGCGCGAGAAGATCACGTGGATGCGGGAGCTCGCGGCAGCTGAGGGGCGCGGCCTGCGCTTCGGGCTGCGGATCCACACGCTCTCCCGGGACAGCAGCGAGGAGGCCTGGCGGCACGCGCAGTGGCTGCTCGACGGGCTCGACCCGGCGACCATCGCGCGGGCCCAGGCCGCCCTCAGCGCCAGCGAGTCGACCGGCCAGCAGCGGATGCTGTCGCTGCGTGGCGGCAGGTCGTCGTACTCCACGGCGCGCGAGCTCGAGGTCGCCCCGAACCTGTGGTCCGGGGTCGGCCTGGTGCGCGGCGGCGCGGGCACGGCGCTCGTGGGGAGCCACGAGGAGGTCGCCGACCGGTTGGAGGAGTACCACCGGCTGGGCATCGACGAGTTCATCCTCTCGGGCTACCCGCACGTGGAGGAGGCGTACTGGTTCGCCGAGGGCGTGATGCCTGTCCTGCGCCGGCGCGGCCTGCTCGGCGGCGCCCTCGCCACCCCACCGGTGGTCGCGTCGGCGTGACTCTCCGTCCACGCCCCCAACGTTGTGCAACGCTGGGGGCGTGGACGACGTGACCTGGGCGGCACTCACGCTCACCCTGACCCTGCTCGGGGGGATCTGGACCTGGTTCTCCTTCCGCCGGCGCGGACTGGCCTCGGGGCTGCGCGCGGCTGCGTTCACGCTGCTGCCGATGGCGGCCTACCTGACCCGGACCCTGCGGATGTTCACCCGGATCGGCGAGGCGGTGGCCGACTGGGCCACCAGCCTGGTCCTCAATCCGTTCGTGTGGGTCGGCTTCGTCCTGGCCGGCGTCTCCGCGGCGCTCTTCGTGGTCTCCGGCATCCTCCGGGCCCGCGAGCTCGGCGGACGGCCGACCAAGCCCGGGAAGTCCGTCAAGCCCGGCAAGCGCGGCTCCGAGCTGCCGCCGGCCAAGCGCGGCGCGCCCGCCATCGACGACGACATGGCGGAGATCGAGGCACTTCTGCGCAAGCGCGGCATCTCCTGATGGCGCACTCCTTCGTCGACCGCAACCGGCTCTGGTCGCGGCTCGGCAGGGCCGTGGCCGAGCACGGCACCCCGTTGCCGACGCCGCTGATGGTGGTGGACCTCGACGCGTTCGACGCCAACGCCGACGACCTCGTGCGCCGCGCGCACGGGACGCCGATCCGGGTCGCCTCGAAGTCGCTGCGGGTGCCGGCACTGCTGGGTCGGGCGCTGGACCACGACGGCTTCCACGGCGTGCTGGCCTACACGCTCCGGGAGGCCCTCTGGCTCCACGAGCACCAGGTGGCGGACGACCTCGTGGTCGCCTACCCGACCGTGGACCGCGGCGCGCTCACCGAGCTGGTCGCCTCCCCCTCCGCGGCCGCCCACATCACGTTGATGATCGACGACGTGGCCCACCTCGAGGTCGTCGACTCCGTCCGGGCGTCACGGGCGGTGCCGGTGCGGGTGGCCATCGACGTCGACGCGGGGCTGCGGATGGCCGGCCAGCACGTCGGCCCGAAGCGGTCCCCGCTCCACGACACCGCGTCGGTCGTGGCGCTCGCACGCACGGTCGCGAGCCGCGACGGCTTCCGGCTGGTCGGGGCGATGACCTACGAGGGCCAGGTCGCCGGCCTCGCCGACGACGTGCCGTCCCAGCGGGCGCGGTCGGTCGTCGTACGCCGCATGAAGTCGCTGTCGCTGAGCCAGCTCGAGGCCCGGCGCCGGGAGATCTCCGAGACGCTGGCCGGGGTGGCGACGCTGGAGTTCTGGAACGCCGGCGGGTCGGGCTCGGTCGAGGAGTCCGCCCACGACCCGGTGGTCACCGAGGTCGCCGCCGGGTCCGGCCTGCTGGTCCCCACGCTCTTCGACCACTACCGCTCCTTCGACCCGCGCCCGGCGTCGTACTTCGGGGTCCCCGTCGTACGCCGGCCGACGCCGCAGGTCGTGACCGTGCACGGCGGCGGCCTGGTCGCGTCCGGCCCCGCGGGGGCCGACCGGCTCCCCACGCCGTGGGCGCCGGCCGGGCTGGAGCTCACCGGGCTCGAGGGCGCGGGCGAGGTCCAGACCCCGCTCAGCGGGCACGGCGCCACGCTACTGGAGATCGGTGACCTGGTGTGGTTCCGGCACGCCAAGTCCGGCGAACCGTTCGAGCACACGAACACCGTCCACCTGCTGAGCGGGGACTCCTTCGTGGACGCCGTCCCGACCTACCGCGGCCTCGGCCTGGCCTTCTGAGACCGGCCGTGGACACCGCCGGGCTGCTGCTCGAGCTCGCCGAGTCGCGCGCCCCCACGCTGGGCGGCGCGAGGCTGGTGTGCATCGACGGCCCCGCCGGGTCCGGCAAGACCACGCTGGCGGCGGCGGTCGCCGCGGCTCGCCCGGGGACGCCTGTCGTGCACATGGACGACCTGTACGACGGCTGGGAGGGACTCCCCCGCCTCGTCGACCAGCTCGCCGGGCTGCTCCGGCCCCTCGCCGCCGGCCGGCGGGGCAGCTACCGGCGCTACGACTGGCACGCGGGGCGCTACGCCGAGACGGTCACCGTCGGAGCCGCCCCGCTGGTCGTGCTGGAGGGCGTCGGCTGCGGGGCCCGGGCGCACGCCGACCTGGTCACGCTGCTCGTGTGGGTCCACGCCCCGGCCGACCTGCGACTGCGGCGCGGCCTCGAGCGGGACGGCGTCGCCCTCGAGGGGCGGTGGCGGCAGTGGATGACCGACGAGGCCGTGCACCACGTGCTCGAGGGGACGGAGGAACGCGCCGACCTGCTCGTCGACGGGACCGGGGTGGAGCCGCCGCAGGTCCGGTGACTCTAGGGTTGGGCGCATGCTCCCTCCCAGTGGCGACCAGTTCGAGATCACCGGTGGCGGCTACCGCGCCGTCGTCACGGAGAGCGGTGGGGCGCTCCGCCTTCTCGAGCACGCCGGACGTCCCCTCCTCGACGGGTTCGCCGAGGACGAGATGGCGCCGGGCGGACGTGGCCAGCTGCTGATGCCCTGGCCCAACCGCATCCGGGACGGGGCCTACACGTTCGGCGGCCGTGACCTGCAGCTGCCGCTCACCGAGCCGCGGCTGGGCAACGCCTCGCACGGCCTGGTGCGCTGGGTGGCGTGGAGCCTGGAGGAGCACACGACGCACTCGGTGTCGCTGGTCTACCGGCTGATGGCCCAGACCGGTTACCCCTGGACGCTGGACCTCCACGTCCTCTACGACCTCTCGGCCGACGGGCTCACGGTCACCCAGACCGCCACGAACATGGCCGGCTCGCCGGCGCCGTACGCCAGCGGGGCCCACCCCTACCTGGTGGTCGGGCCGGGGCAGGTCGACAGGCTCGAGCTGACGCTGCCGGCCGCGAGCCGTCTCCTCGTCGACGACCGGCTGCTGCCGGTGGACCGCGAGCAGGTCGAGGGCACGGCGTACGACTTCCGGATGGCGCGGCCGGTGCGCGACACCCGCTTCGACGACGCCTTCACCGACCTCGAGCGCGACGAGCACGGCGTCGCCACCGCGGTGCTGCGCGACCCTGCCACCGGTCACGGCGTGGCGCTCTGGGCCGACGAGCGGCACCGCTGGCTGCAGGTCTTCAGCGCCGACGAGGTGCCGGACACGGCGCGGCGGTCGCTCGCGGTCGAGCCGATGACCGCCCCGGCGGACGCGTTCCGCTCGGGCATCGACCTCGTCACGCTGGCGCCGGCGGGCGAGGACGGTGACGAGCACTCCGCCTCGTGGGGCGTGCGGGCGCTGGACTGACCCGGGGCGGGCGTCGCGTCAGCGGTCGATGAGAGCCCGCAGCTGGCGGACCGCGGTGCGGGCACGGGCGCCGTCGGAGCCCTGGATCCCCAGCGCCGAGGCGGTCGTTCCGTCGCTGAGGTCGAGGGTCACCCAGGGTGCCCCGGGCGGCAGGTGGACCGCCACGATCTCCGCCCAGTCGTACTCCCGTCGGCGGTAGCCGTTGACCACGACGAGGCGGTCCTCCTCGGCCACGACGCGGGAGCGGACCAGCGCGAACCACGCGGAGAACGCCAGCAGGCCCAGGAAGACCAGCGTCCCGCGCTGGAACATCGTGAACTTCGCGCGCGTCTCGGCGTCGAAGGAGAACCACGCGAAGGCGCACACCACCAGGAGGGCGGCACCGAAGCCGACCCCGGCCACCCGGGCACCGAAGGGCCGCCAGGTGTGCGGGAGGGTCACCGGGCCCGGCCCGCTCGGCGCCGCCCCACCGGACGCCGGCACGTCAGAGCCGGCAGGCATGGATGTCGGTGAGCAGGATGCCGCGCGCGCCGAGGTCGAACAGCTCGTCCATCAGGCGTTGCGCCCCGTCGCGGGGGACCATGGCGCGGACCGCCACCCAGCCCTCGCGGTGCAGCGGCGAGACCGTGGGGCTCTCGATGCCCGGGGTGAGCGCGACCGCCGAGGAGACGTGCTCGCTCTTGATGTCGTAGTCCATCATCACGTAGCTGCGGGCCACCAGGACGCCCTCGAGCCGGCGCTGGAAGACCTCGAAGCCGCTGGGCACCGACCCGGTGCGGGTGATGAGCACGGCCTCGGACTCGAGGATCACCTCGCCGAACGTCTCGAGTCCCGCCTGGCGCAGGGTGCTGCCGGTCTCGACGACGTCGGCGATCACGTCGGCCACCCCCAGCTGGATGCTGGTCTCGACCGCACCGTCGAGGCGGGTCACGGTCGCGTCGATCCCGCGCTCCTCGAGGAACGCGCGCACCACGCCGACGTACGACGTGGCGATGCGGGTGCCCGTGAGCTGGCCGAGGTCGGAGTACTTGCCGGCGGGGCCGGCGAAGTGGAACCGGCTGCGGCCGAAGCCCAGCTCGAGGACCTCGTCGGCCTTGGCGCCGGAGTCGCGGAGCAGGTCACGGCCGGTGATGCCCACGTCGAGGGTGCCCTCGCCGACGTACAGCGCGATGTCGCGTGGGCGCAGGTAGAAGAACTCGACGCCGTTCTCGGCGTCGATGAGCGTGAGCTCCTTGGAGTCGTGGCGCTGGCGGTAGCCGGACTCGCGCAGGATCTCGGACGCGGACTGGGACAGGGATCCCTTGTTGGGGACCGCGACCCGCAGCAGGGGTGCACTCATGGCAGACCTCAGAGGTGGGTGTAGACGTCGTGCAGGGAGATGCCACTGGCGAGCATGAGCACCTGGGCGTGGTAGAGCAGCTGGCTGATCTCCTCGGCCGTGCGCTCCTTGCCCTCGTGCTCGGCCGCCATCCAGGACTCGGCGGCCTCCTCGACCAGCTTCTTGCCGATGGCATGGACCCCGGCGTCGAGCTCCTTGACGGTGCCTGACCCCTCGGGTCGCTCGCGGGCCTTCTCGGAGAGCTCCGCCCAGAGCTCGTCGAACGTCTTCACGGTCGACCAGCCTACGGTGTCCGCCGACCTGCTGCTCCCCCACGTCCAGCGGCGCCGACCCGCCGTTACCTGGCCCACACTCCGGTGCGGCTGCGACGGGTCGGCGTGGTACGACGTGAACGCGCGACGGGTGGGCGTCGTACGTCGTGAACCTGCGACGGGTCGGCGTCAGGACTCGTAGCCGCGCTTGATCGTGCGCAGGGTCTGGGCGGTGAGCAGGGCGGCCGAGGTGGCCTCGTAGCCCTTGTCCTCCTTCGAGCCCTCCAGCCCGGCGCGGTCGAGGGCCTGCTGGTCGTCGTCGCAGGTGAGCACCCCGAAGCCGACCGCGGTCTGGTGGTCCAGGGCGACCCGGGTCAGGCCGTCGGTCGCGGCGTTGCAGACGTAGTCGAAGTGCGGGGTGCCGCCCCGGACCACCACGCCGAGGGCGACCACGGCGTCGTACCCCTGGGCGGCCAGCGCCGCGGCGACCACCGGCAGCTCGAAGGTGCCCGGGACGCGCACCACGGAGGGTGCCTCGACCCGGTGGTCCTCGCAGGCGCGCAGCGCGCCGGCGAGCAGGCCGTCCATCACCTGCTGGTGCCAGCTGGCGGCGACCACCGCCACCCGCAGGTCGTGGCAGTCCACCGGCTTCTGGTCGGGGGCTCCGGCTCCACTCATGTCAGGCTCCGTTCACGGTCAGGTCGTCGGTCGCGGTCCCGGTCAGGTCGGGCAGCACGTGGCCCATCCGGTCCCGCTTGGTCAGCAGGTAGGCGAGGTTGTGGTCGTTCGGGTGCGGGGTGAGCGGGATCCGCTCGGCCACGGCGATGCCGAAGTCCTCGAGGTTGCTCACCTTGTCGGGGTTGTTGGTCAGCAGCCGCACCTGGCCGATGCCGAGGTCGCGCAGCACCTGGGTGGCGGTGCCGTAGTGGCGGGCGTCGGCGGGCAGCCCGAGGTCGAGGTTGGCGTCGACGGTGTCGCGGCCGCCGTCCTGGAGCTGGTAGGCCTGCAGCTTGGCGACCAGCCCGATGCCGCGGCCCTCGTGGCCCCGCAGGTAGACGACGACTCCCCTGCCCTCGGCGACGATGCGCTGCAGCGCCTCGTCGAGCTGCGGGCCGCAGTCGCACCGGTGGCTGCCGAAGACGTCGCCGGTCAGGCACTCGGAGTGCACCCGCGTCAGCACCGGCTCGTCCCCCGACACGTCGCCGTGGACCAGCGCGATGTGCTCGGAGCCGTCGACGGTGATGCGGTAGCCGTACGCCGTGAAGTCGCCGTGGCGCGTGGGCAGCCGGGTCTCGGCGACCCGCTCCACGAGGTTCTCGTGGCGGCGGCGGTAGCGGACCAGGTCGTCGATGGAGATCATCGCGAGCCCGTGCTCGTCGGCGAACTCGCGCAGCTCGGGACCGCGCTTCATGGTGCCGTCGTCGTTCACGACCTCCACGAGCACGCCCGCGGGCGTCAGGCCGGCGAGCTTCGCCAGGTCGACCGCCGCCTCGGTGTGGCCGCGCCGGACCAGCACGCCGCCCTCGCGGTAGCGCAGGGGGAACACGTGCCCGGGCCGGGTGATCTCCCACGGCTCGGTGGCGGAGTCCGCGAGCACCCGGACCGTGTGCGCCCGGTCGGCAGCGCTGATCCCCGTGCTGACGCCGTCGCGCGCGTCGACCGAGATCGTGTACGCCGTGCGCAGCTTGTCCTTGTTGTGCGGGGTCATCAAGGGGATCTCGAGCCGGTCCAGCATGTCGGCGGGCATCGGCACGCAGATGACGCCACTGCTGTAGCGGATCGTGAACGCCATCAGCTCCGGCGTGGCCTTGCTGGCCGCGAAGATGATGTCGCCCTCGTTCTCGCGGTCCTCGTCGTCCACGACGACCACGGCCCTGCCGGCCGCGATGTCGGCGATCGCCCGCTCGACGGTGTCCAGGCGGACCTTCTCGCTCATGCGTGTGCTCCTTCGAGGGGGGCGACCTCGGCGGCCGCCGTACGGGTGTGCCGCCACCAGGCGGCGAGGCCGACGACGCAGAAGCCGCCGTAGAACAGGTACATGCCGGCGGTCGGGTAGTAGCCGGCCTGGACGAGCGTCGTCACGCCCACGGCGTCCACGGCGATCCACACCAGCCAGAACTCCACCCAGCCGCGCGCCATGCCGTAGGTCGCCAGCAGCGACCCGGCGAGGATCCAGGCCTCGGTGGTGGGGTTCCACGACCCGATGCGCTGCAGCAGCTCGTACGCCGCGGCGTACCCCACGACCGCGAGGACGAGGAGCAGCGCGCGCTCGGGGCCGGTCGCCCACCGGGGCTCGATCGCACCGCCGTCGACCGCGTCGCGGGTTCGCGACCAGCGCCACCAGCCGTAGAGGCCGGCGACCGCGAACATGATCTGACGCCCGGCCTGGCCCCAGAGCGGCTCGCCACCGGTCTGGCCGCTCAGCTCGCCGCTCACGAAGACCGTGAACAGCAGGACGTTGCCGACCAGCCCCACCGGCCAGGCCCAGACCCGGCGCCGCATGCCCAGCAGGGCGCTGGCGAGCCCGAACAGGTTGCCGACGACCTCGCGCACCGAGAGGCCGGAGTCGCCCACGGGGATGGTGCCGTGCAGCAGCCAGTCGAGCATCAGGCGTCCTTCCGCTCACGGGCCGCGAGGAACCGCTCGAGATAGCCGCTCGTGACCAGCTTCTCCACGTGCTTGGCGATCACGTCGGTCTCGAGGTTGACCCGGTCCCCGGACTGCCGGAAGCCGAGCGTCGTGCGCGCCAGGGTCTCGGGGATCAGGCTCACGGTGAAGCTGGCCTCGCCGGCCGACACCACGGTGAGGCTGACGCCGTCGACGGTGATGGAGCCCTTGTCGACCAGGTGGTGGGCGAGTCCGGGGGGCAGGGCGATCTCGACGACCTCCCAGTGCTCGCTGGGGGTCCGGCCGACGATCGTGCCGACCCCGTCCACGTGGCCCTGGACGATGTGGCCGCCCAGACGCTTGTCGGCGGTCACGGCCCGCTCGAGGTTGACCCGGTCCCCCGGGGAGACGCCGTACAGGCTGGTCTTGTCGAGGGTCTCCTGCATCACGTCGGCGGTCCAGGTGTCGGCGGTGCGCGACGCGACGGTCAGGCAGCAGCCGTTGACCGCGATCGAGTCGCCGAGCCCGGCGTCCTCGAGCACGGTGGCGGCCCGGATCGTGAGCCGGATGGCGTCACCCTGGTCCTCGACCGCCTCGACGGTCCCGAGCTCCTCGACGATTCCGGTGAACATCAGGCTCCTTCGTGGGTGGGGGTCATGGTGATACGGACGTTGGGCTGCTCGCCGTCCAGGGCAGGCAGGACCGTGACGTCGACGACGTCCGGGCGCAGGGCGTCGGAGATGGTGCCGATCCCGAGGTCCGCGACGGCGTTGCGGCCGCTGCCGAGGAGCATCGGCGCGACGTAGGCGACGATCTCGTCGACCACGCCTGCGCGGAGGAACGCGGCGGCCAGCGTCGGGCCGCCCTCCAGGAAGACGTGCTGACGGTCGAGGGCGAACAGCTCGGTCAACGCGGCATGCGGGTCGCGGGTGCGCAGGCGCACCGTCGCCGCTCCACCGGCCAGCGACGCGTCGAAGACCCGGCGACCGGGGTCGAGGTCACGCTCCCCCATGACCGCGCGCAGGGGCTGCTGCGGCAGCGGCCGGTCGTGCTCGTCGCGGACCGTCAGGAGCGGGTCGTCGACCTCGATGGTGTTGGTGCCCACCAGCATCGTGTCGCAGAGTCCCCGCAAGCGGTGGGTGTCGCGGCGTGCAGCGGTGCTCGAGACCCACCGGCTGGTGCCGTCGGCGGCGGCACTGCGCCCGTCGAGGGTCGCGGCGAACTTCCAGGTCACGAACGGCCGTCGGTGCTCGACGGCGAACGTCCAGCTGCGGTTGACCGCGCGTGCCTCGTCGGCCAGGAGACCGCCCACGACCTCGATGCCCGCAGCCGCCAGGGTCTCTCTCCCACCGGCCGCGACCGGGTTGGGGTCGGCCTGGGCGAAGACCACGCGGCGTACGCCGGCGGCGACGAGTGCCTGCGCGCACGGACCGGTGCGGCCGGTGTGGTTGCACGGCTCGAGGGTGACGACCGCGGTAGCGCCGCGGGCCGCCGTACCCGCCCGGGACAGGGCGTCGACCTCCGCGTGACCGGTGCCCGCCCCCCGGTGGAACCCCTCGGAGACGGTGCGGCCGTCATCGTCGAGGAGCACGCAGCCGACCCGGGGGTTCGGACCTCGCGGCACGCCCGGGGTCTGCGCGAGCTCGAGGGCGCGACGCATCGCGCGCTCCTCGGCGCAGCTGCTGCTCATCTGGCCCCTCCGGTCCGGTCGCGGACTCCGGGGCGACGGCGGGTGCCACGCGCTCGCCCGTCACGGACGGACTGCGGGTCACCTACCTGCGTGCGCTTCCCATCCGGACTTTGACCGTCGGTCCAGGATTTCCACCTGGTCAACCGGTCACTGGCTGTGACCGGGTCGCGGACTTCTGGGCGAAAAGCTTCGACCAGTCACCGCCGGCTCGGAATTGCACCGACCCCAGAGCACGCGAGTAATTGAACTCGTCGGGTCCAGTTTGCCACAGGGCCGCGCGCAGGCAGCGGTGAGGTGGCCCACAGCCCGGCCGCTCAGGACTCGTCGGGGTCCGGCGGCGGCGTGGCGACGTGGGACGGGTGGGGTGTGGGCACCGCGGCCTGGACGACGTGCTCCGCCTCCGGCTCCCGGAGCTCGTCGAGCTGGAGCAGGGTCTTCGGCAGCAGGGTCAGGAAGGCCGCGGCCAGCACGATCGTGGCGAGCGTGAGGGAGGTGGCCAGCAGGCCGAAGGCGTCCACGGCGGGACCGGCGAGGACGAGCCCCAGCGGCCCCGCGGCGTACGTCGCGGACGTGATCACGCCGATCACGCGACCGCGCATCGGCTCGGGCGTGAGGACCTGCATCGCCAGGTTGAGGATCGGCTGGACCGGTCCCCAGAACAGTCCCGTCAGCGTCGCGAGGCAGATCATGGCACCAAGCGGCGGGAGCGCCGCCAGGCCCAGCAGGGCGAGGCACGCGGTGATCACGCTGATGACGAAGACCCGGTGCCGGCCCCACCGGTCGACGAACCAGGGGTGGCACAGCGAGCCGACCACCCCGCCGCCGCTCATGGCAGTGACGACCAGGCCGAGCTGGCCGGGGCTGCCCAGCGCGGTGAAGTGGACGGGCAGGATCACCGACTCGAACGGGAGGTACGCCGACACCAGCAGGCAGCACAGCAGGGTCGTGTCGCGCAGCAGCGGCTGCCGCCACACGAAGACCAGCCCCTCGGCGGTGCCGCGCCAGACGCTGCCGGGACGTTCGTGGTGGGCCGGCCGGCCCGACCCGGGCACCCGGAGCAGCACGGTGCAGGTGACCGCGAGGCCGAAGCCGGCGGCCGTGCCCCACAGCGCGGACTGCGGGCCGACCAGGCCGATCAGGAGGCCGCCGAGGCCGGGCCCGAGGAGGTAGGCGACGCCGAAGACCGCCTCGTGGACGGCGTTGGCCCGGTCCCACGCCCAGCCGGCAGCCGTCGCGGCCCCGGGGAGCATCGCCTCGCGTGCGGTGTAGCCGGCCGGGTCGAGGCCGGCACCGACCACGGCCAGGGCGATCAGCCACGCGGCGTTCAGCTGGTCGAGCAGCCCGAGCAACGGGATGGCCGCGACGCTGACACCGCTGAGCACGTCGGAGAGGATCGCCACCCGCTTGCGACCGACCATGTCGACGATGGTGCCGACGAACAGGCTGGCGACCAGCAGCGGGAGCAGCGTGGCCGCGGCGACCGCTCCAGCGGCCGACGCGCTGCCGGTGATGTCGAGGACCAGCCAGGGCAGCACCACGATCGCCACGCCGTTGCCGACGCCGGACGCGAGGTTCCCGGCCTCGAGGAGGACCAGCGGCGTACGGCGCACAGCCCATGATCCCCCGAGCACCGACGAGGTTGCGCCGACTCGACCCGTTCCAGCAGCGAGGTTGCGCCGACTCGACCCGTTCCAGCAGCGAGGTTGCGCCGACTCGACCCGTTTTGGCGGCGAGGTTGCGCCGACTCGACCTAGCGGGTGACGGCCTCGGCCCGGGCGCGCAGCTCGGAGACCATCCGGTCGGGGTCGTCGGCGGAGTAGACCGCGGAGCCGGCCACGAAGACGTCGGCGCCGGCCTCCGCGCAGCGTTCGATCGTCTCCAGCGAGACGCCTCCGTCGACCTGCAGCCAGGTCTCGACGCCGTGCTTGTCCATCAGCTGGCGGGCCCGGCGGATCTTGGGCAGGCACAGGTCCAGGAACTTCTGGCCGCCGAACCCGGGCTCGACGGTCATCACGAGCAGCATGTCGAGCTCGGGCAGCAGGTCCTCGTAGGGCTCGATCGGGGTGGCCGGCTTGAGCGCCATGCTGGCGCGGGCGCCGTGGGAGCGGATCTCGCGGGCCAGGCGCACGGGGGCCTTGGCCGCCTCGACGTGGAAGGTCACCGACCCGCAGCCGGCCTCGACGTACGCCAGCGCGTTGCGGTCGGGGTCCTCGATCATCAGGTGGGCGTCCAGCGGGGTGTCCGTCGACCGGGCCAGGGCCTCGACCATAGTGGGACCGAAGGTGAGGTTCGGGACGAAGTGGTTGTCCATCACGTCGACGTGCACCCAGTCGGCGCTGCCGATCCGG
Source organism: Nocardioides sp. GCM10023255 (assembly GCF_042653125.1). Lineage (NCBI taxonomy): Bacteria > Bacillati > Actinomycetota > Actinomycetes > Propionibacteriales > Nocardioidaceae > Nocardioides > Nocardioides sp. GCM10023255. Next base: position 36,477 of record NZ_JBHSHU010000010.1, read on the forward strand.
GCCACCTCCGCCCCGAGGTCGGCGAAGTCGGCGTTCAGGATGCTCGGCGTGATCTGGATACCCACGGGGCACGATCCTAGGGCCCCGCGTCAGGCCCGCCCATCGGGGTCGGCCGGAGGCTCCGCACCGGCCCGCTCGTCGCGCTCGGCCCACTCCAGCAGCGGGGCGATGTCGAAGACGTGGTCATCGATGTCGGCGTGCAGGTCGCCGATCTCGGCGAAGCGCTGCGGCACCGTGAAGATGGTGAAGTCGCGCGGGTCGACCGAGTCCACCTCGTCCCAGCGGATCGGGGTGGAGACCCGGGCGTCGGGCAGGCCCCGGACGGAGTACGCCGCCGCGATGGTGTGGTCGCGGGCGTTCTGGTTGTAGTCCACGAACAGGTGGTGCGGCTCGCGGTCCTTCTTCCACCAGGTGGTCGTCACGTCGTCGGGTGCGCGCCGCTCGACCTCGCGGGCGAACGCGAGCGCGGCGCGGCGTACGTCCTTGAACCCGTGGTCGGGCGGGATGCGGACGTAGACGTGCAGCCCCTTGCTGCCGCTGGTCTTGGGGAACCCGGTCGCCCCCAGCTCGTCGAGGACCTCGCGCGCCACCTGCGCGACCCGCTGGACGGTGGCGAAGTCGCAGGCGGGCCCGGGGTCGAGGTCGATGCGCCACTCGTCGGGCTTCTCGGTGTCGTCGCGGCGGCTGTTCCACGGGTGGAACTCCACCGTGGACATCTGCACCGCCCAGATCACGCTGCCCAGCTCGGTGACGCACAGCTCGTCGGCGGTCCGGTTCCAGCGCGGGAAGTGCAGCTGCACCGTCTCCACCCACGGCGGGGCACCGGCCGGCAGCCGCTTCTGGTGGACCTTGTCACCGGCCAGCCCCTTGGGGAAGCGGTGCAGCATGCACGGCCGCTCGAAGAGGGCGTTGACGATGCCGGGGCCGACCGCGAGGTAGTACTCGACGAGGTCCAGCTTGGTCGCGCCCGAGTCGGGGAAGTAGACCCGGTCCGGGTTGCTCACCCGGACCACCCGGTCGTCCACCTCGATCTCCACGGCAGGCGGCTTGGCGGGCATGCGGTCAATCTAGGGGGTGGACGGTCGTACGGTGCGGACATGGACTTCGACCAGCCGCCGGTCGTCCGGGTGTCGGTGGATCCCGAGCGCACCCTCCCGCCGAGGGGGTGGCCGATGACGATCCCTGCCGTGGCCCAGCTGGCCCGCGAGGGGCTCGACCTGCCGAAGGGGGTGACCTTCCTGGTCGGCGAGAACGGCTCGGGCAAGTCGACGCTGGTCGAGGCCGTGGCCACCGCCTACGGGATGGCCCCCGAGGGCGGGTCCACCGGCAGCCAGCACGCGACCCGCGCCACCGAGTCGCCGCTCGCGGACGCGCTCCGGCTGCAGCGCGGCATCGGTGCCGCGCGGTGGGGGTTCTTCCTGCGGGCGGAGACGATGCACGGGTTCTACAGCTACCTCGAGGACAACCCCGGCAAGCAGGACGCCGCGTACCACCGGATGAGCCACGGCGAGTCGTTCCTCGAGCTCCTCGAGCGCCGCTTCGACGCGCCGGGCTTCTACTGCCTCGACGAGCCCGAGGCCGCCTTGTCGTTCTCGTCGGTCCTCGGCCTCGTGTCCGTGCTGCACGGCGTCGTGTCCGCCGGCGGGCAGGTCCTGTGCGCCACCCACTCCCCCGTGCTCGCGGCGATGCCCGGGGCCACGATCCTCGAGGTCGGCGAGTGGGGGCTGCGGCCCACGACGTGGGAGCAGCTGGAGCTGGTGCAGCACTGGCGGGCCTACCTGGCGGCACCGCAGCGCTACCTGCGGCATGTGATCGACGACTAGCGATCAGCCTTGCGCAGCAGCGCCATGAACATCGCGTCGGTGCCGTGCCGGTGCGGCCACAGCTGGACCGTCCCCGGGGTGGGGCCGACGCAGTTCGGCACGCCGGGCAGCAGCGTGGTGGCGTCCTCCAGGGTGACGTCGGAACGGGTCTGCAGGATCGAGGCGACGACGCCCTGGGTCTCGGCGAGGACCGGCGAGCAGGTCGCGTAGAGCACCACGCCGCCCGGCCGGACCAGGTCGAGGGCGGAGCCGAGCAGAGACCGCTGCAGCAGGACCAGGGCGAGCAGGTCGTCGGCCTTGCGCCGCCAGCGCGCCTCGGGCCGGCGGCGCAGCGCACCCAGCCCCGTGCACGGCGCGTCCACGAGCACCCGGTCGAAGGTGTCCGCCCGCCAGGGTGGGGCCGTGCCGTCGGCGGCCAGCACTCCAAGGACGCCCTCGGCGCCCGCGAGCGAGCGGGACACCAGACGGGCCCGGTGCGGCTGCCGCTCCCCCGCGACCAGGCGCGCACCGCGGCGCGAGGCCAGCGCCGCCAGCAGCGCCGCCTTGCCGCCCGGCCCGGCGCATAGGTCGAGCCAGGTCCGGTCCTCGCCCTCGACCGGCGCGGCGGCGAGCGCCATCGCGACCAGCTGCGAACCCTCGTCCTGCACGCCCGCACGGCCCTCGGCCACCGCCGGGACCGACCCCGGGTCGCCGCCCTCCAGGACCACGCCGTACGGCGACCACGGCGTCGGCTCGCCGGGCAGCTCCTCCCGGGTCGCGCGTCCCGGGCGCGCCACCAGGGTGACCTTGGGCGGCTCGTTGTCGGCGGCGAGCAGGTCGTGGAGCTCGTTCCAGCCCACCGCGATGCGCAGCTCCTCGACGACCCACTGCGGGTGGCTGTACGCGATCGAGGCGAAGCGCACCGGTGCGACCCGCGGATCCGGGGCCACCCGGCCGATCCACTCCTCGAGTTCCTGCTCGGCGACCCGGCGCAGGACGGCGTTGGCGAAGCCGGCCGCTCCCGAGCTGACCTTGGCCCTGACCAGGTCCACGGTGGTGCTGATGGCGGCGTGCGACGGGACCCGCATCGAGAGCAGCTGGTGGGTGCCCAGCCGCAGCGCGTCGAGGACCTTGGCCTCCACCTTGCTCAGCGGCCGGTCCACGCAGGCCGCGAGGATGGCGTCGTAGGTGCCGCGCCAGCGGATCGTCCCGGAGGCGAGCTCGGTGACGAACGCCGCGTCACGCCCGCTCAGGCCGTGGTGCTTGAGGACGGCGGGCAGCACGAGGTTGGTGTAGGCCTGGTCGACGCGGACGGCCTTGAGCACGTCCAGCGCGGCCAGCCGGGCCGGGTCGACGCCCGCCTTCGCCGGCCCCGAGCGGGAGGCGGTGCGACCGGTCCGGGTGGGCACGTCAGCCATCGAGGAACTTCCTGGCGAGGGCCTTGGGCGCCTTGGCCGCCCAGGCGTCGGTGATGATCTCGACCAGCTCGTCGCGGTCGATCTCCCCGAGGCGGGACTGCTGCACGAGCACGGCGTCGTAGCCGCGGAAGTGGTCGATGGTGAAGAACGGCAGCCGCACGTCCTGGACGAGCGCCTCCTTCTCGGCCGTGGACGGGACGGTGATGACGAGCAGGTCGTCGTACATCTCACCCGTCGCCGGGTCGACGGCGGTCCGGTGCGGGGCCCGGTAGAGCAGGAAGCCCTTGCCGCGCACCTTGTACGTCGGCCGGTCGCCCCAGGACGTGCCGAGCTCGACCTCCGGCAGAGACATGCAGATCTCGTGGATGTCGTCGGCGCGGGCCCGGCGAGTCATGCTCTCGACGGTAACGGGAGCCAGCACACCGATCATGCGAAACGTGAACCTGTGTCGAGCCGCACACCCCGCGCCCAGTCGGCAGCGGCCATCTGCTTCTTCCCGAAAGCCTTGACCTCGCCCAGCCGGACGGGGCAGGTTCCGGTGCCGACGTGGACCGCGTTCTTGGTGACGTGGAGGACGCCGGGTGGCAGCGGCTCGAGGTCGCCGTCCGGCGTGACCGGGCCGACCTTGATCCGCTGGTCCTCGTGGGTCGACCAGGCGCCGGGGGCCGGGGTGCAGGCGCGGATCCGCCGGTCCACCGCCACCGCGGGCTCGGTCCAGTCGACGCGGGCGTCGTCCACGGTGATCTTCGGGGCGAAGCTGACCCCGTCGGCCTGCTGCGGCCGGGCCTCGAGCATGCCGTCCTCGATGCCGTCGAGGGTGGCGACGAGCAGCCCCGCCCCGCCCTCGGCCAACCGGGCCAGCAGGTTGCCCGCGGTGTCGCGGGGGCGGATCCGCTCGGTCATCACGCCGAAGGTCGGGCCCGCGTCGAGCTCCTTCACGATCCGGAACGTCGTGGCACCGGTGACCTCGTCACCGGCCCACAGCGAGTGCTGCACCGGGGCGGCGCCACGCCAGGACGGCAGCACCGAGAAGTGGAGGTTGACCCAGCCGTGCACCGGGATGTCGAGGGCCGACTGGGGCAGCAGCGCGCCGTACGCCACCACCGGGCAGCAGTCGGGCGCCAGCTCGCGCAGGGCGGACTGGAACCCGGGGTCCCGCGGGTGGTCGGGCGTGAGGACCGGGATGCCGAGCTCCTCGGCGCGCTGCCCGACCGGGCTCGCGACCAGCTTGCGACCGCGCCCGGCGGGCGCGTCGGGACGGGTGACGACACCGACGAGCTCGTGGCGGGAGTCGGCGAGGGCGTCCAGCGAGGGCACGGCCACCTCGGGGGTGCCGGCGAAGACGAGGCGCATCAGGTCGAGCCCCGTCAGAACCCGAGCCCGCGGGTCGCGTGCGGCGACACCTTCACGGTGGGCTTCTCCAGGCCGAACCAGTCCGAGTCGCGGATCGCCTTCATGGCGGCCTTGCGCGCCTCGGGGTCGAGCCGGTCGACGAACAGGACGCCGTCGAGGTGGTCGGTCTCGTGCTGGATGGCGCGGGCGAGGTAGTCGGAGCCGCTGATCGTCACCGGCTCGCCGTACATGTCGAAGCCGTGGGCGACCACGCGCAGTGCGCGGCGGCAGTCGATGGTGAGCCCGGGGATCGACAGGCAGCCCTCCGGGCCGTCCTGGACCTCCTCGGAGAGCTCGAGACGCGGGTTGACGAGGTGGCCGACCTCGCCGTCGACGTTCCAGGTGAAGGCCCGGAGCCCGACACCGATCTGCGGGGCCGCGAGGCCCGCACCGGGCGCCTCGAGCATCGTGTCGGTGAGGTCGGCGATGAGCTTGCGCAGCTCCTTGTCGAAGTCGACGACCTCGATCGCGGGCTTGCGCAGGACGGGATCGCCGAAGAGACGGATGGGCTGGACGGCCACGGGACTCCTTGCACTGGGGGATGCGATGGACAGTCTAGGGAGCCATCCGTCACAGCGTCGGGGGGTCCACCTGGATCCGCACCGCGGTGAGCTTGCGGGCCGAGCGCATCCGCTGCAGGTCGCCCAGGGCCCTGGACAGCGCGCTCCCCTGGGCCCGCGGGACCCGGACCACCACCCGGCACTCCCCCTCCTCGACGTCCACCGGCCCGAGGACCTCCGCCCCCGGCGGCGGCGACAGCAGGGTCAGGGCGTCGTCGACGGCGCCCGGCTCACCGGTGACGGTCGCGATCCGGCTGGCCGGCGGCAGGTGGGCTTCCTGACGCTCCTGCATCTCCCGGGCCGCGAAGCCGGCCGGGTCCCAGCGCACCAGCGCCTGCAGCGCCGGATGGGCCGGGTCACCGACCGCGATGACCGTGCCGCCCGCGCGGACCAGGCCGGCGGCGTTGCTCCACCGGCGCAGGGCCTCCTCGTCGGTGCGCAGGTCGGTCCGGCCGAGCAGCAGCCAGGTGTCGAGCAGCACGACGGCGGGGTAGCCGCCGGGCGCCACCGGCTCGGCCCCCGGCGTGGCCACCACGATGGCCGGGGCGTCGTCGACGTCGCTGAGCACGCGGTCACCGCTGGACGTGCGGACCCGGACCGCGGGGAAGGACCTGCCCAGCTCCTCGGCCGTCCTGGCGTCGCCGAGGACCGGCGCGCGCAGCCCCCGGTGGCCGCACTCCGGGCAGCGCCACTCCTCCGCCGCCGTCCCGCACCAGCGGCAGGACGGCGGGGTGGTCGCGCCGGTCAGCGCCAGCGGCCCGGTGCAGGACGCGCACCGGGCCGGGGTCCGGCAGCGCTCGCAGGCCAGCGCGGCGGCGTACCCGGTCCGCGGGGTCTGCACCAGGACGGGACCGTGCAGCAGCCCGGCCCGGATGGCGTCGTGGACCTGCCGGGGGACGCGCGACGCGCGCGCCAGCGGGTCGCGGGCGAGGTCGAGGTCGGACGCGCCGGCCACACCGACGGTGACGCGCTCGCGGAGGACGCCGCGCGGTGGGGCGAGCTCGCGGGCCCAGCCCGTCCGGAGGAGGTACTCCGCCTCGACCGTGCGCGCGAACCCGCCGACCAGGGCGGCGGCACCCTCCCGCTCGGCCCGCAGCAGCAGCGTCTCGCGGGTGTGGGGGTACGGCGCGCGGGGCTCGGCGTGGAGGTCGTCCCCGTCGTCCCACACCACGACCAGGCCGAGGTCGCGCACCGGGGCCAGGGCGGCCGCGCGGGTGCCGACCACGACCCGGCGGGCGCCGCGGCTGAGGGCCAGGAAGTCGCGGTAGCGCGCCGCGGGCCCGCTGTCGGCGGCCAGCAGGACGTGGTGGCCCTCGCCGAGCACCTGCGTGAGCGCCCGGTCGACCCGGGCGGCGTCCTTGCCGTCCGGGACGCAGAGCAGCACACCGCGGCCGGCGGAGTACGTCGCCGCGGCGGCGTGGGCCAGCGCGAGCGGCCAGTCGGTGGCGGGCGCGACCGACCAGACGGCACGCGGGCTGCCGCCCTCGGCGAGGTGGTGCAGGAACGCAGCGGCGGGCTCGTGTCCGGCCCAGGCGGCGGCCGCGGCGGCCCGGTCCCAGGGGCGGGGCTCCGGAGCGGGCGCCGAGGGCTGCTTCTCGGTGGTCGCGTGGCGGGGCGGGACGGCCAGGCGGAGCACGTCGGCCCGGGCACCGGCGTAGCGCGCGGCCAGGTCGGCGGTGAGCCCGGCCACCTCGGGGGTCAGCACCTGCTCGGGGCTCACCACCCGGCGAAGCGGGGCCAGCCGGCCCGGGTGGTCGGACTCGGCGGCGCGCGCGACGACGTACCCGTCCACGTCCTGGCCGGCGAAGCGGACCTTGACCCGGGTGCCGGGACGGGCGGCCTCGGCCATCGCCGCCGGGACGGCGTAGTCGAACGGGCGGTCGAGGTGGGCCAGCTGGACGTCGACGAGCACCCGCGCGACGGGGTCGACCTCGGTGATGGCCTGCTCGGCGGCCTTCCGGGCCCGGGTGGCGCGCGCCTTGGCCTGGGACGCCTTGACGCTCGCCCGGACCATCCCGGGCAGCAGCTCGGGCTGCTCCTCGGGGTCGGTCATGGGCGCAGTTCTACCAGCGGGCGCCGACGGGTCGGGGGGCGACATCGGGCTCCTGACGGCGACGAGCGGCGGACCGGTCAGGCAAACCGGCACTTGTCAGGGCGCACCACCTGACAAGTGCCGGTTCCACCGGCCGGCCGGTGAAAAGTGCCGCCCTCAGCGACCCGCAGCGGCGCGCAGCGCCTCGGCGCGGTCGGTGCGCTCCCAGGTGAACTCGGGGAGCTCGCGGCCGAAGTGGCCGTACGCCGCGGTGCGGGCGTAGATCGGACGCAGCAGGTCGAGGTCGCGGATGATCGCGGCGGGGCGCAGGTCGAAGACCTCGAGCACCGCCCGCTGGATCTGCTCGTCGGGGACCGAGCCGGTGCCGAAGGTCTCGATGAACACACCGACCGGCTGGGCCTTGCCGATGGCGTAGGCCACCTGCGCCTCGCAGCGGCGGGCCAGCCCGGAGGCCACGACGTTCTTGGCCACCCAGCGCATGGCGTACGCCGCGGACCGGTCCACCTTCGACGGGTCCTTGCCGGAGAAGGCACCGCCGCCGTGGCGGGCCATGCCGCCGTAGGTGTCGACGATGATCTTGCGGCCGGTCAGGCCGGCGTCGCCCATCGGACCGCCGACGACGAAGCGGCCGGTGGGGTTCACCAGCAGCCGGTAGCCCTCGGAGGGGATCTCGAAGGTCTCCAGCACCGGGTCGATGACGTGCTTCTTCACGTCGTCCTCGAGGGTGCCGAGCTCGATCTCCTCGGCGTGCTGGGTGGAGAGCACGACGGTGTCGATGCGGACCGGGCGGTTCTCGGCGTCGTACTCGATGGTGACCTGGGTCTTGCCGTCGGGCCGGAGGTACTCCAGCGTCTTGTCCTTGCGGACCTCCGAGAGGCGCTCGGAGAGACGCTGCGCGATCACGATCGGCAGCGGCATGAGCACGTCGGTGTCGTCGCACGCGTAGCCGAACATCAGGCCCTGGTCACCGGCGCCCTGCTTGTCCATCGCGTCCACGGAGCCGGTGCGGCTCTCGTGGCCGGTGTCGACGCCCTGGGCGATGTCGCCGGACTGGCCGCCGATGGCCACCATGACGCCGCACGAGTGGCCGTCGAACCCCTTGAGCGACGAGTCGTAGCCGATCTCGAGGATCCGCTCGCGCACGACCTTCTTGATGTCGACGTAGCCGGTGGTGTCGACCTCGCCGGCCACGACCACGAGGCCCGTGGTGAGCAGCGTCTCCACGGCGACGCGGCTGGCCGGGTCCTGCGCGAGCATCGCGTCGAGAACCGAGTCGCTGATCTGGTCGGCGATCTTGTCCGGGTGACCCTCGGTCACCGACTCCGACGTGAAGAGACGTCCAGGCACAGTGCTAACCCACTCCCGTTCGATGGCGATACCGCAACGATATCGATCGTCCCGAAACGCGGGACGAACGTCTCAATCTTGCAGCCTGCGGGCCACTTCGTCCCAAATGACATGCGCCAGGGCCGACTTCGATCCGTGCGGCACCTCGACGGCCGCACCGTCCGCGCCGAGGATCACGGCCTCGTTGTCGGGGCTGCCGAAGACCGCTCCCCCGCTCACGTCGTTGACGACCAGCAGGTCGCAGCCCTTGCGCGCGAGCTTGGCCCGCCCGAGCTCGAGGACCGAGCCGGTGTCGTCTCCGGTCTCGGCTGCGAAGCCGACCACCACCGAGCCGGGCCGGGCCCGGTCGGTGCTGATCTCGCGCAGGATGTCGGGGTTCTGGGCCAGCTCGATCGCGGGAGCCGACCCGTCGGCGGCCTTCTTGATCTTGGCGTCGCTGACGGTGGTCGGCCGGAAGTCGGCGGGGGCGGCGGCCATCACGACGGCGTCGGCGGTGGCGGCCGCCGAGACGACCTCCTCCCGGAGCTGGGCGGTCGTCTCCACCCGCACCACCTTGACCCCGGCCGGGTCGGCCAGCGACACGTTGGCGCTGACCAGCGTGACCTCCGCGCCGCGGGCGGCCGCGGCCCTGGCCAGGGCGTAGCCCTGCAACCCCGAGGAGCGGTTGCCGAGGAACCGGACCGGGTCGAGGTACTCGCGGGTGCCGCCGGCGGAGACGACGACGGTGCGGCCCGCCAGGTCGGACGCGGCGGCGCCGCGGGCCAGCACCTCGGTGCAGGCCTCGAAGATCTCGGCCGGGTCGGGCAGCCGCCCCTTGCCGGTGTCCTTGCCGGTGAGGCGGCCCTCGGCCGGCTCGATGACGACGCACCCGCGCGAGCGCAGGGTGGCCACGTTGGCGCGGGTCGCGGCGTGCTCCCACATCTCGGTGTGCATCGCCGGGGCGAGCACCACCGGGCAGCGCGCGGTCAGCAGGGTGTTGGTGAGCAGGTCGTCGGCCAGGCCGTGCGCGGCCTTGGCCATCAGGTCCGCCGTCGCCGGCGCCACCACGACCAGGTCGGCGGTCTGCCCGATCCGCACGTGCGGCACCTCGTGCACGTCGCTCCACACGTCGGTCGCCACCGGCTTGCCCGACAGCGCCGCCCAGGTGGGCGCGCCGACGAACTCCAGGGCGGCGGCGGTGGGCACCACCGTGACGTCGTGGCCGGACTCGGTGAAGCGGCGCAGCAGCTCACAGGCCTTGTACGCCGCGATCCCGCCGGAGACCCCGAGGACGACACGAGGCCGCCCCCCGGCTCGGGGAACGGCCACGTGGTCGTTGCTGGTCATGCGGTCAAGCCTGTCAGAGCTGGGTCACTCCGGCGAGCTGAACGACTGCTCGAGCGTGGCGGCCTTGGCGGCGGCCTCCTCGGCGGCGAGCTCGGCGGGGTCGATGTCCTCGCAGGTCAGCAGGTCCTCGTTGATCTCGCGCAGCGCGATCGAGAGCGGCTTCTCCTGGACGTGGGTGTCGACGAGCGGGCCGACGTACTCCAGCAGGCCCTCGCCGAGCTGGGAGTAGTAGGCGTTGATCTGCCGGGCGCGCTTGGCGCTGTAGAGGACCAGCTTGTACTTGCTGTCGGTCTTGGTGAGCAGGTCGTCGATCGAGGGGTTGGTGACACCCTCGGCGGCGATGTTGGGGGCAGACACGCGTGAAGCCTCGCTGGGTCAGTAGGGGTCGGATCAGGATTCGGAGGGGCGGAGCGGAGGACGCTCTTCTCCCACCGTCATCAAGGTTACCAACTGCTCGGCTGCAGCGTGAACTTCGTGGTTGACGATCGTCACGTCGAACTCCTGCTCGGCGGCCAGCTCCTCGCGGGCGGTCTCGAGGCGGCGCTCGCGCTCCTCCTCGGTCTCGGTGCCGCGGCCGACCAGCCTGCGGACCAGCTCCTCCCACGACGGCGGCGCCAGGAAGACGAACAGCGCGTCCGGCATCGTCTCGCGGACCTGCCGGGCGCCCTGGAGGTCGATCTCGAGCATCGCGGGCCGTCCCGAGGCCAGCGCCAGGTCGACCGGCTGCCGCGGCGTGCCGTAGCGGGCCGCCTTGTGCACCACCGCCCACTCCAGCAGGTCGTCCTCGGCGATCATCCGGTCGAACTCCTCGTCGGAGACGAACCAGTAGTGGACACCGTTGACCTCCCCCGGCCGCGGCTTGCGGGTGGTGGCGGAGACGCTGATCCAGACCTCGGGGTGCGACTCGCGCACCGCCGCCGCGACGGTGCCCTTGCCGACGGCGGTGGGGCCGGCGAGGACGACGAGCCGGGAGCGGCGCTCCGGGTCAGTCACGCCCGGCGAACTCGCGCTCGAGCGCGGCCACCTGCTTGGTGCCGAGACCCCGCACGCGGCGGCTCTCGGCGATGCCGAGCCGCTCCATCACCTGACGCGCCCGGACCTTGCCGAGGCCGGGCATCGACTGCAGCAGGTCGACCACGCGCATCTTGCCGATGACCTCGTTCTCCTGGCCCTCGCGCAGGACGTCGACGATGGACCCGCCGGAGTTCTTGAGGCGGTTCTTCACCTCGGCCCGTTCCCGACGGGAGGCGGCGGCCTTGTCGAGGGCCGCCTGGCGCTGTTCGGGGGTGAGCGGGGGCAAGGCCACGTGCGTCATGTCCTTCGGGTGGAGGGGTGGAGACGGTGAGAGGTCAATCTAGTCAGAACTCTCGGCGTGCAGCAATCGCGGCCCGCACCACCGCCGGTCCGGCATCCGGCTACAGCGTCAACGGCGTCTGGCAGACGTCGCGCGCCTCCTGGTCGAGCGCCTGCAGCGCGGCCAGGGTGGGCCCGCTGCCGAGCTCGCGTGCGGCCGCGTCGATGCGGGCCTTCTCCTCCTCGCTCAGTCCGTCCGGCGGGTTCTTGCGGTCGTACGACGCGGGGTCGACGCCCGCCGCCTGCAACGCCTCGTCGAGGGCCTCCACCCGGCCGACGACCTGCTGCCACTCGTCGCTGATGTCGCTGGGCGACTTGTCCTGCAGGTCCTTGAAGATGTCCAGGGCCCGGATCAGCGAGTCCTGCCCGCCGTCGCTCGTGATGTCGGTGAGCTCCTGCTGGTGCTCCTCGACCGCCGAGCAGTAGTCGTCCTTGCTGTCCCCGCACCCGGCGGCCACCGGCAGCAGGGCGAGGACGAGCAGCACCGGCGCCAGCCTCATCCGCGCAGCCCCGCGAGCTCGTCGTTGGCACGTGCCGCGGCGTCGGCCAGCGCGCGCGGGTCGGGACCCGCGCGCAGGATCTCGCGGGACGAGCTCGCGAGCACCGCGCCGGCCGCGCTGCCGAAGATGCGGCGCATGTCGGCGACGGTGCCACCCTGCGCGCCGTACCCCGGCGCGAGGAGGGGGCCGTTGATGTCCAGCCGCTCGCGGGTCTCCCCGATCGTGGCGCCCACGACCGCGCCGAAGGAGCCCAGCGGCTCGGCGCCCTCGTTCAGGCCGCGGAGCCGGTCGAGGACCAACCCGGCCACGGTGCCGCCCTCGGCGGTGGCGGCGTGCTGCACCTCGGGGCCCTCCTTGTTGGAGGTCAGCGCGAGGACGAAGACTCCGGCGCCGTGGCGACGCGCGGTCTCGATCATCGGGTCCAGCGACCCGAACCCCAGGTAGGGGCTGGCGGTGATGGCGTCCGCGGCCAGCGGCGAGCCCGGGTCGAGGTAGGCGTCGGCGTAGGCCTGCGAGGTCGACCCGATGTCGCCGCGCTTGACGTCGAGCAGGACCAGCGCGCCCGCGGCGCGCGAGGCGGCGACGACGCGCTCGAGCACCGCGACGCCGCGACTGCCGAAGCGCTCGTAGAAGGCGGACTGGGGCTTGACCACCGAGACGTGCGGAGCGAGCCCCTCCACCGCGGTCATCGCGAACCGTTCCAGACCGGCGACGTCGTCGTCGAGGCCCCACTCGTGCAGCAGCGAGGCGTGGGGGTCGATCCCGGCGCAGAGCGGGCCACGCTCGGCGATCGCGGCGTGGACTCGGGTCCCGAAGGTCATGCGGCTGCCTCTCAGTGGGTGGTGGCTCAGGGGGTGGCGGCGGGCTCGCGCAGGTCGGCGGCCAGCCGGTGGGCGGTGGTGGGGTCGTGGAGCAGGGCCGTGCCGACCTGGACGGCGCGGGCTCCGGCCGCCAGGAAGCTGCGGGCGTCGTCGACGGTGGTGATGCCTCCCGCGGCCACCACGTGGGCGTCGGGGAGCTCCGCGCAGACCTCCGCGACGCAGCGCAGCGCCACCGGCAGGATCGCGGGACCGCTGAGCCCAGCCTGGCGGCCGTCCGGCATCGCCGCCGGGAGGGCGTTGCCGACGACCACGGCGGCCGCGCCCGCGTCCAGCACCGTGCGCGCGCTCTCGACCACCCGGACCACGTCCGGGCGCAGCTTGGCCAGCACCGGGACGCCGCGGGGCAGGTCGCGGTGCACCGCCGACACCACGCTCGCGGCGTGGAACGGCTCGCGCACGTCGAAGACGCCGGTCGCCGGGGCGTCCGGCGAGGAGAGGTTGACCTCGATCGCCGACACCCCGGGCGAGCCGCCGAGGCGGCGCGCCAGCTCGGCGTACTCCCCCAGCGAGCTGCCGGCGACGGAGACGACGACCCGGGTCCCCTGCTGCGCCAGCCAGGGCAGCTCGGTGGCGAGGAAGCCCTCGAGGCCGGGGTTCTGGAGCCCGACGGCGTGCACCAGGCCCGACGGCGTCTCCGCGATCCGCGGCTGCGGCCCACCGGCACGCGGGTTGAGGGTGATCGAGCGGGTGACGAACCCGCCCAGCTCGGCGAGGGGGGCGTACGCCGCGAGCTCGCGGCCCGTTCCGCCGCACCCCGACGCGACCAGCACCGGTCCGGTGAGCCGGAGCCCGGCCAGCTCGACGGTCATCCGAGCCCCTCCAGCTCGGCCCAGCGCACCCGGTCGCCGCGCAGCACCGGGCCGTCGGAGCACACGCGGGCCGACCGGGCCACGCCCGCCTCGCCGACGACCGGCACCACGCAGCCCTGGCACAGACCGGTGGCGCAGGTGAGTGGCCGCTCGAGGGCGGTCTGGCTCCAGGCGCCGTGGGCCTCGGCGGCCGCGGCCACCGCGTGCAGGGTGCGGGCGGGCCCGGCCGCGTAGACGACCTCGGCGCGGGACCGGGCAAGAACGTCGTCGATCGCGTCGGCGACGGCGCCCCGACGGCCCACCGACCCGTCGCCGGTCACCACGGTCACGGCGCGCGCGGAGCGACGTGCCTCGAGCGCCGAGAGCAGGTGCGCCTCGTCGGCACCGGCGACCAGCAGGGTCACGGCGCAGTCCCGCTCGCGGAGCCGCTCGGCGAGCGGGAAGAGCGGCGCGGCGGCGTACCCCTCGCCGACGAGCAGGCAGCCGACGGGCTCCTTCGGCAGCGAGAAGGGTCGGCCGAGCGGTCCGGTCACCTCGAGGCGGGAGCCGGCGGGCAGCCGGGTCAGCCAGGTCGTGCCCGGCCCGGTGGCCTCGACGACCACCTCCAGGGCCGCGCCGTAGCCGCCGACGGGCCTGACCCGGTGGATCCAGAACGCCCGGCGGGCCAGGCGTGACTCGCTCACCGACAGCGCGACGAAGTTGCCGGGTCGGAACCCGTCGGCGACGCCCGGCGCGACGAGCGTGAGGTGGTGGTAGGCCCCGATCTTCTTGGTCGCCAGCAGCTCGCCGGTGACGTGCACCGGCCCGGGCCGGGTGATCGGGGTCGTGGTCACCCCGCCACCCCGGCGAGGACCCGCCGCGGCCACAGGGGGCCCTCGTACACGAAGGCGGTGTAGCCCTGGAGCAGGGTGGCGCCCGCGTCGAGCCGGGCCCGGGCGTCCTCGACGCTGGTGATCCCGCCGACCCCGACCAGGGTGAGGTCGGGTCCCACCCGGCCGCGCAGCAGCCGCAGCACGTCCAGCGAGCGCCCGGTGAGCGGCCGGCCGGACAGGCCCCCGGCGCCGACCCGCCCGACCTCGTCGGCCGGGGTGCGCAGCCCCTCGCGGGAGATGGTGGTGTTGGTGGCGATGATGCCGTCGAGGCCGGTGGCGAGCGCCAGGTCAGCCACCGCCAGCACGTCGTCGTCGCTGAGGTCCGGGGCGATCTTGACCAGCAGCGGCACCCGCTGGGGCGTCACCTCGTCGGCGGTGCGCCGCACGTGCTCCAGCAGCGGCCGCAACCGCTCGACCGCCTGCAGGTTGCGCAGCCCGGGGGTGTTCGGCGAGCTGACGTTGACGACCAGGTAGTCGGCGTACGGCGCGAGCAGCCGGGCGCTCTTCCCGTAGTCGGCGAGCACCGCGGCCTCGTCGTCCTCCGGCACCACTTTGGTCTTGCCGATGTTCACCCCGAGCACCACGTCGACCCGTCGCTGCTTCACGTCAGGACGCGTCGACCCGTCGCTGCTCGACGGCGTACGACGTCGACCCGTCGCTCGTTCACGCTCGGCGAGCCGGCGGGCGACGACCTCGGCGCCGTCGTTGTTGAAGCCCATCCGGTTCACGATGGCCCGGTCGGCGGGCAGCCGGAACAGCCGCGGCCTGGGGTTGCCCGGCTGGGCCTCCCCCGTGACCGTGCCGATCTCGACGTGGCCGAAGCCGAGCGCGGCCAGCGCGTCGATGCCCACGGCGTTCTTGTCGAAGCCGGCCGCCATCCCCAGCACGTTGGGGAAGGTCAGTCCCATCGCCTCGACCGGTGAAGCTGCGACGGGTCGACGTCGTCCCACGTGAAGCCGCGACGGGTCGACGCCGGACAGGCGACGGGTGAGCGGCTCGGCGGCCCGGATAGCCCGGAACGCGGCGTGGTGCGCACGCTCGGGGTCGGTCCGGGTCAGGACGTGGTCGAACAGGAGGTGGTACGGCTTCACGCAGGCGTCCCGTCCGCGGCCGGCCCGGATGCGTCCACGGTGCGCCGCAGCGCCCAGTCCTGCAGGCTGCGGACACCGATCTCACCGCGCTCGGTGGCCTCGATCCCCTGCACCGCCGCACCCAGGCCCTGGACGGTGGTGATGCACGGGATGTTGGCCATGATCGCGGCGGTCCGGATCTCGTAGCCGTCGAGCCGCGCCGACCCGCCGCCCGTGGAGCCGTGCGGGGTGTTGATGACCAGGTCGATCTCGCCGGCCAGGATCATGCCGACGGTGGTCTTCTCGCCGTTCGGCCCCTCGCCCTCGAAGTGCTTGCGGACCACCGACGCGCGGACGCCGTTGCGGCGCAGCACCTCGGCGGTCCCCTGGGTCGCGAGGATCTCGAAGCCGTGGTCGGCGAGCACCTTGATCGGGAAGATCATGTGCCGCTTGTCGCGGTTGGCCATGCTGACGAAGACCCGGGCGCCGCCCTCCTTGCTGGCCAGGGGCAGCGTCCCGAACGCCGCGGCCTGGGCCTTGGCGAACGCGGTGCCGAAGTCGGCGTCGAGCCCCATCACCTCGCCGGTCGACTTCATCTCCGGGCCGAGCACGGTGTCGACCTGGGCGCCGTCGGGGGTGCGGAACCGGTTGAACGGCATCACGGCCTCCTTGACCGCGATCGGCTGGTCGCCCGGCAGCGTGCCGCCGTCGCCCTCCGCGGGCAGCACGCCCGCGCGTCGCAGCTGCGCGACCGTCTCGCCCAGCATCACCCGCGCCGCGGCCTTGGCCAGCGGCGTCGCGGTGGCCTTGGAGACGAACGGCACCGTCCGGCTGGCCCGGGGGTTGGCCTCGAGGACGTAGAGCACGTCGGAGCCGAGGGCGTACTGGATGTTCAGCAGCCCGCGCACGCCCACGCCGCGGGCGATCGCCTCGGTGGCCTCACGGATCCGCTGGATCTCGACCGCGCCCAGGGTGATCGGGGGCAGCGCGCACGAGGAGTCGCCGGAGTGGATGCCGGCCTCCTCGATGTGCTCCATCACGCCGCCGAGGAAGAGCTCCTCGCCGTCGAAGATCGCGTCGACGTCGATCTCGACGGCGTCGTCGATGAAC
Source organism: Nocardioides sp. GCM10023255 (assembly GCF_042653125.1). Taxonomy (NCBI): domain Bacteria; kingdom Bacillati; phylum Actinomycetota; class Actinomycetes; order Propionibacteriales; family Nocardioidaceae; genus Nocardioides; species Nocardioides sp. GCM10023255. The sequence continues at coordinate 52,970 of NZ_JBHSHU010000010.1, forward strand.
CGGTCGACCAGCACCGGGTGCTCGGGGCTGATCTCGGTCGCGCGCTCGATGTAGCCCTCGAGCGCGGCGTCGTCGTACACGATCTCCATGCCGCGACCGCCCAGGACGTACGACGGCCGCACCAGCACCGGGTAGCCGATCTCGGAGGCGATCCGCTGCGCGTCGCCGAAGCTGGTCGCCATCCCGTGCTTGGGCGCCGGGAGCCCCGCCTCGGCGAGCACCCGCCCGAAGGCGCCGCGCTCCTCGGCGAGGTGGATGGCGTCCGGGGAGGTGCCCACGATCGGGACCCCCGCCTCCTGCAGCCCCTTGGCCAGACCGAGCGGCGTCTGCCCCCCGAGCTGGCAGATCACGCCGGCGATCGGGCCGGCCTGCCGCTCGGCGTGCACGATCTCGAGCACGTCCTCGAGGGTGAGCGGCTCGAAGTAGAGCCGGTCGGAGGTGTCGTAGTCGGTCGAGACGGTCTCGGGGTTGCAGTTGACCATGATCGTCTCGTAGCCGGCCTCGGCGAGCGCCAGGCTCGCGTGGACGCAGCTGTAGTCGAACTCGATGCCCTGGCCGATCCGGTTCGGACCGGAGCCGAGGATGATCACCGCCTCCTTCTCCCGGGGGCGGACCTCGCTCTCCTCGTCGTAGGAGGAGTAGTGGTACGGCGTGGCCGCGGCGAACTCGGCGGCGCACGTGTCCACGGTCTTGTAGACCGGCCGGATCCCGAGCGCGTGCCGGACGCCGCGGACGACGTCGGCGCTCATGTCGCGGATCTTGCCGATCTGGGCGTCGGAGAAGCCGTGCCGCTTGGCCCGGCGCAGCACCTCGGGGGTGAGCTCCGGCGACGCCGAGATCTCCGCGGCGACCTCGTTGACCAGCAGCAGCTGGTCGACGAACCACGGGTCGATCCGGGTGGCCTCGAAGACCTCCTCGGGGGTGGCCCCGGCCCGCAACGCGTCCATGACCTTCTTGAGCCGGCCGTCGTGCGGGACCCGGATCTCCTCGAGCAGCGCCTCCTTGTCGAGGTCGACCCACTCGTGCGCCCAGTCGAAGACGGCGTCCTTGCTCTCCAGCGAGCGCAGCGCCTTCTGCAGCGCCTCGGTGAAGCTGCGGCCGATCGCCATCGCCTCACCCACCGACTTCATGTGGGTGGTCAGCACCGGGTCGGCACCCGGGAACTTCTCGAAGGCGAAGCGCGGCACCTTCACCACGACGTAGTCGAGCGTCGGCTCGAACGACGCCGGGGTGCTGAACCCGTCGTCGCGGGTGGTGATGTCGTTCGGGATCTCGTCGAGGGTGTAGCCGATGGCCACCTTGGCCGCGATCTTCGCGATCGGGAAGCCGGTGGCCTTCGACGCCAGCGCCGAGGACCGGGACACCCGGGGGTTCATCTCGATGACGATGACCCGGCCGTCGGCCGGGTTCACGGCGTACTGGATGTTGCAGCCGCCGGTGTCGACGCCCACCTCGCGGATGATGCCGATCGCCAGGTCGCGCAGGTGCTGGTACTCGCGGTCGGTGAGCGTCATCGCGGGGGCCACCGTGATCGAGTCGCCGGTGTGCACGCCCATCGGGTCGAGGTTCTCGATCGAGCAGATGATGACGACGTTGTCGGCCTTGTCGCGCATCACCTCCAGCTCGTACTCCTTCCAGCCGATGATCGACTCCTCGATGAGCACCTCGGTGGTCGGGCTGGCGGAGAGCCCGGCGCCGGCGATCCGCTCCAGGTCGGACTCGTCGTAGGCGATGCCCGAGCCGGTGCCACCCATGGTGAACGAGGGCCGCACCACGACCGGGTAGCCGAGCTCGGCGACGGCCTTCTCGCAGTCGTCGAGCGAGTGGCAGACGAAGCTGCGGGCGACCTCTCCGCCCACCTTCTCCACGATCGCGTTGAACAGCTCGCGGTTCTCGCCGCGGTGGATCGCGTCGAAGCTGGCGCCGATCATCTCCACGCCGTACTTCTCCAGGATGCCGCGCTCGTGCAGCGCGATCGCGGCGTTCAGCGCGGTCTGGCCGCCGAGGGTCGGCAGCAGCGCGTCGGGGCGCTCCTTGGCGATCACCTTCTCGACGTACTCGGGCGTGATCGGCTCGACGTACGTCGCGTCGGCGAACTCCGGGTCGGTCATGATCGTGGCCGGGTTGGAGTTCACCAGGATGACCCGGATCCCCTCGGCCTTGAGCACGCGGCAGGCCTGGGTGCCGGAGTAGTCGAACTCGCAGGCCTGGCCGATGATGATCGGGCCGGAACCGATCACCATCACGGACTTGATGTCGTCGCGCTTGGGCATCTCAGGCCTCCTTCGCCATCAGCTGGGTGAACCGGTCGAAGAGGTACGCCGCGTCGTGCGGGCCGGCGGCGGCCTCCGGGTGGTACTGCACGGAGAAGCTCTTCAGCCTCCCCTCGGGCGAGCGCAGCTCGAGCCCCTCGACCACGTCGTCGTTGAGGCAGACGTGGCTGACGGTGGCCACGCCGTACGGCGTCTCGGTGGGCCGGTCCAGCGGTGCGTCGACCGCGAAGCCGTGGTTGTGCGCGGTCACCTCGACCTTCCCGGTCGTGCGGTCCATCACCGGCTGGTTGATGCCGCGGTGACCGTACTTCAGCTTGTAGGTGCCGAAGCCGAGCGCGCGACCGAACAGCTGGTTCCCGAAGCAGATCCCGAAGTAGGGCAGGTCGCGCTCGAGCGCACCGCGCAGCAGCTCGACCTGGCCGGTCGTGGCTGCCGGGTCGCCCGGGCCGTTGGAGAAGAAGAGCGCGTCGGGCTGCACGGCGAGCACGTCCTCGAGCGTCGAGGTCGCGGGCAGCACGTGCACCTCGATCCCCCGCACGGCCATCAGAGCCGGGGTCATCCCCTTGATGCCGAGGTCGAGGGCCGCGACGGTGAAGCGCTTCTCCCCGACCGCCGGGACGACGTACGCCGTCTCGGTGGACACCTCGCCCGCGAGCTCGGCGCCGGCCATCGCGGCCGAGCCCCGCACCCGCTCCAGCAGCACCGAGGGGTCGGTGCCGGTCGAGGAGATGCCGACGCGCATCGCGCCCCGCTCGCGCAGGTGCCGGGTCAGGGCGCGGGTGTCGATGCCGGAGATGCCGACCACCCCCTGCTCGCGCAGCTCGTCGTCGAGGCTGCGCCGGGAGCGCCAGCTCGACGGCACCCGCGCAGGGTCCCGGACGACGTAGCCGGCGACCCAGATGCGCCGGGACTCGGGGTCCTCGTCGTTGATGCCGGTGTTGCCGACGTGCGGCGCGGTCATCACCACGACCTGGCGGTGGTAGGACGGGTCGGTCAGCGTCTCCTGGTAGCCGGTCATGCCGGTGTTGAAGACCGCCTCGCCGAAGGTCTCGCCCTCGGCGCCGTAGGCATCGCCGTGGAAGCTGCGTCCGTCCTCGAGGACGAGGACCGCGGAGCGGCGCGTGGGCCGGGTGGACGCGGGGTGTGCGGGGGCATGCGGTGGCACGCCGTACCTCCTTCTCCGCCTCACGGGACGGATCGTTAAAGGATGCAGAGCTGGACCGACCCTACCAGCGCGGGCGGCCGTACGATCGAGGCGTGTCCGAGGGCCGGGTGCTCGAGCGTGAGACCGAGATGGCGACGTTGGCCGACGCCGCCCGCAGGGCCGCGGCGGGATCCGGGTCGGTGGTCCTCGTGTCCGGCGAGGCCGGCATCGGCAAGTCCAGCCTGGTCCGCGAGCTGCGGCGTGTGCTCCCGCCCGACGGCCGCGTCCTGGTGGGGCACTGCGACGACCTGGCCACGCCGCGGGTGCTCGGCCCGATCCGAGACCTCGCCGGCAGCGTGGGCGCCGACCTGTCCCGGGCGCTGCGCGAGATCGGCGACCGGGACGCGCTCTTCGCCGCCCTGCTCGACGAGCTGGACTGGTCGGGGCATCCGACGGTGCTGGTCGTGGAGGACGCGCACTGGGCGGACGAGGCGACCCTCGACGTGCTGCGCTACCTGGTGCGCCGGGTCGCGGAGCTGCCGGCCGTCCTCCTGCTCACCTACCGCGACGACGAGGTCGACGGCGCCCACCCCCTGCGCCGGCTGCTGGCCGGGACGGCCACGGCGCCGTCGGTGCAGCGGCTGCCGCTGCGCGCGCTGTCCCGGACCGCGGTGCGGGACCTGAGCGCCGGCAGCGGCGTCGACCCGGGGCTGGTCCACTCCCTCACCGGCGGCAACCCCTTCCTCGTCCACGAGGTGCTCGCCTCGCCCGAGGGGGTGCCCTCCAGCGTGGTCGACCTGGTGCTCTCGCGGCTGCACCGCCTAGACGATGCCTCGAGGGACGGGGTCGAGCGGCTCTGCGTGGTCACCTCCACGCTGGACCGCCCGCTGGTCGACGCCCTGGTCCCCGGAGGGCTGGGCGCGCTCGCGGCCGCCGAGGAGCACGGTCTGCTGGTCGTCGAGCCACGCCAGGTGTCCTTCCGGCACGAATTGACCCGGCGGGCGGTCGTGGACGCGCTCCCCACGGCCCGGCGTACGGCGCTGAACGCCGCGGCGCTCGCGGTCTTCGAGGAGATCGACGCCGACCCGGCCCAGCTCGTCCACCACGCGGCCGAGGCCGGCGACGTCGCCGCGCTGGTGCGCTACGGCCCGGCCGCCGCGCGCGCCGCCTCCGCCGCCGGTGCGCACCGGGAGGCAGCCGCGCACCTGCGGCTGGTGCTCGGCCACCGTGAGCAGTTCCGGCCGGCCGACCTCGCGGACCTTCTCGAGGCCTCCGCCATCGAGTGCTACACGGTCGGCGACCAGGGACGCAGCGCCCTGGCCGACCAGTGCGAGGCGGTCGAGCTGCGCCGCGGGACCGGCGACGCGCTCGCCCTCGGCAGCAGCCTGCGCTGGCTCTCCCGGATCAGCTGGTGGTGCGGTGACCGCGCCGGCGCCGAGCGGGCCGCGGACGAGGCGGTGCGGGTGCTCGAGCACGCCGGCGACCGGCGCGAGCTGGCCCTGGCCCTCAGCAACATCTCCCAGCTGGCCATGCTCGGCGAGCGCCTCGACGAGGCCGCCAGCGCCGCCGAGAGCGCGATCGTGCTGGCCCGGGAGGTGGGCGACCCCTCGGTCCTCTCGCACGCCCTGAACAACCTCGGCGCGGCGCGCTGGAAGTCCGACCCCGCCACCGGGCGGCCGATCCTCGAGGAGGCCCTGAGCGTCGCGCTGCGCGAGGGACTCAGCGAGGACGCCAGCCGGGCCTACTGCAACATGGTCTGGCAGCTCCTCCTCGACCTCTCCCCCACCGAGGCGGCCCGGCACGTCGCCGCCGGCATCAGCCACGCCGAGCAGGCCGAGCAGGTGGTGTTCTGGAAGTACCTCCACGTCGAGAAGGGCATGGTCGCCCTGGCCCAGGCCCGGTGGGACGACGCACTGCGCGACGCCCGCCACGGGCTCGACGCCACGCCACCGATCCGCTGCGCGGCGCTCCAGGTGCTGGGCCGTGTCGCGGTGCGCACCGGGGGTGATGCGGACGCGTTCGTCGCGGAGGCGTGGGAGATGGCCCAGCAGCTCGAGGAGCTGCAGCGCACGGCACCGGCGGCCGCGCTGGTCGCCGAGCTCGCCTGGCTGGCGGGCGACCTCGATCGCGTCCACCAGGTCGTCGCGCCCGTGCACGCCGACGCGGAGCGGTTCGGCTCGCGGGAGTGGCGCGCCGAGCTCGGGCACTGGCTCACGCTCGCCGGGGCCACGGTCGACCTCGAGGGGCTCGACCACCCGTACGCCGTGCTCGCCCGCGGGGACTGGCGGGCCGCGGCCGACGCGTGGGCGCGGGCGGGCTACCCCTACGAGGAGGCGATGGCGCTGACCCGTGCCGACGACGTGGACACCGTCCTCGAGGGCCTCGGCAGACTGGACGCGCTGGGAGGCGTCGTTCTGGCGGCCCGCGTCCGCGAGGGGCTGCGTCACCGCGGCGTCCGCGCCCCCCGGGGTCCCTCCGCCGCCACCCGCGCGAACGTCGGCGGCCTCACCCCGCGCCAGGTCGATGTCCTCGCCCTCGTCGCCGAGGGCCTGTCGAACGCCGAGATCGCCGACCGGCTCGTGCTGTCGGTGCGGACCGTCGACCACCACGTCGCCGCCATCCTGGCCAAGCTCGGAGCCGCCACCCGGACCGACGCGGTGGTCAGGGCCGGGGAGCTGGGCTGGGTCAGCGGCTGAGCGGCGTACGTCTCAGAGGCCCAGAGCCGTGCGGACGTCCGGCCGGCCGAGCATCCGCACGCACCATGCGAAGTGGCCGTCGCTCCCCGAGACGCTGAAGCAGCAGCTCGTGACCAGGGCGTACGCCGCCCGGTGGGCCGCGAGCCGCTCGGGTGCGTGACCGAGCCGGTCGCGGACTGCCCGGTCCAGGACGGCCTCGGTCTCGGCGGCACGAGGGCCGTACATGTCGTAGGTGCTCGCGGCGACGGCCGCGTCGAACGCCGGGTCGCCGACCGTGGACAGGAACCCGAAGTCGACGACGGCGCAGGGGCGGCCGTGCCCGTCGACGAGGATGTTGGCCGGGATGAGGTCGCCGTGGACGAGGCTGCTGGCTTCGGGATCCAGCGCGCGCAGCCGGTCGACGACGACCGTCGTGACCCGGTCGACATCGGGCAGTTGCGCCTGCAGGGGCTCGCGGAACCGCTCGACACGTCGCTCCACGAGCGCTGCCAGGTCGTGGCTGAACGGCGTACCCGTCGTGTCGAACGCAGCCTCGTCCTCGAGCACCGGCAGGACCCCCATCGCGGGAGTCGGCCGCACGGCTGCCAGCGCGGCGAGCACGTCCGTGACGGCGGCGACCTGGCCGTCGGTCAGGTCCGGCGAGCTGCCGTCGGCCACCCACAGCGGCCTGCCGGTCAGGCGCACCTCGACCGAGGCCACCGTGCCGTCGAGGTCGAGGACCTCGAGGATCCGCGGCGTCTGGAGACCGAGCCCGGCGGCCGCGACCGCGTCGTAGAACGTCGTGAGCGTCTCGAGCTCGGCCCGGGAGCGCCGCTGCCAAATCTTGGCGACGCGGTCGCCGTCCAGCTCGACGACCGTTCCCTCCATGCCGGATCCTAGGACGTCGCCCGGGGTGAGGCCGGCTCGGCGCAGTCGGTCGATCCAGGTCGTGGAGATGCCCGAGGTCACCTCGGGAGGATGTCACGTACCGGCCGTCTTCGTTCTGGGCCTTCCGACGGTTGCCGGGCATCTCTCGGGCTGTGGCTCGGTGCTGGCTCTGCGGGCCCCTCCGCCGCGGATCGCGCGTCTCTGCTTCTTGGTTGTCGGTTCCTGACCGCGCTCGGCGACACTGATTGGGCACAGACCCCATCGATCTGGGCCGAATCCATGCGGTTGGTGACCAAACCGCGCACGCACACCCGGCAACCGACCTCGACCGAAGCCCCACCTCCGCCGTAGCTGCCCAGACCCCCACCCGCACCCGCCTGAAGCCGGGAGGTGCCGCCGGGAGAGGGGGACCTACCGCGCCTCGGGATCGGGCTGGTGGATGCCGAAGGTGTTGCCCTCGGTGTCGAGGTAGTACCCCTGCCACGCCATGCCGGTGAGCGCCATCTTGGGCAGCGCGACCTGGCCGCCGGCGGCGAGGATGCGTCGCTCGGTCTCGTCGTAGTCGCCGACGCCCACGGTGCACACGAAGGCGTTGGTCCCCTGCTGGGGTGCGGGGGCGGGGGCCGGGCGCTGGAGCAGGCCGCCGTTGATGCCCAGCTGGTCCTCGGGGCCGGTCACGATCCCCCAGTACGTCGAGCCGGTGACTTCGCCGTAGTCCTGGAAGGTCCAGTCGAAGACCGCGGCGTAGAACGACTTCGCGCGCTCCACGTCGTCGGCCTGGATCTCGAAGTGCACCACACGGGACATGTCCGTCCTCCTCCGTCGGGATACCGACCCAGTCTCACACCGGGCGGCGACCATCGGCAGGACGCGCGACCAGATCTGGGCAACCAGGGGCGCCGACATGGGCAACGGCTGCGGATCCGTCGCACCGCGGGTCAGGCATAGGAAGGGAGCAGTGCGGCTCAGGAGGGAGCCGCCGACCCGAGGAGCAACGCATGACCCAGACCACGCACCCGAGCGCCGCAGAGCTGGAGGCCGACCGGGCACTCAAGGCCAGGCACCGCACCATGTGGGCGCTCGGCGACTACCCGGCCGTCGCGTCCGAGGTGATCCCGTCGCTGGGACCGGTCCTCGTGATGGCGGCGGACGTCCGCCAGGGCGACCGGGTCCTCGACGTCGCAGCAGGCTCGGGGAACGTTGCCGTCCCGGCCGCCCGCGCCGGTGGTCACGTGATCGCCTCCGACCTGACCCCGGAGCTGTTCGAGGCCGGGCGCGCGTACGCCGCCGCCGAGGGCGTCGAGGTCGAGTGGCGCGAGGCGGACGCGGAGGCGCTGCCGTTCGCCGACCACACCTTCGACAAGGTGCTGTCCTGCGTGGGCGTGATGTTCGCTCCCCATCACCAGGCCGCCGCCGACGAGCTCGTGCGCACGTGCCGGCCGGGCGGCACGATCGGGCTGATCAGCTGGACGCCGGAGGGCTTCATCGGCCGGATGTTCGCGACCATGAAGCCGTACGTCCCCGCGCCGCCGGCCGGGGTCCAGCCGCCGCCGCTGTGGGGACGCGAGGAGCACGTGCGCGACCTGTTCGGCGACCGCGTCGAGCTGGCGGGCGTCGAGCGCCGCACCCTCAGCGTCGACGCGTTCGCGAGCGGCGAGGAGTTCCGCGACTACTTCAAGAACTGCTACGGCCCCACCATCGTGGCGTACAAGGGCATCGCCGACGACCCGGAGCGGGTGGCCGCGCTCGACCGCGAGCTGGCCGCGCTCGGCGACGACGCACTGAGTGCGGACGGCACGATGGAGTGGGAGTACCTCCTGCTCACCGCCCGCAAGCGCGTCTGACGCGTCTGCGGGGTCGCGTCGGCCTTGCCGTCGGGCACGGCGGGCCGGCCTGACCGGTCAACCGCGGGAAACCCGGAAGGCGTGCGGCGGCTCGGGCAGGAAGTCCCGGCTGGCACCGGCCTCGACCTGCACCCAGGCGCCCCCGCGGAGCGGGGCGTGCCGGCGCAGGCACCGCTGCGGCGCCGAGACCCGCAGGACCTCGGTGGCGGGGTCCGACGAGGTCCGCAGCCCGGCGCACCGGACCCGGGTGAACCCGGCCGCTTCGCCCTCGGCGAAGGCGAGGAGGCCGGCGGTCGTCCCGTCGGCGCGCTGCCGCGCCTTCAGCTCGAACAGGCCACCGGCGTGGCGCCTGCCGGGGTCGAGGGTCGCGAAGAAGACCGAACCGTGCCGCAGCCTCACGAACCTCGTCGCGACCCGGATCCGACGGTCGTAGGTCACGCGGACCGAGACGATGTCCTGCTTGGCCGAGGTCGAGTCGCCGACCGGGTCGTGGCGGACGACGGTGTCGGCGCTGGCGACGACGACCGTTCCGAGCTGCAGGACGACCAGCGCGGTCGCCACCGCAGCGGTCCTGAACAGCCCCTGCATGCGCTCATGCTGGCGCATCCCCCACACCCCGACATCCCCGAGGCGAGGTATCCGCGAGCGGTCGGCGACGGCTCGCGGGGTCAGGCCGGCTTGCCGTCGAGCACGGTGGCCCGGCCACGCAGGAACGTCGCCACGACCCGGCCCGGCAGCTCCATCCCGGCGTACGGCGTGTTCCGCGACAGCGACGCGGTCTCCGAGGCGTCGACGGTGCGGCGCACCGAGGGGTCGTAGAGCACCACGTTGGCGGGCTCCCCGACCTCGATCGGACGGCCGTGGTCGGCGACCCGGCCGATCCGCGCGGGCGCGTACGACATCCGCTCGGCGACGCCGGCCCAGTCGAGCAGCCCGGCGTCGACCATCGTCTGCTGGACGATCGAGAGCGCGGTCTCGAGGCCGAGCATCCCGAACGCGGCGGCCGCCCACTCGCAGTCCTTGTCCTCGTGCGGGTGCGGCGCGTGGTCGGTGGCGACGATGTCGATCGTGCCGTCAGCCAGGCCGGCCCGCAGCGCCTCGACGTCGGCCGCGGAGCGCAGCGGCGGGTTGACCTTGTAGATCGGGTCGTACGTCGCGGCCAGCTCGTCGGTCAGCAGCAGGTGGTGCGGGCAGGCCTCGGCCGTGACGTCCCAGCCCTTCGACTTGGCCCAGCGCACGATCTCGACGGAGCCCGCGGTCGAGACGTGACAGACGTGCAGGCGCGAGCCGACGTGGGCGGCGAGCAGGCAGTCGCGCGCGATGATCGCCTCCTCGGCGACGGCAGGCCAACCGGCCAGGCCGAGCCGTCCGGAGAGCTCGCCCTCGTTCATCTGCGCACCCTCGGTGAGCCGGGGCTCCTGCGCGTGCTGGGCGACGACGCCGTCGAACGCCTTGACGTACTCCAGCGCGCGGCGCATCAGCACCGCGTCGCTCACGCACTTGCCGTCGTCGGAGAACACCCGGACCCGCGCCGCGGAGTCGGCCATCGCGCCGAGCTCGGCGAGCTGCTCCCCCTGCAGGCCCACGGTCACGGCACCGACCGGGTAGACGTCGCAGTGGCCGGCCTCGCGCCCGAGACGCCAGACCTGCTCGACGACTCCGGCGGTGTCGGCGACCGGCTCGGTGTTGGCCATCGCGTGCACGGCGGTGAAGCCGCCCAGCGCCGCCGCCAGGGTGCCGGACTCGACGGTCTCGGCGTCCTCGCGGCCCGGCTCGCGCAGGTGCGTGTGCAGGTCGACGAGCCCGGGCAGCGCGACCAGCCCGCTCGCGTCGACGACCTCGGCGCCGTCGGCCGACAGTCCTGCGCCGATCTCCTTGACGACCCCGTCGGCGAGCAGCAGGTCCGTGGGCTCGCCTCCCAGGATCGAGGCGTTCTTGATCAGGTAGGTGCTCATGCGCGTACTCGCTTCGCTCCGTGCGCGCATGAGGCACATGGCGCGCTGTATGGACTGGTGAGCTCGCTTCGCTCGCTCACTCTTCTCCTCCGACTGCGGGTTCGCTGCCACCCAGCAGCAGGTACAGGACGGCCATCCGGACCGCGACGCCGTTGGTGACCTGCTCGACGATCACGGAGCGGTCGGAGTCGGCGACGTCGGCGGTGATCTCCATGCCGCGCACCATCGGCCCGGGGTGCATGACGATCGTGTGGTCCTGCAGGGTCGCCATCCGGCGACCGTCCAGGCCGTAGCGGCGGGAGTACTCCCGCGCGGTCGGGAAGAAGCCACCGTGCATCCGCTCCCGCTGGACGCGCAGCATCATCACCACGTCGGCCTTGGGGAGCACGGCGTCGAGGTCGTAGGACGTCTCGACCGGCCAGCTCTCGATGCCGACCGGCAGCAGCGTCGGCGGGGACACCAGGGTCACCTCGGCGCCCAGCGTGCGCAGCAGCAGCGCGTTGGAGCGGGCGACGCGGCTGTGCAGCACGTCGCCGACGATGGCGATCCGGCGCCCGTCCAGCGCGCCGAGGTGCCGCCACATCGTGAAGGCGTCCAGCAGCGCCTGCGTGGGGTGCTCGTGGGTGCCGTCGCCGGCGTTGACGACGCTCGAGCGGACCCAGCCGGAGTTGGCCAGCCGGTGCGGGGCGCCGCTGGCGGAGTGGCGCACGACGACCGCGTCGGCCCCCATTGCCTCGAGCGTCAGCGCGGTGTCCTTGAGGCTCTCACCCTTGGACAGCGAGGAGCCCTTGGCCGCGAAGTTGATGACGTCGGCCGAGAGCCGCTTGGCAGCCGCCTCGAAGGAGATGCGGGTCCGCGTGGAGTCCTCGAAGAACAGGTTGACCACGGTGCGGCCGCGCAGCGCGGGCAGCTTCTTGATCGGACGGTCCGCGAGCGAGCGCAGCTCCTCGGCGGTCTTGAGGACCAGCTCGGCGTCGTCGCGGCTCAGGTCGGCCGCGCTCAGCAGGTGGCGCTTCATGCGTCCTCCCCCTCACCCGTGCCGGTGCCCTGGATCGTCACCGCGTCCACGTCGTCCACGCCCTGCAGGCGGACCCGCACCCGCTCGACGAGCGAGGTGGGGAGGTTCTTGCCGACGAAGTCGGCGCGGATCGGGAGCTCGCGGTGGCCGCGGTCGACCAGCACCGCGAGCCGCACCGCCCGCGGGCGGCCGATGTCGTTGAGGGCGTCGAGCGCGGCGCGGATGGTGCGGCCGGAGAACAGCACGTCGTCGACCAGGACGACCGTGCGGCCGTCGATGCCGCCGGGCGGGATCTGCGTCGGCAGCAGGGCGCGGGCCGGCTTCATCCGCAGGTCGTCGCGGTACATCGTGACGTCGAGCGAGCCGACGGGCACGTCGTACCCCTCCACGGAGGCGATGCGCTCCGCGATCCGCTGGGCCAGCGGGACTCCCCGGCTGGGGATGCCGAGGAGGACGAGGTCCGAGGCGCCCTTGTTGCGCTCGAGGATCTCGTGGGAGATGCGGGTCAGAGCCCGTCCGATGTCGCGGGCGTCGAGGACGGTGCGACCATCGTCGGTCGTCGTCTCGGGAACAGCATTGGGCGCAGGCATCGAGTGCCGGACCTCCTTCTCCGCCTCACGGGACGGCTCGTTAAAGGATGTCGATCGGCACCGACCCTATCAGCGTCGGGCCTTCCGGCCGTAGACAGCCGACGAAGTCAGGAGGACGGTGGGAGGACACCGTCCGGCACCACCGACACTCCCGTGAGCGGGTCCAGCAGATGACCACCAGGTTCGCCCTCGCCTATCGATTCGGCATCACCCCGTGGGACAAGAGCGGCGCCGCCCTCACCGGCCAGTTCCAGCGCCTCATGGAGCGCGAGGAGGAGGGACTCAGCAAGCCGTTCGGCCGCGTCCTCGACCTCGGCTGCGGCACGGGTGAGTACACCCGTGAGCTGCAGGAGCGCGGCTGGGACGCCGTGGGCGTGGACAACGTGCGCCGCGCGGTGGACACCGCGATCAGCCACGGCAGCTCCGACACCCTCTACGTGATCGGCGACGTCACCTCGATCCAGGGCTGCGGCGTCGGCACGAGCTTCGCCCTCTTCCTCGACGTCGGGTGCTTCAACAGCCTGGGCGACGCCCAGCGCCTCCCCTGGGGCGAGGGCGTCACGAAGCTCGCGAGCCCGGGCGCGACGATGCTGGTGCTCTGCACCGAGCCCCGAGGCTGGCCCAGGAAGCACGGCGGGGACCGCGAGGCGCTCGAGCGGGCCCTGCCCGGGTGGCACCTCGTCTCCGAGGAGCCGGCCGACGTGGCCGGGCTGCCGGCCACCCTGCGCCACAGCTCGCCCACCTGGTTCCGGCTGACCCTCGGCTGACCCGCCCGGCGCGGGGCGGGCCAGGGCTCAGCCGACGTCCACCAGCACCTTGCCCACCGCGCCACCCTCGACGGCGTCGTGCGCCTGCGCGAGGTCCTCGAGCGCGTAGTGGTGCAGCGGCACGCCGACCTGCTCCCCCACGTCCAGCGCCCCGGCGGCCACCGCGGCGTTGATGTCCTCCGCGGCGGCGTCGACGAGGTCGCGGCCCAGCGAGTAGAGCAGCACGAACTGGTAGCGCAGGTTCTTGGAGAACGTCGCCCGCACCGGCAGGGTCACCTCGTCGCCCCCGTTGTTGGCGTAGATCGCGATGGTGCCGCGGACCCGCGTCACGGCCAGGTCGAGCGCGTTGTTCTGCGCGGGCGCCACCTCGACGACGATGTCGACGCCGTCCGGGGCGAGGGCCAGGATCTCCCTCTCGGCGTCCTGGTCGCGGTAGTTGACGGTGTGGTGCGCGCCTGCAGCCCTCGCCAGCGCGGCCTTCTCGTCGCTGCTGATGGTGGTGATGACGGTGGCGCCGGACCACCGGGCCAGCTGGATCGCCGCGTTCCCCACCGCACCGGCCCCGCCGGCCACGAGGACCGTACGACCCGCCAGGGCGCCGGGCCCGAGGCGGCTGGGGCCGCCCTCGGAGGCCGTCAGCGCACGGTGTGCCGTCACGGCGGGGACCCCCAGGCTGGCTCCGAGGTCGTACGACGCCCCCTCGGGCAGCCGCTTGACCCGCTCCGCGGGCTGGACGGTGTGCTCGGCGGCCGAGCCGTGGGGGCGCCCGTGCTGGGCCAGCACCAGCCACACCCGGTCGCCAGCCGCGAGCCCCTCGACGCCCTCCCCGACGGCGTCGACCACGCCGGCACCGTCCTGACCGGGCGTCACCTCGTCGTGGCCGGACATCATCCCTGCGCGGAACTTCCAGTCCGTCGGGTTCACGCCGGCACGCACGACCCGCACCCGGACCTCACCGGGGCCGGGCTCCGGGACCTCCCGGTCGACGACCTCCAGCACCGACGACGGGCCGGTCTCGCGGTACACCACTGCGCGCATGCGTTTCACTCCTTCGTGTCGAGTCCCTAGGTTGGGAGTAACCCACTTCCAGGAGGATCCATGCCCGAGCTGCCCTTCCCCGACCACGTGCGCGAGCTGCTGACCCGACCGAACCCGGCCGTGGTGAGCACGCTGCGGTCCGACGGGCAGCCGGTGTCGGTCGCCACGTGGTACCTCCTCGAGAAGGACGACCGCGTGCTGCTGAACATGGACCACACGCGGGTGCGTCTGAAGCACCTGCGCCGGGACCCGCGGCTGACCCTCACCGTGCTGGACGACTTCGACTGGTACACCCACGTCTCCCTCATCGGGCGCGTGGTCGAGATGACCGACGACGAGGGCCTCGTCGACATCGACCGGCTGAGCACGCACTATGCCGACCGGCCCTACCCCAACCGGGAGAGCCCACGCGTGAGCGCCTGGATGGAGATCGACAAGTGGCACGGCTGGGGCGCCACCAAGGAGTGAGCGCCCCGGCGGCCGTCGCCGGCCCGGTGGGTCAGAGAGCGGCAGCCATCCCGGCGCACGCCTTGAGCCACTGCATCCGGGTGTTGGCCGACAGCTGGGCGTAGGGCACCACCGAGCCGGCCACGAGCGCCGGGTCGTACGGCACCCGGTAGACCCCGCGGGTGCGCTGCTGGTAGACGTCGACGAGGTCGTTCGCGAGCTTGGTGTCGACCTGGGCGGACGGGTCGGACAGGACGGTCACCGTCTTGTACTTCAGGTTCTGGTACCCCGCGTCCTGGAGCGCGTCGAGCATCCACAGCCCGCTGTAGCCGGTGTCCTCGCGGACCGTGCTGGTCACGACCAGCAGATCCGCCGCGTCGGCGGCGGCCAGCCAGTTCTCCGCGCGCATGTTGTTACCGGTGTCCACGAGGATGATCCGGTAGAAGCGCTCGAGCAGCTTGTGCACCGCGTCGAAGTCCTGGGCCTTGATCATCCCGGTCACGTCGGGCCGCTCGTCGGAGGCCAGCACGTCGAAGTGCGCGTCGCCCTGGGAGCGGACGAACGCACCGAGGTCACCGATGCGTGACTGGTAGACGTCGCTGAAGCGCTCGAGGTCCTCGAGCAGCTCGCGGGTGGTGTTGCGGTGGGTGCTGCGCGTCCCGCGGATGCCGAGGGTGCCCCGGGTCTCGTTGTTGTCCCACGCCACCACGCCCCCACCGCGGACGGTGCCGAAGGTGTAGCCGGCCGCGAGCACACCGGTGGTCTTCGCGGCGCCGCCCTTGGGGTTGATGAACGCGATCGTGCGGGGGCCGTCGAAGTCCTTCTGGATCATCGCGCGGTCCTGCTCGTAGGCCACCTCGGCCGGCCCCATCCGGGGGCTGATCAGGCCACCGCTCCAGCGGCGGACGGTGCCGCGCCACCCCCACGTCGCGGGGCCGTTCTCCTTGGAGTCGGCCCGGCGGTCGAGGAAGTCGGTCGCGGTCATGAACCGGCGTGGGTCGGCGGCCTGCTCGTCCTCGTGCGCCCCTGCGTCGGTGGGTGCAGGCTCGACGACCGTGGCGGTCGCCGCCGGCTGCGGCTGCTGCGGCTGCGTGGCCTGCGGCTGGCGCTCGGGTGACCACGGCGCCGGGGCGGGCTGCGGGGCAGCACCCCACGCGTGGGCCGGAGGACCCTGCGGCGGGGCCGAGGGCGGTGCGGACGGCGGGGAGGACGGCGGGGCCGGACGGCGAGCCGGCGCGGCGCCGGGGTTGGTGTGGTGGTGGGAGTGCTCGGGCGCCTGTCCCGGCAACGGGTCGGTGAGCGGGTCGCCGTACACCGAGGGCGGCGCGGCCGGCGGCTGCGGCGAGCGCGGCTGCTGGTCGGCGGCGTACGCGCCGAGCTCCTCGGGGGTGTAGAGCCGGTCGCTGGTGTCCGCCAGGTCGTCGGCGCGCTGACCAGCGGGGGCGTGGTGCGACGGGTCCTGCGGTGACTGGCTCATGGGGTTCCTCCGTACGACGGGTGAGCGGTGGGACCGGGGTCCCGCGGTAGTCCTACCCAGCAGGGCGATGTTTCACTCGCAGGCGCGGTCCTCCGCGTGCCGGGCGATCGGGCCCGGGTGGGGTGGCAGCACCCCGCACACCGCGGTCCGGGATGGCAGCAGCTCTCCGATGGTCCGGTAGGTGCCGGAGATCGTGGCCACGGTGGTGCCGTCGTTGTACGGCGCGCCGCAGACCCTCATCCGCCAGCTGCCCGACCAGGCCAGGGCCCCTCGGTAGACGAGGTACCCGCGGTTCTCGTCCGACGTCTTGTTGCTCAGCCGGTAGGGCAGCGGCACGTGGTCCGCGATCCGACCGCCGTCGACCGGCCCGCCCGCCGACGCCAGGATCGACTGTCGGTCGGCGGCGGTGGGACGGGCGGGGCCGTCTGAGGTGACCCTGACCCTGAGGGGCAGGTAGTCGAGCCGGTAGCCCACGTCGTCGGGGCTCCGCATGGTGCTGGTCGGGGGCAGGGTGTGCTTCGAGGCGTAGACGACCGCTGGCTCCGCATCGCGCGCGGTGATCCTCGTCGAGGGGTGGAAGCCCCGGACGGCGCAGCTAGCGGCCGGGGCCGAGGCGGGTGACGGCTCGTGCGACGACTCGTCCGAAGGGGAGGTCGACGAGCTGGCCGCCCGCGCCGCGGCGGAGTCAACGCCGCCGGAGGAGCAGCCGGACACCAGGAACGGGCCCAGGAGCAGGCCCAGGAACAGGCCCGGCAACCGGCCGGGCAGCAGGCCCGGCACGGGGTGGGCGAGCGCGGGGCGGGACGGCATGGGCGCACCATGCCCCACACGCGTCACAGCGAAACCGCGCCCCTCAGGTGTCGAGGTCGACGAGCGCCGCCAGCACCACGCGGTGGAAGGTCGGGTAGGCGAAGTGCATCCGGCACAGCGTGGCGAGCGGGATCTCGGCGTGCACCGCCGCAGCCAGCAGGCCGAGCACCTCCCCGCCGGCGGGCCCCACCGCCGAGGCGCCCACGAGGACCTCCCGGTCCGCGTCGGCGACGAGCTTCACGTGGCCGTCGCCACCCGGTCCGTGGATCCACCCCCGGCTCGACTCCGCCACGTCGGCGCGGCCGACGCGGACCCGCAGCCCCGCGTCCCGCGCCTGCTGCTCGGTCAGGCCGACGGACCCCACCTCCGGATCGGTGAAGGTGACCCGGCTGACGGCCCGGTAGTCGGCCCAGGGGCCGTCCTCACCGAGGACGTCGCGGACGGCCACGCCGGCCTGGTAGAGCGAGACGTGGGTGTACTCCCCCCGGCCGGTGATGTCGCCAACGGCCCACAGCCGCTCCCCCGCGCGCATCCGCTCGTCGGTGTCGAGACGCTCGACCTCCGGGTCGAGCCCGACCGTCTCCAGGCCGACGTCCCCGAGGTTCGGGCGACGGCCGGTGGCGACGAGCAGCGCCGCGGCGCTCAGCTCGCCGGCGTCGGTGTGCAGCCGGAAGGTGCCGTCGTGGTCGACCCGGTCGACCCGGGTGTCGGCCCGCACGTCGACCCCGTCGGCGCGGAGCGCCTGGGCCAGGACCCGGCTGGTCTCGGGCTCCTCCGCGGCGAGGATCCGGTCCGCGGCCTCGACGAGGGCGACCCGCACTCCGTAGCGCGCGAACACCTGCGCGAGCTCGCAGCCGATCGGGCCGGCGCCGAGCACCACGAGGCTCTCCGGGAGCTCCGTGAGCCGGACGGCCTCGCGGTTCGTCCAGTACGGCGTGTGCTCCAGGCCGTCGATCGGGGGCACGGCGGGCTCGGTGCCGGTGTCCAGGACGACGCCGCGCGCTGCGGCGTACTCCGTCCGGCCCTCCGCCGTGTCCACCACGACCCGACCGGGGCCGGCGAGCCGGCCGTGGCCGCGGACCACGGTGACCCCGGCCTCCCGCAGCGGCCGGACGTGGGAGTGGTCGTCCCAGTCGTGGTTGGCCTCGCGGATCCGGGCCGCCACGGGTGCCCAGTCGGGACGTACGTCGGCCCGGCCGGCGAGACCGTCGACCCGCCGCGCCTCGGCGAGGGTCCCGGCGGCGCGGATGGCCAGCTTCGAGGGGGTGCAGCCCGCGAACGGGCACTCGCCCCCGACCAGGTCCCGCTCGACCGCCACGACGTCGAGACCGGCCTGCGCCAGCCGGGCCGCCGCGAGCTCACCGCCCGCGCCGAGCCCGACCACCACGACGTCCACGCCCCCGCTGCTCACGACCACCACCCTGACAGACGCGTGGGGAGCAGCGGGCGGCCGTCAGCGCGACAGGTGGCGCGCCCGGGCGAAGCAGAAGAGCCCGTAGCAGGCGAGCCCGACGGCGATGAGGCCGAGCAGGATCGGCCCGAACGGCTGCTGCAGCAGCTTGTGCAGGGCCTGGTCCAGGCCGCCGGACTTCTGCGGGTCGTGGGTGACCGCGGCGTAGACGAACAGCCCGCCCACCAGCGCGATCGAGACACCCTTGGCGACGTAGCCGACCTTGCCGAACATGATGTAGGCGCGGCCGGTCTCGCCGCTCTTGCCCTCGGCGGTGAGGTGCTCGCGGAACTTCTCGGTCCAGGCGCGCCGGACCTGGTTGGCGCCGTACGCGATGATCGCGAGCCCGACCAGGCCCACGATCCACTGCCCGGCCGGCCAGCCCATGACGGTCGCGGTGGTGTCGTCGGTGCTGCTCTTCTTGGAGCCGGACCCGGCACCGAGGGCGATCTTGAGGGCGCTGTAGGCGATGAAGCCGTACATCACGGCCTTGAAGACCGAGGTGGCCTGCTTGCGGACCCGGTCGGTGCCCTCCTCGTCCTGGTGGCCGACCGCCGCCTCGAGCAGCCGCCAGAGCACCAGCATGACCATGCCGAAGGCGACCAGCCAGATCAGCACCGCCCCGAACGAGTTCTGCGCCAGCTTGTGCAGCGCCCCCGTGCTGCTGGCCGATCCCGACGAGTCACCCAGGGCCAGCTGCAGCGCCAGCCAGGCGATCACGAGGTACACGACCCCGTAGACGAACATTCCGAAGCGGATGCCCCGTTCGACCCACGGGTCGTTGTCGGCCCGTCTCCCCACGGACTCCGCTGCCTGCTTCATGTCTCCCATGGGCTTTCTTTACCCATTCCATGAGATATCGAATCAGGAAAGGTCGCCGATCGCGGTCTCGATCGTGCGGTGGAAGGTCGGGTAGGCGTAGATCATCGAGCGCAGCGTGTCGGTCGTCACCTCGGCGTGCACCGCCACCGCGAGGAACCCCAGGATCTCGCCGCCCGCCGGCCCCATCGCGGTGGCCCCGACCAGCACGCCGCGGTCGGCGTCCTCGACGACCTTGACCAGCCCCCGGGCACCCGGGCCGTGCACGAAGCCGCGGGAGGACTGCTCGAGCGGTGCGCTGCCGGTGCGCACCCGCAGTCCGGCGTCCCGGGCCGCCTGCTCGGTCAGGCCGACCCCACCCACCTCCGGATCGGTGAAGGTGGTGTGCGGCACCGCGTGGTAGCGCGCCGGCGGCCCCTCGACGCCGGTGACGTCACGCAGCGCGATCGCCGACTGGTACATCGAGACGTGGGTGAACGCCCCCTTCCCGGTGACGTCCCCGATCGCCCAGAGCCGATCTCCGGCCCGCATCCGCTCGTCGACCTCGAGGCTGCGCGCAGCGGGGTCCAGGCCGACCGTCTCCAGCCCCAGGTCGTCGAGGTTGGGGGTCCGGCCGGCGGCGACGAGCAGCTTGTCCGCCACCACGGTGTCGTCACCGAGGGCGACGGTGAAGGCACCGTCCGCGTACGCCACCGACTCGATCCGCACGCCGGTCAGCACCCGGATGCCCTCGCCCACGAACACGTCCTGGAGGATCGCCGCGGCCTCGGGCTCGTCCGGTCCGAGGAGCCGTGGCCCACCTTCGAGCACGGTCACCCGCACCCCGAACCGCGAGAACACCTGCGCCATCTCGCACCCGATGGGACCGCCCCCGATGACGGCCAGGGACGAGGGCAGCTCGGTGACCCGGACGGCGTCCCGGTTCGTCCAGTACGGCGTGCCGGCGAGCCCGTCGATCGGCAGCTCGGCCGGGCGGGTGCCGGGGTTGAGCACCACCCCGCGGCGCGCCTCGTAGGTGACGTCGCCCCCTCCGGCCAGCTCCACCCGGACGCGCCCCGGCCCGTCGAGGCGAGCCACGCCGTGGTGCACCGTGGCACCTGCGTCCTCGAGCCGCTCCACCGCGATCGTGTCGTCCCAGCCGGAGGTGGCCTCCTCGTCGAGACGTCGCGCCACCGGCGCCCAGGACGGGGTCACCACGGCGTCGCCGGCCAGGGCGGAGACCCGTCCGGCCTCGGCGAGCGCGTCGGCCGCGCGGATCATCATCTTCGAGGGGATGCAGCCGTAGTAGGGGCACTCCCCTCCGACGAGGTGCCTGTCCACGACGACCACGTCAAGACCGGCCCGCGCGGCCCCGGTGGCGAGGGACTCGCCTCCGGGGCCGGCGCCGATCACGACGAGGTCGACAGTGCGCTCGAGGTCATTGCTCATGCCTCACAGCATGGCGGTCCGGGTCAACCGGTCGCTCAGGCCAGCGAGGAACGGTTCCGCACGATGTTGCCGAGGATCCCGTTGACGAACGCCGGCGACTCGTCGGTGGACAGGTCGCGGACCAGCGCCATCGCCTCGGAGACGGCGACCGCGTCGGGGACGTCGTCGGCGTACAGCAGCTCGAAGACGCCGAGCCGCAGCACGTTGCGGTCGACCGCCGGCATCCGCTCGAGGGTCCACCCCTCGGCGTAGTCGGACAGGATCTCGTCGATGCGGGACTGGTTCTCGACGACGCCGCGCACCAGCGTGACGGTGTAGGCGTTGGTGGGAGCGTCGCCCTCGGCGATGGCCCGGTCGAGGGCGTCGTTGGCCGACTCGCCCCGCACGTCGGAGGCGAAGAGGACGTCGAGGGCCCGCTTGCGGGCCTTGGAACGGGCAGCCATCAGCTGGTGACGCGCCCGAGGTAGGAGGAGTCGCGGGTGTCGACCTTGATCTTCTCGCCCGTGGTGATGAACAGCGGCACCTGCACGGTGGCGCCGGTCTCGACGGTGGCCGGCTTGGTGCCGCCGGTCGAGCGGTCGCCCTGCAGGCCGGGCTCGGTGTAGGTGACCTCGAGCTCGACCGAGGCCGGGAGCTCGATGTAGAGGACGCGCCCGTCGTTGGTGGCGACGATCGCCTCCTGGTTCTCGAGCAGGAAGTTCGCGGCGTCGCCGACGATCTCGGGAGCGACCTCGATCTGGTCGTAGCTCTGCACGTCCATGAAGACGTACGACGTGCCGTCGTTGTAGAGGTACTGCATGGACCGCTTGTCGACGTTGGCCACGTCGACCTTGACGTCGGCGTTGAAGGTCTTGTCGACGGTCTTGCCGGACTCGACGTTCTTCAGCTTGGTGCGGACCACCGCGCCCCCCTTGCCGGGCTTGTGGTGCTGGAACCAGATGACCTGCCAGAGCTGGCCGTCCAGGTTGAGAACCATGCCGTTCTTGAGGTCGTTCGTCGTTGCCATGCGCGCGTGTCAGCCTTACTGCGTCGTGGGATCCGGGTGCCGGGCTGCCTCTGAGCCCGGCAGCAGCGTCCGAGTCTATAGGCCCGGCGCTCCCGGCACCGAACCCCGCGTCAGCCGAGCTCCCAGACGACCTGCACCGTCACCTTCATCCTGTCCTTGCCCGCCCGGACCGGGAGGACCGCGGCCATGTCCGCCGTCGCCCTCAGCCCGTGCAGGACGTAGCCGCGGTCGATGCTGCGGCGCTGCGGCGCCCCGACCTCGCGCAGCGTGACCACGTCACCGAGGGTCTGGCCGGCCGCCGCGGCGTACTGCTCGGCCTTGGTGCGGGCCTGCTCGACCGCGGCGTCGCGGGCCTCCTCCATCGCGCGGTCGGGGTCACCGACGCGGAGCCGGATGTTGCTGACCCGGACGTCGTCGCCGCCGGCCGCGACGGCGGTGCTCACGGCCCGCCCGCCCTGGCGCAGCTGCTTGACCAGGACGGTCGCGCGCTGGGAGACCCGGTAGCCGCGGATCGTCGGCGGGGAGTACTGGTGGTAGTCGTAGACGGGGTACATCGAGAGCTCGGTGGTCTGCACGTCGCCGCGGGCGATGCCCAGGTCGGCGAGTCGGGCGAGCACGCGGTCCATGACGCGGCTGGAGTCGTCCAGCGCGGTGTCGAGGTCGGGGCGGAGCAGCCCCACGGCGAGGTCGAAGGACAGCTGGTCCGGCACCACGCTGGCCTCGCCGGTGCCCGCCATCGTCATCACGCGCTGCCTGCCCTGCGGGTCCGCGGCCGGAGCCGCGGCCACCGCGGGGCCTCCGCCGCCACCGGCGCCCCCGACCAGGTAGGCGCTCAGCAGGCCCAGCAGCACCACCGCCGTGAGCAGGAGCCCACGCACGCTCATCGTCACCGTCTTCTCGCCCATGTCCGCGCACCTTCCGCCAGCCGCCGCGTGTCGGGTGCTTGGACGGGGTCCGTGACCTCGAGGTTCCGCCGACCCGGCGTCCGGTGATCAGGAACGGGCAGGGCCGGCCAGGTGCTCGAGGGCAATCCGGTAGCCGTCGATGCCGTGACCGGCGACCACCGAGGCGGCGTGCGGCGAGACGACCGAGGTGTGCCGGAACTCCTCGGGGCGCTGGAACGGGTCGGAGATGTGCACCTCGACGAGGGGTGCGACCAGCTGCGCGCAGGCGTCGTAGACGGCGTAGGAGTAGTGGGTCCACGCGGCGGCGTTCAGCACGACCGGGGTCGCCTCGTCGGCGGCGGCGTTGAGCCAGTCGACCATCACGCCCTCGTGGTTGGTCTGCCGGACCTCCACCTCCAGCCCGAGGTCGCGTCCCCAGGCGACGCAGCGGTCGGCCAGCTCGGCATGGGTGGTGGTGCCGTAGATCTCGGGCTGGCGGCGCCCGAGCCGGCCGAGGTTGGGACCGTTGAGGACCAGGACCTTCATGCATCCACCTCCTGCCCGCGACCACGCGCGAGCACGTCGTAGGCCCCGCGCAGGGCCGTCTCCGAGGGGCCGGCGAGGACCGTCGGTCGTGCGAGGTCGCTCAGCACGACGAACCGCAGCTGGGAACCCCGGGACTTCTTGTCGACCTTCATCGCGGCGTGCAGCTCCTCGAAGCTGGCACCGGAGTACGTCGTGGGCAGACCGACGTGCGCGAAGGCGGTGTGGTGCCGGTCGGCGACCTCCCCGGACAGGGTGCCCGCGCGTCGCGCCAGCTCGGCGACGTACACGCATCCCATCGCGACGGCCTCGCCGTGCCGGACGGAGTAGCCCTCCGCGCGCTCGATGGCGTGGCCCATGGTGTGTCCGTAGTTCAGCGCCTCCCGACCGGGGTGCCCGCCCACGCCACCGGTCTCCTTCAGGTCGGCGACGACCACGTCGATCTTGACGCGGATGGCGCGCTCGACCAGCTCGCGGAGCACCGGCGAGCGTGGCGTGAGCTGCGAAGGTGCGGTGCCCTCCACCACGGCGAGGATCTCGGGGTCGGCGATGAAGCCGCACTTGACGACCTCGCCCAGCCCGGCGACGAGGTCCGCGCGGGGCAGCGACTCGAGCGTGGCGAGGTCGCACAGCACGCCGGCAGGCTCGTGGAAGGACCCGACGAGGTTCTTACCGGCGGCGGTGTTGATGCCCGTCTTGCCGCCCACCGCCGCGTCGACCATCGCCAGCAGCGTGGTCGGGACGTGGACGACCCGCACGCCGCGCAGCCAGGTCGCCGCGACGAAGCCGCCGAGGTCGGTCGTGGCGCCGCCACCGAAGGTCACGATCGCGTCGGAGCGGGTGAACCCGGCCGTTCCCAGGGCGTCCCAGCAGGACGCCGCGACGGCCGCGGTCTTGGCCCGCTCCCCGTCCGGCACCGGCAGCGGCGTCACCTCGTGGGTGGCCGCCAGCTCGTCCAGCAGCGGTCGGACCAGGTGGCGCAGGGACTCGGGGTGCACGACGCCGACGCGCTGGACGGACTCCCCCAGCATGGCGGGGAGGCGGTGTGCCAGCCCGTTGCCGACGACCACGTCGTACGGCGCCGCGCCGGTCACCGGCAGCACGGTGTCGTTCATGCCGGTGCCTTCGCGTCGAGGGCCTCGCGGATCTCGGCGGCCACGTCCTCGGCGGTGCGACCGTCGGTGTCCACGACGAGGGAGGCGACGGACTCGTAGACCGGGGTCCGCTCGTCGAGGAGCGTCTTGATCCGGCCGCGGACGTTGCCGAGCAGCAGCGGGCGCGAGCTGCCCAGCCCGACCCGCTTGACGGCGTCGCTGAGCCCCACCTTCAGGAAGACAACGGTGTGCCCCGCGAGCTGCTCGCGGGTCTCGGGGTCCAGCACGGCTCCGCCGCCCAGCGCCAGCACCCCGTCGTGCGAGGCGAGCGCCTCGGAGACGGCCCCTCGCTCGAGGCGCCGGAACTCAGGCTCACCGGACTCCACGAAGATGTCGGCGACGGTGCGGCCCTCGGCGGCCTCCACGTCGGCGTCGGTGTCGCGGGCCTCGACCCCCCAGGCGTCGGCGAGCAGACCGGCCACCGTGGTCTTGCCGGCCCCCATGGGACCGACGAGCACGACGCGGGGTCGCGCCCCGGCCGTCACGTGAACCTCAGGGTGTCCAGGTAGCTCTCGGCGTTGCGCCGCGTCTCCTGCACCGAGTCGCCACCGAACTTCTCCAGCACCGCGTCGGCGAGGACCAGCGCGACCATCGCCTCGGCGACGATGCCGGCGGCCGGCACCGCGCAGACGTCCGAGCGCTGGTGGTGGGCCACCGCCTCCTCGCCGGTGGCGACGTCGACGGTCCGCAGCGCCCGGGGCACCGTGGCGATCGGCTTCATCGCGGCCCGGACGCGCAGGACCTCGCCTGTCGTCATACCGCCCTCGGTGCCGCCGGAGCGGCCGCTCGTGCGCCGGATGCCGTCGGCGGTCGGGACGATCTCGTCGTGCGCGCGGGAGCCGGGGGTGGCGGCCAGCTCGAAGCCGTCACCGACCTCGACGCCCTTGATCGCCTGGATGCCCATCAGGGCGCCGGCCAGCCGCGAGTCGAGGCGCCGGTCCCAGTGCACGTGCGAGCCGAGCCCGGGCGGCAGGCCGTGGACGACGACCTCGACCACGCCGCCGAGCGTGTCACCGTCCTGGTGCGCCTGGTCGATCGCGGCGACCATCCGGCCGCTGGCCTCGGGGTCCAGGCAACGGACCGGGTCCTCGTCCAGCCGGGCCACGTCGTCCGGCTGCGGCCACAGGCCACCCGGCGCCCGCTCGCCGCCCAGCTCGACGACGTGGGACACGATCTGCGCGCCGACCGACTGCTCGAGGAAGTTCGAGGCCACCCGGCCGAGCGCGACCCGCGCGGCGGTCTCGCGGGCCGAGGCCCGCTCGAGGATCGGCCGGGCCTCGTCGAAGTCGTACTTCTGCATGCCGGCCAGGTCCGCGTGGCCGGGCCGCGGCCGGGTCAGAGGAGCGTTGCGGGCCAGCGCCTCGAGCTCGACCGGGTCCACCGGGTCGGCCGACATGACCTTCTCCCACTTGGGCCACTCGGTGTTGCCGACCTCGATCGCCACCGGGCCGCCGAGGCTCCGGCCGTGCCGGACCCCGCCCACGATGGTGACCTCGTCCTGCTCGAACTTCATCCGGGCGCCACGGCCGTGCCCGAGACGTCGTCGGGCCAGGGAGTCCTGGATGTCGGAGGTCGTGACCTCCACGTGGGCCGGGAGCCCTTCGAGGATCGCGACCAGGGACGGTCCGTGGGACTCGCCCGCGGTGAGCCAACGCAGCATGCGGCCAGTCTTTCACGACCGATCCGCTCCGGATTCAGGCTCCCCAGTCGCCGAGATGGCCCCCGAGCAGCGGCGCCAGGACCACGCCGATCACGGCCCCGGCGAGCATGGCGGGACCGA
Organism: Nocardioides sp. GCM10023255; assembly: GCF_042653125.1. NCBI lineage: Bacteria > Bacillati > Actinomycetota > Actinomycetes > Propionibacteriales > Nocardioidaceae > Nocardioides > Nocardioides sp. GCM10023255. The sequence goes on from NZ_JBHSHU010000010.1 coordinate 78,960, forward strand.
ACGGGTAGGCGGTGCGCATCATGCTGCGGTCGCGGCGCACGAGGGCGACCAGCAGGCCCGGGAGACCGAAGACGAGGAACGACGCGTAGGTGCCGAGCAGCACCTCGGCCCACCCGAGGTAGGCCAGCGCGAAGCCGAGCAGCGCGGAGAGGCGTACGTCGCCGAACCCCATGCCCGCCGAGCGGATCCACCACAGGACCCAGAACACCGATCGCACCACCACCAGCCCGACCAGTCCGCGCACGAGCGCGTCCCCGTCGCCGGAGAGCGCGGCGCTCACCCCGCCCAGTGCGACCACCAGCAGGGTCGCCGGGCGGACGACCACGCTGGGCAGCAGCTTGGTGCGCAGGTCGACGTAGCCGAGCAGGACCCCGACCGGGACGAGCGGCAGCCAGAACAGCAACGGCCAGGACCAGCCGAGCACTCCCCCGACCACGCCCCCGGACACCGCGGCCACGCCGGCCGTGACCCGCGCCAGCCCGCGCCGCGCGGCGATCTCGGCGTACGGCCGCTTGGGCTCGTCGGTGGGCTCGGGCTCGGGCAGCCGCGCGATCAACGAGGGCACGAGGACGCCGGCCAGCCCGCAGGCGACGGCGGCGAACGCGGCGGCCCCACCTGCCGCGACCAGGGTGCTCATCCGGTGGTCCGGGGCGCGCCGAGCGCCTCGAGCCCGGCCGAACGCATCGCCTCGAGCGGGGCCGGCCGACCGGTGAACATCGCGAACTGCAAGGCCGCCTGGTGCACGAGCAGGTCCAGGCCGCCCACCAGCACGCCGGGGCGCGTGGCCGCCGCCAACGGAGTCGGCCACGGGTCGTAGAGGACCTCGAAGAGCACCGGCGCGTCGGCGCACCGTCGGACGACCGACGCGTCCTGGGCCGCGGCGGGCACGGTGGAGACGACCACCTCGCCGGTCACGGGGTCGTCCGCGAGCGACCCGACCTCTACCTGCGGGGCGGAGGGGTGTCGCCGGACCGCCTCAGCCGCCTCCGCGGCGCGCTGGGGCGAGCGGACCAGCAAGGTGACCACACGGGCTCCCAGCTCGCACAGCGCCAGCCCCGTCGAGGCCGCCGTGGCTCCCCCGCCCAGCACGGTGCCGGCCGTCACCGGGCCGTCGTACCGCTCGCGCACGGCGGAGACCGCCCCCGGCAGGTCCGTGTTGTCGGCCAGCACCGCCACCCCGCCCTCGAGGACCAGCGTGTTGGCGGCTCCGGCCATCCGGGCCCGGTCCGTCGTCTCGCGGGCCAGGGTGAGCGCCACCCGCTTGAGCGGCATCGTCAGCGACAGCCCGCGCCAGGTCGCGTCGAGCCCGGCCACGAAGTCCGGGAGGCCGTCCTCGCCCACCCGCACCGGGTCGTAGGACCAGTCCAGGCCGAGCGCGGCGTACCCCGCCCGGTGCAGCACCGGGGAGAGCGAATGGGCGATCGGGTCCCCCAGGACGGCACACCTCATCGACGGCTGCTCAGCAGGCGCCCGCGGACTCGGTCGCGCAGTACTCGCGGAGCTCGTCCTTGTAGGTCAGGAACTCGTCGTAGGTCTCGGCGAACTTGGTCTCGCCGGTCTTGAGGTTGACCGTGACGTAGTAGTACCAGTCGCCGTCGGCGGGGTGGGTGGCCGCACGCAGCGCGTCGTCGCCAGGGGCCTCGATGGGGGTCGGCGGCAGGCCCGGGTTCTGGTAGGTGTTGTACGGCGAGTCGAGCCGGGTGTCCTCGGTCGACGGGACCGCCCGCAGGTCGTTCCCGGCGGCGTAGTTGACCGTCGCGTCGATCTGGAGCAACCCGTCGGTCTCGTCGCCCTCGAGCCGGTTGTAGATCACCCGCGCGATCTTGGGCATGTCGTCGCCGCGCCCCTCGGCCTGGACCAGGCTCGCGATCGTCATCAGCTGCGCCGGGGTGTATCCCAGCTGCTCGGCCGCACCCTCGAGGTCGGCGTCGTCGGCGGCCTGCTGCCAGCGGTCGACCATCGCCTGCAGGATCGTCTTCGGGGTCGCGTTGGGTCCGAAGTCGTAGGTCGCCGGGAAGAGGTAGCCCTCGGCGTTCCCGTCGGCGTAGTCCGGCAGCCCGAGCTGGCCCGGCGCGTCGAGCACCTTCTGGAACTGGGCCGCCTTGAAGTCGGTGTTCTTGGCCAACGTGTCCACGATCTCGTCGACGGTCAGTCCCTCGGGGATCGTGACCGCGTCCTTGACGAGGTTGGCGGGGTCCACGAGGACGTCGAGGGCGTCGGAGGCCTTCATCTGCTTCTTCAGCGCGTAGAAGCCGACCTGGATGCCGGTCGAGTCCGGGTTCGCCGAGGCGGCATCGGTGAAGGCCTCGACCGAGGCGACCACGCCGGCGGTCTTCAGGTTGCGGCCGATCGCGGCGACACTGTCGCCCTCGTGCACCTCGAAGCTGACGTTGCCGCGGCCGGGACCCGCGTAGTCCTCCGGGTCGGCGAACTGGTCCTTGAGCGCGGTGAGCGCCTTGTTGCCCAGGAAGGCGGCGCCGCCGACCACGACGAGGAGGGCGACGAGCACGGCCAGGCAGCCCTTGAGGCCGTGCCCGCGCTTGCGGCGTCGGCCTCCCTGCATGGGCACGACCTCGTCGTGGTGCTCCTCGGGTTCGTGCTCGGGCGCTGCCTCGTTGGTCGTCACTCGTGCGTCTCCTCGACGGTCTCGCCGGGCGCGGCCCCCGTCGCGCGTTCGGTGTCCAGTGCGTGCTGCAGGATCAGGACGGCGGCCGCCTGGTCGACGACCTCCCGCCGCTTGGCTCCCTTGCGGCCACGGTCGCGCAGCATAGCCTCCGCCGACACCGTGGTCAGCCGCTCGTCGACGAGGCGCACCGGAACGGGTGCGACCCGCGCGGCGAGGCGCGCCGCGAACTCGCGGGTCTTGACCGCGGCCGGACCCTCACCCCCCGACAGCGAGCGTGGGAGGCCGACCACGACCTCGACGGCCTCCTCCTCGGCCACGAGCTGGGCGATCCGTCGCAGGTCGCCCTTCCCGCGGCGCACCGTCTCCACGGGCGTGGCGAGGAAGCCGGTCGGGTCGCTGCGGGCGACGCCGATGCGGGCGTCGCCGGGGTCGATGCCGAGACGGACGCCGAACCTCAACCGTTCGCCTGACCGGTCGCCCGCGCCACCTCGGCGTGGACCTGGTCGAGCGCCTCGTCGATGCGGGAGGCGTCGGTGCCGCCACCCTGGGCCACGTCGTCCTTGCCGCCACCCCGGCCGCCCACGAACGGGCCGACCGCACGGACCAGCTCGTTGGCGCTGACACCGCGGCTGCGGGCCTCGTCGTTGACCGCGGCGACGACCGAGACCTTGCCGTCTGTGCCGGCGCCGATGATGACCACCGCGCCGGGCTGGCCCTGCGGCAGCCGGCCCCGTACGTCGAGGGCGAGCGTGCGCACGTCGCCGCCCCCCGCACCGTCGGCGCGGTGGGCGACCACCTTGACGCCCCCGACGTCGGTCGCGGACGCGGCGAGCTCGCCGCCGGCCGCCAGCAGCTGGCCGAGGCGGACCTTCTCGATCTCCTTCTCGGCGGTCCGCAGCTTCTCGACGATGTCGTGCACGCGCTCGGGCAGCTGCTCGGGTCGCACCTTGAGCGCCTCGGACAGCTGCGCGACCAGCACGTGCTCGCGGGCCAGGAAGCGGTAGGCGTCGCCGCCCACCAGCGCCTCGACGCGGCGTACGCCGGAGCCGATCGAGGACTCGCCCAGCAGCTTGACGACACCGAGCTGTCCGGACCGGTGCGCGTGGGTGCCGCCGCACAGCTCGCGCGCCCAGTCACCCACGGAGATCACCCGGACCTCGTTGCCGTACTTCTCGCCGAAGAGCGCCATCGCACCGCTCTTGACGGCCTCCTCCTGGGTCATCACCTCGGCGTGCACCGCGAGGTCGGCGAGCACCAGGTCGTTGACCCGCTCCTCGACGTCGCGCATGACCGAGGTGGGCACCGCGCCGGTGGCGGAGAAGTCGAAGCGGAAACGTCCCGGCGAGTTCTCCGAGCCGGCCTGGGTGGCCGTCTCGCCGAGCGCCTCACGGAACGCCTTGTGGACCATGTGGGTCGCGGTGTGGGAGCGCGAGATCGAGCGCCGGCGCTCGACGTCGACCTTCGCCTGGGCAGCGAGCCCGGGCGTGACCTCGCCGGAGAGGACGAGCGCCTGGTGCACGATCAGGCCGGTCACCGGCGACTGGACGTCGCGGACCTGGAGCAGCGCGCCGTTGTCGAGCTCGATGACGCCCTGGTCGGCGAGCTGGCCGCCGCCCTCGGCGTAGAACGGGGTCCGGTCCAGGACCAGCTCGATCTCGTCACCCTCGCGCGCTGAGGGCACGACCCCGCCGGCGGCGACGATGCCGCGGACGGAGCCCTCGCTCACGATGTCGGAGTAGCCGGTGAACTCGACCGCGCGACCGAGGGAGTCGGCGACCTCGCGGTAGGCGCGGGCGTCGCGGTGCTGGCCCTTCTTGGCCTTCGCGTCGGCCTTGGCCCGCTCCCGCTGCTCGGTCATCAGGCGGCGGAAGCCCTCCTCGTCGACGCTGAGCCCCTGCTCGGCAGCCATCTCGAGGGTCAGGTCGATCGGGAAGCCGTAGGTGTCGTGCAGGGCGAACGCCTTGTCACCCGAGACCTGGGTGCCGCCCGACCGCTTCAGCTCGCCGGTGGCGAGGTCGAAGATCGCGGTGCCCGCGCGCAGCGTCTGGCGGAACGCGTCCTCCTCGGCGAAGGCGACGCTGGAGATCCGCTCCCAGTCGCGGTGCAGCTCGGTGTAGGTCTCCCCCATCTTGTCGCGGCTGACCGGCATCAGCTCGGGCAGCGCCCGGTCCTCGAAGCCGAGCAGGCGCATCGAGCGCACGGCGCGGCGCAGCAGCCGGCGCAGGACGTACCCGCGCCCGTCGTTGCCGGGCGTGACGCCGTCGCCGATGAGCATCATCGAGGAGCGGATGTGGTCGGCGACCACGCGGAAGCGCACGTCGTCCTCGGGACTGGCACCGTAGCGACGGCCGGTGAGCTCCTGGGCCTTCTCGATCACCGGGAACATGACGTCGATCTCGTACATGTTCTCCTTGCCCTGGAGGAGGAACGCGACCCGCTCGAGGCCCATGCCGGTGTCGATGTTCTTCTTCGGCAGGGAGCCCGCGATGTCGAAGTCCTCCTTGGACCGCACCGCGCTGAGCTCGTCCTGCATGAAGACGAGGTTCCAGAACTCGAGGTAGCGGTCCTCCGCCCCGAAGTCCCCGTCGGCGCCGTAGGCCGGGCCGCGGTCGATCAGGATCTCCGAGCAGGGTCCACCGGGGCCGGGGACACCCATGGACCAGTAGTTCTCGCGTCTGCCCAGCCGGATGATCCGGTCGTCGGGCAGACCCGTGATCTTGCGCCAGAGGTCGACCGCCTCGGGGTCGTCGTCGTAGACGCTCGGGTAGAGCTTGTCCTCGGGGAGGCCGAAGCCGCCGTCGGCGACCGGGCGGGTGACCAGCTCCCAGGCGAGCTCGATGGCGCCGTCCTTGAAGTAGTCACCGAAGGAGAAGTTGCCGCACATCTCGAAGAACGTGCCGTGCCGGGTGGTCTTCCCGACGTCCTCGATGTCGGGCGTGCGCACGCACTTCTGCACGCTGGTCGCGCGGCGGTACGGCGGCGTCTCCTGGCCCAGGAAGTAGGGCTTGAACGGGACCATGCCGGCATTGACGAACAGCAGGTTCGGGTCGTCGAGCAGCAGCGAGGCTGACGGCACCGCCTGGTGTCCGTTGCGCTCGAAGTGAGCGACGAACCTCCGGCGAATCTCCGCGGTGTCCATCAGTTGCTGCCTTCCTCGTCGTTGTCGCTGTCGGTGGTGGTGGTGAGTGTGGGGGTCTGCGCCCGGTGGCGGCCGCCCTCGAGCTGGGGCCTCCCATGAGGCACCAGGCCGAAGCGCTCCCGCAACTCGGTTTCCTTCTCGTGCTGGCCCGCCGCGACCTCCTCGCGGAACATCCGGGCCCCGACCTCGAGCCCGCTGAGCCGGTCCCGCAGGCCGTCGGCGGTGAACACCTCGGCGGCGCGCCGGCCGCGCACCACGGCGTACACGCCCGCGCCGGCGCCGGCGAGGAACCAGAAGCCGCGCCTCATGCCGTGCCCTCGGCCCGCTGCCGGGCTGCCCAGTCACGCCGGGCCTCGCGGGTGTCGGCGCGCCGCTGCTTGCGCGCCCGCTTGACCTCGCGGCGCACCTCGAAGCGGATCCGGTTGCGCGTCTCGGGGGCCAGGGCGCGACGTACGCCGTGGGTGAGCGACGCCGCCTTGACGACCGTCTCCCGCAGCACCAGGTCGGCGAAGAGCGCCCGGTCGATCTCGGGCGGCGTCAGGTCGCGACCGGCGTCGGGCTCCGGGTCGCCGAGGTGGGTGATGACGTACTCGCGGGCCTCGTGGCCCTCGAGCTCACGGCGTGGAGCCTGCGCGTCGGCGGCGAGACGGTGCTCGATCTCCTCGACCCGCGCGCGCAGGGAGGAGGCCTCAGCGCGAGCGGCGGCCAGCTCCCGGTCGGTGCGCGAGCGCACCCGGAGCAACGTGAGGGTGAGAGCGAGCGCGAGCAGGGCCAGCACGCCCGTGACGACGGGCTCGATCCACTGCAGCATCACAGTGCCCGACCCTATCGCGGGCCGTCGGAGCCCCGGACCAGCCGTCGGATGCGCTCCCAGCGCTCCTTGATCGCAGCCTCCGCCCCCAGCGCGGTGGGCTGGTAGTACTCCGCGTCGGCGACCACGTCGGGGGCGTACTGCTGCTCGGCGACGCCGTACGGCTCGTCGTGGCTGTACTTGTACGTCGCGCCGTGGCCGATCTTCTTGGCGCCGGAGTAGTGCGCGTCGCGCAGGTGGGCCGGCACCGGCCCGATCTTGCCGGCCTTGACGTCCGCGATCGCCGCGCCGATCGCCGTCGTGACGGCGTTCGACTTCGGGGCCACCGCCAGGGCGATGGTGGCGTGCGCGAGGGTCAGCTTCGCCTCGGGCATCCCGATCAGCTGGACGGTCTGGGCCGCCGCCACCGCGGTGGTGAGCGCGGTGGGGTCCGCGAGGCCGATGTCCTCGCTGGCGAGGATCAGCAGGCGACGGGCGATGAACCGCGGGTCCTCCCCCGCCTCCATCATCCTGGCCAGGTAGTGCAGGGCCGCGTCCGCGTCGGAACCGCGCACGGACTTGATGAAGGCGCTGGTGACGTCGTAGTGCTGGTCGCCCTGCCGGTCGTAGCGCACCGCCGCCTGGTCGACGGCCGTCTCCGCGGTCGCCAGGTCGACCACGTCGAGCCCCTGGGAGGTCGCGGCGCCCGCGGCGGCCTCGAGGTAGGTCAGGGACCTGCGTGCGTCTCCACCGGCCAGCCGGACGAGGTGGTCGAGCGCGTCGTCGTCGACGCTCATCTTCCCGGCGAGGCCACGCTCGTCGGAGATGGCCTGGGCCAGCACGGCACGCACGTCGTCGTCGGTCAGCGACTCGAGGCGCAGCAGCAGGCTGCGCGACAGCAGCGGCGAGATGACCGAGAAGAACGGGTTCTCGGTGGTCGCCGCCACGAGCGTCACCCAGCGGTTCTCGACACCGGGGAGCAGGGCGTCCTGCTGGGCCTTGCTGAACCGGTGCACCTCGTCGACGAAGAGCACCGTCTCGCGGCCGCCCCCGACCAGCTCGGCGCGGGCGGCGTCGATCGCGGCCCGGACCTCCTTGACGCCGGCGGAGACCGCGGACACCTCCACGAAGCGGCGGTCGGTCTGCTGGCTGACGATCGAGGCGATCGTGGTCTTGCCAGTCCCGGGCGGCCCCCACAGGAGCAGCGACATCGACTGGTCACCCTCGATCAGGCGGCGCAGCGGCGCACCGGGTGCGCGCAGCTGCTCCTGGCCCACGAGCTCGTCGAGGGTGCGCGGCCGCATCCGCACCGCCAGTGGCGCGGAGGAATGGGTGTTGACCGCCAGCGAGCCCCCGCCCCGCGTCGCGGGGGCGGGGGCTCCGCCGATGTCGAACAGTCCGTCCACGGACCGGGGTCAGCCCTTCGCCATCGTCCTGCGCTCGAGGTCGAACCAGGTGTCCGAGAACCCGGAGCCCGTGGGCAGCTCTTCGGCCGGGCTCGCGCCCGGGTCCGGGGCGCCGGTGTCGTCGACACCGAGCAGGCTCGCGGTGATCGGCTTCTCCGGTGCGTGCCCGAGCTCGCCCGGGAAGTGGCAGGCGACCTTGTGGCTCTTGCCGATCTGCAGGAGCGGCGGCTCCACCCGGGCACAGATCTCCTGCGCCATGGGGCAGCGGGTGCGGAACCGGCAGCCGGACGGCGGGTTGATCGGGCTCGGCACGTCGCCCTGCAGGCGGATCCGCTCGCGACGGCCGCCGATGGCGGCCTGCTTCACGTCGGGCACCGCGGACAGCAGTGCCTGGGTGTACGGGTGGTGCGGACGGGAGTAGAGCGTCTCGCGATCCGCGATCTCCACGATCTTGCCGAGGTACATCACCGCGACCTCGGGGCAGAAGTGGCGCACCACCGCGAGGTCGTGGGCGATGAAGAGGAACGCGATGTTGAACTCGTGCTGCAGGTCCTTGAGCAGGTTGATGACCTGCGCCTGGATCGACACGTCGAGCGCGGAGACCGGCTCGTCGGCCACGAGGACCTTCGGCTGGAGCGTCAGCGCCCGGGCGATGCCGATGCGCTGGCGCTGGCCGCCGGAGAACTCGTGGGGGTAGCGGTTGTAGTGCTCGGGGTTGAGGCCCACGATCTCGAGCAGCTCCTGCACGCGCGGCAGGATCTTGTTCTTCGGCAGGATGTTGTGGATCGCCAGCGGTGCCCCGATGATCGCGCCGACGCTGTGCCGGGGGTTCAGCGAGGTGTAGGGGTCCTGGAAGATCATCTGGATCTCGCGGCGCAGCGGCTTGAGGCTGCGCGAGGAGATCTTCGAGATGTCCCGGCCGTCGAAGTTGATCGTGCCGCCGGTGGGCTCGTAGAGCCGGGTGACGAGGCGCCCGGTGGTGGACTTGCCACAGCCGGACTCGCCCACCAGGCCGAGGGACCCGCCCGCGGGCAGCTGGAACGAGACGCCGTCGACCGCCTGGACGTGACCCACGGTGCGCCGGATGATCCCCGACGACTTCACCGGGAAGTACATCTTGAGGTTCTCGACGTCGAGGACCGCCTTGGTGTTCTGCGAGGTCGTCTCGACCGGCTGCGCCAGCGTCGTGGCACCCGCAGCGGTGGTCGTGTCGCCCTCACGCACCTCGTCGGACTTGGGGGTGTGGTCCATCACTTCTCCTCGACCAGCTCGGGAGCGATCTCAGGGAGGACCTCCGTCGCGTAGATCTCATCGGGGTTGGCCAGGTGGCAACGCTTGGTGTGCAGGCCGCCGCGCACGCCGGGGAGCAGCTCGGGGAGCTCGGTCCGGCACAGGTCGCCGGGGACCTTGTCCTTGTGCGTGCACCGCGGGTGGAAGGCGCAGCCGGGCGGCGGGTTCAGCAGGCTGGGCGGGTTGCCCGGGATCGGGATGAGCTGCGCGTTCACGTCGCCGGACACATCCGGGACGCTCGAGAGCAGACCCCAGGTGTAGGGCATCTCGGGGTGGGTCAGGATCTCCTTGCAGGCGCCGTACTCGACCGCGCGGCCGGCGTACATCACGAGCACGTCGTCGGCCATCTCCGCCACGACGCCGAGGTCGTGGGTGATGATGATGACGGCGGAGTCGAACTCACGCTGGAGGTCCTGCAGCAGGTCGAGGATCTGCGCCTGGACGGTCACGTCGAGCGCGGTCGTGGGCTCGTCGGCGATGAGCAGGCTGGGGTTGTTGATCAGCCCCATCGCGATCATCGCGCGCTGCCGCATGCCGCCGGAGAACTGGTGCGGGTAGTCGTCCACCCGACGGTCCGGCTGCGGGATCCCGACGCGGTCGAGCATCTCGATGGCGCGCTTGCGGGCGGCCTTCTTGCTGACGTTGTGGTGGACGCGGTAGGCCTCACCGATCTGGTTGCCGACCGTGTAGTACGGGTGCATCGCGGAGAGCGGGTCCTGGAAGATCATGGAGACCTCCTTGCCCCGCTTCTTGCGCATGTCCTCGTCGCTGATCTGCAGCAGGTCGACGCCGTCGAGGATGATCTCGCCCGACACCCTGGCGCTGGTCTTGCGGTGCAGGCCGAGGATCGCCGAGCTCGACACGGACTTGCCCGAGCCGGACTCACCCACGATGCCGAGGGTCTTGCCCTTCTCGAGGTCGAAGGAGAGACCGTCGGTCGCCATCACGACGCCGTCGACGGTCGGGAAGTGGACCTTCAGGTCACGGACCGAAAGAAAAGACACGGTTCTCCCCTCAGCCCACGCGCACGCGCGGGTCAATGACGGCGTACAGCACGTCGACGATGATGTTGGCGACGATCACGAACGTTCCCAGGAGGAGCACCAGCCCGATGATCGTCGGGAGGTCGTAGGTGAGGTTTGCGTCGAGGGCGAGCTTGCCCAAGCCATTGTAGTTGAACACGGTCTCGGTGATGATCGCGCCACCCATCAGGGCGGCGAAGTCCAGACCGACCAGCGTGACCAGCGGGGTGAGTGCAGCACGCATGCTGTGCTTGACCAGCACGCGGCGCCCCTTCAGCCCCTTGGCCCGCGCGGTGCGGACGTAGTCCTCGCTCATGGACTCCAGCACGAAGGCTCGCGTCATGCGGACGTAGCCGGCCATGTAGAGCAGGGCCAGGGTGAGACCGGGCAGGAACAGCCCCTGCAGCCAGGTCCCCAGTCCCCCGTCGGCGATGGAGACGTACTCGGGGATGGGCACGAACTGCCACTTGATGGCCAGGAACTTGAGCAGGAAGATGCCGATGAAGAAGGCGGGGAACGCGTAGAAGACCAGCGACAGCGCCACGATCCCGCGGTCGGTCAGGGTGCCCTTGCGGACCGCGGCTATGACGCCGAAGAAGACGCCGCCGAGCAGCCACATGATCAGGGCCGCGATCGAGATGGAGAGGGAGACGGGGAACGCTTCCTTGATCTCCGCGTTCACGGTGGTCGTGTTCACGACCGAGTAGCCGAAGCACGGGGCCGGGCACTCCGCGATGAGCTCGGGCGCCTTCGCCTTCAGCTCGGGGTCGTCGGGGTACTCGCGGCCCTTGACGACACCCTGGAGGAAGTCGGTCCACTGAACGACGGTCGGCTTGTCGTATCCGAGCGCCTTGCGGGTCTGCTCTCTCAGCTCGGGCGAGCAGTTCTTGCCGCACGCGTAACGCGCCGGGTCGACGGGCGACGCGAAGAACAGCAGGAACGTCACCAGGCTCATCACGATGAGCATGATCACGCCGACGAACACGCGTCGGACGACGTAGGCGAACATGGGTGGGACCACCTCGGGGGTACTGATCGGGGTCTGCGCTGTCTCAGCTCGTGGCGGCGACAGCCGGACGGAGGTGAGGGTGAGGACCTCGGTACGAGGCCCTCACCCCCCGGAGTCGGACGGCCGCCGAAGCGGCCGCCCGACCTTTGAGTGTTGCGGGAACTACAGGTGCGTCAGTTCTCCACGCCGATGGGGCCCAGGTCCGGGTACCCGTTGGAGGACGGCGTGTTGGTGTAACCGGTCACCTTCGACCCGTGCAGGAAGTAGAAGTTCGCAACCTCCAGCGGGATGTAGGCGACGTCCTCGCCGAGGACCTTGTCGGCCTCCTGCAGCGCGGCGGTCTGGTCGTCCAGCGACGAGGCCTGCTGGGCCTGGTCGACGAGCGCGTTGAACTTGTCGCTCTTGTAGGCACCGTAGTCCTGGCCGTCGGAGTTCGCGGTCAGGTTGATACGGCTGTCGAACAGCGGCGCGGTGACGGTGATGGCGGAGGGCCAGTCAGCACCCCAACCGCCCCAGATGACGTCGCTGTCCTTGGTGGGCTTCTGGATGACGTCGTAGTAGGTGTCACCCAGGCCGTCGAGGGTCACGTCGAAGCCAGCCTGGTCCCAGGTCTCCTTCAGCGCCGCGGCCTGCTTGTCAGCGGTCTCGGTGCTCGGGTAGGTGAAGGTGATCGGGTACGGCATCTTGACGCCGGCGTCCTCGAGCATCGCCTTGGCGGCCTCGGGGTCGCCCTCCTGCGGGCCGTCGAAGGCCGGGTTCGGCTGGTAGCCGACAACAGCCGGGTTCACGATCGACTCGGCGGGGCCGTAGGCCTTCTCGCCACCACCGGCGTCGATCCACGCCTGGGCGTTGGTCGCGACCTTGAGGGCCTCGCGGACCTTCGGGTCGGTCATGCGACGGAAGTTCGGCACCAGGTAGTCGACGTAGGGCGACTTCACCAGGGTCGAGCGGTCCGCGACGGCGCCCTCGATCTGGGTGTAGTAGGCCGGAGGAACGCGCTGCGGCGTCACGGCGTACTGGTCGTCACCGTTGTCGGCGATGAGGCGGTCGTAGATCGTCTCGGAGGTCTGGCCCACGTCGAAGTTGATCTGGTCCGGCAGCGCCATGCGCAGGTCGGTCGTGTCGGTCGACGGGTCGTAGTTGTCGTTGCGAACAAAGGTCGCGCCCTTGTTCTTGTTCCACATGTTCCCCTCGATCTTGTAAGGACCGTTGGAGAAGATCATGTAGTTGGACTTCGGACCCTGGTCCTTGTCCTGACGGTACGGGTCCATCATGTGCAGACCGGCGATGGCCAGCGGGAAGTCCGGCCACGGCTGCTTGAAGCGGTAGGTGATGGTGTTGCCGTCGCAGGTGATCGCCTTGTCGAACAGCTCCTGGCCGTCACCCTTGTAGGGACCGTTGTAGGCCGGCAGGCCGGTCTTCGAGTCCGTCGGGATGTCGAGGTAGCTCAGCAGGTAGTTCGGGCCACCGGTGATGACGTCGGTCGCGAACACGCGGGAGGCGCCGTACTTGAAGTCCTCACAGGTGATCGGCTTGCCGTCCTCCCACTTCACGCCGTCCTTGACGGTGAAGGACCAGACCTTGCCGCCCTCCGAGGAGGTGCCGGTGTCGGTGGCGAGGTCGGGAACCGGGGTGTTGGCCTTCTCCGGGTCGTTCGAGATCGGGAACGACACCAGCTGGCGGTAGACGGTGCGGGCGAAGTTCGTGATCTCGACGCCGAGGTAGGTGCGCTGCGGGTCCACGTGCTCGTAAGGCGCGTAGATGTAGTACTGCAGGGTACCGCCGGCCTTGCCGGGCTCCGAGGAGTTGTCCCCACCGTTGCTGTCCGAGCCGCCGCCACAGGCGGCGAGGCCAGCAGCCATTGCCACCGCAGCGGTGCCAGCAAGCAACCGCTTTCGATAGTTGACCATTCGTTCTCCTTGTGTGTGTGTCGCGCCGGAAGCGGCGGCACCAACGGTGACTGTGTGTCACCGAAATTCGTGAGGGCCTTAGCGGGCCGTCTTGGGGTCGAGCGCGTCGCGGATGCCGTCGCCGAGCAGGTTGAAGCTCACGACGATGATCATGATCAGGAAGGCCGGGACGAAGAAGAAGAAGAAGTCGGCCGACGAGTAGTTGATCGATCCGCGCAGGATGTTGCCGAGCGTGGGCGTCGGGGGCTTGATGCCGACACCCAGGTAGCTGAGCGCTGCCTCGGCGGAGATGTAGGCCGGCATGGTCAGCGTGAAGGTGACCAGCAGCGGGGCCCACAGGTTGGGCAGGATCTCCTTGAAGTAGATCCGGTAGCGCGACGCGCCCAGCAGCACCGCGGCGTCGACGAACTCGCGCTCGCGCACCGAGAGCACCTGGCCCCGGATGATGCGCGCGACGCCCGGCCAGCCGAACAGTGCCAGCACGAACACCACGTAGGCGCCGTTGGGCAGGGGGTCGGAGAACTTGCCGGGGAGCGCGTCCGCAGCGAGCTGGATGCCGATGCTCGAGAGCGCCAGGAGCATCAGGGTCGACGGGAACGACAGCGTCAGGTCGATCGCGCGACCGATGATCGAGTCGACCCAGCCGCCGCTGAAGCCGGAGATGATGCCGAGCACGGCGCCGATCACGATCGCGATCAGCGTCGCGGTGAGGGCGATGGCCAGCGAGAACGTGATGCCGTACCAGAGGCGGGACAGCACGTCACGGCCCGTGGCGGGCTCGACACCCAGCGGGTGGTCCCAGCTGACGCCGCCCATCTTGCCGTAGGGGATGCCGCCCGTGGACGGGTCCGTCAGGTTCTGGTGGTAGCTCGTCGGGTCCAGCACACCGAACTTCACGAGGAAGGGGGCGATGATCGCCGCTCCGATGTAGAGGACGACGACGACGAACGAGATCATCGACAGCTTGTCGCGACGGAAACGACCGATCGCGAGCTTCGTCGGGGACTTGCCGGCGATCTTTGCGAGATCACCCTCGGGCGCCGAGCCGGCGTCGGGGAGGTGCTCGCTCTCCAGGTTGGAGGCCTGAACCGTCATGGTACCTCTGTCTTCTCGGAACTGATGCTGGTCTGAAACCCGGTCGACCCGGGCTCGTGGACGGCCCCCTGGGGGGCTGGCAGCCGCAGTGACTCTATGTGATGCGGCCCTCACCCGGGATCACCGACGCGTAACGATCTGGTCTCGACCCCCCGCCGGTGATCCTGCGCGAAATCAACCCGCGGACGGGACGTCCTTCGGCGGCTTGGCGTCGACGCCGGCCTCCTTGCGCTGCTCCGGGGTGATCGGCGCAGGCGCGGCCGTGAGCGGGTCGAAACCGCCACCGGACTTGGGGAACGCGATGACGTCGCGGATCGAGTCGCTGCCCGAGAGCAGGGCCACGATCCGGTCCCAGCCGAAGGCGATGCCGCCGTGCGGGGGCGCGCCGTACTTGAACGCCTCGAGCAGGAAGCCGAACTTCTCCTCGGCCTCGGCCTCGCCGATGCCCATGACCTCGAAGACCCGCTTCTGCACGTCCTCGCGGTGGATTCGGATCGAGCCGCCGCCGATCTCGTTGCCGTTGCAGACGATGTCGTAGGCCCAGGCCAGCGCGTTGCCCGGGTCCTGGTCGAACGACTCGAGGTCCTGGGGCGAGGTGAACGCGTGGTGCACCGCCGTCCAGGCGCTGTAGCCAAGCGCCACGTCGCCGGACTCCGTCGCGTCCGCCGTCGGCTCGAACAGCGGGGCGTCGAGCACCCACAGGAAGCTCCAGGCGTCCTCGTCGATGAGGCCGCAGCGACGCCCGATCTCGAGGCGTGCGGCGCCGAGCAGGGCGCGGCTGGACTTCACCGGACCGGCGGCGAAGAAGATGCAGTCGCCCGGCTGGGCGCCCGTGTGGGCGGCCAGGCCGGCCTTCTCCTCGTCGGTGATGTTCTTGGAGACCGGCCCGGTGAGCTCGCCGTCCTCCTGGACCAGCACGTAGGCCAGCCCCTTGGCGCCGCGTTGCTTGGCCCACTCCTGCCAGGCGTCGAGCTGCTTGCGGGGCTGACCGGCCCCGCCGGGCATCACGACGGCGCCGACGTACGGCGCCTGGAAGACGCGGAACGGGGTGTCCTTGAAGTACGCCGTGCAGTCGACGAGCTCCTGGCCCATCCGCAGGTCGGGCTTGTCGCTGCCGTAGCGGGCCATCGACTCGGCGTAGGTCATCCGCGGCAGCGGCGTGGGCACGTCGTACCCGATCAGCTTCCAGAGGGCGACCAGGATCTCCTCGGCCACCGCGAGGACGTCGTCCTGCTCGACGAAGCTCATCTCGATGTCGAGCTGGGTGAACTCCGGCTGCCGGTCGGCGCGGAAGTCCTCGTCGCGGTAGCAGCGCGCGATCTGGTAGTAGCGCTCCATGCCGGCGACCATCAGCAGCTGCTTGAACAGCTGCGGGCTCTGCGGCAGGGCGTACCAGCTGCCCGGCTGCAGGCGGGCCGGCACCAGGAAGTCGCGAGCGCCCTCCGGCGTGGACCGGGTCAGCGTCGGCGTCTCGATCTCGACGAACCCGTGCTCGTCGAGCACGTCGCGCGCGGCCTTGTTGACCTTGCTGCGCAGACGCAGCGCCTGGTTCGGCCCGGGCCGGCGCAGGTCGAGGTAGCGGTGCTTGAGGCGGGCCTCCTCCCCCACCTCGACGTGCTCGTCAATGGGGAACGGCAGCGGCGCCGACGCGCTGAGCACCTCGACGTCCTTGGCGATCACCTCGATCTCGCCGCTGGGGAGGTTCGGGTTGGCGTTGCCCTCGGGGCGCAGGCTCACCTCGCCGGAGACGAGGATGCAGTACTCGCTGCGCAGGTGGTGGGCGACCTCCTCGTCGCGGACGACGACCTGGACCACGCCGCTGGCCTCGCGCAGGTCGAGGAAGGCGACCCCGCCGTGATCGCGACGGCGGCCCACCCACCCGGCGAGGGTGACGGTCTGGCCGACGTGGTCGGCGCGGAGGGCGCCGGCGTCATGGGTGCGGATCACTGCTTCTTCTCCTCGTTGCTGGCACTGTTGCTCTTGCTGGGCCCGGTCGAGCCCGTGGAGACCACGTGGGGCCTGAGGTCCTCGACGGGGGGCGACCAGGTGGCCGGGTCGGCCGACACCTGCTCCCCCGTCCTGATGTCCTTGACCTCGTGGCCGTCGTCACCGACGAACCACACGTAGGGGATGCCGCGGCGCTCGGCGTACCGGATCTGCTTGCCGAACTTCTGGGGGCTGGCGGCGACCTCGCAGGGCACGCCGTGGGCGCGCAGGGCCTGGGCCACCGCGTCGCTGGCCGGACGGCTGTCCTCGTCGGCCAGGGCGACCAGCACCGCGCTGGGGACCTTGCGGTCGCTGCTGAGGAGGCCGCGGCTCATCAGCGGCACCAGCGAACGGGAGATCCCGAACGAGATGCCGACACCGGGGTAGGTGCTGCGTCCGTCGGAGGCGAGCGCGTCGTAGCGGCCACCACCGCCGACCGACTTCAGGAACTCGAAGCCCACCATGTAGATCTCGAAGACCGTGCCGGTGTAGTAGTCCAGCCCGCGAGCCAGGCTCAGGCTCGCCTCGACCTCGAAGCGGTCGGTCCGGACCGTGGCGCAGCCGTCGATGACGGCGGCCAGCTCCTCCAGGCCGGTGTCGAGCAGCTCGTGCTTGACCCCGAGCGCGCGGACCTGCTCCACGAAGCCGGTGTCGGTGCTGCTGATGGTCGCGAGCTCGAGGCACTGCGCGGCCTGCGCCTCGGAGAGCCCGGCGTCGCTGACCAGGAGCGCGGCGACCTGCTCGGCGGGGAGCTTGTCCAGCTTGTCGATGATCGTGATGACCGCTGCGGGGTCCTCGGCGCCGATGCCGCGGTAGAACCCCTCGATGAGCTTGCGGTTGTTGACCCGCAGCCGCAGCGGCGGCAGGGGCAGCGCGGACAGCGCCTCGGCCATCACCCGGGCCACCTCGACGTCGAAGTGGGTCGGCAGCACGTCCTTGCCCACGACGTCGATGTCGGCCTGGGTGAACTCGCGGTAGCGCCCCTCCTGGGGGCGCTCGCCGCGCCAGGCCTTCTGGATCTGGTAACGGCGGAACGGGAACTCCAGCTTGCCGGCGTTCTCGAGCACGTAGCGCGCGAACGGGACGGTGAGGTCGAAGTGGAGACCCAGTCCAGGACTGTCCGCGCCAGCCGAGTCACCAGGATCGGCCTGGAGGCGGCGCAGGACGTAGACCTCCTTGGAGGTCTCCCCCTTGCGCAGCAGCTGGTCCATCGGCTCCACGGCGCGCGTCTCGATCCCGGCGAAGCCGTGGAGCTCGAACGTGCGCCGCAGGGTGTCGATGACCTGCTGCTCGACGAAGCGCTGCTCCGGGAGCAGCTCGGGGAACCCGCTCAGCGGGGTGGGCTTGTTGCTCATGTTCCTCAGAGACCTCGGGTGACTCGCCCCGCTCGCCCCTCGGACTGGAGGTCGAGCAGGAAGGGGTTGGTCGCGCGCTCACGACCGATGGACGTCTGCTCGCCGTGGCCGGGGAGGACCACGATGTCGTCGGCGAGCGGCAGCACCTTGTCGGTGAGGCTGCGCAGCATCGTGGCGTGGTCACCGCCCGGCAGGTCCGTGCGACCGATGGACCCGGCGAACAGCAGGTCTCCCGAGAACATGACCTCGGAGACGTCGGCCGCGTCGTAGGGCGTGCGGAAGGTGACCGACCCCTCGGTATGGCCCGGGGTGTGGTCGACCACGAAGCGCAGCCCGGCCAGCTCGAGCACCTGGTGGTCGGAGAGCTCCTGGACGTCGTCGGGCTCGGCCCACTCGTAGCTGCCGCCGAGCAGCATCTGGGTGGTCTCCCGCGACATGCCGGCCATCGGGTCGGTCAGCAGGTGCCGGTCGCTGGGGTGGATCCACGCGGTGGCGTCGTACGTCCCGGCGACGGGGGCGACGCACCACATGTGGTCGACGTGACCGTGGGTGACCAGGACGGCGACCGGCTTGAGCCGGTGCTCCCGGACGACCTCGGCCACGCCCGCGGCCGAGTCCTTGCCGGGGTCGATGACGACGCACTCGCTGCCCGCGGCCGTGGCGGCGACGTAGCAGTTCGTCCCCCAGGGACCCGCGGGGAAACCGGCGATCAACACCCCCGCACACTATCGAGCCCCAGTGGGCGGCGTCTCACCGGTGCTGGCCCGCCGGGGCGGCGCCCGCCGGCGTCGTGACTAGCATGGGACCCTGAGGCACCCGCCGCCACGCGAACAGATCGATCGGGGTAGATGCAGTGACGAGTCATCAGTGGGGTCGAGTCGACGACGACGGGACCGTCTACGTGACGACCGCCGACGGCGAGCGCTCCGTGGGCCAGTACCCCGAGGGCACCCCCGAGGAGGCCCTCCGCTTCTTCACCGAGCGCTTCGACGCCCTGGCGTTCGAGGTCGAGCTGCTCGAGCAGCGGATCAAGTCGGGCGTCCTCTCCCCCGAGGAGGCCGCCGGGTCCGTGGACACCGTCCGCACCCAGGTGACCGACGCGAACGCCGTCGGCGACCTCGCCGGGCTCCTGGCGCGCCTCGACGCGCTGAGCCCCGTGATCGAGGGCCAGCGCGAGGCCCGCAAGGTCGAGAAGGCGCAGCGCGCCGCCGTGTCGCGCGCCGAGAAGGAGAAGATCGTCGCCGAGGCCGAGAAGCTGGCCGAGGGCAACGACTGGCGCAACGGCGCCAACCGGCTCCGCGAGCTCCTCGACCAGTGGAAGGCGCTGCCTCGCATCGACCGCTCCTCCGACGACGCCCTGTGGCGACGGTTCTCGACCGCGCGGACGGCGTACACCCGCCGCCGCAAGGCGCACTTCGCCGAGCAGCACGAGAAGCGCGACGCCGCCCGGGTCGTCAAGGAGCGGCTCGCCACCGAGGCCGAGGCGCTCGCCGACTCCACCGACTGGGGACCGACCGCGGGCCGCTACCGCGACCTGATGCAGCAGTGGAAGGCCGCCGGGCCCGCCCCCCGCGACGTGGACGAGGCGCTCTGGCGCCGTTTCCGCGGCGCGCAGGACGCGTTCTTCGGTGCCCGCGACGCCGCCAACGCCGAGCTGGACAAGGAGTTCGCCGCCAACGCCGAGGTCAAGGAGAAGCTCCTGGTCGAGGCGGAGGCGCTGCTGCCGGTCACCGACGTCGAGGCGGCCAAGCGGGCCTTCCGCGACATCGCCGACCGGTGGGACGCGGCCGGCAAGGTCCCGCGGGACCGGATGAAGGAGCTCGAGGGCCGGATCCGCAAGGTCGAGCAGGCCATCCGCGGGGTCGAGGACGAGCAGTGGCGTCGCTCCGACCCGGAGAAGTCGGCCCGCGCCGACGACATGGTCAGCAAGCTCGAGGCCGCGATCGCCGATGTCGAGGCCGACCTCGAGAAGGCGCGGGCTGCGGGCAACGAGAAGAAGGTCAAGGAGCTCGAGGAGAACCTGGTGTCGCGCCAGTCCTTCCTCGAGATGGCGAAGAAGGCCTCGGCCGACTTCTCCGGGTGACCGCCGCCGGGCGAGGAACGCGCCCGGCGGCGTCATGGAGGAGGTCGAGCGAGCCCCGCGGTCGAGCCTGCGAGGCCGCAACGGGCGTGTCGAGACCCGGCTGGGTGTCGAGCCGTCGTTCGTCGACGCGGTTTCTCGGCTGGCGGCCGACTTCGGGCCGCCGACTCGGCGATCTACCGCGTCACTCCGTGCGCACGCTGCACGTGCTTCACTGCGTGACGCGGTAGGCGTCGAAGACGCCCGGGACGCCGCGGACCGCCTTGAGGACCGTGTCGAGGTGCTTGGCCTCGGCCATCTCGAAGGTGAACCGGCTCTTGGCGACCCGGTCGCGGGTGGTCGAGAGGTTGGCGCTCAGGATGTTCACGTGGGCGTCCGAGAGGACCATCGTGATGTCGGAGAGCAGCCGGGCCCGGTCGAGGGCCTCGACCTGGATGTTCACCAGGAACGTCGACTGCCCGGTGGGCGCCCACTCGACGTCGAGCAGTCGCTCGGGCTGGGACTGGAGGCTGGCGGCGTTGGTGCAGTCCTGACGGTGGACCGACACTCCCCCACCCTTGGTCACGAATCCCAGGATCGCGTCTGGCGGCACCGGCGTGCAGCACTTGGCGAGCTTGACCCAGACGTCGGGCGCACCCTTGACGACCACGCCCGCGTCGCCACCCACCGGCATCTTGGGCTTGCCTCGACGGCCGGTGATGGTGACACCCTCGGCGAGGTCCTCCTGGGCCCCCTCGTCGCCGCCGTGCAGGTCGATCACACGCCGCACGACAGCCTGCGCGCTCAGGTTGCCCTCGCCGACGGAGGCGTACAACGCGGAGACGTCGGCGAGCTTGAAGTGGACCGCGGCGAGCATCAGCGACTCGTGGGAGAGCAGCCGCTTGAGGGGCAGACCCTCCTTGCGCATCAGCCGGGCGATCTGGTCCTTGCCGCGCTCGATGGCCTCCTCGCGGCGCTCCTTCGTGAACCACTGGCGGATCTTGGAGCGGGCCCGCGGCGACTTCACGAACGTCAACCAGTCGCGGGAGGGGCCGGCCGTCGGCGCCTTGGAGGTGAACACCTCGACGACGTCGCCGTTCTCGAGCGTCGACTCCAGCGGCACCAGCCGGCCGTTGACCCGGGCACCGATGGTGTGGTGGCCGACCTCGGTGTGCACGGCGTAGGCGAAGTCGACCGGCGTCGCGCCGGTCGGCAGCGCGATCACGTCGCCGCGGGGGGTGAAGACGTAGACCTCGGCCCGGTTGATCTCGAAGCGCAACGACTCCAGGAACTCCCCCGGGTCCTCCACCTCGCTCTGCCAGTCCAGCAGCTGGCGCACCCAGGTCATGTCGTCGAGGTCGGCACGGCGCTCGGTGTCGAGACCGTTGCGGCCGTCCTCCTTGTACTTCCAGTGCGCCGCGACGCCGTACTCGGCGCGGCGGTGCATGGCGAAGGTCCGGATCTGCAGCTCCACCGGCTTGCCCTGGGGGCCGATCACCGTGGTGTGCAGCGACTGGTACATGTTGAACTTCGGCATCGCGACGTAGTCCTTGAACCGCCCGAGCACGGGGTTCCAGCGCGAGTGCAGCACGCCGAGGACGGAGTAGCAGTCGCGATCGTCCTCGACGAGGATGCGGATGCCGACCAGGTCGTAGATGTCGGAGAAGTCCCGGCCCCCGACGATCATCTTCTGGTAGATCGAGTAGTAGTGCTTCGGGCGCCCGGTGACCGTCGCCTTGATCTTCGCCTCACGCAGGTCGTTCTCGACCTGGGCGATCACCTCGGCCAGGAACTGGTCGCGCGAGGGAGCCCGCTCGGCGACCATCCGCACGATCTCGTCGTAGATCTTGGGGTGCAGCGTGGCGAAGGCGAGGTCCTCGAGCTCCCACTTCAGGGTGTTCATGCCCAGCCGGTGGGCCAGAGGGGCGTAGATGTCCAGGGTCTCGCGCGCGGTGCGCTCCTGGCTGGCCTGCGGCACGTAGCGCAGCGTCCGCATGTTGTGCAGCCGGTCCGCGAGCTTGATGACCAGCACCCGGATGTCCCGCGACATCGCGACGATCATCTTGCGGATGGTCTCGGCCTGCGCCGAGTCGCCGTACTTGACCTTGTCGAGCTTGGTCACGCCGTCGACGAGCTGGGCGACCTCGTCGCCGAAGTCACCGCGCAGCTGGTCGAGGGTGTACGGCGTGTCCTCGACCGTGTCGTGCAGCAGCGAGGCGACCAGGGTCGGCTCGGTCATGCCGATGCCGGCCAGGATGGTGGTCACCGCGAGCGGGTGGGTGATGTAGGGGTCGCCGCTCTTGCGCATCTGGGTGCCGTGCATCCGCTCCGCGGTGACGTAGGCACGCTCGAGCAGCGCCAGGTCGGCCTTGGGGTGGTTGGCGCGCACGGCGCGGAACAGCGGCTCGAGGACGGGGTTGCCGGTCTGGCTGCTCCGGCCCATCCGGGCCAGGCGCGCCCGCATGCTGCGGGTCGAGCCCGGGTTCTCCGGAGCGCGTTCCCGCGTCGGCTGGGCGGCGCGGTCCTCGGTCACGTCACCAGTCTAGGGGTGGCGGAGCGAGGGCTCAGACCGTCATCAGGGTCGAGACCGGCAGGTCGCCGACGGTCTCCCGCCCCGGCAGGAAGCCGAGCTCCATGAGCACGGCCAGCCCGTGGGCGGTGCCGCCACAGCTCTCGATGAGCTCACGGGTCGCCCGGGCGGTGCCGCCGGTGGCCAGCACGTCGTCGACCAGGAGCACGCGGTCACCGGGGGCGATGGCGTCCTGGTGGAGCTCGAGCGTCGCCTGGCCGTACTCCAGCGAGTAGGACACGGCATGGGTGCCCCGGGGCAGCTTGCCCGCCTTGCGGACCGGCACGAAGCCGGTGCCGAGGGCCAGCGCGACGGGGGCGGCGAGGATGAACCCGCGTGCCTCCATGCCCACGACCTTGTCGACGACCGGCTTGCCGTCAGCGTCGCGGCCGACCGCCGCTAGCGCGGTGATCACGGCCGCGAAGCCGGTGTGGTCGGCCAGCAGCGGGGTGATGTCCTTGAAGACGACGCCCGGCTCCGGGAAGTCCTGGACGTCGACGACCAGGCGCTCGAGCGCCGCGCGCGCCGCAGCCGCCCCGTCCGTCACTTCTTGCCCCGCTTGGAGCGGGTCTGCCGGGAGGGCTGCTGACGTCCCGAGGCGCTGCTCGGCCGGACCGGTCCGCGCGACGGCGGTGCCACCCTGCCCCGACCGGCGGCCTCGGGGGCGCGCCGGGTGGCGGGGGTGCCGGCGACCGACGCGTCGTCGGACTCGTCGCCGAGGTCGGGGCCGTCCGTGCCGGGCTCGGCCTGGATCGGCATGTCCTCGCTGAACGTCGGCACGGCGGCGTACGGGTCGGCCTGGCGGGCCCGGGCCGCGGCACGCTTCTCGGCGAGCTGGACGTCCGACTCGCTCGACTTCATCTGCACCAGCAGCGGGGTGGCGATGAAGATGGAGGAGTACGCACCGGCGGCCATGCCGACGAACAGCGCGAGCGCGAGGTCCTTCAGCGAGCTGGCACCCAGCTGGACGGCGCCGACGTAGAGGATCGCGCCGACCGGGATCAGCGCCACGATCGAGGTGTTGATCGAGCGGACCAGCGTCTGGTTGACCGCGAGGTTGGCCTCGATGGCGTAGGTCGTACGCCGGTCGCGCAGGCCCTTGGTGTTCTCGCGCACCTTGTCGAACACGACGACGGTGTCGTAGAGCGAGAAGCCCAGGATCGTCAGCACACCTGTGACCGTGGCCGGGGTGACCTCGAAGCCGGACAGCGCGTAGACGCCGATGGTGATCACCAGGTCGTGGGCCAGCGCCACGATCGCCGCGACCGACATCTTCCACTCGCGGAAGTAGGCCCAGATGAAGAGGACGACCAGGACCAGGAAGACCACGAGGCCGATGAGGGACCGCTTGGCGACCTCCTGGCCCCAGCTCGCGCCGATCGAGTCCTCGGAGATGTCCTTGTCGGCGTTCACGCCGGTGGTCTCCACGATGGCGTCGCGGACCTTTTGGCTCTCCGCGCTGGAGAGCGGCTCGGTCTGGATCAGGATCGCCTTGTCACCCGAGGTCGTCACCACCGGGGACGCCGCACCGTCGATGCCGGTGCCGGCGACCGCGTTGCGCAGCTCGTCGGCGTTGTCCTGGGTCACCTGGCTGGAGTCCAGGGAGACGCGGTACTGCGCGCCGCCGGTGAACTCGATGCCCATGTTCAGGCCCTTGAGCCAGAGCCCGGCGACGGCCAGCAGGATGATGACGCCGGACATGGCGTACCAGAGCCACTTGCGGCCGACGAAGTCGATGGACCGGCGACCGGAGTAGAGGTCGTTGCCGAGACGCGAGAACTTGCCCATCAGGCCCTCCCTCCCACGGTGATGCGATCGATGCCGAGGCTCTCCGCGTCGAGGCCGGAGAGCTTGTGCCCGCGGTTGAAGAACCGGAACCGGGACAGCCAGACAACCATCGGGTGGGTGAACCAGAAGAAGATCGCCAGGTCGATGAGCGTGGAGAGGCCCAGCGCGAAGGCGAAGCCCTTCACCACACCGGCGGCGAAGATGTACAGGACGACGGCGGCGAGCAGCGAGACGGTGTCGGCGGCCAGGCAGGTGTTCCGGGCGCGCTTCCAGCCGGACTGCACGGCGACCCGCATCGACTTGCCGTCACGCATCTCGTCACGGATGCGCTCGAAGTAGACGATGAACGAGTCGGCGGTGATGCCGACCGCCACGATCAGGCCGGCGATGCCCGGGAGCGAGAGCGTGAAGCCCGCGCCCTTCGAGAGCAGCAGCACCATCGCGTAGGTCACCGCACCGGCCACGACCAAGGACGCGATCACGACCAGGCCGAGGCCGCGGTAGTAGATGAGGCAGTAGATCATCACCAGCAGCAGGCCGATGATGCCGGCGGTGATGCCGGCGGACAGCTGGTCGCCCGCGAGCGAGGGGCCGACGGTCTCGACCTGGGTGCCGCCCTTCTCGAACGCGAGCGGCAGGGCGCCGTACTTCAGGCTGGTGGCGAGGCTGTTCGCGCTGTCCTCGGTGAAGTTGCCGGTGATCTGGGCGCTGCCGTTGGGGATCACGCCGTCGAACGTCGGGGCGGAGATGACCTTGCCGTCGAGCACGACCGCGAACTGCTTCTCCGAACCGGCCATCGCCCGCGACAGGTCGGAGAAGACCTGCTTGCCGTCGCCGCCGAGGGTGAGGTTGACCTGCCACTGGACCTGACCCTGGGCCACGCCGGCGCTGGCGCTCTTGAGGTCGGTGCCCTCGATCGCGGCAGGCGAGAGGAGGTACTTGGTGGCGGCGTCGTCGCCGGTGCCGCAGGTGACCAGCGGCTTGGTCGGGTCGTCCACGACCGTCCCCTTCGAGGGGCAGGTGAACTTGTTGAACTCGGCCACCGACGCCTGGTCGGGGTTGTCGATGAACGCGAGCGCCGACTGGGCGTCACCGCTCTTGGCCGGGGGCTCGGACGGCGTCGCGGACGGGCTCGTCGAGGAGGTCGCCGAGGGAGAGGCGGTGTCGCTCGGCGAGGCCGACGGCTTGCTCTTGTCCCCCTTCTTGTCCTTCATCAGCAGCGGCGGACGGTTCTTGGCGCCCTTGCTGGCCTTGCCCGAGGGGTTCGAGGAGGGCGCGGTCGAGGTGTCGGGCTGGGTCGGGGCCGTGGGCGCTGTCGGCGCGGTGGCCGACGAGGCGCAGCTGCCGGTCACGCCGTTCGGGCCCTCACTGCACGCGACGGTGCGGAAGCGCAGCTGCGCCTGCCGCTTGACGGTGTCGACCAGGTCGCTGCGGGTCTTGCCGGGGATCTCGACGACGATGAGGTTGCCGCCCTGGGTGGTCACCTCGGCCTCGGTGACGCCGGTGCCGTTGACACGGGCGTCGATGATGCCGCGGGCCTCGTCGAGGTTCTCCTTGCTCGGGCTCCCCTGCGCCGTCAGCGTGATCCGGGTGCCGCCCTGCAGGTCCAGGCCGAGCTCGGGCTTCCAGGTTCCCCCGAGCGCAACCAGTCCGTAGGCGATCGCCAGACCGAGGAAGAACACCACGACGGTGCGCCCCGGGCGAGCGGTCTTGCGTGCCATGTCAGTTCTCCTCCGGCTCGTCGTCCACGAGCCCTGGCTGTACGACGGTGCCGACGGCGCCGCGCGCGACCTTGATGGTGACGCCCTCGGCGATCTCGACACGGACGTGGTCGTCGGCGGTCTCCCGCAGGGTGCCGAAGATGCCGGAGGTCAGCATGACCTCGTCACCGATGTTCAACGAGCCCTGCATGCGGGCGAGTTCCTTCTGACGCTTCGAGGCGGGTCGGATCAGCAGGAGCCAGAACAGCAACGCGATGGCGACCAGTGGCAGCAGGGAGGCGAGCTCCGGCACGAAAAAACCTCTCGAGCGTGCAGAAAATGGGTGTGGTGGGCCGGGACAGGGCCGACCGACGGGCAAGCATAGCCGCGACTGTGATCTCGGCCGCTATCGGTGGGGACCCGTTGCCGAGTCGTTGCGAAACCGCCGGCCCGGCGGCTCCGGGACTACTCCTGGTCGTCGAAGAGCATGGCCTCGCCGGCCTGCTGAGCCAGCGCGGGTGGCACCGCGAGGCCGAGGTGCTGCCAGGCGGCCGGCGTCGCCACCCGACCGCGTGGGGTCCGGGCGAGGAAGCCGTTGCGGACCAGGAACGGCTCCGCGACCTCCTCCACCGTCTCCCGCTCCTCCCCCACGGCCACGGCGAGCGTCGAGACGCCCACGGGCCCCCCGCCGAAACGGCGGCAGAGCACGTCGATGACGGCCCGGTCCAGGCGGTCCAGGCCGAGCTCGTCGACCTCGTAGAGGTCCAGCGCCGCCTGCGAGACCGGACGCGTGACGACACCGTCGGCGCGGACCTGCGCGTAGTCGCGGACCCGGCGCAGCAGCCGGTTCGCGATGCGGGGCGTGCCGCGGGAGCGCGAGGCGATCTCGGCCGCGCCCTCCCCGGTCAGCTCGACGCCCAGCAGCCCGGCCGAGCGGTGCACGATCCTGTCCAGCTCGTGGGGCTCGTAGAACTCCAGGTGGGCGGTGAAGCCGAACCGGTCGCGCAGCGGCCCGGGCAGCAGGCCGGCGCGGGTCGTGGCCCCCACCAGGGTGAAGGGCGGGATCTCCAGCGGGATCGCGGTCGCCCCGGGGCCCTTGCCGATGACGACGTCGACCCGGAAGTCCTCCATCGCCATGTAGAGCATCTCCTCGGCGGGGCGGGACATCCGGTGGATCTCGTCGACGAAGAGGACGTCGCCCTCGTTCATGCCGGACAGGATGGCCGCGAGGTCGCCGGCGTGGGTGATGGCCGGACCGCTGGTCAGGCGCAGCGGGGCCGTCATCTCGGCGGCGATGATCATCGCGAGCGTGGTCTTGCCGAGACCTGGCGGGCCGGAGAGCAGCACGTGGTCGGGCGCGCGGCCCCGGCGGCGGGCCGCCTCGAGCACGAGCCCGAGCTGGTCGCGTACGCGGGACTGGCCGACGACCTCGTCGAGGGTGCGGGGACGCAGCGCCGCCTCGACGGCGCGCTCGTCGCCCTCGGCCTCGGCGGCGGTCAGGGAGCGCAGGTGCTGCTCCTCCGCGGCCTCCAGGTGGTGCTCGTGCACGCCGATCAGGCCTTGCTCAGCGTGCGGAGGGCGGAGCGCAGCAGGGAGGCGACGTCAGGCGCGTCCCCCGCCTCCGGGGCCACCGCCTCGACCGCCTTCTCGGCGTCACGGGCCGGCCAGCCGAGCCCCACCAGCCCCTGGTGCACCTGGTCGCGCCACGGTGCGGCCGCGGCCGTGCCGGGGGTCGCCACCCGGCCGCCCACCGGGGCACCCAACCGGTCCTTGAGCTCGAGGATGATCCGCTGCGCGCCCTTCTGGCCGATGCCGGGCACCCGGGTGAGGGTCTTGACGTCGTCAGCGGCCACGGCGCGACGCAGGTCGTCGGGCGAGAGCACCGCGATCATCGCCTGGGCGAGCTTCGGCCCGACGCCGGACGCGGTCTGCACGAGCTCGAAGACCGCCTTCTCGTCCTCGTCGAGGAAGCCGAAGAGGGTCAGGGAGTCCTCGCGCACCACCATGCTGGTGGGCAGCGTCGCCTGCTGACCGGTGCGCAGCGTGGACAGGGTTCCGGGGGTGCACATGAGCTCGAGCCCGACTCCCCCGACCTCCAGCACCGCGCTGGACAGGGTCACGGCGGCCACCTGGCCGCGCACGAACGCGATCATGCTCTGCTCCTTGCCGCGGCCAGCGCCGCGTCGATCCGGGCCTGGGCGCCGCCGCGCCAGATGTGGGTGATGGCCAGCGCCAGGGCGTCGGCGGCGTCGGCCGGCTTGGGGGGCGCGTCGAGCCTGAGGATCCGGGTCACCATGGCACCCACCTGGGCCTTGGCGGCGCGCCCGCTCCCGGACACGGCGGCCTTGACCTCGCTGGGCGTGTGCATCGCGACCGGCAGGCCGCGACGGGCGGCGCAGACCAGGGCGATGCCGCTGGCCTGGGCGGTCCCCATCACCGTGGACACGTCCGAGCGGGCGAACACCCGCTCGACCGCGACCGCGTCGGGGGCGTACTCGTCGAGCCAGGCGTCGATGCCCTTCTCGATGGTCACCAGCCGCTGCGCGACCGGCAGGTCCGAGGAGGTCCGCAGGACGTTGACGTCCACGAGGCTCAGCGGCCGGCCGACCTGGCCCTCGACCACGCCCATGCCGCACCGGGTCAGGCCGGGGTCGATCCCGAGCACGCGCATGAGCAGCCTTTCGTCCGAACACCTGTTCGGAGCAACGCTAACCGGGCGTCCCGACGTACGCCGGGGCGACACGCGGTCAGGCGTCGATGGCCTCGAGCGCCTCGTCGGAGATGTCGGCGTTGCTGAAGACGTTCTGCACGTCGTCGAGGTCGTCGACGGCGTCGACGAGGCGGAACACCTTGCCGGCCACGTCGGCCTCGCCGACCGGGATGTCCATCGTCGCGACGAACTGCACCTCGGCGGACTCGTAGTCGATGCCGGCGGCCTGCAGCGCCGTACGCACCGCGACCACGTCGGAGGCGTCGGACTGGATCTCGAAGGTGTCCCCGAGGTCGATGACGTCCTCGGCCCCGGCGTCCAGGGTGGCCTCGAGGATGTCGTCCTCGGTGAGGTCCCACGGCTTGCCGCCACGCTCCTGGCTCTTGCCGACCACCACGACGCCCTTGCGGGTGAAGAGGCGCGAGACCGAGCCGGGGTCAGCCATGGTGCCGCCGTTGCGGGTGACCGCGGTGCGGACCTCCATCGCCGCGCGGTTGCGGTTGTCGGTGAGGCACTCGACCAGCAGCGCCACGCCCTGGGGGCCGTACACCTCGTACATGATCGTCTCGTAGTCGACGCCACCGCCGTCGAGGCCGCCACCGCGCTTGACCGCCGAGTCGATGTTCTTGTTGGGGACCGACTGCTTCTTCGCCTTCTGGATGGCGTCGTACAGCGTCGGGTTGCCGGCGGGGTCGGGGCCACCCATCTTCGCCGCGATCTCGATGTTCTTGATCAGCTTGGCGAACAGCTTGCCGCGCTTGGCGTCGATGACGGCCTTCTTGTGCTTGGTCGTCGCCCACTTGGAGTGCCCAGACATCAGTCCCTCTTCGTCGTTCGGTGGTCGAGCCTGTCGAGACCACGTCGTGCCGTCACGCCCCGGCGCCTCGCACCAGGTCCACGAACAGCTCGTGGATGCGGGAGTCGCCCCCCACCTCGGGGTGGAACGACGTCGCCATCAGCGGGCCCTGTCGGACCGCCACGATCCTACCCGCGGCCGGGCCGTGCTCGACGCGGGCGAGGGCCTCGACGTCGTCGCCGATGGACTCGACCCAGGGCGCGCGGATGAAGATCGCGTGCACCGGACCTGCCAGCCCCGCGAAGGCGAGGTCGCCCTCGAAGGAGTCGACCTGGCGCCCGAACGCGTTGCGCCGCACCGTGATGTCCAGCCCGCCGAGGGTCTCCTGGCCCGGTGCGCCGTCCTCGATCCGGTCCGCGAGCATGATCATGCCCGCGCACGTGCCGAAGGTCGGCATGCCCTGCTTGATCCGGTCACGCAGCGGCTCGAGGAGCTCGAACGTCCGGGCCAGCTTGGCCATCGTCGTCGACTCACCGCCCGGGATCACGAGGCCGTCGCAGGCCCCGAGCTCGGCCGGACGGCGTACGGCGAGGGGCGCGACGCCGAGCTCGCCGAGCATCCGCAGGTGCTCGCGGACGTCGCCCTGGAGCGCGAAGACTCCGACGCGGGGGTGCGCCCCGGTCACCAGCCGCGCTCGGCGAGCCGGTGCGGCTGCGGGATCTCGTCGACGTTGATCCCGACCATCGCCTCGCCCAGGCCGCGGGAGACCTTGGCGACCACGTCGGGGTCGTCGAAGAACGTGGTGGCCTTGACGATCGCCTCGGCCCGCTGGGCGGGGTTGCCGGACTTGAAGATGCCCGAGCCCACGAAGACGCCCTCGGCGCCGAGCTGCATCATCATCGCCGCGTCCGCCGGGGTCGCGATCCCGCCCGCGGTGAACAGCACCACCGGGAGCTTGCCCTTCTCGGCGACCTCCTTGACCAGCTCGTAGGGCGCCTGCAGCTCCTTGGCCGCGACGTACAGCTCGTCGGCCTCCATCGCCCCCAGGCGGCGGATCTCGGCGCGGATGGTGCGCATGTGGGTCACCGCGTTCGACACGTCACCGGTGCCGGCCTCGCCCTTGGAGCGGATCATCGCCGCACCCTCGGTGATCCGGCGCAGCGCCTCACCGAGGTTGGTGGCACCGCACACGAAGGGGACGGTGAACTGCCACTTGTCGATGTGGTTGGCGTAGTCGGCCGGGGTCAGCACCTCGGACTCGTCGATGTAGTCCACCCCGAGGGACTGCAGCACCTGGGCCTCGGCGAAGTGACCGATCCGGGCCTTGGCCATCACCGGGATCGAGACCGCCTCGATGATGCCGTCGATCATGTCCGGGTCGGACATCCGCGACACGCCACCCTGGGCGCGGATGTCGGCGGGCACCCGCTCCAGCGCCATCACGGCCACCGCGCCGGCGTCCTCGGCGATCTTCGCCTGCTCAGCAGTGACGACGTCCATGATCACGCCGCCCTTGAGCATCTCGGCCATGCCACGCTTCACGCGCGAGGTGCCGGTGCCGTCAACGGGGGCGGAGGGGGTGTTCTCGGGGGTCTCGACCATGCCCCAATCGTACGGCGACACGCCCGGGAACCCGCATCCGGGACCGGTCAGTGGCCGGGCTCGACCGGTGGCTCCGTCGGCGAGGGAGCGAGCGCCTGCTGCCGGACCACCCACACCCGCTGCACGACCGTGACGGTGCTGGCGACGGCCAGGGCCCAGAGGGCGACGTACATCAGCACCGGGAGGTCGAAGATCGCGCCGAGGCCGGTCATCACCAGGATCGCCACCAGGCGGTCCGCGCGCTCGGCGATGCCGACCTTGGCCTGGAACCCGAGTCCCTCGGCGCGGGCGCGGGCGTAGGAGGTCACCCCGCCCATCACCAGGCAGACCAGGCTCAGCGCGAGATAGAGCCGACTGTCCCCGTCGCCGGCGAAGTACAGCGCGAGGCCGGCGAAGATCGCACCGTCGCCGATCCGGTCCAGCGTGGAGTCGAGGAAGGCGCCGAACGGGCTCGACTTCCCGGTCAGGCGCGCCATGTGGCCGTCGAGCAGGTCGCTGAAGACGAACGCGGTGATCACGAGCACGCCGGTGAGCAGCTTGCCCTGCGGGAAGAACACGAGCGCGCCGGCGCACACGCCGAGGGTGCCGACGAGCGTCACGACGTCGGCGCTGACGCCGAGCCTGATGAGGAGGTGGGCGACCGGGGAGATGACCTTCGTCCAGAAGGCGCGGAAACGATCCAGCATGGTGGCCGCAGGCTACCGGTCCCGGGACCGGTGCCTGCGGCGCCGCCCCGCGGCGGTCAGACGAGCTCGGGCACCCGCAGGTGCGCGAGGACGAGGTCGCACTCGGCCACGTCGAGGACGTCGACCCCGGCATCACGGGCGCCGGCGTCCCGGATCGCCCAGGCCCGGTCCCGGCTCGCGTCCATGGCCTCGCGGGAGTCGTACGTCGTGGTGCTGCAGGCGCGCCCCCGCACCCGGTCGACCAGCAGGCTGGCGCTGCAGAAGCCCGTCAGCCCCGTCATCTCGGGCAGCAGGGCCTGGCGGTAGATCTCGATCCCGCGCTCGATCTCACCGTGGCTCAACCGCAGCCACGTGACCCGGCAGCACGACCCGGGCGGCGCCAGGTGGTCGCGGTGCATCACCGCGACCTCCCACTCCGCGACCTCGGGCGGGCCGCCGATGATCTCCCCGCTGCGCTGCCGCAGCGGCGCCAGGTGCAGGTTGCTGGCCCGCATCTCGTCCTCGGAGGTCCACGAGCTGGTGACGATGCACTGGCCGGTCTCCCGGTCGACGAGCATCGAGAGGCCGACGCAGCCCTCGAGCCCGGTCACCGTCGGCATCACCACGTCGCGCACGTAGGCGATGCCCTCGTCGAGGCGCTCGAGGTCGCCCGTGATCGTGCTGGAGCGTGCGTGCATGGCAGGGCCTCCTCCGCTCAGACCAGCTCGGGCAGACGGAGGTGCGCGATCTCCAGGTCGAGCTCGGCCACGTCGAGGATCTCGACGCCCATCTCGCGGACGGCACGCTCACGGATCGCCGCTGCGGCCTCGCGGCTCGCCTCCAGCGCTGCCCGCGAGTCGAACGTGACCGTGCCACAGGTGCGCCCGGTCACCCGGTCGAGGAGGAAGCTGGCGCTGCAGAAGCCGTCCATGGCCTCGACCCGCGGCAGCACGTTCGCGCGCCACGAGTCGGTGACCGTCTCCGGGTCGTTCGCGTGGGTCCAGGTGATGCGGCAGCAGCAGCCGTCGTGGCTGGTGTGGTCGCGGTGCATGGCGCCGACCTCCCACTCCTCGACCTGGGGGCTGCCACCCAGCACCTCGCCACCGCGCTCACGCATCGGCGCGATGCCGGCCCGGCTGGCGACCATGGCCTCCTCGGTCTCCCAGGAGGTGGTGGCGATGCACAGCCCCGTCTCGCGGTCGACGACGAGGGACAGTCCCAGGCAGCCGTCGAGGGCGGTCACGGCCGGCATGACCTCGTCACGGATGTAGCGGATGCCGTCGTCGATGGCGCCCGGATCGCCCTTGACGGTGGTGGAACGCGCGAACATGGCGCGCCTCCTTCGGGATCGGGGCAGCGTCCCGGCGGCGCTGCCGCTCCTCCCACCCTCCTGCCGCCCGGAGCGGGTGGCAATCCCCAGGTCGGGTCAGTCCGCGTCCAGCGCGGCGCACACCTGGGTGACGGCGGTCGGGGCGCCGACCACCGACCAGAGCACGCCGCCGGCGGTCGTACGCCGTGCCACGCCGCCGACCCCGCGGATGATCGCGGCACCGGGCAGCCGGTCCCAGTCGGCCACCCCGTGCTGGAAGCTCACGCCGAGCTGACCCTGCGCCACCGCCGTGGCGTCCATGCTCGCCGAACCCAGCATCCGCAGGGTCGCGACCCGGGAGGCGACCCTGGAGAAGGCGTCGACCCGGCCGCGGTCGTCGTACGGCGGGTGCAGGTAGGTGGCCGCGCAGGTCTCGGCCAGGGAGACGTCGGCCAGCGGCGGCATCGGTTCACCGTTGCGGGTCGAGGGGAGCCCCGGCCCGCCGACGAAGACCACGTCGTCGTGCGGGTGGTAGATCGCGCCGAGGAGGACGTCGTCGGCGTCGACCAGCGCGATCGCCGAGCACCACCAGGTGAGTCCGCGGTGGAAGTTGTAGGTGCCGTCGACCGGATCGATCACCCACGACCGGCCGCTGGTCCCGGCCCGGTCGGTGCCTTCCTCGCCGAGGATGCCGTCCTCGGGGCGGTCGGCGGCGAGGCGCTGGACGACGAGACGCTCGGCGGCGTGGTCCGCCGCCGTCACCAGGTCTGAGATCGAGGTCTTCTGCTCGGCGTCGATTCCCCCGGCCCGCATGCGGGCCGCGAGCCGGCCGGCCTCGCGCACCAGGTCGGCAGCGAGCGCCGCGTCCTCGGCCGGCGTCGGGCCCGGGCGGGTCACCCGGCGCTCCCCCACGCCTTGGCCAGCAGCTCACGGGTGTCGCCGAGCAGCTCCGGCAGCGTCTTGGTGCGACCGATGATCGGCATGAAGTTCTGGTCGCCGGGCCAGCGGGGCACGACGTGCTGGTGCAGGTGGGCGGCGATGCCGGCGCCGGCGATGTGGCCCTGGTTCATGCCGATGTTGAACCCCTTCGCGCCCGAGACCAGGCGCACGACCCGCATCGCCTCGCGGGTGAGGTCGGCGATCTCGGCGGCCTCGTCGTCGGTGGTCTCGGTGTAGTCCGCGATGTGGCGGTAGGGACAGACCATGAGGTGACCCGGCGCGTACGGGTAGAGGTTGAGCACGGCGTACGCCAGGTCCCCGCGGTGGACGACGAGGCCGTCGGCGTCGTCGAGCCCCGGGATCCGGCAGAAGGGGCACTCCCCCGGTGTCTCGTCGGCCGGCTTGTTCTCGCCGCGGATGTAGGCGATCCGGTGCGGGGTCCAGAGCCGGTCGAGCCCGTCGGACGCCCCGATCCCGTCCTGGTGCAGCACCTCGTCGCTCATGGTGCCCGATCCTAGGGTGAGCCCATGACGACTCCGACCCTGCGGCCCGCGACCCCCGGCGACATGGCGAGGGTGGCGGACGTCTGGCACGCGGGCTGGCACACCAGTCACCCCGGCCACGTGCCGGACGGGCTGACCGCGGCCCGCACCCTCGAGTCGTTCCACGCGCGGACCCCCGCGCGGGTCGCCGACACGACCGTCGCCGAGCTGGACGGGGAGGTGGTCGGCTTCATCATGATCGACGGCGACGAGGTCGAGCAGGTCTTCGTCGACCCGGAGCGGCACGGGAGCGGGGTGGCCGGCCTGCTGCTCGACGAGGCCGAGCGTCAGGTCGCGGCCGCCGGCCACGAGGTCGCCTGGCTGGCGGTGGCGATCGGCAACACCCGGGCCCGTGCCTTCTACGAGAAGCGCGGCTGGACCAACGCCGGTGACCTCCCGTACGAGGTGACGGCGGCCGGCGAGACGTTCATCTCGCCGTGCCGTCGCTACACCAAGCGGGTGCGCTGAGCACGCCCGCGGAGGGTCCTCGTCAGACCTGCTCGTGGGACTCGACGGCCGCGACCACCCGGGCGATGGCGTCCGCGACGGGCACGCCGTTCTCCTGGTGGCCGTCGCGGTAGCGGAACGACACCGCGCCCGCCTCGACGTCGTTGTCCCCGACGATCACCATGAACGGCACCTTCTGCAGCTGCGCGTTGCGGATCTTCTTCTGCATCCGGTCGTCGGAGTCGTCGACCTCGACCCGCAGCCCGGCCGCACGCATCCGCCGGGCCACGTCGTGCAGGTGGTCGAGGTGGCGCTCGGCCACCGGGATCCCCTGCACCTGGACGGGCGCCAGCCAGGGCGGGAACGCGCCGGCGTAGTGCTCGACCAGCACGCCGATGAACCGCTCGATGGAGCCGAACTTCGCCGAGTGGATCATCACCGGCTGCTGGCGGCTGCCGTCAGCGGCGACGTACTCGAGGTTGAACCGGTCGGCAGAGGGCTGGTTGAAGTCGTACTGGATGGTCGACATCTGCCAGGTCCGCCCGATCGCGTCCCGCGCCTGCACCGAGATCTTGGGGCCGTAGTAGGCAGCCCCGCCCGGGTCGGGCACGAGCTCGAGGCCGGACGCGGTGGCCACGTCCCCGAGCACCTTGGTCGCCATCGCCCAGTCCTCGTCGGAGCCGATGAACTTGTCGGGCTTGGAGTCGTCGCGGGTCGAGAGCTCGAGGTAGAAGTCGTCGAGCCCGAAGTCGCGGAAGAGGCCGAGGCAGAAGTCCAGCAGGTGCTGGATCTCGGCCGGCGCCTGCTCCGGGGTGACGTAGGAGTGGGAGTCGTCCTGCGCGAACCCGCGGACCCGGGTGAGGCCGTGGACCACACCGGACTTCTCGTGCCGGTAGACCGAGCCGAACTCGAAGAGCCGCAGCGGGAGCTCCCGGTAGGAGCGCTGCCGCGACCGGTAGATGAGGTTGTGCATGGGGCAGTTCATCGCCTTGAGGCGGTAGGCCATCTCGTCCACGTCGAGCGCTGGGAACATGCCCTCGCCGTAGTACGGCAGGTGCCCGGAGGTGTAGAACAGCCCCTCCTTGGCGATGTGCGGCGTGCCGACGTACTCGAACCCCTCCTCGATGTGGCGCTGGCGGACGTAGTCCTCCATCACCCGCTTGATCACGCCGCCCTTGGGGTGGAAGACCGGGAGACCGGAGCCGATCTCGTCCGGGAACGAGAACAGGTCGAGGTCGCGGCCGAGCTTGCGGTGGTCGCGTCGCTCGGCCTCCTCGATCCGGTGGAGGTGCTCCTCGAGCGCCTCCTTGGACTCCCAGGCGGTGCCGTAGATGCGCTGGAGCTGCTTGTTCTTCTCGTCACCGCGCCAGTAGGCCGCGGCAGAGCGCATCAGCTTGAACGCCGGGATCCGCTTGGTGGTGGGCAGGTGCGGGCCGCGGCACAGGTCGCTCCAGGCGACGTCACCGTTGCGCCGGATGTTGTCGTAGATGGTCAGCTCGCCGGCGCCGACCTCGACGCTGGCACCCTCTGCGGCATCGTCCGACTTGCCCGACCCCTTGAGACCGATCAGCTCGATCTTGTACGGCTCGTCGGCCAGCTCGGCGATCGCGTCGTGGTCGGTGACCACGCGGCGGGAGAACTTCTGGCCCTCCTTGACGATCTTGCGCATCCGGGTCTCGATCTTCTCGAGGTCCTCGGGCACGAACGGGGTCTCGACGTCGAAGTCGTAGTAGAAGCCGTTCTCGACCGGCGGGCCGATGCCGAGCCTCGCCTCGGGGAACAGCTCCTGCACGGCCTGGGCCATGACGTGCGCGGTGGAGTGGCGCAGGATGTCGCGGCCGTCGGCACTGTCGATGGCCACGCCCTCGACCTCGTCGCCGTCGGTGAGCTCGTAGGCGAGGTCCTTGAGCTGGCCGCCGACGCGCGCGGCGATGACCGCGGGGTCCTCGGCGAAGAGCTCCCAGGCCTTGGTGCCCGTCGTGACCGTCCGGTCCTCACGCGCGTCGGCGTGGGCGAGGACGACCTTGATGTCGGACACGGGAGTGCTCCTTGAGGCAGGAAAGTTCGGACCGGTCGATCGTATCCGTCCACCCGTGGCTGCCGCGCCCGGGTTTCGCCGCGGCGGCGCGGGCCGACCGCCGGGGAACCAGGCCTGGGCGTACGGCCGGTGCGCGTACCCAATCAGGGGGACGCGTACCGCGTTCATCCCGTGCTGCCCGGTGATCCGCTGCGAGGCTCGGGCCACCTGCCTCGAGCGGAGGCAGCGAGACCCGGAGGGGGTGCGCAGATGTTCGGAGCAGGGCTGTCCAAGAGGTCGCCGCGACGGCCGCGTACGACGTGCGGGGTGTCCCGCCGCTCGCGCCGGGAGTCGCTGCTGGCCGCGTTCGGGGCCGCGCTCGACTCGATGACCGGCGAGGCCCGAGGACGCCAGGCCGTGCGCGTGTGAGCGCGTCCACCGGTCCGGCCGGCCTCCGTGGCACCGGAGGCCGGCCGGTCCCTCACATGTCGCGGTAGCGCTTCGCCTGTGCCAGGAGCGCGCGGACCCGGTCCGCGTCGCCGGTGCGGGCCTGCATGTCCGCGGTCCCCCAGCCCTCGGTGTACGGCGTGCCGTAGGCGGCGGTGTCGCGCTGGAAGCGCCACCCCTCGGCGAGCGGGCCCGCGTCCACGGTGTCGTAGCCGATGGAGTCGAGGAACTCCATGACCTGCTTCTTGGCCTCGGTGTCGTCACCCGCGATCGCGAGGGCGCTGCGGTCCTCGCTGCCGGCGGGACGGGCCAGCTCGAGGAGGTGGCCGAAGTAGATGTTGCTGAACGCCTTCACGACGTGCGACTCCGGCAGGTGCGCCTGCAGCAGCTCGCTGACGGTCGTCGACTCGTCGTCGAGCTCGGGGATCTGCTCGTCACGCTGCGGGTAGTAGTTGTTGGTGTCGATGACGACCTTGCCGCGCAGCGGCTCGACCGGCACCTGGCGGTAGTTCTTCAGCGGGATCGTCACGACGACGATGTCACCGGCGGCCGCCGCCTCGGCCGCGGTCGCGGCCCGGGCGTGGTCGCCGAGCTCCGCGACCAGGTCGGCGAGGGTCTCGGGACCCCGGCTGTTGCTGACGACGACGTCGTGGCCGGCGGCCGCCGCCAGCTTCGCGACCGTGCTGCCGATGTGTCCTGCTCCGATGAGTCCGATGGTGGTCATGGCAGTCCGAACGGCATGGCCGGTCGGATCATTCCGGTGTGCGTGACCTCGCCGGTTCGGCCGGCCGGTCGGCTGCATCCGCAGGGCCGGACGCCCGGCTCACCGCGTGGAGGTCACCAGCAGCCGAAGTCCACGTGGTGACCGCTGCACGTCAGCAGCGTGTCCAGGTCGATCCGGGGGTGCCCCGCGGTCGCCTTGTTCACCACGCGCAACGTGTGCGGGCCACTCTTGAACAGCCCCTGCCAGACGATCATCCGGTGCCTGGTCGTGGCGCTGTGCGTGTTGACCGTCTTGCGGAGGACCCCGTCGACGTACACCGCCGCCTTGCCCCGGTTGGGCGCCTTCTCCATCACCAGCCCGATCGGGCCGTCGGCACCGTCGAACGTCGCCGTGAACGCGCTGCCCGCGGTGGTCGACCTGTGCGTCGTACCACCTGAGAACCCGGCGAACTTGCTCGTCGACCACGCGCCCCGGTAGCGGATGCCCGCCGAGTCGTCCTCCCGGGTCCCGAACCCGGCCCGGGCGATGCCGC
Source organism: Nocardioides sp. GCM10023255 (assembly GCF_042653125.1). Lineage (NCBI taxonomy): Bacteria > Bacillati > Actinomycetota > Actinomycetes > Propionibacteriales > Nocardioidaceae > Nocardioides > Nocardioides sp. GCM10023255. Next base: position 117,434 of record NZ_JBHSHU010000010.1, read on the forward strand.
TCACTCCCTTGTTGCCGGCGCAGTCCCGGCTCCTGACCACGAACCGGTCCGGGATCCGCATCCAGTTCTCGGAGTTGGTGTCGAAGTCGTACCTGCGCGCACCCGCGTCGACCGGGTACTTCACCGTGTTGGGTCCGAGCACGGGGTCCACCGGCCCGCCGATGCTCTCGTAGCCCTGCCAGGCGACACGCTGCCGGCAGATGCCGGACGGGTCGCTGGTGGCCCACTTCAGGAAGAACCCGCCCTGGAAGTACCCGTAGTCGTAGTCGGTCAGGATCTGGGACCCCACCCGGTAGTGCGCCCACGGATCGAGCTTCACCGTCGGTGGTGTCGTGTCAGCCGCCGCCGTCGCGGTTGCCTGCCCGAGCTGCGCCCCCACCGCTGACACGGTCAGGGCGACGACGGTTGCCGCCACGCCAGCGATCCTGCGGTTCATTCTCATGCCAATCTCCTGTCCCACCGGTCACTCACGGACAGGCGAGGAAGTCGTGGTGGGCGCCGCTGCAGGTCAGCAGGGTGTCCAGGTCGATCCGGGGGTGTCCGGCGGTTGCCTTGTTCACCACGCGCAGCGTGTGCGGCCCACTCTTGAACAGCCCCTGCCAGACCACGATCCGATGCTTGGTCGTGGTGGCATGCGTGTCGATGGTCTTGCGGAGCACGCCGTCGACGTACACGTCGGCCTTGCCCCGGTCGGGCGCCTTCTCCATGACCAGCCCGATCGGTCCGTCGCCGTCGAAGGTGGCCGTGAAGCTGTCACCGGCCCTGCTCGTCCAGTGCGTGGTGCCGCCCGAGAAGCCGGAGAACCGGCTCGTCGACCAGGTCCCCCGGTAGCTGATCCCGGGGCCGTCGTCCTCGCGGGTGCCGAACTGGGTGTCAGCGATGTTGCTGGTGCCGGTGTTGCCGGCGCAGTCGCGGCTCCGGACCACGAACCGGTCCGGGATGCGCCACCAGTTCTCGATGTTGGTGGAGAAGTCGAACGTCCGCGCCCTGGCGGTGACCGGGTAGTCCACCGTGTCCTCCCCGAGCACGGGGTCCTCCGGACCACCGATGTTGTCGTAGCCCTGCCACGCCACGCGCTGCGAGCAGACCCCGGACGGATCGCCCGTGGTCCACCGCAGGAAGAAGCGCCCGTGGAAGTAGTCGTAGTCGGGCGTGTAGTCGGTGAAGATCTGGGACCCCACCCGGTAGTGCGCCCACGGATCGAGCGTCACCGTCGGCGGTGTCGTGTCAGCTGCCGCCGAGGCGGTTCCCGGCCCGGCTGTCAGTCCGGCCGGGGCCCCGACCGCGGACACGGCCAGGGCGATGACTGCTGCTGCGGTCGAAGCGAAGGCCCGAAACGGCCTCATGGTTCCCCCGTTGCCTCGGGACGGCGGCCCGGCCACCGTCCGGTCGGTCGGCGCCCCGCGGCGTCGGCTCTTCTCGACGGTCGCCCGGCCGGTCGGCGCGCCCCCAGAGCAGAAGGTCATCCGGGGCGGGGACTTCCACGGCACGGCGTCGAGCACCGCGGCGCCCGCTCCCGTTCGCGGAACGTTCGGCCGATCGATCGGCCCACGTCACCCGGGATGCCTACGTTTCCTGCACGGAAGTGGTTGCCGAGTGCAGCTGCTGATCGGTCCTGTCGACCACCGTGAGAAAGGCCCACCTTGCACACGACCGCCGTTCGGGCGCGCGGTCTCACCAAGACCTTCGGCGACGTCATCGCCCTGGACGGTGTTGACCTCGACATCCCCGCCGGACAGATCCACGGCCTCATCGGGCCCAACGGAGCCGGGAAGACCACGCTCCTCGGCCTCCTGCTCGGCCTTGCCTCGGCCGGCGGCGGCACCCTGGAGATCCTCGGCATGCCGTCCGGTCGCGGGCTCGCCGCGACCGAGGGCGTGGCGGGGTTCGTCGACGGTCCCGCCCTCTACCCGACGCTGACGGCACGCCAGAACCTCGCCGCCCTCGCCTCCCTGCGCGGCGAGGCGTCCGGAAGTCCGACGGGCGTCGACGACCTCCTCGACCGGGTCGGCCTGCGCGAGGTGGCCGGCGACGTGGTCAGGGGCTTCTCGCTGGGGATGCGCCGGCGACTGGGACTGGCCGCGGCCCTGCTCGGGGAGCCGCGGCTGCTGGTGCTCGACGAACCCGCCAACGGCCTCGACCCCGCAGGCAAGCGGCAGGTCCACCAGGTGCTGACCGACCTCGCCGACGCCGGCACCACCGTCGTGCTCTCCAGCCACCGGATGGACGACCTCGCTGCTCTCTGCGAGGAGGTCACGCTGCTGTCCACGGGCCGGGTCGTCTTCTCCGGCCCGCTGCGCAAGCTGGCCGCGGAGAGCGGCGAGCTCGACTACCGGCTCGTGACCTCCGATGCCGGGGCCGCCCGCCGCGTCGCCGCCGGCACGCCGTCGCTGACGCTCGTCGCCGGCCGCCGCTCGCCCGTGGAGGCGGACGACGACCCGCTCGTCGTCCGCGGACCCGTGCCCGCCGTGGACGACCTGGTCGTCCGGCTCGTCGGTGCGGGCATCGCGGTCCGCGAGCTCGGGCCGGTCGTGCCCTCGCTGGAGGCGGCCTTCCTGGCGCTCACGGGCCCGGACGAGAGCGCCGCCGAGGACGAGGAGGACGCCCGGTGACCACGACCCTCGCCTCGCCCCCCGCCGATCCGGCACCCGCGCGGCCGGTGGCCCTGCGCCGCGGCTACCGCTTCGAGCTGGTGAAGCTGGCCGCGCAGTGGCGCCTCCGGCTGGTGTTCGTGGCCTGCCTGCTCGCCCCCGCCGCCTACACCGCGGTGGTGAGCAGGCAGACGTCGCTGCCGGTCGACGCCGTCTACGGCCGCTGGATGAACCAGTCGGGCTGGGCCGGGTCCCTGGTGATCCTCGTCTTCCTCGGGACGCTGGTCCTGCCGCTGATCACCTCCGTCGTGGCCGGCGACGTCTTCGCCGTCGAGGACCGGCTCGGCACCTGGCGCCACCTGCTGGTGGCGGTGCGTTCGCCGCGACGGATCTTCTGGGCCAAGGCGTTGGCCGCGCTCACCGTCACCCTGGTCCTGCTCGCGGCGCTGGCCGTGTCGTCGGTCGCAGGCGGCCTCGCGTCGGTCGGCAGCCATCCGCTGCCCGGCCTCGACGGGCACGCGATGGGGCCCGGCGAGCTCGGCGTGACGGTGCTGCTGGCCTGGTTGAGCATCATCCCGCCCACGCTCGCGTTCTCCGCGGTCGGCCTGCTCGGCTCGGTCGCGCTGGGTCGCTCACCGCTCGGGCTGCTGATGCCGGTCGTGCTCGCGCTGGTGCTCGCCGGGATGCAGCTGATGCCGGTGCCGGTCGCGCTCCGGGTAGCGCTCCCGATGAACGCGTTCCTGGCCTACCGGGCGCTCCTGACGGAGCCGGCCGAGGTGGGCCCGCTCTGGACGGGAGTCGCCGTCAGCCTCGCCTGGACCGCGCTGGCGACGTACCTCGCGCTGCGTCTCTTCGTCCGCCGTGACTTCACCGGTCCGGCCCACGACGGGTCGGCGCGCGGCCTCCTGCTGGCGGGAGTCGTACCGCTGGCAGGTCTGGTCGCGGTGACCACCGGCACCGTGGCCGCGACCACCGGCGCGACCGGCTCCGGCATCGACCGGGCGAAGCTCGAGGCGGCGCTGGCGACGTCGTACTCCCACCTCTACGTGCTGCAGACCGAGGAGCTCCACCGCCCGGCGGTCACCGAGGCCCAGCTCCACACCACGGCCCGCTGCGACAAGGGCGGCGACCGGGTCGAGGACACCGGCCCCGGCGCCGACTGGCGCTGCGTCGTCACCTGGTCGCTGCCCGGGGCGACCGCGACCGGCACCGCGATCTACCAGCTCGACGTGGCCGCCGACGGCCGCTACGTCGCGGACGGCGACGGGCCCAAGGAGGTCAACGGCAGCTTCCTGGTCCGCACGCCGCGGGGCGACGCCCCGAACCCGCTGTGGCAGTTCGACGGCTTCGTCGACCTGCTCGACCCACCACGCTCGACCCCTCAGGAAGGAACACCATGAGTGTGACGCGCAACCGCGTGCTCGAACCCGCTCGCCGGCGCTTGTCCCGGAGAATGCCGGTGGCCGTCATCGCCGGCGGACTGGCCCTCGCGGTCACCGGCGGCGTCGCCTACGGCACCACCGTGGGCTTCGGTCAGCACCAGGTCGGCCAGGAGTACGCCGACGGCCTCCAGATCTCCTCCGACCAGGTCCTGAAGCCGCTGGGCGAGCGGCTCATGACGCCGTACGGCAAGTTCATGGGCTCCACCGTCAGCCCCGACGGCCGCTTCCTGGCCACCACCTCGAACGACCGGTCGGTCTCCCTGCAGGTGTTCGACCTGAAGTCCTACGAGCTCGTCTGGCGCGGCGGCACCGCCGCCGGCGTGGACGCCAGGCTGTCGGACAACACCGTCGGCCAGGAGGGCCCGCTCTACTCCCCCGACGGCAAGTTCCTCTGGATGCCCAACGCGACCGGGCTGACCCGCTTCCCGGTCGACGCCGACGGATCCCTCGGCTCGGGCACCAAGGTCCCGATCCCCACGGTCGGCGGCCAGCAGGCACTGACCGGGGGCCTGGCCTACTCCCCCGACGGCTCGACCCTCTACGCCGCCGTCAACGGGCAGAACACCGTCGTGGCGATCGACCCGACCGCCGGCACCGTCACCCGGACCTGGGACGTCGGGATCGCGCCGCGCCAGCTCGCGTTCGTCGGCACGAAGCTATACGTCAGCGACGAGGGCGGCCGCCGCGCCACGTCAGGCGAGCCCACCCAGGGCTCCTACGGGACCGACGTCCCCGCCGACCCGGTGCGCGGGACCTCGACGACGGGAGTGCTCAGCACCATCGACACGGCCGACCCCACCGCCCCCGTGGGACAGATCGACGTGGGCCTGCACCCGACCGCGCTCCACGTCGAGGACGACGCGCTGTACGTCGCCGACACGGGCGGCGACACGGTGTCGGTGGTCGACACCACGAGCGACGAGGTCGTGCAGACCATCGCGACCCAGCCCTGGCAGGGCTCGAAGGTCGGGTACGCGCCCGACGCCGTCACCGTCCAGGACGGTCGACTGCTGGTCAGCCTCGGTCGTGCCAACGCCGTGGCGGTGTACCGGCTCGGTGAGAGCCCCCTCGACCCGGTCAGCTACGTCGGCCTCCTCCCGACCGACTACTACCCCGAGGACGTCTTCCCGGTCGACGACCGGCTCGTGGTGGTCAACCGGCGCGGCATCGACGCCCGCGGGCCACTGATCACCTTCAACCAGGGCTACGGCACCACACCGGCGACCGGCCACGGCACGCACGGCACGACCGCCTCGCTGACCCGGTTCACGCTTCCCTCCGACGCCGAGATCAGGGACAGCCACACCCCGACGGTCTTCGCCCAGAACGGCTGGGGCGACGCGCGCACCGATGTCCGGCACGCCCGCGGTCGGGTGGCCAGGCCGGTGCCCGTGCCCCGGCGCATCGGTGACCCGTCGACCATCAAGCACGTGTTCATGATCGTGAAGGAGAACCGGACCTACGACCAGGTCCACGGCGACATGCCCGAGGGCAACGGCGACCCGTCGCTGGCCCAGTTCGGCGAGCAGGTCACGCCCAACCTCCACGCCCTGTCCCGCCAGTTCGGCCTCTACGACAACACCTACGACATCGGCACGAACTCCGCAGAGGGCCACAACTGGATCATGCAGGGTGACAACCCGGAGTACACCGAGTCCAGCGCCGGTGAGTACGTCCGCAGCTACGACACCGAGGAGGACGTGCTCGGCCACCAGCGTTCCGGCTTCCTGTGGACCGCCGTCCAGGCGGCCGGCCACACCGCCAGGAACTACGGCGAGTTCCTCTACACCGAGGGCAAGCCGGCCGGTACCTGGCAGCAGTACTACTGCGCGGTCAAGAGCGTCGAGGACGGCGGCGACCCCGCCCAGCTGACGTCTCCGGAGCTCAAGGGGAACTACGGCTCGGTGATCCCGTCGCTGAACGCGATCACCCACCCGTTGTCCCCGCCCTTCGACCTGACCATCCCGGACCTGTACCGCTACGAGATCTGGAAGCAGGACTTCGAGCAGAACGGCCCGGCCGACTTCTCCATGATGTGGCTCTCCGACGACCACACCGGCGGCCCGGTGTCCGCGCGCGCGGAGGTCGCCAGCGGGGACCTCGCGGTCGGCAAGGTCGTCGACACGATCTCGCACAGCAAGTACTGGAAGAGCTCGGCGATCTTCGTGGTCGAGGACGACAGCCAGAGCGGGGCCGACCACGTCGACGGCCACCGGGCACCGATCCAGGTCATCAGCCCCTGGGCCGCGCACGGCAGGACCGTCTCGACCTACTACTCGCAGATCTCGATGGTCCGCACCATCGAGCAGATCCTCGGCGCCGAGCCCCTCAACCAGAAGGTCGCCGCGGCGACCCCGATGTTCGACGCCTTCCGGGGCACCCCGGACAACAGGCCCTACACGGCGAGGCCGAACCGCATCCCGCTCACCGAGAACATCGCCACCCCGCCGGCGTGCGGACTCGACACGCCCGCGAACGGTGGCCCGTCGGCCAAGGCCGCACCCACCCCGGCGGCGTACGTCTCCTACGCCGCGGCGTGGGAGAGGTGGGCCGGCAAGCAGCACCTCAGCGGCAACCGGGCCCGTCCCGACTTCGCAAACCCCGAGCAGATGAACCGCTTCACGTGGTACGACGCCCACCACTGGGAGCTGCCCTACCCGGGCGACCCGAGGATCTACCTGCCCGGCGAGGTGCCCGGCGCGGCCCTCCCCGGCTCCGAGGCCGACTGACCTCTTCGGTACCTGAATGGAGCCGCGCTACCACTGGGTAGCGCGGCTCCTGTCTCCGGCTGGTGGGCGATACTGGGTTCGAACCAGTGACCTCTTCGGTGCAAACGACAGAGCCGCGCTACCACTAGGTAGCGCGGCTCCTGTCTCCGGCTGGTGGGCGATACTGGGTTCGAACCAGTGACCTCTTCGGTGTGAACGAAGCGCGCTACCACTGCGCCAATCGCCCCAGCTCGCACTCGTCGGGCGAGCCCGAGGTGCGGTCGCAGACTTTAGCGCATCAGAACCGACGACTCACATTCCGGGTCCTTGGTCCCTGTTGCGTCACGCCCCCGCGGGTGCACCGTCTTGGGGTCAAGACCGGTCACGGGGGCCGGTCGCGTGATCAAGGACGGGGCGAGAGTCGACGTGACCCAGCAGCCAATGTCTCGGACGCTCTCCCAGGAGCTGACCTTGCAGTGTGTCGACGCCCGCGGGCGGGGCATCGAGCTGAAGGCGAGCTTCGGCTACGACCCCACCGACCCGTACGCCGTGTGGATCACGTTCCCCTCGTCGCAGGGTGACGTCCGCTGGGCGATGTGCCGTGACACGCTGCTCCGGGCGCTCACGGACCCGGCGGGCCAGGGCGACCTGGAGATGTGGCCGAGCATCGACGAGGAGGGCCGGGCCGTGGTGGTCCTCGAGTTCCGCTCCCCCGGCGGCCAGCTGATCGCCCAGGCCCACACCCACGAGGTCTACCGCTTCCTCACCCGCACGCTGGCGGCCGTGCCGGCCGGCACCGAGAGCCAGCACCTCGACCTCGACGCGCTCGTGGCGGACCTGCTCGCCCACCCGCCGGCCTGACCGGCTACGACCCGAGCTTCGTCCATCGTCCCTCCGAGACCACCTGCACGGATCCGTCGACGACGCTGATGGCGGTCTGCTCGTCGATGGCGTAGGCCGGGGCGCCGATGTCGGCGGCCCATCGCTCCGCGTCGGCCAGGCTGTTCTCCGGGAAGGCGTCCAGGTGCGGGAAGATCGAGAAGTCGACGACGCCCAGGGTGCGGTCGTCCGGCGCGGAGGGCCACTCGACGAAGTCCGCCCCGATCCTCGGCGTCATCACCATGCTTCCGGCGCTCATTCCCACCCAGACCATGTCGGGCAGCGACGGCAGCAGGTCGGCCAGCCCGGACTCCCGCATCCAGTGGCACAGGTACGTCGCGTCGCCGCCGTCGACCAGGAGCACGTCGGCCTCCCGGACCCAGGGGACCCATCGCTCCGGGCCGATGGTGGGCAGTGCGGTGAGCTCGAGGACGCCGAGCGACGCCCACCCCAGGCCCGTGAAGTGCTGCGACCTCGGCTCGGCGGCCACGACCCCGCGTACCGATGCCGGTCCGCACATCGGGTGACCCCACTGGGCGGTGGGGACGACCAGGGCGTGGCACTCGGCGACCGGCTTGCCGAGCAGCTGCACGAGCTCCGTGTGGATGCTGGGGTTGGTGACGCCGCCTGACGTGAGCAAGAGCTTCATCGTGCCTCCGGGTTCCGTGCGCAGGGTTGGTGTGCGTGAGGACCCGGGCCGGCGCTGAGACTCATCGCGGCTCGGGCAATCGGTCAGGAGCCGAGCAGCTCGGACTCCCGCTTCGACCACACGGCCGCGACCTCCGCGGTGACCGGACCCGGCGCGGGCAGCTCCCGGTCGTCCCAGGCGGACACGCCCTGCACGTCGCGCGTGGTCGAGACCAGGAAGACCTCGCTCGCCTCTCGCACCGCCTCGATCGGCTCGTCCACCTCGACGCCGCCGTACCACTCCAGCACCAGCGCGCGGGTCACCCCGGCCAGGCACCCGCTCGCCAGCGTGGGCGTGCGCAGCTCCCCGTCGACGACGTAGAAGACGTTCGAGCCCGTGCCCTCGCACAGGTGGCCGGCCAGGTTGGCGAAGACCGCCTCGCTGGCGCCGCGTCGCTGCGCCTCGGCGAGGGCGACCACGTTCTCGGCGTACGACGTGGTCTTCAGGCCCGCCAGGGCGCCGCGCTCGTTGCGGGGCCAGGGCACGGTCGCGACCCGCGTCGTGGCCGGCCAGGTGGCCATCGCGTCCGCGACCACCACCAGCGTCGGCGGCTCGTCGCCACGGCCCGAACCCAGCGGCGCCGGTCCGCCCGTGTAGGTGATCCGGATCCGGCCCAGTGGCAGCTCCTGGCCGTCGAGGACGGCCGCGACGCCGCGACGTACGGCGTCGTCGTCGGACTCCGGCAGGCCGAGACCGGCCGCGGAACGAGCGAGCCGCTCGAGGTGCCGGGTGAGGGCGAACGGCTGCCCGTCCACGACCTTGATCGCTTCGAAGACCCCGTCGCCCACGGTGAACCCATGGTCGGTCACCCCCAACGCGGGGGCACTCGGGTCGGACAGCAGGTCTCCGTTGATCCACGCACGCATGGGCTCACTCTAGGAGCCGGAACCACCCACGAACCGGGCCCGAACACGCCCACGGGGGGTCGATTTTGCACCCCCACAGGCATCGGCTACTGTTCTCACGTCGCCGCGGCCCGGGGAACCGGGAAGCGGAGAGACAAGCGGACGTAGCTCAGTTGGTAGAGCGCAACCTTGCCAAGGTTGAGGTCGCGAGTTCGAGCCTCGTCGTCCGCTCGGAGAGGTCTCTCTCACGGTTTGGCCTCCACGGTGGAGTGGCCGAGAGGCGAGGCAACGGACTGCAAATCCGTCTACACGGGTTCAAATCCCGTCTCCACCTCGAACAACTTCGGTCCCACTTGTGGGATTGTTGTTGCTCAACGGGCGATTGGCGCAGTGGTAGCGCGCTTCCTTGACACGGAAGAGGTCACTGGTTCAAACCCAGTATCGCCCACCAGTACCACCACAGGTCAGAGCCTCTTTGCCAGCTGGCAGAGGGGCTCTTCTCATTCCTGGAGGTGTCCTCTCCCCCGGGCACCGAGGCTCGGCTCGACAGCCAACCCGGCGATGCGCCCGACGTCAGCGCGCCGGAGTGACCCTCTTCGGCCCGCGCCAGGTGTGGGGCGTCGGCACCCGGTCGCCGACTGGGAGGTGTGCCAGTGTTCGCGTCCGTGACGATGTTCAGGACACCGCAGGTCGTCCTCTTCAGCAAGGACGTGGCGAACGCAGCAGGCTTCTACACCGCGCTGGGCTTCGAGGAGGTCTTCAGGACCCCGACGGAGGGCAGCCCCATCCACGTCGACCTGGTCCTCGACGGGTATCGCATCGGTCTGGCGAGCGAGGACTCGACGAGGGACGACCACGGGCTCGACCCCGTCGTCGCGGGTCAGCGCGCGGCGGTGATCCTGTGGACCGAGGACACCCCGGCGGCGTACGCGCGTCTCCAGGAGCTGGGGGCCGCGCCCGTCAAGGGTCCGGAGCCATGGCTCGACCGACTCCTCATCGCATGGGCGGAGGACCCCGACGGACACCTGATCCAGGTGGTCCAACCCGCCGCGGTCACTCCGCGCTGAGACGTGCTCCTCCGCCGCGACACGGCGTCGGGTCGGTCAGGCCGGGACCGGCTCCACCCACTCGACGTCGTGGTCGTAGCCGGCGGCCAGGAGCAGCAGGAGCTCGCAGCTGTCCCCCTCGCGGTGACCGTCCAGGTGCTCCAGGACGAGCTGTCGCCGGCTCAGGCACGCGGTCATCGCACCTTCGAGGACCCGCCGCAGCACCGGGTGGAGCCCGTCAGCGCCCTCGAGGTGGGCCCGCAGGACCGCCTCTTCCTCCCGGATGCGCGCGAGCAGGAACTCGCCGAGCCGCAGGTTCTCCGCTGCGTCGCACTTGGAGGTCTCGTGGAAAACCATCCCCATCATCCCCACCTTCATCCTCGAGATCTGCGACGAACGTAGGACCGGAGCCTCAAGGGACACGCAAGATGGACGCAACGACGACGCTGGTTCCCCCACAGGTCAGGACGTGGTCATCACCCGCACCTTGAGCGGCCGCTCCTCCTGCTCCCAGAGCACGACGACGTCGCCGTCGGGCGCCATGGCGGCGAAGGTCTCCTCGAGCACCTCGACGCCGGAGTCGGGCGAGATGGTGGCCTGCCGGCCCCAGACGCCGTCGCGCGGCCGGTACTTGCCCCACAGCGCGTACAGGCCGTACCCGACGAACGTGTCCCCGGCCTCGTCAAGGGCCACGAGCACGTCGCCGACCGTGTTGCCGCGCCCGACCACCCGCACCGGGGCCGACCACCGCCCCTGCGGCGGCCGGCGGACCAGGTCCACGCGGCCGTTGCCCCGCGCCAGGGCGACCAGCGCCTTGCCCCGACCGTTCATCGCCAGCGCGTAGTCGTTGATCGTGACCCCTGCCGGCGACAGTGCCCGAGCCGGTCCCCACTGCCCTCCGGCGGCCAGGCGCACGGCCCGGACCCGGTTGAAGTTGCGCGTGAAGACGACGACGGCGTCCCCGGCGAGGTCGACGGCGAGCGACGGTCCGTACCCCTCGTCGGCCACGACCGTCGGCGCGGTCCAACCGCCCTCCGCAGGTCGTTGCCGCGCCCGCAGCACCTGGGGGTGCCCCACGCGCTGCCGGGCGTAGACCAGCACGACGCCACCCTGGGCGTCGATCCCCACCAGGGGTGCGCCCGCACCGTTGGCGGACGTGACGTCCTCCGCAGCCGTCCACGACTGCCCAGGCGCCTGGTAGGCGGACTGCACCCGCGAGGGCTCGTCGAGGAGGCCGCTCCCCCAGGCCCAGGCGACCACGACGGCGCCGGCCGGGTTCGCCGCCAACCGGACGTCGGAGGCTCCGTTCACGTCATCGCCGCCGGGGACGTAGCCGGGGACGCTCCGGTCCTGGGTCAGCCGTACCGGCTCGGACCACGGCCCGCCGACGGGACGACGAACGGCGAGCACGCCGTCGGTGGTGTCCCGGTGCTGGGTGAGCCACACGACCGTGACGTTCCCCTCGGCGTCGACCGCCACCTGCGGGGCGTACCCGTGGCCGATGATCCGCTCGGCACCCCAGTCGCCGGCGCGCGTGCGTCGCAGCGCCTTGATCTCCCGCGGCGGATTCCTCGTCGCCCACACGATCGTCGTGACGCCGCGGGCGTCCACGGCCAGCGACTCACCCCGGGTGTCCGCGTCCAGGCGCTTCACCGGACCCCAGGTCCCGGCCGCCACCGGGGCCGCACGCCCCTGGGCTGCCGTGGTCGTGACGGCTCCGGTCGGACCTGCGACCAGGAACTGGGCCGACAAGGCCGCGGCCGTGACGGCCACGGCGGGGCCCCAGGAACGGATGGACATGAGCAACCTCCCCGACGTGCGGCTCGTGGTGAACCACTCCACCCACGACACTCCGCCCGGCGATGCCGGCCTCGCCACGGCTGATCGACCCGCACCAGCGGAACCGTTGGTCCCGAGAGCACCGCGGTGAACGGCTCAGCCGCGTTCCTCGGCCACCGCGTTGCCCCCGTCGACCACGAGGCACTGGCCGGTCACGTAGGAGGCACCGGGCGAGCACAGGAAGGCGACGGCGGCGGCGACCTCGTCGGGCGTGGCGCTGCGCCCGATCGGCGTACGCCGCGCCTGGACGACCTCGTCGGCGGTCTGGCTGCCCGTCCGGATCCAGCCCGGTGCCACGGCGTTGGCGGTGATCCCGTCCGCGGCGTGGTCCACGGCGGCCGAGCGGGCCAGGCCGACCATCCCGGCCTTGGCCGCGGCGTACGCCGCCTCACCGCGCATCGCCATGAGCGGACCGGTGACTGAGGCGACCATGACGACCCGTCCCCAACCCCGCTCCCGCATGCCGGGCAGCAGCTCGCGGGTGACCAGGAACGCGGTGTCGAGGTTGCGGACCAGCGAGCGTCGCCACTGCTCGTAGGTCATCGAGCCGGCGGTGCCGGACTCCTCGCCGCCGGACGAGGTGACGTCGACGGCGGGAGCGCTCACGCTGGTCATGCCGGCGTTGTTGACCAGCACCGTCGGCGGCCCCAGTGCCGCGACGACCTCGGCGACGGCCCGGCCCACCTGGCGCTCGTCCGTCAGGTCGGCGACGACCCCGACGGCACGAACCCCTGCTCCGTCCAGCTCGGCGGCGCGCTCGTGCGCCCGCCCGGTGGTGGCTGCGACGGCGACAGCGGCGCCCAGGGCACCGAGCAGCCGCGCTGCGGCGAACCCGATGCCGTCCGGGGACCCGGCCCCCGTCACCAGTGCGACACGACCAGCGAGGTCGAAGGGCGCGGGCAGCATGGGGGTGACGCTCGCGTGCGGCGGCGGGTCGGTCAAGCCCGCCACGGCGTCAGCCGACCAGTTCCTCCGCGCGCGCGAGGTGCAGCTCGGGCACCATCGCCATCACGGTGAGGTCGGGGTAGCAGTCGGTCTCCACCCAGATGCGGGTGGCCCCGACCTCGAGGAGGGCCGCCTCGACAGCGGTCAGGAGGGCGTCCGTGGCGCGGTCACCCAGCGGCGGGTGCAGGGTGAGGATCTTGCGAGGACTCGTCACGAGGAGCTCACTTTCGGCGCGGGGACCTGCTGCCGGGACCAGCAGCCGAAGGGAACAACGAGCGCGGGCACGGAGAAGTCATGCCGACCGGGGGGAAATATGAGGAACCGCCGGCGTCTCGGGTCACCGGCGGTTCGATAGGAACAGTAGCCCGGCCAACCTGAAGGTGAACATCCGGAAAGCCGCAAGATTTCCTCAAGGACGCGGACCGGTCGTGCGCCCACTCGCCCTGGTCACCCCGATCCACGGCACCCACGTAGGTTCGCAGGCATGAGCCCCAGCGCAGCCCTGGTCGGCGCCGTGCGACGACCGCCCGGAGGCGGACACTTCCTGCTCGGCCTGCGGCACGCCTCGCCGTGGGTGCTGCTGCTCGTCCTGGTCGTGCTGGTCACGCTCGCGATCGTGCTGAGCCGACGACGGTGAGGGGCGTCCGGACATGAAGGAACCGCTGGTGTCTCGGGTCACCAGCGGTTCCACTCGAATACTAGCCTCCGGCCGGCGGCGCTCAAGGGCGTCAGCGAGGATCCACCGAGGTGGTCCAGTCCGGTCTTCCGAAAACCTTTACCCCCCACCCCGGGCGCGACGCGCGCAGGGGGCGTACCGTCGAAGCAAGCCGGGTGCACTTCGTGTCCCGCCATCCAAGGCGCCTCCGTTCCCGGCTGAGATGGACAGACGCCGGCGTGCCGGCGCCAGGAATCAAGGCCCCATGCAGTTCTCGATCCGCTCCAACCACACCCCTCCCGTCGTTCGCCTGACCCTCGACGGCGAGCTCGACATCTTCACCGCCGGCCAGGTCAGCCGCGCTGTCAGCCAGGCCCTGTGGTCGGGGTGCCGGCGGGCCCAGCTCGACGCGACCGGCGTCACCTTCGTGGACGCCTCGGCGTTGGGTGTGCTGGTCCGGGCCCGGGACCTCGTGCGCTCGTGCGCCGGGTCGCTGGAGGTCGTCGCGTTCAGCCCCGTCTTCCTGCGGCTGTGCGTCCTGACCGAGCTCGTCTCGCTGCTCACCATGCCGCAGGCGGACGACCGGGAGCTCGAAGGCGCCAGCTGAGGGAGCCCCCTCACCGTCCCCGACCCCCCGTGGTGCGGGGACGGTGAGTCACGCGTCGAGCGTGGAACCGCACCAGTGTCGGGGGTGTCGCCTCGTCAGGGGCACACCCGGAAGGATGAAGTTCGCCGCTCTCAGCCGACCTGGGCCACCGGCCCGGCGTCAGCGCCGACCACCGGCCCGGATGCCTCCGGTGGGGCGGCCTCGGCCGGGCCGGCCGGATCGGGGACGCTCGGACGCACGTACGCCGGCAGCGTGAGCTCGATGACGGTCCCGCGTCCCGCCGGGTTGTCCCGCGCCACGATGGTGCCGCCGTGCCGGGTCACGATCCGACGGCAGATCGACAGGCCCAGGCCGCTGCCCTCGTAGTCGCGGTGGTGCGCGCGGTGGAACTCCTCGAAGACGCGGTCGTGCTCCCCCTCGGGCAACCCGATGCCCCGGTCGGCCACGCGGACCACCACCTGGTCCCCCGCGGTCCGCCCGGACACGTCGATCCGCGGCTGCTCGCCGGGGGCGACGTACTTCAGGGCGTTGCCGATGAGGTTGTCGACGACCTGCCGGAGCAGGACCGGGTCCCCGGCGACGAGCGGGATGCGTCCGCACCTCACCAGTCCGTCGGCGTGCCGGGCGGCGGTCACCTCGTCGACCAGTCCCGCCACGTCGACCCGCGCCTCGGACATCTCGCGGGAGCCGCTGGTGGCGTGGGCCAGCAGGTCCCGGATCAGCTCGCGCATCCTGCGTGACGACGAGCGCACCCGTGACACGAACTCCCGGGCCACGTCCGGGTCCAGCTCGCCCGCGTCGAGCTCCTCGGCGATCAGCTCGGTCCAGCCGTCGATCGCCGCCAGCGGGTTGCGCAGGTCGTGCGCCACGACGCCCGCGAACGACGCGAGCTCCTGGCGCCGGGCGTGCTCGACCGTCGTGTCCCGGGCGAGCATCAGGGCCCGGGCCCGCCCGCTGTGGTCGTCGCGCGGCAAGGGGACCGCCGAGACGGCCAGCGCCCGGGGCGACCCGTCCGGCAGCGGCAGCATGACCTCCATGTCGCGCACGCTGCCGCCGCGCAGGGCCTGCCACGACGGGCGCTCGTGGTCCTGCAGCGGCGACCCGTCCGGATGGGAGGCACCGACCCCGAAGAGCGACCAGCCCGTGGTCGGCCGGCCGAGGATCTCCCCCGCGGCCCGGTTGGCGACCAGCACCTCTCCGGTCTCGTCGATCACCACGACCCCCTCGGCCATCGACCCGATGATCGCGTCGCGCAGGCTGGACTCGTAGACCGCCTCCGCCTGGCTGCGGCGCAGCTCCGTCGCCAGCGCCTCGCGCTCGTCGCGTCCGGTCGAGACCGCCAGCGCCGTCACCACGATCGTGGTCACGTAGAACTGCGCCAGCAGCGCCCCCAGCTCGGGGTTGACGACCAGGGCGAAGGGTCCGACGTCGTGCAGGGTCAGTGCCACCGTTGCGACGCCGATCAGGGTCGCGTGCGCGGCACTCACCAGGGTCGCGAAACGGAGCGCGACCCACGCGGTCACGGCCAGCAGCGGGAACGCGAGCGGCAGGTCATCGAAGACGAAGGCGAGCACGTACATCGCCACGGTGAGCAGGATCGCGCCGGCCAGCTCGGCCCGGGCCGTGCGGCCCGGGCGGACGAGCGGGGCACGCGGCCCGGTGGTCGAGCGCCACTGGCCCGCGAGCAGGCCCAGCGTGGTCACCGTCAGGACGCTGCACAGGTTGCGCCCGAACCACAGCGCGCCGCCCACCCAGTCGACCTCCCCCCGGACAGCCCCGAACGCGAGCGTCCCGACCAGGGCCCCCGCGGCCGTGGCCGCCGCGGCCGCGGCCAGGTAACGGCTGAGCGCGCGTGGCGAGTCGAGCGCGCGCTCTCCCCCGCACCCCCACATCTCCGGGCACCAGCGAAGCAGCAGCCCCACGGCCAGCAGGGTCTGCAGCAGGTTGGTCACCACGAGCACGACGCTCGCCGACAGCGGCGCGCCGGTCGTCGAGTTCACACCCACCACGGCCGCCGCCAGCAGCACCGAGTCGATGCTCCGGAGCCCGGCGCCGCGCACCAGGAACCACAGCACCGCGAGTCCACCTGCGGGCCAGACCAGGGCGAACGTCTCCCCGTCGACGGTCGTCGCCCGACCCACGAATCCCAACACGACGTACACCAGCACGAAGCCGAGCGCCGTTGTCAGCGTCGGTCTCGTGCCGGGACGCGTCACGCTCCCCGGCATCAAGTACCCCTCACTGGGCCCCCACCCACTCGGCTCGAGGCTAGCGGGACCGGACGACCGACGGGGGCGAATGCCGCAGGACGGACGCGGTCCGTCCCAGGGGCCTGCCGAGCGGCTAGGCGTCCTCGCTGGCGAGGTCCTCGCCGTGGGTGCCGGGGCGCGGCGCCCACGGCAGCTCCTTGGCGGGGCGTACGACGATGAGCCGGTCGCCGCGCGCCAGCTGCGTCACGACCGGGTCGAAGTAGCGGTAGACCTTCTCGTCACGCACCACCGCGATCACCTGGTCGGGCAGGGACTGGGGCTGCTGGCCGACCTCGGAGACCAGCAGGTCGCGCTCGGCCACCTCGAGTCCCTCGCCGTAGGTCAGCAGGTCCTCCATCACCGATCCGAGCGTGGGTGAGAGCGAGGAGAGCCCGAGCAGGCGGCCCACCGCGTCGGAGGAGGTGATCACCGAGTTGGCGCCCGACTGGCGCATCAGCGCGACGTTCTCCTGCTCGCGCACCGCCGCGACGATCCAGGCGTCGGGGTTGAGCTGGCGGACCGTCAGCGTCGCGAGCACGTTGGAGTCGTCGCGGTTGGTCGTGATGATGACCTGGTTCGCGGTGGCGACGCCCGCGCGTCGCAGCACCTCGCGCCGGGTGGCGTCGCCGGTCACCACCGCCAGCCCGTCCGCGTGGGCGTCCTGGAGCGCGGCGGAGCCGGGGTCGACGACGACGATGCCCTCGCGGTCCTGCCCGTTGTTGACCAGCGTCTCGACGGCGCTGCGGCCCTTGGTGCCGTAGCCGACGACGACGACGTGCTCTCCCATGCTCTTCCTCCACCGGGCGACCCGGAACATCTCACGGCCCTGGGAGGCGAGCACCTCCAGGGTGGTCCCGATCAGCAGCACCAGGAAGGCGATGCGGGCGGGGGTGATGACGAAAGCGTTGATGAGCCTGGCTCGCTCCGAGACCGGCGCGATGTCGCCGTACCCGGTCGTGCTCAGCGTGACGGTCGTGTAGTAGATCGAGTCGACCAGGTTGACGCCGTACAACGGCGGGTCGTTCGCGTCGCGGTACCCGTCGCGGTCGAGGTACACGATGAGGACGGTGCCGACCAGGATCGCCAACGCCGCCAGCAGCCGCCGGCCCAGCTCCCACCAGGGGGACCGCACCGTGTCGGGGAGCGACACCTTGCCGCGGGAGGACCCCGGGCTGAGGTCGAGATGGTCGTCGGGCACGGAGCGAATCTAGTCGACCGGGTGCCGGTTCAGACGGAGCGGTCCCGGACCGTCATCGAACGCAGCCGCTGCATGAGCTCCAGCCGGGCCCGGGTCGTGCTCTTCTGCGGGAAGACGGTGTCGAAGGAGGCGTTGACGGCCGCCCCGATCAGCACCGCGATGGCCACCAGGTAGAGCCAGATCAGGACCGCGATCGGCGCGGAGAGCGGCCCGTAGATCGACTTGGAGTCGGCGGCCGTGGCGGTGAGGAACCAGCGCAGCAGGTAGGACCCAGCGATCCACACGACGAGGGAGAACGTCGCCCCGGGCAGGTTGAAGCTCCAGTTGGTCCGGACGGGCACCGACACGTGGTAGAGCGTCGCCAGGAAGCAGATGCACACCACGATGACCGTCGGCCAGTAGAAGTTCATGACGAAGTCGAAGCGCGGTGGCAGCCAGTCCCCCACCAGGGAGGGCCCGGCGACGACCAGCGGGACGGTGAGGACGCCGGTGACCATCGCGAGGACGTAGAGGGCGAAGGAGAGCGCCCGGGTCTTGATGATCCCCCGGTGCCCGCCCAGGCCGTGCATGATCGTGATGGTGTCGACGAAGACGTTCAACGCCCGCGAGCCCGACCACAGGGCCAGCACGAAGCCGAGCGAGATGACGTCGAACCGGCCGCCCTTCAGCACGTCGTCGATGGTCGGGATGATGATCCGGTTGACCGCGCTCTCGGTGAGGGCGCGCTCGGAGAGGTCGATCACCGCCGCCCGCACGTCGGCGATCTGCGCCGGCGTGAAGCGGTCGGTGACGTAGCCGATGGCGCCGGCCATCGCGAAGATCAGCGGCGGCACCGACAGCACGGCGAAGAACGCCGCCTCGGCCGCCAGCCCGGTCACCCGGTAGCGCAGGCAGGAGCTCACGGTCGTCACGATCAGGCGCCAGACCACCTCCCGGGTGCTCTGCACCCAGGTGGTGCTGCCCGGGGTCGCCGCGGACGGGCGAACCTCCGGATGAGCCATGGGGCCTACGGTAGCCACATGACGCGCCACACTCCGGACGACATCCGGGTCGTCGCCAATCAAGCACCCCCGCTCGTCGGCCACAACGTGGTCACCACCGACCGGGCGCTGGTCGAGGGCGTCGTACGACACGCCTCGGAGGAGGTCGTCGCCGACCTCGCCGGGCTCGGGGAGCAGGCCGGCTCGGCGGAGGCCCGCGAGCACGGCGTCCTCGCCAACGAGTTCCACCCGCAGCTCACGCCGTACGACCGGTACGGCAACCGGATCGACGAGGTCCGTTTCCACCCCTCGTGGCACTGGCTGATGGAGCGGGCGGTCGGGCACGGCCTGGCCGCGGCGCCGTGGGAGTCGGACTCCCCGCACGCCCACGTCCGGCGCGCCGCCGGGTTCATGGCCTGGTCGCACACCGAGCCCGGGCACGGCTGCCCGATCTCGATGACGTACGCCGCGGTGCCGGCGCTGCGGGCCGACGACGCGCTGGCCAAGGAGTGGACGCCGCTGCTGGCCTCCACGTCGTACGACCCCGGCGTCCGGCTCGCCTCCGCCAAGCGCGGGGCGCTGGCCGGCATGGGCATGACCGAGAAGCAGGGTGGCTCGGACGTGCGGGCCAACGTCACGCAGGCGCGCCCGACGTCGGTGGACGGCGAGTACACCCTGCACGGGCACAAGTGGTTCACCTCTGCCCCGATGAACGACGTCTTCCTGGTGCTGGCCCAGGCGGAGGGCGGGGTGACCTGCTTCGTGGTGCCCCGCGTGCTCGCCGACGGCACCCGCAACCGGCTGGACGTGGTCCGCCTCAAGGACAAGCTCGGCAACCGTTCCAACGCGTCCTCGGAGCTGGAGCTCGCCGGCACCGTCGCGCACCGCCTCGGCGACGAGGGCCGCGGGGTGCGCACCATCATCGAGATGGTGGCAGCGACTCGCCTCGACTGCGTGCTGGGCTCGACCTCCTTGATGCGCCGCGCGCTGAACGAGGCTTCCTGGCACGCCGCCCACCGCTCGGCGTTCGGCTCCCTGCTCGCCGACAAGCCGCTGATGCAGAACGTGCTCGCCGACCTCGCGGTCGAGACCGAGGCGGCCACCGCGATCGCGCTGCGCCTGGCGGCGGCGGTGGACCGGATCGACGACCCGCACGAGGCGGCGCTGCGCCGGATCGCGCTGCCGCTGGCGAAGTTCTGGGTCTGCAAGCGGACGCCGTTCATGGTCGCCGAAGCACTCGAGTGCCTGGGCGGCAACGGGTACGTCGAGGAGTCCGTGCTGCCGCTGCTCTACCGCGAGGCGCCGCTCAACTCGGTGTGGGAGGGGTCCGGCAACGTCAACGCCCTCGACGTGCTGCGGGCGCTGCAGCGCGAGCCCGAGGCGCTGAGCGCCTGGATCACCGAGGTCGGGCTGGCCCGGGGCGCCGATTCCCGGCTGGACCGGGCCGTCGACGAGACGCTGGCCCTGCTCGGCGAGCTGGGCGACCCGGTCGCGCTCGAGGGCTCGGCGCGCCGGCTCGCGGGGCGCATGGCCGCGTGCCTGCAGGGGTCGCTGCTGGTGCGCTTCGCGCCCCCGGAGGTGGCCGACGTCTTCTGCGCCTCCCGCCTCGGCACGTCCTACGACGGCACGTTCGGCGCGCTCGAGAGCGGCGACCTGCGCTCGATCGTGGAGCGCGCCACCCCGACCCTGGGTTGAGTTGGGCCGGATTCGGACGTGAGTTGGGCCCCGTTCGGTGAACGAGGCCCAACTCAACGCCGATTCCGGCCCAACTCAACTCATGGGACGGGCTGGGGCTGCGGCACCTGGGTCACGGGAGCGGCCGGGACGTCGTCCTCCTCGTCGAGCATCGTCGTCTCGTCGAAGGGCTCGGAGCCGGCGAGCACCCGGTCCAGGCGGGGCCGGTCGAGGCCGCCGGTCCAGTGCGCGATCAGCACGGTGGCGATGGAGTTGCCGGCGAAGTTGGTCAGCGCGCGAGCCTCGGACATGAAGCGGTCGATACCGACGATCAGGCCCACCCCGTCGAGCAGCTCGGGGCGGTGCGAGCTCAGTCCGCCGGCCAGGGTCGCCATGCCGGCGCCGGTGACGCCGGCCGCGCCCTTGGAGGCGATCATCATGAACAGCAGCAGCGAGACCTGCTCCCCGATGCTCAGCGGGTCGCCGAGCGCGGAGGCGATGAACAGCGAGGCCATCGTCAGGTAGATGGCGGTGCCGTCGAGGTTGAACGAGTAGCCGGTCGGGACCACGACGCCCACGGTCGGCTTGTCCACGCCGGCGTGCTCCATCTTCGCGATCAGGCGCGGCAGCGCCGACTCCGAGGACGACGTCGACAGGATCAGCAGGAACTCCCGGCCGAGGTAGCGGAACAGGCTGAACACGTTGACGCCGGTGACGGTCTTGAGCAGCGTGCCCAGCACCAGGAAGACGAACAGCGCGCAGGTGACGTAGAAGCCGAGCATCAGGACGGCCAGGCTCTTCAGGGCGTCGACACCGGTTTCGCCGACGACCGCGGCCATCGCGCCGAACGCGCCCACGGGGGCGGCCCACATGATCATCGACAGCACCCGGAAGACCAGGCGCTGGACGTGGCCGACGCCGCGCAGGATCGGCTCGCCGGTCCGGCCCATCGCCTGCACGGCGAAGCCGATCAGCAGGGCGACCAGCAGCGTCTCGAGCACCTCGCCCGAGGTGAGCGCGGAGAAGAGCGAGGTCGGGACGATGCCGAGCAGGAAGTCCGTGGTGGTACCCGCGCCCTCGGCCTGGGCGGCACCGGCGCTCGCCACCTCGTCGGTCAGGTGGAGACCGGAACCCGGGTGCAGGACGTTGCCGACCACCAGGCCGATGGCCAGCGCGACCGTCGACATCGCCAGGAAGTAGACGAGCGCGAGACCGCCGACCTTGCCCACCCGGGCGGCGCTGCGCACCGACCCCACGCCGATCACGATCGTGCAGAAGATGACCGGCTGGATCATCATCTTGATCAACGCGACGAACGCGGTGCCGAGCGGCTTGAGCTGCACGGCGAAGTCGGGGAACAGCAGGCCGACGGCGATGCCGAGCACGACGGCGGCGATCACCGCGACGTACAGGTAGTGGGTCCGGTTGCGCGGCGGCTGCTTCGTCGCGCCGCGGGGTTCGGGGACGGTGACGCTCATGGGGTTCCTCCAGGTGGTCGCCGGGGATCCGGCCGGTCGGACCATCGTGGGGCGGGCTGTGATGCCCGTCACCGTTGTGGTCGTTGAGTTCACACCCGTCGCGGTGAGGGACAATCCCGCCATGCGCTGGCGGCGAACCACCCGGGAGCCCTCGGTCGCGCGCCAGATCCTGCTGCTGCAGGTCCTGGTGGTCGTCGTGCTGGTGGTGAGCGCCCTCGGGCTCGCGGCGTACGACGCCCGCCACAACGCGCGCACGACCGCGACCGAGCGGGCGGTCGCCGTGGCCCGGACGCTCGCGGACTCCCCCACGCTGGTCGACGCGCTGGACGACCCGGACCCGAGCGCGACCATCCAGCCCCTGGCCGAGCGGGTCCGACGCGACTCCGGGGTCGACTTCATCACCGTCATGAACCTCGACCTGATCCGCTACAGCCACCCCGACCCCAGCCGGATCGGCGGCCACTTCGTCGGCGACGTCGGCGACGCGCCGCAGGGCGGCACGTTCACCCAGGAGTACGCCGGGACGCTGGGCCCGTCGATGCGCGCGGTCGTGCCGGTCCTCGACGGCTCGGGGAGGGTGGTCGCCCTGGTCTCGGTCGGCATCACGATCGAGCGGATCGACCGCGGCCTGCGCGACGACGTGCTGCTGATCGGTGGTGCCGCGCTCGCGGTGCTCGCGGTCGGCCTGATCGGCACCTGGCTGGTCGCCCGGCGGTTGCGGCGCGCCACGCACGGGCTCGGCGAGCGCGAGATCACCCGGATGTACGAGTATTACAGCGCCGTCCTGCACGCCGTCCGGGAGGGGCTGCTCCTCATCGACGACCGAGGTCGGGTCCAGCTCGTCAACGACGAGGCCCGTCGCCTGCTCGCGCTGCCCGAGGACGTCGTCGGCCGACCGGTCAGCGACCTCGGGCTGCCGCCCGGGCTGGTCACCGCGGCTCTGGGCCGCACCAGCGAGGCCGACGACATCTACGTCGCCGGCGAGCACGTGCTGGTCGTGAGCTCCTCCCCCGCGACCTGGCAGGGGCGCGAGGTCGGCGCCGTCGTCAGCCTGCGCGACCACACCGAGCTGCGCTCGGTCACCGGCGAGCTCGACGTGGTCCGCGGCCTCACCGAGTCGCTGCGCTCGCAGAACCACGAGGCCGCCAACCGGCTGCACACCGTGGTGTCCCTCATCGAGATGGGCCGCCCCGAGCAGGCGGTCGCCTTCGCCACCGAGGAGCTCGAGGTGGCCCAGCACCTCACCGACCGGATGGTCGGCCAGCTGGGCGACCCGGTGGTGGCTGCGCTGCTGCTCGGCAAGAGCGCCGAGGCCGCCGAGCGCGGCATCGAGCTCACCGTCGAGGGCGACCTGCCGACGCCGGGGCCCGCCGTCGCGCCGCGGGACCTGGTCACCGTGCTCGGCAACCTCGTCGACAACGCCCTCGACGCCGTGGCCGGACGGCCGGTGCGCCGGGTGGCGGTGCACCTGGGAGGTGACGCGGACACGCTGCGGGTCACCGTCGGTGACAGCGGGCCCGGCCTCTCCGAGGAGGAGGCTGCCCACGTGCTGGACCGGGGCTGGACCACGAAGGCCTCGGTCGACGACCTCGGCGGCGGGCGGGGTGTCGGGCTGGCCCTGGTGGGACAGGTGGCCCGGCGCCACGGCGGCGGGGTGGAGATCGGCGGCTCCGCCCACGGCGGCGCCGAGTTCACCGTCACCCTGCGGGCCGCGTCGGTCCGGGCGGGACGGGCGGACGCATGAACGTCCGGGTGCTCGTCGTCGAGGACGAGGCGCTCGCCGCGGAGGCGCACGCGGCGTACACCGCGCGCATCGAGGGCTTCGAGGTCGCCGGTGTCGCGCGCTCGGCCGCCGAGGCGGCACGCTTCCTCAACCAGGACCGCCATGTCGACCTGGTGCTCCTCGACATGCACCTGCCCGACGGCCACGGCCTGGGCCTGCTGCAGCGGCTACGCGGCGCCGGCCACCGGTGCGACGTGATCGCGGTGACCTCGGCGCGGGACGCCGACGTGGTGCGGCACGCGGTCGCCCAGGGCGTGGTGCTCTACCTGCTCAAGCCGTTCACGTTCGCGACGTTCCGGGCCAAGCTCGAGCAGTACGCCGCCTACCGTGCCCGGCTCGCGGCCGCGCCCGACGAGGTGGTCCAGGACGAGGTGGACCAGCTGTTCGGGTCGCTGCGGGCGGCACCGACGGCCGCGACGCCCAAGGGGATGAGCGCGGAGACGCTGCGCGACGTGACGGCCGCGCTGCGCGACGCCGACGCCCCCATGTCCGCCAGCGAGGTGGCCGCGGCGGTCGGCGCCTCCCGGGTCACCGCGCGTCGCTACCTCGAGCACCTCGCCGAGACCGGCCAGGCCGAGCGCCGGCCACGCTACGGCGGCAGTGGCCGTCCCGAGATGGAGTACGCCTGGCGCTGAGCCGCCAGGACTCGGCTGACGGGCACCGCCCCGGTCGGGGATGCTCGAGGCATGACCACGGAGTCCTGGGAGCGACTGCTCACCCACCTCGCCACCTTCGGCGCGGTGACCGAGGAGGCCGAGGGCGGCGTCCGTCTCGCCCTCGGCGACCGCACCGTGACGGTCCTGGTCACGCCGGACGACTGGGACGACATCCCGGTCGTGTGGGGAACGGACGACGAGGGTGCGCTGCTGGGCGTCACCCGCGCGATCGAGGCGCTCGGGCCCGACGACCGGTTCCTGGTGTACGAGAACTACGAGCTGCACCCGTCGCCGACGGAGCAGACGCCCGGGGCGCTCGAGGACGAGGAGCTGGCGGCCCGGGTCGCCGAGGCCCGACGCCGCGACCCCGGCGCGACGTTCGGCTGGTACGTCGAACGCCCCGACGGGACCCGCGACTGGTTCAGGGACATGAGCGACTGACCCCGAACGAGTCGTGCGGCCCAGGGTGCGCCCCGGCGCAGGCTGGGCTGCCCGACCCGGTGGGACTCAGCTGAGCTCGAGCCCGGGGTAGAGCGGGTGCTTGTCCAGCATCTCGGCGGAGGCCGCCTTCACCTTGTCGGCCACCCCGTCGGCGAGGACGTACGACGCCTTCGACGGGCCACCCGCCTTGGTGGTGCCGGGCTGGGTGTTCGACAGGACGTGCACGATCAGGTCCGCCACCGTGTCGAACTCGTCGTGGCCGAAGCCGCGCGTGGTCAGCGCCGGCGTGCCGAGGCGGATGCCGGAGGTGTACCAGGCGCCGTTGGGGTCGGCCGGGACGGAGTTGCGGTTGGTCACGACGCCGGCGTCGAGCAGCGCCGACTCGGCCTGCCGGCCGGTGAGGCCGAAGGACGAGACGTCGAGCAGCACGAGGTGGTTGTCGGTGCCGCCGGTGACCAGCTTCGCGCCGCGGGTCAGGAACCCGTCGGCGAGCGACTTGGCGTTGTCGGCGATCTGCTGGGCGTAGGTCTGGAACGACGCCTGGCGGGCCTCGGCGAGCGCGACGGCCTTCGCGGCCATCACGTGCGAGAGCGGGCCGCCGAGCACCATCGGGCAGCCGCGGTCGACGTCGGCGGCGTACTCCTCCTGCGCCAGCACGAGGCCACCGCGCGGGCCGCGCAGCGACTTGTGGGTCGTGGTGGTCGTGATGTGGGCGAACGGGACGGGGTTCTCGTCACCGGTGAAGACCTTGCCCGCGACCAGGCCGGCGAAGTGGGCCATGTCGACCATGAGGGTCGCGCCGACCTCGTCGGCGATCTCGCGCATCTTCGCGAAGTTCACCCGGCGCGGGTAGGCGGAGTAGCCGGCGATGAGCACCAGCGGCTTGAACTCGCGCGCCTTGGCGGCGACCGCGTCGTAGTCCAGCAGGCCGGTCTCCGGGTCGGTGCCGTACTGCTGCTGGTGGAACATCTTGCCGCTGATGTTGGGGCGGAAGCCGTGGGTGAGGTGGCCGCCCGCGTCGAGGGACATGCCGAGCAGGCGCTGGTTGCCGAGGTCGTGGCGCAGCGACTCCCAGTCGGCCTCGCTCAGCTCGTTGACGTTCTTGGCGCCGAGCTTCTGCAGTGCGGGGGTCTCGACCCGGTTGGCGAGGATCGACCAGAAGGCGACCAGGTTGGCGTCGATGCCGGAGTGCGGCTGGACGTAGGCGTACGGCGCGCCGAACAGCTCGCGCGCGTGCTCGGCCGCGACCGACTCGACGGTGTCGACGTTCTGGCAGCCGGCGTAGAAGCGGTGACCGACCGTGCCCTCGGCGTACTTGTCGCTGAGCCAGGTGCCCATGGTGAGCAGGACCGCGGGCGAGGCGTAGTTCTCGCTGGCGATCAGCTTCAGGGACGCCCGCTGGTCGGCGAGCTCCTGACGCGTCGCGTCCGCGATGCGGGGTTCGACCGAGGCGATGACCTCGAGGGCCTGGCTGTACGCGCTGCTGATCAGGGCATCCGTCATGCTGACAGCGTAGTGACGTGCAGTGCCGGCGTCAGCGCCGCGTCCGCGGCCGGCGCGCTGTGACCTGGGCCGCACGGACGCCCCTGCTCCGCCTCGCTCGCCGCCCAGCATCCCGCGATGTGGACACGCGTCTCACTGCATGAGATCTCGGCTTGTGATCGAGCCGTCCGACCCGTGAGACTTCCGGCCATGATCACTGCTGCGACGCACGCGTACCTCGTGGTTCGACGCCACGTGGACCTCGGGCGCACCCGCAGCATGATGTGTTGGCCCTTCTGACCGCCGTCGCCCTCCTTCGCGAGCCGACGGCCGCCGCCCGAGACACCAGTCCACGGGCGCACGGTTGGTAAAGGTCAACCCGACGACGAGGTCGGGCCCTGACGATTCGTGCGTCTCACAACCGCCAAGGATCCAGCCTCATGCCCGACCAGGCCACCGCTCCCCGCACCCCCCGCCCCCGCGCCAAGCGCGGTGAGGGCCAGTGGGCGCTCGGTTACCGCGAGCCCCTGAACGCCAACGAGCAGTTCAAGAAGGACGACGACGCCCTCAACGTCCGCGCCCGGATCGAGGCGATCTACTCCAAGCGCGGGTTCGCCTCGATCGACCCCAACGACCTGCGCGGCCGGATGCGCTGGTGGGGGCTCTACACCCAGCGCGCCGAGGGCTTCGACGGCGGCAAGACCGCGACCGTCGACCCGGCCGACCTCGACGCCGAGTACTTCATGATGCGGGTCCGCTCGGACGGCGCCCTGCTCAGCGCGGACGCGGTCCGGGCCCTGGGCACCGTCTCCACGGAGTTCGCCCGCGACACCGCCGACATCACCGACCGCGAGAACATCCAGTACCACTGGATCCGCATCGAGGACGTCCCCACCATCTGGGAGCGCCTCGAGGCAGCCGGCCTCGACACCCAGGAGGCGTGCGGCGACTCCCCCCGTCCGTTCCTCGGGTCGCCGGTGGCCGGGATCGCCGCCGACGAGATCATCGACGGCAGCTCGGCCCTCGAGGAGATCAAGAGCCGCTTCATCGGGAACAAGGAGTTCTCCAACCTCCCCCGCAAGTTCAAGACCGCGTTGACCGGGCACCCCTCGCACGACGTCTGCCCGGAGACCAACGACGTCGCCTTCGTCGGCACCGTCCACCCCGAGCACGGCCCCGGCTTCGACCTCTGGGTCGGCGGCGGCCTGTCCACCAACCCGATGCTCGCGCAGAAGCTGGGCGTCTGGATCCCGCTCGACCAGGTCGCCGACGCCTGGGAGGGCGTCGCGTCGATCTTCCGCGACTACGGTTACCGGCGGCTGCGGTCCCGCGCCCGGCTGAAGTACCTCGTCGCGGACTGGGGCGTCGAGAAGTTCCGCGAGGTGCTCGAGACCGAGTACCTCGGCCGGGCCCTGGTGTCGAACCCCTCGCCCCCCTCGCCGGAGGTGCAGAGCGACCACATCGGCGTGCACGCCCAGAAGGACGGCAAGTTCTACGTCGGCGCCGCGCCGGTCGTGGGCAGGGTCTCCGGCACGGTCCTGACCGGGCTGGCCGACCTCGTCGAGAAGTACGACGCGGCCGGCGTCCGGCTCACGGCGTACCAGAAGCTCGTGGTGATCGGCGTCGAGCAGGCCCACCTCGACGCGTTCCTCGAGGACCTGGAGACGATCGGCCTCACCGCCACCCCGTCGAACTGGCGGCGCAGCACGATGGCCTGCACCGGCATCGAGTTCTGCAAGCTGGCGATCGTCGACACCAAGAACCGCGCCCGCGACCTGGTCGCCGAGCTCGAGCGTCGCATCCCCGACCTCGACACCCCCATCACCGTCAACGTCAACGGCTGCCCCAACGCCTGCGCCCGCACCCAGGTCGCGGACATCGGGCTCAAGGGCCAGCTGGTGATGGACGCCGACGGCAACCAGGTCGAGGGGTTCCAGGTCCACCTGGGCGGCGCGACCGGGCTCAACGCGACCTTCGGCCGCAAGCTGCGGGCGCACAAGGTGACCAGCGCGGGCCTCGACGACTACGTCACCAACGTGGTGCGGGCCTACCTGGACCAGCGGGAGCCCGGCGAGTCCTTCGCCACGTGGGTCACCCGCGCCGACGAGGCCGACCTGCGGGGCGAGCGCGAGCTGGAGACGGTCTCATGAGCGAGCGCGCCGTGCCCTTCCACTGCCCCTACTGCGGCGACGAGGACCTGCGTCCGCACGAGGTCGTCTCCGAGACCGGGGAGGTCAGCTCCCCGCACGGGACCTGGGAGTGCCGCTCCTGCATGCGGGCGTTCTCGCTGAAGATGCTCGGGCTGCTGAGGCCGTCGGGAGGTGGTTCGGCATGACCGCCGCGACCACCACGTCCGCCCGCAACTTCCGCGGCACCCACACCGAGGGGCGCTCCCCCGAGGAGCTGCGCGAGCTGGTCTCCCACGTCGGGGCCGAGCTCGAGCTGGCGCCGGCCGAGCACATCATCGAGTGGGCGGTCGCGACCTTCGGCGAGCGGTTCTGCATCACCTCCTCCATGGGGGACGCGGTGCTGGCCCACCTCGCCGCCAAGGTCGCGCCCGGCATCGACGTGGTGTTCCTCGACACCGGCTACCACTTCGCGGAGACCATCGGCACCCGCGACGCGGTCGAGGCCACCCTGGACGTCAACCTGCTGACCATCACGCCCGCGCAGAGCGTGGCCGAGCAGGACGCGGAGCACGGCAAGGACCTGTACAAGACCGACCCCGACCTGTGCTGCGCGCTGCGCAAGGTCAAGCCGCTGGCCGAGTCGCTGGAGCAGTACGACGCCTGGGCGACCGGGCTGCGGCGGGCCGAGACCCACAACCGGGTCATCGCCCCCGTCGTCGGCTGGGACGCCAAGAAGGGCAAGGTCAAGGTCTCGCCCCTGGCCCGCTGGTCCGACGAGGAGGTCGAGCGCTACGTCGCCGAGAACGGCGTGCTCGTCAACCCGCTCGTCTACGACGGCTACCCCTCCATCGGCTGCTGGCCGTGCACGCGCCGCGTCGCCCCCGGCGAGGACCCGCGCAGCGGGCGCTGGGCCGGCACCAACAAGACCGAGTGCGGGATCCACTCATGACTCCTCACTCCCCCCAGATCGACAGCGCTGTCGGTCGTCGTCACACCACCACCCCGGTAGCACCGGCAACACAGAGGAGGCCGCACTGATGGCTGCTCCTGCCCTGGTGGCCCTGGCTCACGGAAGCCGTGACCCACGGTCCGCTGCGACGATCACCGCCCTGGTCGACGAGGTCCGCGCGATGCGCCCGGACCTGCGTGTCGAGCAGGCGTTCCTCGAGCTCTCCAAGCCGTCGTTCACGACGGTCGTGGACCGGCTCGTGAAGGCCGGCCACGACGAGATCGTCGTCGTACCCCTCCTGCTCACCGAGGCCTACCACGCGAAGGTCGACGTCCCGTCCGCGGTCGCCGAGGCCCAGGCCCGCCACGAGGGCCTGCAGATCCGGGCCACCTCGATCCTCGGCCTCGAGCCGTGCTTCCTCGAGGTCCTCGACGTGCGCATGCGCGAGGCGCTGAAGGCCGCGCGGGTGCGCGAGCTCGACGCGCTGGTGCTGGCCGCGGCCGGCTCGAGCGACGCCCTGGCCAACCAGGCCGTCGCCCGGCTCGCCCGGGTGTGGGGCCAGCGGCACAAGCTGCCGGTCACCGCGGCGTTCGCCTCGGCGGCTCCCCCGGCCGCCGGCGAGGCGGTGCGCCAGTTCCGCGCCGAGGGCCGCCGCCACATCGCGGTCGCCTCGCTCTTCCTCGCCCCCGGCTTCCTGCCGGACCGGGCCGCGGAGCTGGCCACCGAGGCGGGCGCCATCGCGGTCTCGGAGCCGCTGGGTGCGCACCCGGAGCTGGCCCGCACCATCCTGGCGCGGTACGCCGTGGGTGCGGTCGAGCTGGTCCCCGTCTGACGTCACGTCGTTCCTCCCGCCCGGTAGGTTCGAAGGACCACCGACGGGAGGAACGACGTGACGCAGCTGACCGCGGGCCAGGAGCTCGAGCTGGCCACTGAGGAGGGGCGGCCGCTGACCCGGCTGCGCGTGGGCCTGGGCTGGGACAAGGAGCGGACCGCCGGCTTCATCGGCACCGGTGCGCCCGACGTCGACCTCGACGCCTCGGCCGTGCAGTTCGCAGACGGCCAGCTCTTCGACCTCGCCTTCTACAACAACCTCCGGACCCGGGACGGGTCGGTGGTGCACCTCGGTGACAACGTCACCGGGCGGGGCGAGGGCGACGACGAGGTCATCACCGTCGACCTCGGCAGCGTGTACACCAAGGTCGACACGATCGTGTTCCTGGTGAGCAGCTACCAGGGCCACACGCTCGAGTGGATCAACAACGCCTACTGCCGCATCACCGACGAGCACGACGTCGAGCTGGCGCGCTTCACGCTCACCGGCGGCGTCCCGCAGACCGGGCTGGCGATGGCCAAGCTGGTGCGCAACGGCGACCGGTGGCTGCTCCGGACCATCGGTGAGGGCATCGCCGTCAAGGTGCCGACCGAGTCGCTGAGGGCGCTGCGCCCCTACCTCTGACAGACCGTCAGCGAGCCGCGGTCAGCTGACCAGCTTCTCCAGCAGGTGTTCGAGCTGGCGTGCCGGGTCGGCGGTCACGCCGCCGTGGACCGGACCGGGCTGGATCACGGTGCTGCGCGGCGCCTTGATGAAACCGAAGCGTTGGCCGATCGGTCGGGCCGCCGCCGCGCCGCCACGCTCGTCGCCCGCGCAGACGCCCTCGACGAACGCCAGCGCCTCGCACACCTGGTCGAGGTCGAGGCCGGGGTCGAGCGCCGCCAGCCGCTCGCGGTCGACCGCCCACGCGACATCGAGGTAGTCACTCACCTGGCAGTAGACGACCACCCCGACGTTGAGGAACTCCTCCCGGTCCACGCGCGGCACGCAGCGGAGCACGACGTACTGGTAGGCCAGCCTGGTCGAGGTGCTCATGCGCCCACCCCCGCCGGAAGCCACTGCCGGGTCGCCAGCCGCGCGGTCAGGAACGCCACGTACGCCGCACGCACGGCGTCCGCGGTCTCCGCGCCGGGGACCGGCTCCAGCCACTCGTCGGGCACCTCGGCCAGCACCTCCGCGAGGACGGACTCGTCGAGCAGGGCGCGGATCCGCTCGTCCGCGGCAGGCAGCTCGGCCGCGTGGGAGCCGAGCACGTGGTCGCTGGGGTCCCACGGCTGCGCGGCGAACCGCGCCGGATCGGTCACACCCCCGGACCACGCGTGGTGGAAGTACAGCGACGCGCCGTGGTCGATCACCCACAGGTCGCCGTGCCACAGCAGCAGGTTGGGGTTGCGCCAGCTGCGGTCGACGTTGGCGGTGAACGCGTCGAGCCACAGCACGGTGGCGCCGACCCCCTGACCGGCGGGCAGGTCGCCGTCGTACCCGAACGCGCCCGGCAGGAAGTCCACTCCGAGGTTGAGCCCGGCGCTCGCGTTGAGCAGGTCCTGCACCTCCTCGTCGGCCTCGTAGCGCGCGATCTCGGGGTCCAGCTCCAGGGCGACCAGGCGCGGTGTCCGCAGCCCGATGCGGCGCGCCAGCTCACCGACGACCACCTCGGCGACGAGCACGCGCAGCCCCTGGCCGGCGCCGCGGAACTTGCAGACGTAGGTGCCGAGGTCGTCGGCCTCGACGATGCCGGGCAGGCTGCCACCCTCGCGCAGCGGGGTGACGTACCTGGTGACGGAGACGGTCGCGCTCACGAGACGGGTGCCTCGTGGATGAGACGCTTCGTCTCGGCCTCGACGTCGAAGTCGGCTACCGGCCACTGCGGGTCCATCCTGCGCAGCGTGTCGTAGAGGAGCCGGCCGATGGCGAGGTTGCGGTACCACTTCTTGCCGCTCGGGATCACGAACCAGGGCGCGTGCTCGGTGTTCGTGCGCTCGAGGGCGATCTCGTAGGCCTCGCGGTAGCGCGGCCACTGCGCACGCTCGTCGATGTCGCCGGGGTTGAACTTCCAGTGCTTGCTGGGCTTCCCCAGCCGCGCGAGCAGCCGCTCCTTCTGCTCGTCCGCCGAGATGTGGAGCATGCACTTCACGATCGTGGTGCCGCTGTCGACGAGCTCGCGCTCGAAGTCGTTGATCGCCCCGTAGCGGCGCTCGATCTCGTCGGGCTCGGCCAGCTCGCGCACCCGCCCGATCAGGACGTCCTCGTAGTGCGAGCGGTCGAAGACGCCGATGTAGCCGGGCTCCGGCAGTGCCCGACGGACCCGCCACAGGAAGTCGTGCTCCCGCTCCTCGTCGGTCGGCGATTTGAAGGAGGTGATCCGCACGCCCTGCGGGTCGACCAGCCCCACGGTGTGCCGCAGCACCCCGCCCTTGCCGGAGGTGTCCATGCCCTGCAGCACCAGCAGCAGGCGGCGCCCGGAGCCGGACCGGCCCTCCGCGAAGAGTCGTTCCTGGAGGTCCGACAGCTCGTCCCCCAGCGCGAAGAGAGCGGCCTTGCCCTTCTTCTTGCCACCCGTGAAGCCCGGCGAGGTGTTGGTCTCGATGGAGGTGAGGTCCACCGGGCCCGCGGGCAGGCGGAAGGGGTACTCGTCGGTCATGCGGGCCATCATGTCGGGTCTCGACGACCTCGACCACCGGAGGGTGCGGCTCGACCGACGGGACTCACCCCAGGACCCGGCGCACGTCGAGGCTGCAGCCCACCACCGTGCCGACGCTGCCGTCGCGGTGCTGCTCGTCGAACCTCAGCTCCTCCGCGAAGCCGGCCTTCGCCAGGATCCGCAGCGAGGGTGCGTTGCGATGGTCGGGGGCAGCGAAGAAGGTGGGCGCGTCGGGGAAGCGACGGCGGGCGCGCAGCATCCAGGCCCACAGCAGGCGTACGCCGAGGCCGCGACCCACCCAGGCCGGGTCACCGATCGCGTACTCGACCCCGATCGCGTCCCGGGCCGGGCCGGGGACGGCCGCGTCCGGGTGGTCGCCGATCCGGTGGTCCTGCACGAATCCCACCGACCGGCCGTTGACCTCGACCACCCACATCCGCGTCGGGGTCATCCCGTCGATGCGCGGGGCGTACGTCGCCTCGACCGCCTCGCGGGTGGGCTCACCGTCGACGGCCCACCAACGACGCACGTGCTCGGTCGCACACCACCGGGCGACGTCGGCGAGGTCGCCGTGGGTCATCGCCCGGAGCGAGACCACCCGCTCGTGGTCGATCGCGAACTGCTTGACCCCACCGGAGAGGTCGACCGGTACCGGCAGCGCGTGCACCGCCGCGCAGGTGCGTCTCGCCGCCTCGGCCCAGGACTCCCCCGCGCGCACCACGCCGGCGAGGTCGTGCCCCCGGTCGTGGACGACGACGCGCATCCCGACGTGCTCGGCCACATGGGTGAGCGTAGGCCGATCCACGCCTGAGGGGCAGCACCTCCCTCGGACGCCGGGCGCCCCGAGGCCGGTGGCTCAGGCGGGGGCGCCGCCGGCGCGCTCGACCAACGGCGGCTGGGAGGACCACGGGAAGTCGATCCAGGCCGACGTCCGCCGCCAGGCGTAGTCGGGCTTCACCACCGACCGCGGCTTCTCGTAGACCACGGCGGTGCGGGCCTCGGCCACGTGGTCGGCGCAGAAGTCCTGGACGATCTCGAGGGTGCGCCCGGTGTCGGCGACGTCGTCGGCGATGAGCACCTTCAGGCCCGACAGGTCCACCACGTCCGGGGTCGGCGGCAGCATGATCGGCATCTCCAGCCGCTGGTCCTCGCCGGTGTAGAACTCGACGTTGACCACGGCGAGGTTCTTCACCGCCAGCGCGTAGCCCAGGCCCATGCCGAGAGCCAGGCCGCCGCGGGCGATCGAGAGGATCAGGTCGGGGTCGAAGCCGTCGTCGACGACCTGCTGGCCCAGGTCACGCACGGAGGCGCCGAACGCCTCCCAGGTCAAGGTCTCCCGGTCGGTCATGACGGGAGTCTGCCGGATCGTCAGAGGCCGGGGCCGGCGAGGTCCTCATCGTGGTCGCGGCCGCTCGCAGCGAGCTCCTCGCGCACCACGGCGAAGGCCAGGCCGGAGCCGTAGCCCTTCCTCGCGAGCATGCCGACCAGGCGCCGGGTGGCGGTGGTGTCGTCGACCCGGGCCAGCGAGCGCAGCTTCTTGCGCACCAGGGCGCGCGCCGCCTCCTCCTCGGCCGCCGGGTCGATCTCGTCGAGGGCCTCGCGGGCGACCTCGTCGTCGACGCCCTTGCGACGCAGCTCCTGGGCGAGCGCCCGGCGGGCCAGCCCCTTGCCCGGCTGCCGGCTGGCGATCCACGACCGCGCGAACGCCTCGTCGTCGACCAGGCCGACCTCCTCGAAGCGGTCGAGGAGGCGGGTCGCGATCTCGGGTGGCACGTTCCTGGCCGCGAGCTTGTCGTCGAGCTCCTTGCGGCTGCGGGCCTGGCCGGTCAGCTGGTCGAGCAGGATCTTGCGGGCCACCGACTCGGGGTCGGCCTCCGGGCCACCTTCCTGCGGGTCGGGCGGGGGCGGATCGGTGCGTCCGCGCCCGGCCCGCCGACGGCCCGACCGGGCACCGCCGCGTGACGACCCCCGCTCGGGCATCTCGGTGTCCGCCGGGGCGGGCGTGGACGCACGCTGCGTCCACGCGTCCACCCCGGCGGTGACGTCACCGGCCCACGAGGGTGCGGGTCGGTCGTCGTCGAAGCCCGACGAACGGGTGCTGCGGGGCTCAGAAGTCATCGACGCCCAGCGGGTCGGCGGGGACCTCGGCGTCGACCGTCGGGCCCACCCCGAGCTTCTCGAGGATCTTCTTCTCGAGCTCGTTGGCCAGGTCGGGGTTGTCCCGCAGGAAGTTGCGGGCGTTCTCCTTGCCCTGGCCGAGCTGGTCGCCCTCGTAGGTGTACCAGGCACCGGCCTTGCGGACCAGACCCGCCTCCACGCCGACGTCGATCAGGCCGCCCTCGCGGCTGATGCCCTTGCCGTACATGATGTCGAACTCGGCCTGCTTGAACGGCGGGGCGACCTTGTTCTTGACGACCTTGACGCGGGTGCGGTTGCCGACCATGTCGGTGCCGTCCTTGAGCGTCTCGATGCGGCGCACGTCGAGGCGGACCGAGGAGTAGAACTTCAGCGCCCGACCACCGGTCGTGGTCTCCGGGGAGCCGAACATCACGCCGATCTTCTCGCGCAGCTGGTTGATGAAGATCGCGGTCGTCTTGGAGTTGTTCAGGGCACCGGTCATCTTGCGCAGCGCCTGGCTCATCAGCCGGGCCTGCAGGCCGACGTGGCTGTCGCCCATCTCGCCCTCGATCTCGGCACGGGGCACCAGGGCGGCCACCGAGTCGATGACGATCAGGTCGAGCGCACCGGAGCGGATCAGCATGTCGGCGATCTCGAGCGCCTGCTCACCGGAGTCGGGCTGGGAGACCAGCAGCGCGTCGGTGTCGACACCGAGGTTCTTGGCGTACTCGGGGTCGAGGGCGTGCTCGGCGTCGATGAACGCCACGATGCCGCCGGCGCGCTGGGCATTGGCCACCGCGTGCAGGGCGACCGTCGTCTTTCCGGAGGACTCCGGGCCGTAGATCTCCACCACGCGGCCGCGGGGCAGGCCGCCGAGCCCGAGCGCCACGTCGAGCGCGATCGAGCCGGTCGGGATGATCTCGAGCGGGGCGCGCGTCTCGTCGCCGAGCCGCATGACCGAACCCTTGCCGAACTGGCGCTCGATGTTGGCGAGCGCGGTGTCGAGAGCCTTGTCGCGGTCTCCACCAGCCATGTCGTTCTTCTCCTTCGGGGGCTTGCCCGCCCCGCGTCGTGGTCGCTTCGTCTGGGATGTCGTCGTCGTGTTCATCGTCGTGCGAGACGCTAGACGGGACCGCCGACAGTGCCGGTCCGGGGCCGGACTGCTGGGGACGACGTCGACCTGCGCGTCACCTGTGGAACCACCCTAGCCCGAACACGTGTTCGACTCACGCAGGTGCGGTGGGCGTGTCGTCCACCCGCCGCCCGGCCCCCGCACCCGGCCCCAGGCTCAGCCGCCGCACAGCTGGCGCTGCCGCTCGCGCCGCGCCGCGTGGTAGGCGTCGAGCTCCCGGACGCCCTGCCTCCAGCTGGCCAGCCACATCTGCGTCGCCGCCGCCGGCGAGAGGCGCCCCGACCGGAGCATCTCCATGTCGTGCACGTGGTGCTCCCAGGTGTCGATCGACGTCCGGGCGGTGTCCAGTGTCGTCCGGTCGTGGGCCACGACGCGACTGCAGGAACGCAGCGCCGCGGGCGCGTCGGGCAGCCCCTCCGGTGCCGGGCAGGCCCCGGCCCGGACGGCCAGGCTCCGGTCGGCGGCCCGGAACCGGGCCAGACGCTGGTGCGCGCCGACGCGGGTCTGGTTCCAGAACTGCGTCGCCTGCTGCAGGCTGATGGCGCCGGAGACCAGCTGGTTCATGGCGCCCACGTGCACCTCCCACTGGTCCAGGGCGGGCGCGGCCGCTTGCAGCACCCCGTGGAGGGCCGCAGCGGCATCGGCGCACTGCTCCTCCTGCTGCTGCGCGGCGGACGTGGTCGGGTCGGTCGACGGGGTCGGGACCGCGCGTGACGCGGCGGCGTTCGCCGGATCCCGCGACGCCCCCTCGGACCCCGCCGCGGCAACCAGCCAGACCAGGGCCACGACCAGCATCCCGGCGAGCGCACCCGCGAAGAACGCGGGGCTCAGCCACCACCGGGCCGTGCGCTGCGGCTCCCCGGGTACGTCGACGAGAGCCCCGTCCCAGTCCGCCTCCCAGCCCTCGTCCCACTCGGGGTCCTCGTCCTCGGGCGGGTCGTCGTAACCGTCCTCGCCCCGCCCCGGGTCGCCGGCCGGCGCCGGCACGGCGTCGTACCGGACGTCGTCCCCCACCGGGACGTCGTCCTCGTCCGTCCACGCGTCCTGGGCGTGGTCGCCCAGCCACGCCGACGGCTCGTCGGTGCCGTCGCCGTGGTCCGAGAACCCCCGTTCCTCCACGGCTCCACTCTTCGTCGATCCCGGCCCGGGCGAACCCCCCAATTGGGCGATTCTGGTCACTGGGCGATCGCGGCCACCGGGGCGATTCCGGAGCCGCGGCGTCGGTGGGCGCGGCGTACGACGGCTCAGGCGGGGTCGGCGACCGGCTCGCGCGACGACTCCCCCGGCACCCGTGGCAGCACCACCCGGAACCGGCACCCGGCCGCGGCCGGTCCGTCGACGACGTTCTCGACCTCGACCTGCCCGCGGTGGGCCTCGACGATGCCCTTGACGATGGCCAGGCCGAGCCCGGCGCCGCGGGCGTGCGAGGAGTCGTCGGGGTCGGGGGTGCGCGCCGCTCCCCCCTGCCAGGCCACGTCGAAGACGCGCGCCATCTCCTCGGCGGTCAGGCCGCCGCACCCGTCCACGACGCTCAGCTCGACCCCCTCGGCCACCGCGCGCCCGTGGATCTCGACCACCCCGTCGGCCGGGGTGTGCCGGATCGCGTTCATCACCAGGTTGGAGACGACGCGGGAGAGCCCGGCCGGGTCGGCGGTCACCTCCACGCCCGCCTCGACCGTCCCCCCGAGGCGCACCCGCCGGGCGCGCGCCACCGGGTCGGCGCCGGCGATCGCCTCGCTGACCAGGTCGCCGAGCACCACCGCCTCCGGGCTGAGCCGCAGCACCCCGGCGTGGATGCGGGAGAGCTCGAAGAGGTCGTCGACCATCCGCACCATCCGGTCCACCTCGGCCCGGATCTGCCGGTGGTAGCGGGCGGGGTCGGTGGCCAGCCCGTCCTCGAGCGCCTCGGTCATCGCGCGCATCCCGGCCAGCGGCGTACGCAGGTCGTGGGACACCCACGAGACCAGCTCGCGACGCGACTCCTCGAGCCGGGCGGCCCGGACGCGCGCCTCCTCCAGGCGCTCGCTGGTGCGCGCCAGCTCCTCGGAGAGGGCCTGGAACTCGCTGGGTCCCCGGCTGCCGGCGATGAAGCGCCCGTGCTCGGCCATCCGCCGGGCCTCCTCACGCAGCGCGGCGGACCAGCGCACGACCGCGGCCCCGAGCGCCAGGGCCACCGCCACCGCCACGACGCCGGCGACCAGGGCGACGAGGCTCACCACGCCCCAGTCGTGGTCGGAGATGAACATCAGCTCG
Source organism: Nocardioides sp. GCM10023255 (assembly GCF_042653125.1). Classification (NCBI taxonomy): domain Bacteria; kingdom Bacillati; phylum Actinomycetota; class Actinomycetes; order Propionibacteriales; family Nocardioidaceae; genus Nocardioides; species Nocardioides sp. GCM10023255. Next base: position 155,674 of record NZ_JBHSHU010000010.1, read on the forward strand.
GAGGTGGCCAGGACACCCGCCAGCACCGAGAGCACCGCGACCAGCGCCACCAGCCCGAGCTGCCAGCGGATGGAGCGGTGCCGCAGCAGCCAGGCCGCACCCAGCCCGACGGCTCCCACGGCCGCCGCGCTGGCCGCGGACACCAGGACGATCTGGAGCTGGTCCGAGCTCATCCGCCTGCCTCCCAGCGGTAGCCCACGCCCCACACGGTGAGCAGGCGCTCGGGCCGAGTCGGGTCACGCTCGACCTTCTCGCGCAGCCGACGCACGTGCACCGTCACCGTCGACCGGTCCCCGATCGACCACCCCCACACCTGCTGGAGCAGGTCGTCGCGGGAGAACGCGACCCCCGGGTGCGCGACCAGGAAGCGCAGCAGGTCGAACTCCCGGGCGGTCAGCGCCAACGGGCTGCCCGCCCGGGTGACGGTGTGGCGGGCGCCGTCGACGACCAGGTCGCCGTCGGTGAGCAGCTCGGGCGCCGCGGGCGCGGTCTCGGTACGCCGCAGCACCGAGTCGACCCGCAGCGCCAGCTCGCGGGGGCTGAACGGCTTGGTCACGTAGTCGTCGGCGCCCAGCTCAAGACCGACCACGCGGTCGGTCTCGCTGCCCAGTGCGGTCAGCATGATCACCGGCACGTCGCCGGTCTCCCGCAGGCGCCGGCACACCTCGAGCCCGTCGATGCCGGGCAGCATCAGGTCGAGGACGACGAGGTCCGCGGGTGCGTCCCGCATCGAGGCGAGCGCCGCCTCACCGTCCCCCACGTCGAGGACGTCGTGGCCGTGGGCGCGCAGGTAGGACACGACCACCTCGCGCACGGTGTGGTCGTCGTCAACGACCAGGACCCGGGACACGTGGCCTCCTTCCCCGGCTCGGGCCGGCCGCCGCGCGTCGGGCGCGGACCACGGTGGCGACGGCCGCGGCCACCACCACCAGTGTGGCAAGGACGAGCCAGCCGGCGACGTAGGGACGGTCCAGCAGCGTCGGGTTGTCCGCCCGCGCCCCGAACCGCCCGAGCACCGGGACCGCCAGCAGCGTCACGCTGCCGAGCACGACGAGGGCGACCGTCGCCGGGCCGCGGGCCGCCCACGGCAGCGCACGGGCGCCGATCGCGGCGAGGGCGACGACCAGGGGGGCGAGCACCACGTCGTGCAGCACGACCCCGGCGGCGAGCCAGGTCGCGGCGTCCACGATCCGGCTGGCGTCCTGGCGGCTCAGCAGCAACCACGCGCCGTACGCCCCGAGCAGCACGCCGACCGCGCCCGTGACCAGCCGCGCGGTCACGTCTGCACCTCGAGCCGGCGTACCCACTTGGTCTGGAGCACCCCGGGACGGTCGGGCGCGATCAACCGGCACGGGTAGCCGTGGTCGATCGCCAGGGTCTCGCCGTGGAGCCGCAGCGCCAACAGGGTGCGCTCGTCGTCGGCGAATCCCGACTGCAGCAGCGTCTGGCGGTAGGGCCCGCTCTCCTGCAGCGAGACGACCAGCACGTCGCTCCCCCGCGGCGCACCGACCAGGTCGAGCAGGTCGCGGACGCGCACCCCGGTCCAGGTCGCGCCGGCGCTCCACCCCTCGACGCACGCGATCGGCAGGCTGTGGGTGGTCTGCTCCATGGCCTCGAGCCGGGCGCGGTCCAGGGTGACCTCGCGGTCGGCGTACGCGACGGTCAGGCGGTACGACGGGTCGGTGGCGGTCGCGGTCACGCCGGCGGCCCGGGCGGACTTGTTGACCGGCACCCCGCCCGGCCCGTCGCCCGAGCGCACGCCCAGGACCGACACCCGGCGCAGGATCGGCACGGTGCTGCCGGCGGTGGCCAGCACCGCGACGCCTGCCGCCAACCAGGTGGTGCGCAGCAGTCCGCGACGGCTGAGCGCGCCGGGCTCGACCGCAGAGGCCCGGTCGAGGGCGGTGGACTCCAGGTCGGCCCCCAGCGCCTGCCGGATCACCGGGAGCTTGACCGCCACGTGCACGACCAGCGCGCCGACCGCGACCCAGCCGACGGCGTAGTGGGTGGCGCGGAAGGAGAAGGCCCACGGGTACCACTGGGCGGCGTTGGCCAGCCCCGAGGCCAGCTGGAAGATCGCCGCGGCGACGAGCACCGCGACCGACGCGCGCTCGGCGCCCTCGACCGCGAGCTTGCGGAGTCCGCGTGGCGGCCGGAGGAACAGCCGCGGGTAGACGGTCCAGAGCTTCACCAGCAGCAGCGGCACTGCTGCGGTGCCCGCGACGACGTGCAGGCCCTGGGTGACGCGGTAGCCCCACGACGGGCTGGTGGGGAACGGCAGCGGCTGGTCGGGGACCTGCGCGTAGTGGCTGATCACACCGGTCACGAAGGCGACACCGAAGCAGATCCCGAGCCACAGGCCGACGCGGGCGGTGACGGCCGCGCTGCGCAGCCGCGAGCGGAAGTCGGAGTCGGCGGGGATCCTCATGCCGGGTCCTCGAGCACCGCGAACCAGCGGCCCGCACAGGCGTGAGTGCCTCGCACGGCCAGCCCCGCGGCGGTGGCCACCTCGGCGATCGCGTCCGCGCCCACCACCGCCCAGCGGAACGGCCGCGACCGGGACGTCCCGGACTGCAGGACCGCCCACATCGAGTGCACGCCCGCGCCCGGTGGGGAGAGCTCGACCACCACCCGGCCGCGCGGGTCCAGCAGCTGCCGGACGCGCCGCAGCAGCGCGACCGGGTCGCCGCCGATGCCGACGTTGCCGTCCGCCAGCAGCGCGCTGCGCCAGCGGCCCTCGCCCGGCAGGGCCTCGAAGACGTCGCGCACGATCGCCGTCACCCCGCGCTCCCGGGTCTGCCGCACGGCCTCGTGGACCACGTCGATGCCCAGCACCACGTGGCCGAGCTCCGCCAGGCCGGCGGTGAGCCGGCCGGGCCCGCAGCCGATGTCGAGCGTGGGTCCGACGCAATGGGCGAGCATCGTGGCGTCGGTCGAGTCCGCAGCTCCGGTCCAGCTGGCCACCGGCAGCGGCTGGGGCTCCGTCCCCACGCCGACGACCGTGCACGGGACCCCTCGCAGCGCCCGCGAGTAGACGACCGAGAACGACTCGTCGGGCGGACTCTCGCGCACGTCGTCGACGGGCGAGAACTCGGTGCTCATGACCGCGCCGCCCTTACGGCGGTCCAGGCGCGCGCGAAGTGGCCGTCCGGTGCCTGCACGGCCACCGCGTCCGCGTCGGCCGCGGTGTCCACGTCGCGCAGCACCGCGGTGGTGCCGACGCGCAGCCCGGCGCCGGCGAGGGCGCCCCGGGTGTCGTCGTGCGTGCGCGGCGTCGACATCTCCACGTCTGCGATGGCGGCGGCGTGGCGCGGGTCGCCGAGCGCGAGCACCCACCACCCGCCGTCCTCCGCCGGCCCCAGCACCGCGTCGTGCTCCCGGGTGCCCCTGGCGGCGTCGACGAGCAGCAGCGGGGTCACCTGCGGGGTGTCCATGCCGATCTGCACCACCGGGCCGGGCCCCGTGGCGAGGTCGAGGTGCGCGTTGACCAGCCGCTCGGCGAACTCACGGCCGCGCTGGGGTCTCACGGTCCACCCGTCGAGCGCCCGCGCGACCTCCTGGCCGCGGACTCCGTCGCGCAGGTCACCGGCCAGGGCGAGGTGGCACGACCTCACGCCGACCGCGTCCGTGCAGGCCCGCAGCGTGTCCAGCAGCGCGGCGGCGGCGATGCCGGCCGCCTCGTGGAGGCCGACGTGGGCCCCCAGCCGGGTCTTGACCCGGCCGGCGACCGGCGACTTGGCCAGCACCAGCATCCGCGGGCCGGTCACGAGAGCACCTTCCAGAAGTCCCTGGCGGTGCGGACCGTGCCGCGGACCGAGCCGGAGACCTTGGACCGTGTGCCCTCGGCCCGCGGGTGGTAGGACACCTCCCGCTCGGAGAAGCGCCAGCCGGCCCGGGTCGCCTTGTCCAACAGCTCGACCGGGTAGCCGAAGCGCCGGTCCTGCACGTCCAGCGCGAGCAGGTCGGCCCGGCGACAGACCCGCATCGGAGCGATGTCGCGGGCAGGCATCCCGATCCGCCGGCGCAGCCACGCCACGATCAACGCGTTGCCGGCCCGCGCGTGCCAGGGCCAGACCCCCGACCGGACCGGGCGCCGCCGGCCGACCGCGATGTCGGCGCGGCCGGCGCGAACGTCGTCCAGCATCGGCCGCAGCTCGTCGGGGTCGAAGGAGCCGTCGCCGTCCATGAACGCCACGTGGTCGTGGCGGGCGGCGAGCAGGCCGGCGTGCACGGCAGCGCCGTACCCCGGGACGTCCTCGACGACCACCGTGGCGCCGAGCTCCCGGGCGACCCGCGCGGTGCCGTCGCGCGAGCCGTTGTCGACCACGATCACCGCGAACACCTCCGGCACGCGGGGCAGCAGCGTCGCGAGCGCGGGTGCCTCGTCGCGGCACGGGAGGACGAGGTCGCAGACGGGCTCCATGTCCACGACGGTAGAGGCGTCAGGCGTGCCCGCAGGGGCGTCAATGCTTACGGAGTCGTGACGGCGGGGTCGTAGCCGCGCGACCTGCCCGGCAGCTCGGGAGCGGCGAAGTGCTGGTAGTCCCTGCCCGTCGACCACCGGCCGCCCCACTCCCAGCCGATCCGGGCGAAGGCCCGCACCACGGGCCCGTCGGCCGTGATCACGCCAGGTGGAGGATGCGCGCCGGGTGACCGCCTGATCGTCGCGAAGCGCCGCCCGGCGGGCGGGGCGACCCGGGCGCCGGTCAGGTCAGGGTTCTGCACAGGGTTGACGTCGATGGCGGCGCCGTACGCATGGGCGGACCAGGAGCGGCTGCCCGCGACGCGACGACAGTTGAACGCGGAGGTGTTGTCCGCAGCCATGGACCGCTGGTCCTCGCCGCCGAAGTCGTCGACGAGGCGCATGCGTCGGATCGGCCAGCGGGCGTCGTACAGCTGGCGGAAGACCATGACGACCTGATGGAGATAGTGCCGGTGGACGACCAGCTCGCCGGTGTGGGCGTGGCCGTCGAAGCCGAGGTAGGTCATCCGCGCGTAGCGAAGCTCACCGACCGCGACGGGGCACCCGGGTCGGTGGCTGAACCGCAGCCGGCCCAGCAGGCCAGGCCCGATCCGCCGTCCGGACCACGAGTACGCCGGCAGCGGCGCCGGGCCGTCGCCGGGCACCACGTGGTCGGCCAGAGGGAGGTGGACGGCCGCGAGTCCGGTGCAGTCGCGCAGGCGTCGCCAGTCGGCGCTCGCAGCGGCCCGGTCCGCACCCCGCAGCGGGTACGGCCGTCCCCAGGAGCGGATCCGCGCCGGGATCCACGTGTCCCCGACGACCCTGCCGTCGCGGACCTCGAGCCGGAGGACGCCGGTCTCGGGGTGGTGGTCGTGATACCAGACGAAGTTCCCGAGGCCGTAGTCGACGTAGGTGTCGCCGAGCCAGCCCGAGCCGAGCAGGACGTGCGCGTGGCTGCCCACGACGACGTCGGCACCTGCGCCGGCGAGGGCCCTCGCCGTGACCGTCTGCCGGTGGGTGGGGCAGCCGCGCTCCTCCTCGCCCCAGTGCAGGTAGACGACGACCACGTCGGCGTGCCGGTCGGCGGCTCGGACCGCGGCGAGGAGGGCACGGGGCCGGGCGGCGTGGGCGGCGGCCAGGCCGGGGGTGCGCGGTCCGGCCGCCCACACGCTGCTGGAACCCTCGCGCGCGGAGGCGTCGGCGCCCAGGAACGCGAAGTCCGTGCCGCGGACCGACACGCGGTAGGGCGAGAAGGCGTCCCGACGGTTCCGGCCAGCTCCGACCACCGCGACCGGGCCGTCCCGGCGCGCCCGCAGAGTCTCCGCGAGGCCGGCCGCCCCGTAGTCGGCACCGTGGTTGTTGGCCATGGTGACGACGTCGACGCCGGCCCGCTCGAGGACGACCAGGGCTCTCGGGGAGGTGCGGTACCAGTAACGGTCGGCGGGCTCCTCGAGCTCCTTGGGGTCCGGGGTGCCTCCCTCGGCCACTGCGCTCTCCAGGTTGACCATCGTCAGGTCGGCTGCCGCCAGGGGGCCGGCCATCGGCCCGAGCGCGCCGCGCGGGTGGTCGAGCAGCGCCGCCAGCTGGAGCTGGAAGTGCGTATCGCCGGCGAAGGCCAGCGTCACCGTGCCGTGCGGACCGCCCGCCCCTCGCGCGTGGCCGGGGGCCGGCCGGTCGGCGCTCGCTTCGGGCCGGCGCGGGCTCGCTGCCCCGGAGCGGACGTCGGACCCGACCGGCACGGTGGCGCCGGCCACGAGGGCGATGGCGCACAACGCGGCACCCAGACCCACCCGGGCGCGAGGCCCTGCGGACATGGCCGGGCTACTCCGACTCGACGAAGCGGGCCGACTCGGCCATGGCGGTCATCTCGTCAAGCTCGCTGTCGGACACTCCGGGGAAGGCGACCCAGGACAGGACGAGGCGCTCGCCGTCGACGTCGAGGATCCAGATGGCAGCCCGCTCACGCGCGGCCTCGAGATACCAGGAAGCGCCGGCGGCGCTGCCGAAGATGTCGAAGGCCTCGTCGCCGCAGTCCCTGACGTCGACCCCCTTCGACACCTCATAGTCGAGGTACAGGCCTCGGTGCCCGTCGAGCGTGACGGGCCGGGGCGTCGACGTCGTCACCCCCTGCTGGGCCACGAGGGCCTCGGCGAGGTCTGCCACCGTGGGACCGGGGTCCCTCAGCATCGCGGCCTTGCTGCGCGTGGAGGCACAAGGGTCGGGATAGACCTGGTCGGCGGTCAGGATCCCCACGGCGTGGAACAGTGCGCGGGGCTGCTCCTCGCCGGTGACGAACGTCCAGCCCCCGTACGCCTCGTATCCCCCAGGAGCCTGGACCACAGCCACGTGCTCGGACGACGCGCCCGGGGTGAGCCCGTAGGTCCCGGCCGCGAGCGGCACGCCTTCCGGTTCGTTCGAGAGCAGCTCCCAGGACGGGTGCGTGCTGTCGCCCGGCGCGCTGGACGAGGGTGTGGTGGGGGACCTCTCCTTCGTCACGCTCGAGCTGTCGTCGCTGCAGGCGGTGATGAGCAGCGAGGCCGCCGCCAGGAGCGGCAGGATGCCCTGCGTCGCATGTCCGGTCATGATGACCTCCAGGTCGAGGAACGTGGTCGATCCCGTTTCTCCACCCGACCGGTTCCGGTCGGGCTCCGCAGCGGTGTCGACCGGGTAACGACGCCGTTGACGGGCGCCGTCACCGGGTCGACAGTCGAGGTATGGGCGTCGCCGTGCTCGGCCCGCTCCGGGTCGACGGCCGGGAGAACGGGCTCAGCCCGAGGGACCGGGTGGTCCTCTCGGCCCTGGTTGTGCGGGCCGGTGAGCCCGTCACGACCGAGGCCCTTGCCGACGCGCTGTGGGGCGCGCACCTGCCGGCGACGTGGACGAAGGTGCTGCAGGGTTGCGTCGTACGCCTGCGCAAGCAGCTGGGCAGCGGCGCCATCGTGTCCGCAGCCCACGGCTACCGTCTCGCCCTCGCCGAGGACGAGCTGGACCACAAGGTGTTCGAGCGGCTGCTCGAACGCGCGAGGGACGCGCTCGCGGCCGGCGACCCTGCGCGGTCGTCGTACCTGGCCCGGGAGTCGTTGCAGCTGTGGCGCGGCCGGCCGGTGCCGGACCTGGAGGAGTGGGAGCCCGGGCGGGTGGAGACGACCCGGCTCGAGGGCCTGCGGATGGACGCCGAGGAGCTGTTGGTCGAGGCCGAGATCGAGGCGGGCCGGCCGACGGAGGTGCTGGAGCGGGCCCGTGCGCTGGCGGCGCAGTCGCCGTTGCGCGAGCGACGCTGGGCGTTGCTGGCCCGCGCGCTGCACCTGTCGGGCCGCCAGGCCGAGGCGCTCGGGGTGATCACGCGTGCCCGGACCATCCTTGCCGAGGAGCTCGGTCTCGATCCCGGCCTCGAGCTGGTCGCCCTCGAGGCCCAGCTGCTGCGGCAGGACCCGTCCCTGTCCCCGGCGACCGCTCCCGAGGTCAGCACCATCTGTCCCTACCGCGGCCTGCTGCCGTACGACGCCGCCGACGCCGACACCTTCTTCGGCCGGGAGGACGACGTCGCCCTGTGCCTGCGGCGGCTGCGCGACGCCGGGACCCTCGCGGTCGTGGGGCCCTCCGGCGTGGGCAAGTCGTCGTTGGTCCGGGCCGGGGTGGTGGCGGCCCTCCTGGGCGGTGACCGCCCGGTCCTCGTCACCTCCCCCGGGACGCACCCGATGGACTCCATCGTCGATCTGAAGCCGCGCGGGCGGCAGGTGCTGGTGGTCGACCAGGCCGAGGAGGCGGTCACGCTCTGCGCCGACCCGGCGGAACGCTCGCGCTACTTCGCGGCGCTCGCCGTGCACGTGGGGGCCGGTGGTCCCCTCGTCCTGGCGCTGAGGGCAGACCACCTCGGCGACCTGGCGCCGTACCCGGAGATCGCCCGGGTCCTGGAGGAGGGCCTGTACCTCCTGGGGCCGCTGAGCGAGGCCGGCCTGCGCAGCGCGATCGAGGGTCCCGCCCGCCGGGCCGGGTTGCGGCTCGAGCCCGGGCTCGTCGACCTGCTGGTCCGCGAGGTGGAGGGCGAGCCGGCCGCGCTGCCGCTGCTCTCCCACGTGCTCCGGGAGACCTGGGAACGCCGCGAGGGTCCGACGCTGACGGTCGCGGGGTACCGGGACACCGGCGGGATCCGGCAAGCGGTCACCCGGTCCGCCGAGACGCTCTACGACGCCATCGACGCCACCCAGCGCACCCGGCTGCGCAGCCTCCTGCTCCGGCTGGTCACGCCCACCGAGGACGGTGACCCGGTCAGGGCCCGCGTCCCCCGGAGCAAGGTGGCCGTGGACGCGGCCCACGCGCGGCTCGTGGAGCTGCTGGTGGAGGCCCGGCTGGTGAGCATCGACGGGGACGTCCTGCAGATCGCGCACGAGGCGCTCGTGCGGGTGTGGCCGCGGCTGCGCGGCTGGCTCGACGACGACGTCGACGGGCAACGCCTGTTCCGCCACCTCGCGGGGGCCGCCGAGGCGTGGGAGTCGATGGGTCGCCCCGACAGCGAGCTCTACCGGGGCATCCGTCTCACGCGCACGCTGGAGTGGCGTGAGCGGGCCGCACCCGACCTCGACGACACCGAGAACGCGTTCCTCGACGCCGCGGTCGCGCTGGCCGCGGCCGAGCGCCGCGCCGCGGAGACCCGGGCCGCTCGCGAGCGTCGGGCGAGCCGGCGGCTGCGCGGCGCGCTCGCCGGGCTCGGCGTGCTCCTGGTGCTGGCCCTGGTCGCCGGCGTCCTGGCGGTCCGGTCCGCCCACCAGGCCGGACTCGACCGGGAGCGCAGGCAGGCGGCCGCCCTGCTGGCCGAGGCCCGGCGGGCCGGCGCCCGGGCCGCGGAGCAGGAGGACCTCGCCACCTCCCTGCTCCTCGCGGTCGAGGCCGGCAGCGTCGACGCGTCCGCGCAGGCCCGGGACAACCTGGCCGCCGCGTTGACCCGGGCCGGGCCTGTCTCGCGCGTCGGCGAGGTCGGTGGCGCGACGGTCTCCCTGTCGGTCAGCCCCGACGGACGCTGGGTGGCGGTCGGCATGCCGACGCACCAGACCCGGCTGTTCGACGCCCGGACCCTCGAGCGGGTCGACTTCGAGGAGACGACCCCGCCCTCGAGCATCGTCGGCTTCTCCCCCGACAGCCACCAGCTCGCGGTGGCCGTGAACCAGTGGCGGCCCGACCGGCAGGGGCGGGCCCCGAGGATCGACGACCGGCCACTCCGGCTCTACGACGTCCCGGGCGGCACCCTGTCGGCGCGGCAGCTGGGCGGGCTGCCCGAGGGCAGCAGCATCGAGTACGCGCTGGACTTCAGCGACGACGGCCGGCGGCTCGCCACCGTGGTCCAGCACTGGGACCGCCAGACCCATCGCTTCACCCGGCTCGGGACCGCCACGGTCTGGGACCTCGCGCACCCCGCGCGACCGCTCTTCAGGACCAGCGTCCCGGAGTACGCCGACGTCGCCCTCGACCACGACGGCAGCCGGCTGTACGCCGCGATGAGGGGACCGCGGCCGGTGCGCGCCTACGACGTCGACAAGGGCCGGCTGCTCGCGGTCAGCCCGGACGTGGTCGCGGGCTACCGGGGCGGCGGACTGGACCTCAGCCCCGACGGGTCGAGCCTCGCCGTCACCACGGGAGACCGGGTGCTCCGGTTCGACGCCGACACCCTGCGACCCCGCGAGCCCGCCATCCGCGGGATCGACCTGGAGTCTGCGACGTACTCGCACGACGGCAGGTCGCTGGTCATCGTCACGGGTGACAGCGCGGTCGTCCGCGACGCCCGCACCGGCGAGCTCCTGCACCGCTTCGTCCCCGACAACGGCGGCCTGGTCGACGCGCAGTGGTCCCCGGACGACCGCTCCCTGTACACGACGTCCGGCGTGGACGTCGAGGAGGACGACCTGCTCATGACCTGGCGGGTGAGCACCGTCCCGGGGGTGCTGGTCCTGGGCGAGGACACCGGACGGCTGCAGGAACGCGGCTACGACTTCTCGCTGCCCGGGCCGACGGGACGCGTGCTCGCGAGGATGCAGGCGCACCGGTTGTGGTTCGTCGACACCGGCAACGGCCGCAGGACGGCCCCGTCCCGCAGGCTTCCCGAGCTGTGGGGCTCGCGGTGGTCGCCGGATGCGCGCAGGTTCCTGACCTGGCATGCCGACGAGACGATCAGGGTCTGGGACGCCCAGACGGGCCGGGAGCTCGCGCACCGGCGGCACTACTCCGACCTGCTGCCGGTGGCGTTCGCTCCCGATGGCACGATGCTCTACCTCCCGGACGGCACGGGCCGTCTGGAGACCCTGGAGACGGACACCCTGAGACCGGCGCACGACCCCGTTCCCCTCGGCACCGGGATCGCCAGCCTGCTGGCCCACCCGAGCGACGGGTCCGTGACGGCGCTGCGGACCGACGGGTCGCTGGTCCGCCTGGACCCCTCCGACGGGAAGGTCCTCGGCACCGCACCGCCGGGGACGCTCCCCGCGCAGGCGCGCTCCTGGGTGTACTCCCCGGACGGCTCCGTCCTCGCCACGGCCGACGCGTCCGGCAACCTGCGCCTGATGGACGCCACGTCCCTGACCTGGGCAGGCCCGGACTCCGGCGCCCCGTGGGGGACCGACCGGGACTACGCACCCGACGGCAGCCAGGTCGCCGCTGTCCGGGCGGACCGGGTCTCGCTGTGGGACGGGAGGACGGGCGAGTACCTCTCGAGCCTCCCGCTGCCCGCCGACACCGGACCTGTCTCGATCACCTACCGCAAGGACAGCTCGGGCCTCGTCATCGCCGCAGCGGATGGCCGCACCTGGACCGCCGACACCCGCACCGAGACCTGGACCGAGCGCGCCTGTGCCATCGCGGGCCGTGACCTCACCGCGTCGGAGTGGGATCAGTTCTTCCCCGGACGCGACCGTCACGCCACCTGCCCCGGGTGACCGCCGAGGCAGCGCGCGTTCGGGGCACCCTAGGGTGACGGGCATGGCGACGACCGAGCTGCGCGCGCCGACGGTCACCCGCCGGGCCGTCGCCCCGTGGGTCGGCCTCGGCGCTGCCCTGGTGCTCGTGGCCGCTGCCCTCGCCGTGCCGCCGCTGCTCGACTGGGACGTCAGGGCCCGGCTGCACGGCGACCGCGTCCTGCCGCCGCTGCACGGGTTCTGGGACCCGGGCGCCGGTCCCGGCACGGTGCCTGCGGTCGTGCTGGCCCTGCTCGCCTGGCGGTGGGCCGGCTCGTTGTCGCAACGACTGCCCTGGCGCGGGCTGCTCGCGACGTCGTACGCCGCCGGGCTGGCGTGGCTGCTCGCGCTCGCGTACGTCGACGGGTCCTCGGGGATCTCGCGGGTCCTGGGCAACGACGACGAGTACCTGCCGACGGCACGCGCGACCACCGACGTGACCGCGATGCTGCGGGAGTTCGTGGACCGGATCCCGTACGCGGCGCCGGACAACTGGCCCACGCACGTCGCCGGCCATCCACCGGGGGCGCTGCTGGTGTTCGTGGGCCTGGACCGGGTCGGGCTCGGCGGTGACTGGGCCGCGGGCCTGGTGGTGACCGTCGTGGCGGCGAGCACGGCGGTCGCGGTGCTGGTCTGCCTCCGCGCGCTCGGCGCCGAGGCGGCCGCGCGTACTGCCGCGCCGTACCTCGTGCTCGCGCCCGCCGCGGTGTTCATGGCGGTCTCGGCCGACGCGCTGTTCGCCGCCGTCGCCGCCTGGGGGCTCGCCACGCTCGCGCTCGCGGCGACCGCCCGCGGGGCAGGACCGGTGGTGTGCTGGTCGGTGCCGGCCGGGCTGCTGCTGGGCTCGGCGGTGCTGATGTCCTACGGCCTCGTGCTGCTCGGCCTGCCGGCGCTCGCGGTGCTGTGGCTGGCCCGGTCCTGGCGCCCGTTGCCGGTCGCCGCCGCAAGTGCCCTGGCCGTCGTGCTCGCCTTCGCCCTGGGCGGCTTCGCGCTCTGGGAGGCCTACCCGGTGCTCAACGAGCGCTACTGGGACGGCATCGCCGCGGACCGGCCCGCGGCGTACTGGCTGTGGGGCGATCTCGCCGCGCTGGCGATCTGCGCCGGGCCGCTGCTCGGCGCCGGCCTCGCTGCCCTCGTGACCCGGGTCCGCGAGACCCCGAGACAGGTCGTGGTGCTGGTCACCGCCTTCGCGGTCGTGGTGCTGGTCGCCGACCTGTCCCGGATGAGCAAGGCCGAGGTCGAGCGGATCTGGCTGCCGTTCGTGCCGTGGCTGCTGCTCTCGGTGGTGGCCCTCCCCGAGCGCTGGCGCCGGCCCGGCCTCGCGCTCCAGCTCGTCACCGCGCTGGTCGTGCAGCACCTGCTCTACACCAGCTGGTGAGCGCCTCTCGCGCCGCCGGGACGTCATACGTCCTGGTCGTCCCGACGGCCGGCGCGTACGACGTCTCGGGTGGCTGGCCGCCGGGAGGTCGGCGATCTGGGTCGACGGCGGCTAGGAGTGGCTGAGCACCGCGTCGACGTCGATGCGCGGCCGCCCGGTGGTCGCCAGGTTGCGTACGGCGAGGGTGTGGTTGCCGGCTGCGACGCGCCCCCGCCAGACGATCACGCGGTTGCGGTTCGTGGCGGCACGGGAGTCGACCGTCGCGACCAGCGTGTCGTCCACCCGGACCTGGAAGCTGCCCCGACCGGGCCCCTGGGCCATGACGAGCGCGAGCTCCGCGCCGCCCGCACGGGCTGTCATCGTGTACGTCGCAGTGGCGCCGGCCTGCGTGGTGGACATCTGGGACCCACCGGAGGCGCAGGTGCAGCTGGAGGTCGTCCAGGTGCCGGTCCTGGTCATGGGGACGGAGTCCGGCTCGAGGGCCCCGGACACGCCGTTCTGCTGGTAGACGTGCGGCTGGGCCACACCCGAGGCGACGTACTTCGCGTTGTCGGCACCGTCGTACGCCGTGACCGCCCACCCGGACGGCTCCGGGATCCCACCACCACACTCCGCGCGGTAGTCGGTCAGCGTGTCGCGCCAGGGGTCGTCCTCGTAGCTGGGCCAGAAGAAGCTGCTGCCCGGCTCTCCCTCGCCGTCGATCTCCCAGCGGTTGAAGCGCTGCACTCCGGACGGGTCCGACGCGGAGTACTTCACGAGGTAGGGCACGCGCGTGAACTCACCCTCGTCGTCGCACACGTAGCCGCCGAGCCGCGTGACCTGACCGCCGACCTCGAACTGCGGCGTGACCCGCAGCGTCGGTGGCGTGTTGTCAGGCCCGGCTCCGGAGGCGTGCGGCCCACCCGAGACCAGGACCGACCCCACGAGCAGCGCCGCAGAGCTCACGAGCATGGCGGCTGACACCCGAACGGACATGACCGGCTCCCCTCGCCAAGGAATTCACGTCCTGCCTGTGGTGCGACGCTAGGCCGACCTGTCGGACGCCGCGGCGATCGGGCGGAGACCTACCGAGACTTCGGTAGGGCCGGCGGGTTCACGCCCGCAGCGGCGCGGTGGCGAACTCGCGGAGCCCCTGCTCGGGCCGCACCACCGCGGAGAAGCCGAGCCCGGCCCGGGCACGCTCCGGCGAGGCCACGATGTGCCGGACGTCCCCGAGGCGGTAGCCACCCGTGACCTCCGGCGCGATGTCGCGGCCGGTGCCTGCGGCGACCAGGTCGGCCACCCGGCGGATCGGGACCGGCTCGCCCGAGCAGACGTTGTACGCCGCGAACCGGCCGGGGCCATCGGTGGTGACCGCGCGGAGCGCCGCCACGTTGGCCGCCGCAACATCGGAGACGTGCACGAAGTCGCGCATCTGCTCGCCGTCCTCGAACACGCGCGGCGCCTCGCCCCGCTCGAGGCTGGAGCGGAACATCGCCGCGACGCCGGAGTAGGGCGTGTCCCGCGGCATCCCCGGCCCGTAGACGTTGTGGTACCTCAGCGCCACCGCCGACGCGTCGGCCTGCCGCACCCAGGCCGAGGTGTAGTGCTCCTGCGCGACCTTGCTGGCGGCGTAGGAGCTGCGCGGGTCCAGCCGTGCGTCCTCGTCGACCAGCTCCCACCCGAGCGCGGCGCCGCACCGCGGGCAGTGGTTGTCGAAGTCGCCGCTCTCCAGGGCCGCCACCGCGCGCGGGGGCGGCGACTGCACCCCGTGCTCGGCGCAGGCGTAGCGCCCCTCGCCGTAGACCACCATCGAGGAGGCCAGCACCAGCCGGCCCACCCCCGCCTCGTGCATGGCGGCCAGCAGCACCGCCGTGCCGAGGTCGTTGTGGCCGGCGTAGTCGGGCAGGTCGGCCACCGTGGCCCCCGCCCCGACGACCGCGGCCTGGTGGCACACCGCGTCCACGCCAGGCAGGAGGTCGCCCCAGGCGCCGGCGTCGCGGACGTCCAGCCGATGGGTGCCGACCGGCGGCTCGGTGGCGCCGTGTGCCTTGTCCAGCATCAGGTCGACCCGCACGACCTCGTCGCCGGCCGCCTCGAGGGCCGCGCCGACCGCCGTGCCGATGAAGCCGGCGGATCCGGTCAGCAGGACCTTCACGCCCGGGTCCCCGGCACCTCGTAGGTCAGCTCCATGCCGTCGGCCCAGGTCGAGCAGGTGCACCCGTCGGATCCGGGGAGGTGCTCGATGGTGCGGGTCAGCAGCCCCTTGAGCCGCTCGAGGTTCGCGCGGAACCGCGTGAAGACCTCCTCCTGCCCGACACCCGCGCCGACCTCGACGCCGGCGTCCATGTCGGTGACCAGCGCGATCGGCACGTAGCACTGCTGCATCTCGCGGGCCAGCACGGCCTCGGGGTGGCCGGTCATGTTGACCAGCGTCCAGCCCTGGGCGGCGTAGTGGCGCGACTCGGCGCGCGTGGAGAAGCGCGGGCCCTCGATCACGACCATGGTGCCGCCCACCCCGACCGCCGGGTCGGCGGCGGCCACGGCCGTGGAGAGCCGGGGGCAGTAGGGGTCGGCGAAGGGCAGGTGGACCGCCCCGGACTCGACGAAGGTCTGGACACGTCCGCTGGTGCGGTCGACCAGCTGGTCGGGCACCACCACGTCGCCGGGCGCCACCTCGTCGCGCAGGCCGCCGACGGCGCACGGTGCGAGCACCTGGCGGACGCCGAGCGAGCGCAGGGCCCACAGGTTCGCGCGGTAGTTGATCCGGTGCGGCGGAAGCTCGTGCCCCGTCCCGTGCCGCGGCAGGAACGCCACCCGTCGGCCCGCGACGGTCCCGACCGCGATCGGCGCCGACGGGGCGCCGTACGGCGTGTCGACCACCCGCTCGTCGGGGCCGTCGAGGAAGGAGTAGAAGCCGGTGCCGCCGATGACGGCGATGCCCACGGGGTCGCTGCTGCTCATGGCCGTCACTCTGCCAGCCGGCGTGAACCGGCCGCGGACACCACCACCGCCGACACCAGCGCCGCGGACAGCCAGGCGAGCGTGGCGTAGCCCCACGTGCCGACGACGACACCGGCCAGGCCGCCGGCCGCCGCGGCCGTCACGCCCATGACCAGGTCGGCGGCTCCCTGCACGTCCGCGCGCACGTCGAGCGGGGCGTGGTCGGCGATGAGGGTCGAGGCCGACACCGTCGCGAACGACCAGCCCAGCCCGAGCAGGAACAGGCCGGAGAAGATCTGCCAGGAGCTGCCCTCCGGGGACTGGGCGCACAGCACCAGCGACACCGCCAGCAGCACCGCGCCGACCGCCAGAGTGACGGCCCGGCCCTGGCGGTCGGCCGCCATCCCGACCAGCGGCGAGAACGCGAACATGCCGAGCACGTGCACGCTGATGACGATCCCGATCACGCGCAGCTCGGCTCCGCCGTGCTCCATGTGCAGCGGCGTCATCACCATCACCGACACCATCACCGCGTGCGCGGCGGCCAGGCCGGCCACGGCGTAGGCGAGGACGGGGCGCTCCCGCACCGCCCCCACGACCCGGCTCCAGGACGTCCCGGACGGGGCCGCCGCGCTCACGCCGGCGGCCTCGCGGGCCAGCAGCAGCGGGTCGGGGCGCAGGAACACGGCGATGACGACCGCGGCGCCGACCATCCCGATGCTGCCCAGCGCGAACGGTCCGGTCAGCTCCGGGATGCCGAGCTGCCGGGCGAACGCCCCGGCCGGCCCGGTCAGGTTCGGCCCGGCCACCGCGCCGATCGTCGACGCCCAGACCACCGTGGACAGGGACCGCGCCCGGTGCTGGGCCAGCGCGAGGTCGGTGGCGGCGTAGCGGGACCCGCTGTTGGCCGCGGTCGTGGCCCCGAGCAGGATCGCGCCGACCAGCAGCAGCGCCATCGAGCCGACCACGCCCGAGAGCACGGCCAGCACCGCACCGCCGGCGCCGAGCGCGTACCCGAGGACCAGCCCGACCCGACGGCCGCGGCGCGACATCAGCCGGGCCAGCAGGTAGGAGGCCACGGCGGCGCCGAGCACCTGGCAGGTCTGCGCGAGGCCGGCCTGCTGCTCGGAGCCGGAGAGGTCGCGCGCCAGCAACGAGGCGGTCGCGATACCGATGGTGATGCCCATGGCACCCACCGCCTGGGCCACCACCAGGGTCACCAGCGTCCGCCGCTGGGCGGCGGCCAGGTGGTCAGGTGCCGCCGTCGGGCTGTCGGGAGCGCTCACCGCTCGGAGGGCGGCAGGTCCAGGGCACGCCAGACGGCCGCCCAGACCTCCTTCGGCGGGACCCCCGCGTCCAGCGCCTCCGAGGCGGTGCGGCCGCCGAGGTCGCCCATCACGAACTGGTCGGCCCACGAGCGCGCGTACGCGACCCCCAGCGCCGACTCCATCCGGGCCCAGAACTCCGTGTGCCTCATGCGTCCTTCCTGGTGGCCAGCACGCCGAGCCACCTGTCACCTCGCAGGCCGTCGTGACGACGGAGCTCGTCCACCGACCAGCCGGCGCCCTCCAGCACCCGCCGCAGCGGCTCCTCGCGCCAGAGCACGAACAGCCTCGGAGCAGCCACGTTGCCGTGGGTGGACCAGACCTCGCCGTCGCCCTCCTTGAGCGAGACGTGGAGGGTACCTCCGGGGCGGGTCGCCTCGGCCAGTCGCCCCAGCACCAGCGGCAGGTCGGCCCGGGCCACGTGCAGCAGGCACGCGCTCGCCCACACGCCGTCGTACGCCGCTCCCCTGCGCTCGGGGTCGGCCAGGTCGTCGGTGGCCGGGTCCAGCAGCTCGGCGCGGTGCCCGGCCGATCGCATCAGCTCCACGAACCCCGGGGACACGTCCGTGCGCCGCACGCTCACTCCGAGCGCCTCCAGCGCGAGGGCGTCCCGGCCCGGCCCGCTGCCCACCTCGAGCACCCGGGCCCCGTCCGGCAGCCGCGCGGCGAACCGGCGCAGCACCTCGTCCACCGTCGCGGGCATGGTGACACTGCCGTCGCGGTAGGCGGACGCCGAGGCGTCGTACGCCGCCACCGTCGCGGCCTTCGCGGCGACGGCGACGTCGTGGGCGTGGTGCACCACGTCGTGCAGGTGGTAGCGGCCCAGGCTGGCCACGGTGAACTCGCTCCCGTCGCTGCGGAACCCCCGCCGCTGCCACGTGTCGCCCGCGACCGCGGCGTAGCGCCGGGCCACCACCGCGGCGGCGTCGACCAGCTCCTCGGCGACGACGGCCGGGTCCTGCTGGGCGTACCGGCTCTCGACCGCGGTCTCGTCCTGATCCCAGTTGGCGAAGCGCGGCTCGTCCTCCTCGACCATCAGCCGCACCCGCTCGTCGAAGACGCGGTGCACGTCACGCACGTGGCAGGCGTACTCCAGCGGGGACCACACGTCGGGCCGCGGCCTGGTCCGGGCGTGCGGCCCCGCCAGGTGCGCCGGCCAGGCACCGGCGTTGGCGCGCAGGGCCTCGGCCAGCGCCTCGACCGGCACGTCGGCGGCGACGAAGCGGCAGTCGGGGCAGGGCTCGCGGAGCACCCACGTCCAGTCCTTGGTGTCGGGCTCGACCCGTGGCAGCGACATGGCGGTCATCCTCCCAACTGTCCGACGGTGACGCCGCGAGCATTCCTGCCAGCCTTGGGTACCTTTCGGCCATGCCGATCCGCCCCGCGACCGAGCAGGACCTCCCTGGGATCAAGGCGATCTACGACGTCGAGGTGCTGCACGGCATCTCGACCTTCGCGACCGAGCCGCCGGACCTGGACTACTGGCGGATCCGGCTGGACAGCACCCACCCCGGAGACCACCTCCTGGTCGCCGAGGACGACGGGCGGGTGCTCGGCTACGCCTACTCGTCGGCGTACCGTCCGCGCGCCGCCTACGCCCGCACCCGGGAGACGTCCGTCTACCTCGCCGGGGACGCCCGCGGTCGCGGCCTCGGGCGCGGCCTGTACGACGCGCTGCTGGCCGCGCTGCGCGCCGACGACGTGCGGCTGGCCGTGGCCGTGGTCGCGTTGCCGAACGACGCGAGCCGCGCCCTGCACCGGGCGTGCGGCTTCTCCTCCGTCGGAGTGCTCCACGACGTCGGCCACAAGCTCGGCCGCTGGATCGACACCGAGCTCTTCGAGCTGCGGCTCGCGTGAGCAGCCTCCGGTGAGCAGCCGTCAGGTGAGCAGCCCTTAGGTGAGCAGCCCTCAGGTGAGCAGCCCTCAGGTGAGCAGCAGGGCGTCGAGCCGCCGGCGCACGATCGCCAGGCCGACCAGCCCCATCGCCACGAGGTAGACCACGGAGACCAGGGAGCCCCACGAGACGGCCCCGGTCGTGAGCTCGCGGCACAGCACCACGCCGCGGTAGAGCGGCGTGCACTCCACGACCCAGCGGACCACGGGGGGGAACGCGGTGACCGGGAAGAAGGTCGCCGAGAAGAGGAACATCGGCAGCGTCGCCAGGGTGACGAACTCGAAGTCCTGCCAGCTGCGCATGAACGTGGTCAGCGCCATGCAGATGCCACCGAACGCGAGCCCGATCAGGAGCGTCGCCGGCACCACCAGCACCGCCCACCAGGAGCTGACCAGTCCCATGGCGACCATCACCAGCAGGAACGCGGCGGAGTAGATCCCGCCCCGCAGCAGCGACCAGCTCAGCTCGCCGCGGGCGATGTCCATCGTGGACAGCGGCGTGGCCAGCATCTGGTCGAAGAGCTTGTTGTACTTCAGCTTGAAGAAGAAGTTGAACGTCGAGTCGAGCAGGGAGCCGTTCATCGCCGAGGCGGCGAGCATCCCGGGCGCCACGAACTCGGCGTACGGGATCTGCTGGCCGTTGAACTCGAACCCGGTGACCAGCTGGCCGACGCCGACCCCGATCGAGAAGAGGTAGAACACCGGCTCGAGGAAGCCGCTGACGAAGATGTACCAGGCGCGCCGGTAGGCCAGGTAGTTGCGGTAGACCAGCAGCCAGGTGGCGTCCGTGGCCGAGAGCGGGGAGGCGGCCGCGCGGCCGACGCTCGTGGTCAGCATGCTCACGCGATCATCCTCTTCTGCAGGCGGTGGACGGCCCAGAACCAGCCGGCGAGGGTCAGCGCCACCAGGTAGGCGACGTGGACGGCGGCCAGGGTCCAGTCGACCTCGCCGAGGGTGAGCATCCGGGTCAGGTCGACGCCGTGCCAGAGCGGCGTCACCCTCGCCAGCGCCTCCATCCAGGCGTCGAGGTTGGTGATCGGGAAGAACGCTCCGGAGAACAGGAAGAGCGGGATCATCCCGAGCCGGAACACCAGCGCGAAGGCGCTCTCGTCCTTCAGCCCCGCCGTGAACGCATAGATCGGGGTCGCGAAGGCCGCCCCGATCAGCAGCTGCACGAAGAACGCGCCGATCACGCCCGGCACCGACTCGAAGACACCGAACGGCGCCATCACCGCCAGGAAGACCGCGCAGGTCAGGCCGACCCGGAAGAGCACGAAGCCGAGGTGGGCCAGGATCACGTCACGCACGCCCAGTGGACTGGCGATCATGCCGAAGTAGGACTTGTTCCACTTGATCATGCCCATCACCGGGTAGGTGACCTCGCCGAAGACCGTCGTCATGGCCTGCGCGGCGACCATGCCCGGCGCCACGAAGGCGAGGTACGACGTCGCGCCCTCGAGCTGGTCGGGGTCGCCCTCGATGAACCCACCGAGCAGCACCCCCATCGCCAGCACGTAGAGCAGCGGCGTCACGAAGGACGAGATGGCGCTGCCCTTCCAGGTCCGCTTGTAGGCGATCGCCCAGTAGTCGACGAGACGACCGGCGCCGGCGAACGCGTTGGCCGGCGCGGAGGAGGCCGCCGGGTGGTCGAGGCCGGCCATCAGTCGACCAGCGTCCGGCCGGTGAGGCGCAGGAAGACGTCCTCGAGGGTGGACCGGCGGACCAGCACCGCGGCGGGCTCGAGGCCGCGCTCGTGCACCTTCGCGATGACCTCCTCGCCGTCCTCGCTGTAGACCAGCAGCCGGTCGGGCAGCACCTCGACGCGGTCGCCGAGGTCGGCGACCTTCTCCGCCAGCGCCTCGTGGCTCTCCCCGACGTCGGCGACCCCGAAGCGGAGCTCGGCCACCTCGCGGGTGGAGTGGGTGCGGATCAGCTCGAGGGGCGACCCCTCGGCGACGATCACGCCCTTGTCCATCACGACGAGCCGGTCGCACAGCTGCTCGGCCTCGTCCATGTAGTGGGTGGTGAGGACCAGCGTGACGCCCTGCTGCTTGAGCCGGAACAGCCGCTCCCACACGACGTGGCGCGCCTGCGGGTCGAGGCCCGTGGTCGGCTCGTCGAGCAGCAGCACCTCGGGCCGGTTGATCAGCGAGCGGGCGATGGTCAGCCGCCGCTTCATGCCGCCGGAGAGGTCATCGACGCTGGCGCCGGACTTGTCGGTCAGCTGCACGAACTCCAGCAGCTCGTCGACCCGGGAGCGCACCTCCTTGCGCGGCAGCCCGAAGTAGCGGCCGTAGACGTAGAGGTTGTCGCGCACGGTGAGCTCGGTGTCGAGGGTGTCCTCCTGCGGGCACACCCCGATCCGGGCGCGGATCGCCGGGCCGTCGACCGCCGGGTCCAGGCCGAGGATCCGCAGCTCGCCACCGCTCGCCGGCGAGACCGCGGCGACCATCCGCATCGTCGAGGACTTCCCGGCGCCGTTGGGCCCGAGGAATCCGAACGCCTCGCCGCGGCGTACGTCGACGTCGATGCCCAGGACCGCCTCGAAGTCGCCGAACGACTTGCGCAGCCCCCGAGCCAGGATCATGGAATCCGTCACGTCGAGGACCCTACAAACACTCGCCGACAACGCTCACCCGACTTTCGTCCCCCGCGCCCGTCCGGCGGCCGATTGGACCGGGCTGGTCGCCGATCCGGCCGGTCGCTAGTCTCGATCGGACGGGGGTGCCCAGGATCACCGGACCGAAGAAGCTCGACCCGTGCGCGCACGTCTCACACCTGCCCGAGCGCGACTGCCCCTCGCAGCCGCCGCCCTCCTGTCGCTGCCCGCCCTCGTCGCCGTGCCGCCCGCCGCCGCTGCGACCGTCCAGCAGTCCACGTGGAGCTACGACCCGGTCACCAATCGGCTGGTCGGCTCCGGCGGCGAGCTCCCGTTCACCCTCCAGGGCGGCACCGCGGTGGTCGCCGCCGGTGCCCCCGCAGTGAGGTTCACCAAGGCACTCTCCCTGGCGACCTGGACCGGCGACTCGTTCCCGGCCCCCGGCACCGAGGACTTCACCTGGACCGCCGTGATGAGCATGGACAGGCTGAACGCAAGGTCGACACCGAACGTCGCCCAGTTCGGCCTGTACGACGCTCCCCAGATCAAGCTGCAGCTCAGCCAGAAGGGCGTGCCGCAGTGCGTCTTCAACGGCACCGGCGGCCGCCTGAATCTGACCTCCGGCCACGCATCCCTCAACGACGGCGGCGCGCAGCACACCTTCAGCTGCTGGCGCCGCGGCACGACCCTGGGCGTGACCGTGGACTCGCTGAGCACCTCGACGACGTTCGACGTCGGGTCCATCACGCCGACCGGCCGGCCGACCATCGGCAACCGAACGTCGACCGGGAGCGCGAAGGACCAGCTGTTCGGGAAGTTCTGGAGCCTGCGGGTGACGATCGGGTCATAGGTCGTCCGCCGGCGGTGGGGGCGGCCGCGGCTCCGGTCGACGCCCGGCTCTCCGGTTGCCTTCGGTTGCGGTTCTCGGCTGGCTACGGGGGGGGTGGGCTTCGGCCCGGGCCGGCTCCCGGGCTTCGGGGTGCGGTTTGGTCCCCAACCGCATCACTTCGAGCCAAATCGATGCAGTCCCTGACCAATCGGCGCGGCCCATCCGAGCCGACACCGGCCCTGGCTTCCGGTTGGGGTCGGCTCGGGTCTCGGTCCACTCCCGGCCCTGCGGACTCATGCGGGCACGGTCCTCGGCCGGCCACGGGCAGGCGGGCGTCGGCTCGGGCCGGCTCCCGGGCTTCGGGGTGCGGTTTGGTCCCCAACCGCAACGTTTCGGTCGAAATCGATGCAGTCCCTGACCAATCGACGCAGCCCGCCCGAGCCGAGACCGGCCCCGAGGCCTCCGGCTGCGGATTGGTCCCCAACCGCAACACTCCCGGCGCAGCCGGTGCGGTCCCTGACCAATCGACGCTCCCCGCCCGAGCCGACACCGGCCCCTGGCCTCCGGCTGCGGATTGGTCCCCAACCGCAACGTTTCGGTCGAAATCGATGCAGTCCCTGACCAATCGACGCAGCCCGCCCGAGCCGAGACCGGCCCCCAGGCCTCCGGTTGCTGGTTGGTCACCAACCGCACGTCCGAGGGCGTTTTCGACACGGTCCCTGACCATTCGGGAGGGCCGCCGGAACGACCGGCTGTCGGACCCATCGGCAAGGATGGTCGCGTGAGCGACGTACTCGACCGGTTCAGCGAGCCGACCCGCACCTGGTTCGGTGCCGCGTTCGCCTCGCCCACCCCCGCCCAGGCGGGCGCGTGGGAGGCGATCCGCGCCGGCCGGCACGCGCTCGTGGTCGCCCCGACCGGCTCGGGCAAGACGCTGTCGGCGTTCCTGTGGTCCCTCGACCGGCTGCTCACCACGCCGCCCCCGGAGGACAAGGGGCACCGCTGCCGGGTCCTCTACGTCTCGCCCCTCAAGGCGCTCGCGGTCGACGTGGAGCGCAACCTGCGGGCGCCGCTGACCGGCATCCGTCACACCGCCGACCGGCTCGGGACCCCGGTGCCCGACGTCACCGTCGGCCTGCGGTCCGGCGACACCTCGGCGGCCGACCGGCGCCGGCTGACCAGCGCGCCGCCGGACATCCTGATCACCACGCCCGAGTCGCTCTTCCTGATGCTCACCTCCCAGGCCCGCGAGTCGCTGCGCGGGGTGGAGACGGTGATCGTCGACGAGGTGCACGCCGTGGCCGGCTCCAAGCGCGGCGCCCACCTGGCGGTGTCGCTCGAGCGGCTGGACGCCCTGCTCCCCCGCCCCGCGCAGCGCATCGGGCTGAGCGCGACGGTGCGGCCGCTGGAGGAGGTGGCGCGCTTCCTCGGTGGCTCCGCCCCGGTGGAGATCGTGGCGCCGGCCTCGCAGAAGGAGTGGGACCTGAAGGTCGTGGTGCCGGTCGAGGACATGACCGCCCCGGACGACTACGACGAGGACTCCGAGGACCCCCAGCGCGCCCAGTCGATCTGGCCGCACGTGGAGGAGCGGGTGGTCGACCTGGTGGAGGCCCACCGCTCGACGATCGTCTTCGCCAACTCCCGCCGACTGGCCGAGCGGCTGACCGCGAGGCTCAACGAGATCGCCGGCGAGCGCGCGGGCGCGCAGCTCGAGACGGCCGGTGGCCCACCCGCCCAGGTGATGGGCCAGTCGGGGCTCTCGACGAGCTCGACCGACGCCCCGGGCGCCGTCGTCATCGCCAAGGCCCACCACGGCTCGGTCTCGAAGGAGCAGCGCGCGGTCATCGAGGACGACCTCAAGCGCGGCCGGCTCCCCTGCGTCGTCGCGACCAGCAGCCTCGAGCTCGGCATCGACATGGGTGCGGTCGACCTCGTGGTGCAGATCGAGTCACCCCCGAGCGTCGCCAGCGCGCTGCAGCGGGTGGGCCGCGCCGGGCACCAGGTCGGTGAGGTCTCCCGGGGCGTGCTGTTCCCCAAGCACCGCGGCGACCTGGCCCAGACCGCGGTCGCGGTGGAGCGGATGCGCACCGGCGCGATCGAGTCCCTCCGGGTGCCCGCCAACCCGCTCGACGTCCTCGCCCAGCAGGTCGTCGCGGCCACGGCGCTCGAGGCCTGGCAGACCGACGACCTGTTCGAGCTGGTGAAGAGGAGTGCCCCGTTCACGGCGCTGCCGCGATCGGCGTACGACGCCACGCTCGACCTGCTCAGCGGCCGTTACCCGTCCGACGAGTTCGCCGAGCTGCGGCCGAGGATCGTGTGGGACCGGGTCACCGGCGCCCTCACCGGTCGCCCGGGCGCCCAGCGGCTGGCGGTGACCAGTGGCGGCACCATCCCCGACCGTGGCCTCTTCGGCGTCTTCCTCGTCGGGGGCGAGGGACCTGGCCGCCGGGTCGGTGAGCTCGACGAGGAAATGGTCTACGAGTCCCGGGTCGGCGACATCTTCGCGCTCGGCGCCACCAGCTGGCGGATCGAGGACATCACCCACGACCGGGTCCTGGTGACCCCTGCTCCCGGGATCCCCGGTCGGCTGCCGTTCTGGAAGGGCGACGCCCTGGGCCGCCCGGCCGAGCTGGGCGAGGCGATCGGCTCCTTCACCCGCGAGCTCGGCTCCCTCCCGCGGGACCGGGCCGCGGAGCGGGCCCGTGAGGGCGGCCTCGACGAGTGGGCGGCCGGCAACCTCGTGACCTACCTGCACGAGCAGCTCGAGGCGACCAACGCGCTGCCCAGCGACCGGACCCTCCTCGTGGAGCGGTTCCGCGACGAGCTCGGCGACTGGCGCCTGGTGCTCCACTCCCCCTTCGGCACCCCCGTCCACGCCCCGTGGGCGCTGGCCATCAACGCCCGGCTGCGCGAGCGGTACGGCGTGGACGGGCAGGCGGTCGCCTCCGACGACGGCATCGTGATCCGCATCCCCGACACCGACGCCGAGCCGCCGGGCGGCGACGTGGTGGTCTTCGAGGCCGGGGAGATCGAGGACCTCGTCACCCAGGAGGTCGGCGGATCGGCCCTGTTCGCGTCCCGGTTCCGCGAGTGTGCCGCCCGCGCGCTGCTGCTCCCCCGTCGAGACCCCGGCCGCCGCTCGCCGCTGTGGCAGCAGCGTCAGCGCTCCGCGGCGCTGCTGGAGGTCGCGGCGAAGTACCCCTCCTTCCCGATCGTGCTCGAGGCGGTCCGCGAGTGCCTGCAGGACGTCTACGACCTGCCTGCGCTGGTCGCGCTGATGCAGCGCGTGGACCGACGCGAGCTCCAGGTGGTCGACGTGGCCACCCAGGCACCCTCCCCGTTCGCCCGCAGCCTGCTGTTCGGGTACGTCGCCCAGTTCATGTACGAGGGCGACTCCCCCATCGCGGAGCGACGCGCCGCTGCGCTGTCCCTCGACCAGGGGCTGCTCGCCGAGCTCCTCGGCCGCGCCGAGCTGCGCGAGCTGCTCGACCCCGAGGTGCTCGCGGAGGTCGAGGCCGAGCTGCAGCGCCTCGTCCCCGACCGGAAGGCGCGCGACGCCGAGAGTGTCGCCGACCTGCTGCGGGTGCTGGGGCCGCTGACCACCGACGAGGTGGCCGAGCGGTGCGTGGACGGCGCCGACGCCCGGGGCTGGCTGACGAACCTGGCCGATGCCCGCCGGGCCACCGTGGTCCGGATGGGCGGTGAGGAGCGCTGGAGCGCCGTCGAGGACATCGGCCGGCTACGGGACGGGCTCGGAGTCCCGGTCCCGCCCGGCACCCCCGACGCGTTCGCCGAGCCGGTCGAGGACCCGCTCGCCGACCTGGTCGCGCGCTTCGCCCGCACCCACGGGCCGTTCACCACCGAGCAGGTGGCGGCGCGGCTCGGGCTGGGCGGTGCCGTGGTGCGCCACACGCTCCAGCGGCTCGCCGCCCAGGGCCGGGTCCTCGACGGCGAGTTCCGCCCGGCCGGGTCGGGGTCGGAGTGGTGCGACGCCGAGGTGCTGCGCCGGCTGCGTCGCCGCTCCCTCGCCCGGCTCCGCAAGGAGGTCGAGCCGGTCGAGCCGGCGGCCCTGAGCCGCTTCCTCAGCGCCTGGCAGCACATCGCACCCGCCTCGGGTGGTCGCGGCGGGCTGCGCGGGGTCGACGGCGTGCTCTCGGCGATCGACCAGCTGGCCGGCTGCCCGGTGCCCGCGTCGGCGCTCGAGCCGCTGGTCCTGTCCGCGCGCGTGCGCGACTACGAGCCGTCGTACCTCGACGAGCTGACCGCCTCCGGCGAGGTGGTCTGGGCCGGCCACGCGGCGCTGCCCGGCGCCGACGGCTGGGTCTCCCTGCACCTCGCGGACCAGGCCCCGCTGACGCTGCCCGACCCGCAGCCCTTCGAGTTCTCCGAGCTGCACGAGGCGGTCCTGGCCGCGCTCGCACCCGGCGGTGCGTGGTTCTTCCGCCAGCTCGCCGACTCGGTCGGCTCCACGAACGACGCGGCGCTGTCGACAGCGCTGTGGGACCTGGTGTGGGCGGGCCGGATCAGCAACGACACACTGACCCCGCTGCGGGCGCTCACCCGGTCCGGCACACCCAGCCACCGCAGCCGCCGGCCACCGCTGCGCGTGCGCATGTCCTCGACCACCGGCGGCCGGGCCCGGATGCCGGCGCGCAGCGGGCCGCCCGAGACGGCCGGCCGCTGGGCGCTGCTCCCGGAGATCGACACCGACCCCACCCGCCGGGCCCACGCCACCGCCGAGCGGCTGCTGGACCGGCACGGCGTGGTGATCCGGGGCGCCGTGGTCAGCGAGCGCGTCCCCGGCGGCTTCGCCGCGGTCTACAAGGTGCTCTCCGCCTTCGAGGAGACCGGCCGCTGCCGCCGCGGCTACTTCGTCAGCGGTCTCGGCGCCGCCCAGTTCGGCACCGCGGGCGCCGTCGACCGGCTGCGCACGTTCTCCGAGGTGCCCGACGACGCCAAGCCGACCGCGGTGGCGCTCGCCGCGACCGACCCGGCCAACCCCTTCGGTGCCGCGCTGCCCTGGCCCGGCCCGACCGGTTCCGGCACCGAGAAGAGCGGCCACCGCCCGGGCCGCAAGGCCGGGGCGCTGGTCGTGCTGGTCGACGGCGAGCTCGTGCTGTACGTCGAGCGCGGCGGCCGCACCCTGCTGACCTGGTCCGACGACCTCGACCTGCTGGCACCCGCGACGGCCGCCCTCGCCGAGGCCGCCCGCCGCGGCTCACTGGGCCGGATGACGGTCGAGAAGGCCGATGGCGAGCAGCTGCTCGGCTCCGGATCCACGCCGTTGCGGGAGGCGCTCCAGTCCGCCGGCTTCGTCTCCACGCCCAAGGGACTGCGGCTGCGGGTGAGCAGCAGTGCCTGAGGGCGACACCGTCTTCCGGGCGGCCCGGCTGCTGGACCGGCGGCTGTCGGGCCAGGTCCTGCTGCGCACCGACTTCCGGGTGCCGCAGCTGGCCACGGCCGACCTCGCCGGGGGCATCGTCCGCGAGACCGTCTCGCGTGGCAAGCACCTGCTGACCCGCGTCGACGGCTCCGACCAGGCGTGGACGCTGCACACCCACCTGAAGATGGAGGGTGCCTGGCGCGTCTACGAGCCCGGTGGCCGGTGGCGGCGGCCGGCCCACCAGGCACGCGTGGTGCTCGCCACCGGGAAGGCCGAGGCGGTGGGCTTCTCCCTCGGGATCGTCGAGCTGCTGCCACGCGACCGGGAGGACGAGGCGGTCGGCCACCTCGGGCCCGACCTGCTCGGACCCGACTGGGACGAGGACGAGGCGCTGCGCCGGCTGCGCGAGGACCCGTCCCGCCCCCTCAACGAGGCCCTGCTGGACCAGTCGCGTCTCGCCGGGATCGGCAACATGTACATGGCCGAGCTGTGCTTCACCAGCGGCCTGCACCCGCGCACGCCCGTCGGCGACGTGTCCGCCCTTCCCCGGCTGGTACGCCGCGCCAAGCAGATGCTCGAGCTCAACAAGGAGCGCCCGGTGCAGTCGACCACCGGTGACCTGCGGGAGCGTGAGCGGCTGTGGGTCTACCGGCGCGACAAGAGCCCGTGCCGACGGTGCGGCACGCCCGTCCGGGTCGAGATGACGGGCCCGCCGGGGCGTGAGCGGGCGACGTACTGGTGCCCGTCGTGCCAGCCGAGCCCCGAGCCGGGCGGCTGAGGCTGCCGGTCAGGCGGCGGAGGCCACGACCTCGCCGGCCCGGGAGCGGGCGCTGACCGAGATCGGCGTGGCGGCGGCGGCCGCCTCCTCGAGGGCGACGGCGTCGGAGACCTCGCGCAGCACGTCGGAGAGCGGCGCCTCCAGGGCCAGGCAGAGCGAGGCGAGCAGCTCGGAGGAGGCTTCCTTCTGGCCGCGCTCGATCTCGGAGATGTAGCCCAGGCTGACCCGGGCCTCCGCGGAGACCTCGCGCAGGGTCATGCCGCGCTGGATGCGACGGTCGCGGAGCACGTCGCCGAGAAGCCGACGGAACAGCACCATGCGCCTCTCCTTTCCTCCGAGCGGGCCGAACTGCTGGTGCAACGCTACCCGAGAGGCGTTTCTTCCTTCACCAGGATCGCGACAAGTGCCTCGAGCGCCTTGGTGCAGGTCTGCTCCTGGACCTGCTCGCGGCCCCCGTCGAGGTGCAGCTCGACGGCCTCGAGCAGGCCGGGGCCGGAGATGCCGACGAAGACGGTGCCGGGGGCCTTGCCCTCCTGCTCGGTGGGGCCGGCGACCCCGGTGGTGCTCAGCCCGAACGACGCCCCGGTCAACGCCCGGACCCCGGACGCCATCGCCGTCGCGCACTCCGCGGACACCACGCCGTGCCGCTCGATGACCGTGCCGGGGACGTCGAGCACCGACGCCTTGACCTCGGTCGCGTACGTGACCACGCCGCCCAGGTAGGTCTCGGACGCACCGGGGACGTCGGTGAAGTGGACCGCGAGCCGGCCCCCGGTCAGCGACTCGGCGGTGGCGATGCTGTGGCCGGCGGCGCGCAGCAGCAGGTGGACCCGGGTGTCGAGATCGGTCATGCCCGGGATGCTAGACGCCCGCCCACGCCGCTCAGCCCTCGCCGTCGCCCTCGATCACGACCACCCGGTAGTGCTGGTCGAGCCGCACGTCGACGGTGTCACCGTCCGGTTCGGTCACCTCGACCTCGTACGTCGCGCCGTTCTCCGAGTCGGTCTCGACGCTGTTCGCGGTGCCGCCCCCGGTCGCCTCCAGCGCAGCCTTGGTGGCTGCGTCCGCCTGCTCCTGGGTGTAGTCGTGACTGGCAGCCCCGTCGTCACCGTTGCCGGCGATGGCGACGCCCCCGGCGGTCGCGACGGCGGCGGTCGCCAGCCCGGCCCCGATCGCCCACACACGCTTCCTCATCGTCGATCCCCTCTCGTCGTGCCCCTAGCCTGCCCCTTGCCTGCCCCCACCCTCCCCCGGGCCGGCTGAAGCCCTCCTGAAGACGCTCCGTCGCCGCGGGTGCTCCTTCAGGCCGCGTTCAGCGGGCGCTCAGCGGATCCGTGCCACGCTGGGGCCATGCGACTCCTGGTGGTCGAGGACGACAAGCAGCTCGCGACGGCGCTGCGCCGCGGCCTGGAGAGCGAGGGGTACGCCGTCGACGTGGCCCTGGACGGGACCGACGGTGAGTGGCTGGCCCAGGAGAACGAGTACGACGCGATGGTGCTCGACGTGATGCTGCCGGGCCTGCGCGGGGACGAGCTGTGCGCCCGGCGCCGCGAGGCCGGGGACTGGACCCCGATCCTGATGCTCACCGCCCGGGCGGGGCCGGAGCAGGAGACCCGGGCGCTCGACGCCGGCGCGGACGACTTCCTCGCCAAGCCGTTCTCGTTCATGGTCCTGGTGGCGAGGTTGCGGGCGCTGACCCGTCGCGGCCGGCACGAGCGGCCCACCATGCTGACCGCCGGCGACCTCCGGCTGGACCCGGCCGGTCACCGCGTCTGGCGCGGGGAGACGCCCGTGGAGCTGACGCCGCGCCAGTTCTCGATGCTGGAGTTCCTGCTGCGCCGGGCGGGCGAGGTCGTCTCCAAGGCGACGATCCTCGGCCACGTCTGGGACTTCTCGTTCGACGGTGACCCCAACATCGTCGAGGTCTACGTCCGCCAGCTCCGCCAGCGCATCGACGAGCCGTTCGGCCGTACGAGCCTCCAGACCGTCCGCCTGGTCGGCTACCGGCTGGACCCGGACGGTGGCTGACGTGCGCCGCCTCACCCTGCGCACCCGCGCCACCTTGCTGGCGACCGCGCTCACGGGGCTGACCCTGGTCCTCGCCTCGGTCGCCCTGGTGCTCACCCTCGAGGCCCACCTGCGCAGCGGGGCCGACGAGCTCGCCCGGTCACGGATCCACGACCTCCTGCAGCTGGCCGCGACCGGGGACCTGCCGGCGACCCTGACCAACCTCGACGACGAGGGCGTCGGACAGGTGGTCTCCGCGGACGGCCGGGTGCTGGCGGCGTCGCCGAACATCCGGGGCGCGCCGCCCATCGCGGGCTTCGACCCGGGACCGGGGCTGTCGGTGCGGACGGTGGACGCCCCGGACGACGTCGAGACCGAGACCTACCGGCTGTGGGCGGGCACCGGTCCCGGCCGCGACGGCGAGGTCACCGTCTACCTGGGCACCAGCCTGGAGTCGGTCCGCGAGGCCTCGACCGCGCTGCGCCGGTCCCTGCTCGTCGGCGTGCCCGTGCTCCTCCTCCTGATCGCGCTCGGCACCTGGCTGGTGATCGGCCGCGCGCTGGCCCGGGTGGACCGGATCCGCCTCGAGGTGGACGCCATCAACGAGGACCGGCTGGACCGGCGGGTGCCCGACACGGGCGTCGACGACGAGGTCGGGCGGCTGGCCGCGACGATGAACCGGATGCTGGCGCGGCTCGAGGCCTCCGCACGCCGCCAGCGCGACCTCGTCGCCGACGTGTCCCACGACCTGCAGAGCCCGCTGGCAGCCCAGCGGGCCCAGGTCGAGGTCGCCCTCGAGCAGCCGGCCACCACCGACGTCACCACGCTCGGCACCGGCGTCCTGGCCACCACCACCGAGATGGAGCGGCTCGTCGGCGACCTCCTCGTCCTCGCCGCCGTCGACGCCGGCGCCCCGGCCGCCCGGGCCGCTCCCCTGGACCTGGAGGACGTCGTGCTCGAGGAGGCCGCCCGGGCCCGCAGCGGCCGCGACCTGGTCGTGGACACCAGCCGGGTGTCCGCCGCTCCCGTGCTGGCCAACCGGGGCGAGGCCCAGCGGATCGTGCGCAACCTCCTCGACAACGCCGCCGCGCACGCGCGGTCGAGGGTCGAGCTGCGCGTGGGAGCGGAGGGCGGCCACGGCCGGCTGGACGTCCTCGACGACGGCCCCGGCGTCCCGGACGGCGACCGCGAGCGCATCTTCGAGCGGTTCCACAGCGGGGACCGGGCGCGGTCGCGGCAGGTGGGCGGCAGCGGGCTGGGGCTCGCGATCGCCCGCAGCCTCGCCGAGCGGGCCGGCGGTCGGCTCACCCTGGCCGACGAGGACGGCGAGCGCGGCGCGCACTTCGTGCTGCTCCTGCCTGGGACCTCTGGCTAACCTCCCCTCATGGCCCTGCCCATCGAGGACTACGCGCTCATCGGCGACCTGCGCACGGCCGCCCTGGTCGGGCGCAACGGCTCCATCGACTGGCTGTGCCTGCCGCGCTTCGACTCCCCCGCCTGCCTGGCGGCCCTGCTCGGCACGGAGGAGCACGGCCACTGGCAGCTGTGCCCCGAGGGTGACTTCGAGTCCGAGCGCCGCTACCTCGGCAACTCCGGCGTGCTGCAGACGACGTTCACCACCGAGACCGGGGTCGTCGAGCTGGTCGACCTGATGCCCCGGGGGGACAGACGCGCCGACGTCGTACGCCGCCTCCGTGGTGTCCGCGGCACGGTCACCATGAGCCACGAGTGGCTGATCCGCCTGGACTACGGCGAGGTCCGGCCCTGGGTGCGCCGGGAGACCATCTGCGGCGAGAAGGTCATCACCGCGATCGGCGGGCCCGACAAGCTGATCCTGCGCGGGCCGCGGCTGCCGGTCGCGACCGACCACCGCCACAACGACGTGTTCGACGTCGAGGAGGGCGACGAGCTGCTCTTCTCGACCACCTGGGTGCCCTCCCACATCGACCTCGAGGACCTCGGCGACCTCACCGACCGGATCCGCGTCACCATCGACGCCGACGAGGCGTGGGCCGAGCGGTGCCCGGCCGACGTGCCCCACCCCGACGTCGTACGCCGGTCGCTGCAGACGCTGCGCCTGCTCACCCACGAGGCCACCGGCGGCATCGTCGCCGCGCCCACCACCTCGCTGCCCGAGGACTTCGGCGGCGAGCGCAACTGGGACTACCGCTACTGCTGGCTCCGCGACGCCGCGCTCACGCTCTCGTCGCTCGTGCGGGCCGGCTACACCGAGGAGGCCAGGCTGTGGCGCTCCTGGCTGCTGCGCGCGGTCGCGGGCGACCCCGAGGACCTGCAGATCATGTACGCCGTCGACGGCGCCCGGCGGCTGCCCGAGCACAGCCTGGACCACCTGCCCGGGTACGCAGGCTCCCGGCCGGTGCGGATCGGTAACGGCGCGGTCGGCCAGCGCCAGTCCGACGTGCTCGGCGAGGTGATGATCGCGCTCGAGCACACGCGCCACGCGTTCGGGGCGTTCGACGAGAACTCCTGGTCCCTCCAGCGCACCCTCGTCGACGAGCTCGCCCGCTCGTGGGACCGCCCCGACCACGGCCTGTGGGAGATCCGCGGCGAGCCCCGCCGCTTCACGCACTCACGGGTCATGGTCTGGGCGGCCTTCGACCGCGCGGTCCGGGCCGTGGAGGAGTACGACCTGCCCGGCGACGTCGAGAGCTGGCGCAAGCTGCGCGACGCCGTGCGGGACGAGGTGCTGGAGAAGGGCTTCGACGCGGGCCGCAACACCTTCACCCAGCACTACGACACCACGGAGGTCGACGCCTCGCTGCTGGTCCTGCCCCAGGCCGGCTTCATCGACGGGGACGACCCGCGCATGCTGGGCACGATCGCGGCCGTCGAGGAGGACCTGATCCGTGACGGCCTGGTGCTGAGGTACCGCACCGAGACCGGTGTCGACGGACTCGGCGGCGACGAGCACCCCTTCCTCGCCTGCTCGTTCTGGCTGGTCTCGGCCTACGCCGCCGCGGGGCGCCGCGACGACGCCGAGCAGCTCCTGGGCCGGCTGGTCGGCCTGGTCAACGACGTCGGCCTGCTCTCCGAGGAGTACGACGCCGCCAACGGCCGGATGGTCGGCAACTTCCCTCAGGCGTTCAGCCACCTCGCCCTGGTCCAGGCGGCGTTCGACCTCGCCGGTCGCTGACACGCCGCAGGGGGCCGGCCCGTTCCGGGCCGACCCCCTGCGGGTCGTGGTGCCGGGTCGCTGCGTCAGTGCTGGTGACCCGGCTTGGTGCGCACCCGGATGTCGATCGTCGTCGATGACGGCGCGGTCGCCTCGTCACCGAGGTAGTCGACCTCGACCGTCTTCGTGCCCGGCGTCGCGAACCGGTCCAGCCGGACCTGGCCACGTCCGTGGTGCAGCGTGACCTCGTAGGTGCGGCCGTCGGCGACGACCTGCACGGTGCCGGTGGGCGTGCCCGCCTCCGAGGAGACCCGGACGTGCAGCTTGACGCGGGTCTTCCCGGCGGTCACCGTGCGGGGGGTCGCCTTCACGGCGAGCGAGGAGTCCGCGCCCTCGGCCGGCTCGGCCGGGAAGCCCGGCACGTCGATGCCGACGACCTCCGGGTCGTGGTCGGAGGCGCGGAACTGGTCGGCCTGGTAGAAGTCGATGGCGTTGTAGTTGAAGCGGCTGTACTCGAAGGCCACCGACTCGTCGGCGTTGATGTTCCAGATGTCCACCCCGGTCACGTCGGCGAGCGCGTCGGCGTTGGCGAACACGTGGTCGAGCGAGCCGTCCATGCCACCGAAGTTGTAGGTCCACTCGTCCGGGGTGTCGGACTGCAGGTTGGTGTAGCCCTTCTCCTCGAGCTTCTGGACCGGGTCCTCCCTCGAGTAGGCGTTGAAGTCACCGGTGAGGAAGAGCTTGCTGATGCCGCGCTCGGCCTTGAAGTCGTCCGCGAACGTCGACAGCGCCTCCGCCTGGGCGACCCGGTCGGGGTTGGCGTTGCCCTGGCCGGTGCCGTCGTCGGTGCCGGAGCCCTTGGACTTGAAGTGGTTCACGATGACGCCGAAGGTGGTGGCGTCGTTGGCGCCCTTGGGCTTGAACGTCTGGGCCAGCGGCTGCCGCGCGTTGTGGAACGCCGTCGACCCGGTGAGCACCTTCGACGGGCCGACGAGGTCCACCGTGGCGGGGTCGTAGATGAACGCCGTCCGGATCACGTCCTGCTCCGCGAGCGGGGGCAGGTCGGCCGCGTCCGGCGACGGAGCGTACGCCCAGCGGGTGCTGCCGGCGGCGGCGTTGAGGGCGTCGACGAGGGAAGCCAGCGCGTCGTCCCGGTCGGCCTCGCCGAGGGCGACCGAGTTCTCGATCTCCTCCAGCGACACGATGTCGGCGTCCAGGGTGTTGATCGCGGTGACGATCTTGTCGCGCTGGCGCTGCAGGTCGTCGTCCTCGGCCGCGCCGCGAGGGCCGGTGTCGCCGCAGTCGCGGTTGGTGACGTGGTTGTCGTCGCGGTCGTCGTAGAACGTGCACGAGCCGCCGGCGGCGACGTAGTCGACGCCGGTGGTGTTGAAGTAGTTCAGCACGTTGAACGTCGCCAGCCTCAGGTCACCGCCCACGTCCTGGGGTGCGGCGTTCTCGCTGCGGGTGTCGCTGAAGGTCACGACGTCGCGGCCCTCGTCGGTGACCTGGTGGGTGGGCTGGAGCTTCCAGGTGTTGTTGCGGAAGTCGAGGACGACCGGCTCGTGGAAGGTCGCGGCCGAGGAGACGCGCACCGGGTTGTCGGTGCCGAGCCAGGGCAGCGGGATGTCCTGGGCCGGCCCGCCGCCGAAGGGCAGGAAGTTGGTGCTCGCGCCGTCGTCGAGGGTGATGGCGCGGGCGGCGTTCGCCGCGGTGGCCGCCGCGATGGCGGCGGTGTCCTGGGCGTCGGTGGTCTCGGTCGGGGCGACGAGCGGGGTGTCCCCCGTCGCGAGGCCGATCTCGGCGTACTGGTTGGTCGAGTAGTTGTTGGTGACCGTGAAGTGCTGGCCGCTCACGTCGAGCAGCTCGCTCTCGTGGGCCTCGCGGTCCGCGGCGGACGCCGGCAGGTCGGTGGCCAGCGGGGTGACCGGCGCCGGAGCGGCGCCGAGGTCCTTCACGGCTGTCCCCGGCACGGTCAGCTCGGTGAGGGTGCCGCCCTTGGCGGGGTCACCGAACTCGCTGACCTTGCCCGTCACCTCGACGTAGTCGCCCGGCGCGACCGTGACGGCACCGCTGGGCTGGTAGACGTAGACGCCGTCGGAGGCACCGGGGGTCGCGTCGGTGGCCGAGCCGGTGCCGGGGGTCTGCAGCACGTAGCCGTAGAAGCCGCCGGCGGGGTACGCCGCGGTCACCACGCCGCGGGTCACGACGTCCTGGCCGGCGACGGGCGAGGCGGCGCCGGTGCCCTGGATCTCGGCGATCGTCCTCTCGACCGGCGTGGACGGCGGCGGGTCGACCGGCCCGCCGCCGGAGCCCTGCGGGGTGGGCGCCGCGGTGGCGAGGTCGGCGGAGTTCACGTCCGTGTCGGCGCCCGAGGCCGCGCGCTGCGTGGACGTGGCGTTGGCGACCGCGGCGGCCTTGGTCGTCTCGAAGGTGTTGCTGTCGACGCCGACCAGGTCGACCACGCCGGCGGTGCCTTGCGCCGCGCCGGCTGGCGGGTTCAGCGCGGTGGTCCCGTCGGCGAGCCACACGGTGAAGGCGCTGCCGGCCATCGCGATGCTGCCGGTCGCGTCGGGCTGCGGCAGGGCGGTCGTGCCGCCGCTGCCCTTCGCCTCCTGGACGAGGTAGTGGCCGCCGGCCGGCACGCTGCCGGTCAGCGCGGTGACGCCGCTGGCCGCGGAGGTGCTGCCGCTGGAGCGGTACTGCACCGACATGCCGTCGACGCTGATCGGCGCCGACGTGGGGTTGTAGAGCTCGACGAAGTCGTGGGTGTAGGTCGCACCGCTGTTGCCGCCACCGCCGTACGCCTCGCTGATGACGAGGCCGCTCCCGGCGATGTTGGCGAGAGCCGGGGCCGTGACGGCCAGACCGGCGAGGGTGAGGCCGAGGCCGAGCGTGGCCGCGACCCCCTTCCGAGACGAGGGCATGGGTGAGCCTTCCGAGATGGTCCGGAGTCGGACGCGAGTGACGCGCGACACCCTAGCTCCCGGACCCCCGGGATCCGCCACCAGTGCCGGTGAACGCGCCGTGACTATCCGATGTCCCCCGGAGACCGTCGGGGGGTGGGGGGAAGAACTCAGCCGGCGGCGGGCGCCCGGCGCTGGCGCACGACGTCGCGGAAGAACTCGTAGCCGGACCAGAGGGTCATCGCGACCGCACCGGCGAGCAGCACCTGCGCGATGTAGAAGAGCACGTTGCCGACGGTGTCGAGCGCGCCGTCGACCTGACGCAGCGGCAGGCACAGCAGGCCGAGGGCGATCGCCTGGAGCGTCGTCTTGACCTTGCCGCTCCACGCGGCGGCGATGACGACGTCCTTGAGCAGCGAGAGCCGGAGCAGGGTGACGCTCCACTCGCGCACCAGCACGACGATCGTGACCCACCACCAGATGTCGCCGACGATGGAGAGGCCGACGAAGGCCATCCCGGTGATCGCCTTGTCCGCGATGGGGTCGGCGATCTTGCCGAAGTTGGTGACCAGGTTGCGGGCCCGCGCGATGTCGCCGTCGATCTTGTCGGTGATCATCGCGATCCCGAACAGTGCCCAGGCGACGGTCCGCCACAGGATCGAGTCGCCGCCGTCGACGAGCAGCGCCCAGCCGAAGAACGGGACCATCACGATCCGCAGCGAGGTCAGGACGTTGGGGAGGTTCCAGTTGCTCACCGTGGGCTCGGCATGCTCGGTGGTCATCGATCGGATCCCATCGGTCGGGCCACCAGGTCGACGCCCTCGGAGGCGACCACGACGGCGGGCAGCAGGTCACCCACGCGGGTGCCGGCGGGGACGGTCTCGAGCGCCGTGGTCCCGTCGACCTCCGGACCCTGGTGGGCGGCACGACCCTCGGCGGCGTACCCGCCCTCGGTCTCCAGGGACTCGACCAGGACGCTCACCCGCTCGCCGATCCGCTCCTCGGCACGCTGGGCGTTGAGCTCCTCGACGAGCGCGGTGACGTGCTCGGCCCGGGCCCGGACCTCGTCCTCGTCGAGCTTGAGGTCGTACGACGCGGCCTCGGTGCCGTCCTCGTCGGAGTAGCCGAAGACGCCGGTGACGTCCATGCGCGCCGCGACCAGGAAGTCGCAGAGCGTCTCGAGGTCCTCCTCGGTCTCGCCGGGGAAGCCGACGATGACGTTGGACCGCACCCCGGCCTCAGGGGCGAGCGACCGGATCGACTCGAGCAGGGCGAGGAAGCTCTCGGGGTCGCCGAAGCGGCGCATCCGACGCAGCACCGTGGCGCTGGCGTGCTGGAAGGACAGGTCGAAGTACGGCACCACTCCGGGCGTCGTCGCGATCGCCTCGATCAGGCCGGGCCGGGTCTCGGCCGGCTGCAGGTAGGAGACCCGCACCCGGTCGATCCCGTCGACGGCGGCCAGCTCGGGCAGCAGCGTCTCGAGCAGGCGCAGGTCGCCGAGGTCCTTGCCGTAGGACGTGGAGTTCTCGCTCACCAGGAACAGCTCGCGGGCGCCGTGCTCGGCCAGCCAGCGGGCCTCGGCGAGCACGTCGGAGGGGCGGCGGCTGACGAAGGAGCCGCGGAAGCTGGGGATGGCGCAGAACGAGCAGCGGCGGTCGCAGCCGCTGGCCAGCTTGAGCGGGGCCATCGGACCGCCGTCGAGCCGCTTGCGGACGGCGCGCGGGCCGGTGGCCGGTGCGCCCGCGCCCAGCTGGTCGAGCCCGTGACCGGGGACGACGACCTCGGCGGCGGAGCGCTCGACCGGCGAGATCGGCAGCAGCTTGCGCCGGTCCTGCGGGGTGTGGGCCTGGTGGGTCTCCCCCGCCACGATCGAGCGCAGCCGGGCGGCGATGTCGGGGTAGTCGTCGAAGCCCAGCACCGCGTCGGCCTCGGGGAGCGACTCGGCGAGGTCCTTGCCGTAGCGCTCGGCCAGGCACCCGACGGCGACGACCGCCTGGGTCCGGCCCTGCCCTGCCTTCGACTGGGCCTTGAGGTCGGCGGCCTGCAGGAGGGTGTCGACGGAGTCCTTCTTGGCGGCCTCGACGAAGCCGCAGGTGTTGACCACGACGGTCTCGGCGTCGGCCGGGTCGGCGACGAGGCGGAAGCCGTCGGCCTCCAGGCGGCCGGCCAGCTCCTCGGAGTCGACCTCGTTGCGGGTGCACCCGAGGGTCACCAGGGCGACCGAGATCGGCGTGCGGGCGTCTGCGGGGCCGGTGCTTGTCGTCGTCATGATCGTGTCGAGTATGCCCGTTCCCGCGCATTCGGCCCGCATCGCGCGGCGGGCGGGTGACCGGAGTCACCCGCCCCCGTCGCGATCAGCGGACCGGGAAGGTGTTCTGCGCGGGCTCGCCGTCGGAGCCGAGCGCGCCTCGGTCGTCGCCGTCCACCTTCACCTGGAGCGAGCCGTCCGACGACTGGACCCGGACCGGGGGCGCCACCGACTTCAGCGTGCGGGTCTCGCCGTAGGCCAGGTCACCCGACCAGGCGAGGTTGCCGGCGCCGTCACGCACCACGACGTGGGCGCCGCCCCGGGCGGTCAGGACCACGGCCACCGGGTCACCCAGCTGCAGGTTGCTGTTGTTGGGTCCGGCCGAGCCGTTCAGCCGCGGGGCCGGGGGGCTGAGCTCGACCGGGCTGTCCATCACCAGGCGGGCGATCGACCAGGCGAGCACCAGGGTCATCACCGCAGCGATCAGCACTGACCAGTTCGGCCCGCCGCGGGTGCCACGGATCGCACCACCGGCACCGGTGGCGAGCTCCGCCTCGAAGACCCGGCGCGGGTTGATCGGCGCGTCCGCGTAGCGCTCGTCGTACGACGTCAGCAGCGGTGCGACGTCGACGCCGAGGACGCGGGCCAGCGTGCGCAGGTGTCCCCGGGCGTAGAAGTCGCCCCCGCAGGGCGCGAAGTCGTCGACCTCGATCGACTCGATCACGTGCGGACGGATGCGGGTGCGCTCGGCGAGCTGGTCCACGGTGAGGCCCAGGCGGGTCCGGGCTGCGGCCAGCTCGGGGCCCACGACCGGGTCCTCGGCGGGCTCGACCGTGAAGTCGTCGATGACCAGCGGCTCGACGGCGGCACCCTCGCGGGCGATCGGACGGACCCGGTCGCCCCAGACGAGGGTGTCCTCGACGAGGTTGACGCTGCCGGGCCGCCGCAGCTCACGGGCCTCGGGGAGCCCACGCACGGAGTCCACGTCGTCGTCGGCCGGTGCGAGGGCGGCCGCGCCCACGGTGAGGTCGCTGCGGAACTCCGCGCGCACCGCGACGACGGGGTCGCGCAGCGGGCTCGGCGTCGCGCTCGCGACCTGGTCCGGCTCGGCCGACCGGGCGGCGGGACGCTCGTCGGCCGCGACCTCCTCGGTCGGCGTCGCGTCGGACGGGTCGTCCTGCACGTCGGGCTCGGCGTCACGGCCACGGGACAGCCGCGCCGCGACCAGGCCGATCCCCCGGGCCAGGCCCGGGCGCGGGTCCGGCCAGCGGCGGGCCGACGCGGGGCCGTCGACGTCCTCGTCCTCGGTCTCCTCGACCTCGACGGGGAGCACGGCGGCAGAGGCGTCGTACGCGTCCTCGGGCTCGTCGTGGTCAGCGACCTCGGCCAGGGCCTCGTCGACCTCCTCCGCCACCGGCTCGGGCAGCACCTCCACGACGAGCTCAGGGTCGCCGGCCAGCCGCGCCAGCGCACCGGTCAGGTCGTCACCGGCACCGGTGACGCGCGTCGAGAGCGCCAGCGGCACCGCGAACGGCGAGCCGTAGAGGCGCTGGGCGATGCGGGACTGGCGCCGACCGCCGCGGTCGAGCTCCTCCAGCACCCGCTCGGGGTTGCGGGCCACCAGCGCGAGCCGGCCGTCGCGGAGCGGACCGCGGCGGGGCCGGTGCTCGACGTGGGACAGGGCCCCCCACGGCATCCCGCGCCAGGTCCGGCCGAGCCGGATCCGCACGCCCTGGGTGTCGGCGACGAGCAGCGGCGTACGCGCGTCGACGAACGCCAGGAGGTAGGACACCCCCAGGCCGCCCATCACCGCGAACAGCAGCCAGTCGAGCCAGGCTCCTGTGCTGGTCGCGCGAGCGAGGTAGGCGATGCCCACCGCGGAGGCGACCACGCCGATCAGCGCGGCCAGGCCGCCGTTGCGGCGGATCTCCACCGGCTCCGGGGCCAGGCCGAGCGGCTCGGGCCCCCTGTCGTCGAAGGTGTCCTCGTACGACTGGTGCTCGTCGAGGTGGTGCAGGGCACGTGCCTCCATCACATCTCTCCTTGGAGTGTGGCGATGACGCCGTCGATCTCGTCTGGCTTCACGAGCACGTCGCGAGCCTTCGAGCCCTCGCTGGGCCCGACGACGCCGCGGCTCTCGAGGATGTCCATCAGTCGTCCGGCCTTGGCGAACCCGACGCGGAGCTTGCGCTGGAGCATCGAGGTGGACCCGAACTGCGTGGACACGACGAGCTCGATGGCCTGGATGACCAGCTCCATGTCGTCGCCGATGTCGTCGTCCAGCTCGCGCTTGCTCGCGGCCGGTGCCGTGACGTCCTCGCGGTACGTCGGCTCGAGCTGGGTCTTGCAGTGCTTGACCACCTGGGCGATCTCCGCCTCGGTGACCCAGGAGCCCTGGACACGCACCGGCTTGGAGGCACCCATCGGCAGGAACAGGCCGTCACCCTGGCCGACCAGCTTCTCGGCGCCCGGCTGGTCGAGGATGACCCGGCTGTCGGCGAGCGACGAGGTCGCGAACGCCAGCCGGGACGGCACGTTTGCCTTGATCAGGCCGGTGACCACGTCGACCGAGGGGCGCTGGGTCGCCAGCACCAGGTGGATGCCCGCCGCACGGGCCAGCTGGGTGATCCGGACGACCGCGTCCTCGACGTCGCGCGGCGCGACCATCATCAGGTCGGCGAGCTCGTCGACGATCACCAGCAGGTAGGGGTACGGCGCCAGCTCGCGCTCGCTCCCCGGCGGCACCTCCACCTTGCCCGCCCGGACGGCCTTGTTGAAGTCGTCGATGTGGCGGAACCCGAAGTTGGCCAGGTCGTCGTAGCGCATGTCCATCTCGCGCACGACCCAGGCCAGCGCCTCGGCGGCCTTCTTGGGGTTGGTGATGATCGGCGTGATCAGGTGCGGGACGCCCTCGTAGGCGTTCAGCTCGACCCGCTTGGGGTCGACCATGATCATCCGGACCTCGTCGGGCGTGGACCGCATCAGGATCGAGGTGATCATCGAGTTGATGAACGACGACTTTCCGGAGCCGGTGGCACCCGCCACCAGCAGGTGCGGCATCTTCGCGAGGTTGGCGACGACGAAGCCGCCCTCGACGTCCTTGCCGAGGCCCGCGACCATCGGGTGGTGGTCGGAGCGCGCGGTGTTCGACCGCAGCACGTCGCCGAGGGACACGATCTCCTTGTCGACGTTGGGGATCTCGATGCCGATCGCGGACTTGCCGGGGATCGGGCTGAGGATCCGCACGTCGGCCGAGGCGACGGCGTACGCGATGTTCTTCGACAGCGCGGTGACCTTCTCCACCTTGACCGCGGGGCCGAGCTCGACCTCGTAGCGGGTGACGGTGGGGCCACGGGTGTAGCCCGTCACCTGCGCGTCGATCCCGAACTCCTCCATCACCTGGGTGAGCCGGTCGACGACCGCGTCGCTGGCCTTGGAGCGCGCCTTGTGCGGCGAGCCGGGCTTGAGGACCTCGTTGCCGGGCAGCGTGTAGGCGATGTCGCCCGAGAGCGCGAGCTGCTCGACCCGCGGGGGCAGCGGGGTGTGCGGCGGCGGCTCGAGCTCGGTCTTGGCCGCGGGCTCCTCCACCGGGGGCTCGAAGATCTTGAGGCCGACCGGGTCGGTCTCGGCCATGGCGACGTCGACGGCGTCGGGCTCCCGCTTGCCGCGACGCTTCTTGACCTCCCGGTCCTCCAGGACCGGGGTGTCGTAGGCGGGGTCGCCCATCTCGGGGTCGATCTCGTCGTCGGCGCTGCGGGCGCGCCGGCTGCGGCCGGGCTTCGCCTCCTCGGCCGGCTCGTCCTCGTGGTGGCGGCCGAGCAGGTTGTCGCGCGACTCGGCGAGCCGCGCGGGCACCTGGTAGAGCGGCGTGGCGGTGATGACCAGGACGCCGAAGAAGGCGAGCAGCGCCAGCAGCGGCACGACGACGTACGCCGTGCGCAGCAGGTCGAGCAGCAGGCTGGCGACGACGTAGCCGACGGCGCCGCCGGCGTCGCGCAGGTCCGTGGCGTCGCCGAGCACCGGCTGCGGGTTGTCGTTGGCGATCTGGACGATGCCGAGCACCCCGAAGGAGAGGGCGGCCCAGCCGACGACCTGGCGGCCCGCGGGGCCGTTGTGCTCGGGGTCGCGCATGTTGCGCCAGCCGACCCAGACCAGCGCGAGGGGGACGAGGAAGCCGACCTTGCCGACGGAGCCCTCGA
This sequence comes from Nocardioides sp. GCM10023255, assembly GCF_042653125.1. NCBI lineage: Bacteria > Bacillati > Actinomycetota > Actinomycetes > Propionibacteriales > Nocardioidaceae > Nocardioides > Nocardioides sp. GCM10023255. The sequence goes on from NZ_JBHSHU010000010.1 coordinate 198,674, forward strand.
CCACGGTGCGGGCGCCGTCCATGACGGAGCCCGGGAGCTGCCACCACACGGCGGCGGCGGAGACGACCGCGAGACCGAAGAGGAAGAGCCCGATGCCGTCGCGGCGGTGCTCGGGCTCGAGGTCACGGGCGGTGTGCCCGATGCTGCGCGCGGTGGCGCCGACGGCGTGGGCGATGGCGAGCCAGACGGCTGCCACTCCCCGCGCGAGGGCCGTGAAGGCGCGGGCGACCGGCCCCGGGCCGCTGCGGACGGCTCGGGGTGCGGGCCGGCGCGCGCTCGAGGCCTTGCTCTTGCTCCTGGCCTTGCTCTGGGAGGAGGACGCCCTGCTTCGGGACGCACTGCTCGAGCCGGACCTGCTCTTCGAGCTGTTGCCGGTACTCCGGGATCGGGCGCTCGAGCCGCTGCGACCGGTACTTCGCGTACCGGTCGTGGACGTGCTCTTGCTCCGCGACCCCGGCGGGGAAGACGTACGGGTCGCCATGTTCATCAACCTAATCGATGGTCACACCAGTCACAGGGACCACAGCGATGCGTGTCGCTCACGCGCGCGTCGGCGCGGCCGTGATCCGGCGCACCCCGACCCGCGCTGCCATGCTGCCCCTGTGCGCTCCGAGCTGATCTGGGTCCTCCCCGCCGTGCTGGCTCCGCTGGACTGGTGGGCGGTGGCGCGCGGCGACCGGCGTACCGAGACCTGGGCCAAGCCGGCCACCCTGGCCGCCCTGGTCGTCACCGCGCTGGTGCTGGGAGCCGCGGACAGCACGCCGGGCCGGTGGCTGCTGGTCGCCCTGGTGTTCGGGCTGCTCGGCGACGTCGCCCTGCTCGGGGACTCCATGTCGCGCTTCCGCGCCGGCGTCGCGGCGTTCCTGGTCGGCCACCTCGCCTACCTCGCCTGCTTCGCCACCCTCGGCCTGCCCCGCCCCGCCTGGTCGTGGGTCGCGGTCGCGGTCCTCCTCGCGAGCGTCGTCGCCACCCGCGAGGTGCTCCCGGCCACCCACCGCCTCGAGGGCGTCGCCCTCTCCGCCCCGGTCGCCGTCTACACCGCCGCCATCGGCGCGATGCTGGTCTGCGCCTGGTTCACCGGCGAGTGGCTGGTCGCCGCCGGCGCCACGGTCTTCGTCGCCAGCGACGCCACCCTGAGCATCGACCGCTTCGTGCGCCCCCTCCCCCACGGCCACCTCGTCGTGATGGTGACCTACCACGTCGGCCAGGCCCTCATCGTCGCCGGCGTGCTCACGGCCACCACCTGACCGACCACGAGAAGACAACACCCAGAAGACGACAGCCGAGGCAGCGATCCGCAGCGCCGGGCCCGGAGCCGGGGCGCCGTCCGAGGAGCGTAGAAGCGAGGCGCGGCGCCGAAGCGGCGGCCGGGCACGGCGGAGCGCCGCCGGCGACGCGGCGAGCCAAGCGACGGGACGGGGCCGCGGCGCAGGGCCCGGCGCCGAGGTCGTGGGTCGAGGGCCGCCCAGAACCGCGCGCAGCGCGGAACTATGCCTCGACGACCACCGGAATGATCATCGGCCGACGCCGGTGCGTCTGGTTGACCCACCGACCGACGACGCGGCGTACGGTCTGCTGCAGCTGGTAGGAGTCGGTGTTCCCCTCCGCGACGGCCCGGTCGAGGGCGTCGATGATCGGCTGCTTGATGGCGTCGAAGGTCGAGTCGTCCTCGGCGAAGCCGCGGGCGTGGATCTCGGGGCCGCTGGACACCTTGCCGGTCACGGAGTCCACCACGACGATGACCGAGATGAACCCCTCCTCGCCGAGGATGCGGCGGTCCTTGAGGTCGGACTCGGTGATGTCGCCGACCGAGGACCCGTCGACGAAGACGTAGCCGCAGTCGACCTTGCCGACCACCGAGGCGACGCCGTCGACCAGGTCGACCACCACGCCGTCCTCGGCCAGCACCACGTTCGGGACGCCGGTGGCCCGGGCCAGGTCGGCGTTGGCGCGCATGTGCCGGATCTCGCCGTGGACGGGGAGCACGTTCTTCGGCTTGACGATGTTGTAGCAGTAGAGCAGCTCGCCGGCGCTGGCGTGGCCGCTGACGTGGACCAGGGCGTTGCCCTTGTGCACGACCTTCGCGCCCCAGCGGGCGAGCCCGTTGATGACGCGGTAGACGGCGTTCTCGTTGCCGGGGATCAGGCTGGAGGCGAGCAGGACGGTGTCGCCCTCCTCGATGTGCACGAAGTTGTGGTTGCGCTGGGCGATCCGCGACAGCGCGCTCATCGGCTCGCCCTGCGAGCCGGTGGAGATGAGCACCTGGCGCTCGGGCGGCAGGTCGGCGAGGTCCTTGGTGTCGACGAGCACCGATGGCGGCACCTTGAGGTAGCCGAGGTCGCGCGCGATCGCCATGTTGCGGACCATCGAGCGGCCGACGTAGGCGACCTGCCGCTCGTGCGCGTACGCCGCGTCGAGCACCTGCTGGACCCGGTGCACGTGGGAGGCGAAGCAGGCGACGATGACGCGCTGCTGCGACTCGTGGAAGACCCGGTCGATGACCGGGGTGATGGACTTCTCGGCGGGGGTGAACCCGGGCGTCTCGGCGTTGGTGGAGTCGGTGAGGAAGAGGTCGACCCCCTCCTCCCCCAGCCGGGCGAAGGCGCGCAGGTCGGTGATCCGGCCGTCCAGCGGCAGCTGGTCCATCTTGAAGTCGCCGGTGTGCAGCACCATGCCGGCGCCGGTGCGGATCGCCACGGCCAGCGCGTCGGGGATGGAGTGGTTGACCGCCACGAACTCGAGGTCGAAGGGACCGAAGGAGATCCGGTCGCCCTCCTTGACGACGTGGTGGACGGTCTCCTTGAGCCGGTGCTCGCGCAGCTTGCTGCCGAGCAGGGCCAGGGTCAGCTCCGAGCCGACGAGCGGGATGTCGCCGCGCTCGCGGAGGAGGTACGGCGTGGCGCCGATGTGGTCCTCGTGCCCGTGGGTGAGGACGAGCGCCTCCACGGCGTCGAGCCGGTCCCGGATCGAGGACCAGTCCGGGAGGATCAGGTCGACGCCGGGATGGCTGTCCTCGGGGAAGAGCACGCCGCAGTCGACGATCAGGATCCGGCCGTCGTACTCGAAGGCGGTCATGTTGCGGCCGACCTCGCCGAGCCCGCCGAACGGGGTGATCCGCAAACCCCCCTTCGGCAGCGCGGCCGGTGCGGAGAGCTCGGGATGAGGGTGAGACATCTAGTTCCTTAGCAGGCCCGACGCGGCGAGTCCCGCTCGCAGCGCGGCCAGTTCGTCGTCGTCCAGCGGCACCAGCGGCCCGCGGACGTTGCGGTTGTCGAGGACGCCGAGCAGCTGGAGTGCTGCCTTGGCGGTGGTCGCTCCGTAGTTGGGGACGCCCATGACGGCGTCGATCGCGGGGAGCATCCGCGTGAAGAGGGTGAGGGCCTCGGCGTGGTCGCCGGCCAGGTAGGCGTCGACCATGGCCCGGATCAGGTCACCGGCCGCGTGGCCGACGACGGAGACGACGCCGGCGGCGCCGTGGGCGAGCCAGCCGAGGGTGTTGGCGTCGTCGCCGGAGTAGAGCGCGTAGCCCATCTGCATGATCTTGACGCCGCGGGCGTAGTCGCCGACGGCGTCCTTGACGGCCACGACCGGCTCGAGCGCCATCGCCTGCTCGTAGACCTCGAGCGAGATCTGCGTCCCGGTGCGGCCGGGGACGTCGTACAGCATCACGGGGACGTTGCTGGACTCCACGACGGTGCGGAAGTGGTGGAGCACCCCGGCCTGGCCGGGCTTGTTGTAGTAGGGGGTGACGAGCAGCAGGCCGTCGGCGCCGATCTTCTCGGCCTGCTGGGCCAGCTCGACGGAGTGTGCGGTGGCGTTGGTGCCCACGCCGGCGACGACCGAAGCGCGGTCGCCCACGGCGTCCTTGACGGCAGCCAGGATCTGGCCGTCCTCGGCCACGCTGGTGGTCGGGGACTCGCCCGTGGTGCCGGAGACGACGACGCCGTCGTGGCCGTGCTCGACGAGGTGCGCCGCGATCCGGGCGGTGCCGTCGAGGTCGACCGACCCGTCGTCGTGGAAGGCGGTCGCCATCGCGGTCAGCACGCGGCCGAACGGAGCCTCGGGCAGGTTCGTCATGGGCAACAGGCTATCGCCCGCCGGTCCGTGCTCCGACCACCGCACGGGACGGGCGATCCGGACGACCGGGTCTTTCTGCCCTGCCCCCGCCCGGTGCTGCGCTGCACCGTGGACCTGAAGGAGGAGACCATGACTGTTCTCGTCGTCTACGGGAGCCGCTACGGCGCCACCCAGGGCATCGCGGAGCGCATCGCCGAGACCCTGCGGGCCTGCGGGCAGCAGGTCGATGTCGAGGAGGGATCGGAGTTCATCGACGCCAAGCGGTACGACGCGTTCGTGATCGGCAGCGCGGCGTACCAGGGCTCGTGGCTCGAGGGCCCGGTGGAGTTCGTGATGCACCACGTGGACCTGCTCGCCGAGCGTCCGGTGTGGCTGTTCAGCAGCGGCCCGCTCGGGCGCCCGGACAGTGAGGCGGACAGACGCGGCCAGCTCGAGGTGACCCGTCCGCGGCAGTTCGCCGAGATGGAGGAGGCGCTTGCCCCGCGCGGGGCGCAGGTGTTCTACGGGGCGTTGCAGCCGGAGAAGCTGCGCCGCTTCGACCGGCTGGTGCGTCGGGTGCCGCGGGGACGCCAGCTGCTGCCCGCGGGCGACTTCCGCGACTGGACCGCTGTGGACGAGTGGGCGCGCCAGATCGCGGCCGAGCTGCCGCGCAGCGTGCAGCCGGAGGGGTCGACGTGAGCGGCTGGCTGATCGGCCTGGTGGTCCTCGCCGTCGTCGCGGTGGTGCTGGCGCTGTCGGTCCGCATCGTGAAGCAGTACGAGAAGGGTGTGCTGTTCCGGCTCGGTCGGGTGATCGGGGTGCGCGAGCCGGGACTGCGCTTCATCATCCCGGTGGTCGACGTGCTGCACCGGGTGTCGTTCCGGATCGTGACGATGCCGATCCAGAGCCAGGGCATCATCACCCGCGACAACGTGAGCATCGACGTCGCCGGGGTGGCGTACTACCGCGTGGTGGACGCCGTGAAGTCCGTGGTGGCGATCGAGAACGTCGCGGCCGCGATCAACCAGATCGCCCAGACCACGCTGCGCAACGTCGTGGGCCAGCACACGCTGGACCAGACGCTCTCGGAGACCGACGCGATCAACGTGAGCATCCGCGAGATCCTGGACCGCGCCACGGCCGAGTGGGGCGTGGTGGTGACGCTGGTCGAGCTCAAGGACATCCAGCTCCCCGAGAGCATGAAGCGGGCGATGGCCCGCCAGGCCGAGGCGGAGCGGGAGAAGCGGGCGAAGATCATCGCGGCGGAGGGCGAGTCCGCGGCCGCGGCGGCGCTGGGGAGCGCCTCGGACATCATGATGGCCCATCCGCTGGCGCTGCAGCTGCGGAACCTGCAGAGCCTGATCGAGATCGGCGTCGACAAGAACACCACCGTGGTCTTCCCGGCGCCCCTGATGAGCACCATCGGCGACCTCGGCGCGTTCCTGCGCCGCGAGACGCTGGCGGCCGCCGGCGGGACCCCGGAGACGCCGGGGAGGCCGGGGAGGCCGGTCCCCGTCTCAGACGTGGGGCATGACCTCCTCGGCGACAAGCCGCACGTGGTCGAGGTCTGAGAGGTCCAGCACCTGCAGGTAGACGCGCTCGGTGCCGAGCGCGGCGAAGCGGGCGATCTTGTCGACGACCTCCTGCGGCGTGCCCGCCAGTCCGTTGGCGCGCAGCTCGTCCTTGTCGCGGCCGATGGCGGCGGCACGCCGCTCGACCTCGGCCTCGTCCCTGCCGACGCACACGACCAGCGCGTTGGACCAGACGAGCTCGTCGGGGTCGCGACCGATCTCCTCGCACGCCCGGCGGACGCGCACGAACTGGGTCCCGGTGAGCTCCTCGTCCACGAACGGCAGGTTGAACTCGTCGGCGTACCGTGCGGCCAGCGCGGGCGTGCGCCGCTTCCCCCGGCCACCGACCAGGATCGGAGGGCGCGGCCGCTGCACCGGCTTGGGCAGCGCCGGCGAGTCGGCCAGCCGGTAGTGCTCGCCGTCGTGGGAGAACCGCTCCCGCTCGGGCGTGCCCCACAGGCCGGTGATGACCGCGAGCTGCTCCTCGAAGCGGTCGAACCGCTCCCCCGTGTCGGGGAAGGGGATGCCGTACGCCGCGTGCTCCTGCTCGAACCATCCCGCACCGATGCCGAGCTCGACGCGGCCGCCGCTCATCTGGTCGACGTTCGCGACCGCGATCGCGAGCGGGCCGGGATGGCGGAAGGTCGCGCTGGTCATCATGGTGCCGAGCCGGATGGTGGTGGTGTCGCGCGCCAGGCCGGCGAGGGTCACCCACGCGTCGCTCGGGCCAGGCAGCCCCTCGGTGCCCATGCCGAGGTAGTGGTCGGACCGGAAGAACGCCCCGAACCCGCACTCCTCGGCGGTGCGCGCGACGGCGAGCAGGTCGTCGTACGTCGCGCCCTGCTGGGGTTCGGTGAAGATGCGCAGCTCCATGGCGCCCACCCTGCCAGAGCGGGGGTCAGTACTCCCGGCGCCGGCTCCACCAGACCCGGTCGTACTCCTCGCCGGGCTCGCGGCGGGTCTCGGTCCATTCGCTGGGGTCGAAGGAGGGGTAGAGCACGTCGCCCTCGGGGTCGCGGTGGACCTCGGTGATGACCTGCTCGTCGGCGAGCGGCATGGCGGCGGCGTACACCTGCGCGCCGCCGGCGACCATCACGTCGCCCGACAGCTCGTCGGCCCGGGCCAGGGCCTCGTCGAGGTCGTGCGCGACCAGGACCCCGTCCGCGTGCCAGGCGGGGTCGCGGGTCAGGACGATCGTGGTGCGGCCGGGCAGGGGGCGACCGATGGAGTCGTAGGTCGTGCGTCCCATGACCAAGGTGTGGCCGAGGGTGAGCTCCTTGAACTGCGCCTGCTCACCCGGGATCCGCCAGGGGATGTCCGGTCCGTTGCCGATGACGCCGTTCTCGGCGACGGCCGCGACGAGGACGACGCGCTTGCCCTGAGCAGTGGTCATACCGCGATGGGGGCCTTGATGCCGGGGTGCGGGTCATAGCCCTCCACCGCGATGTGCTCGAGGTCGAACTCGTCCAGCGCAGTCACCGACGGGTCGAGCACGAGCCGGGGCAACGGCCGGGGCTCCCGGGTCAGCTGGAGACGGGCCTGGTCGAGGTGGTTGAGGTAGAGATGGGCGTCGCCGAGCGTGTGGACGAAGTCGCCCACCTCGAGGTCGGTCACCTGGGCGACCATGTGCGTCAGCAGGGCGTAGGAGGCGATGTTGAACGGCACGCCGAGGAAGACGTCGGCCGACCGCTGGTAGAGCTGGCAGCTCAGCCGTCCCCGGCCCGACTCGGTGGGGGCGACGTAGAACTGGAACATCGTGTGGCAGGGCGCGAGCGCCATCTGCGGGATGTCGGCGACGTTCCACGCCGAGACGATGTGGCGGCGGGAGTCGGGGTTGCTGCGGATCTGCTCGACGACCTGCGCGATCTGGTCGACGTGGCGCCCGTCCGGCGTGGGCCAGCTGCGCCACTGGTAGCCGTAGACCGGCCCGAGGTCGCCGTTCGCGTCGGCCCACTCGTCCCAGATCGTGACGCCGCGGTCCTGCAGCCACTTCACGTTGGTGTCGCCGCGCAGGAACCACAGCAGCTCGGCGAACACCGAGCGGGTGTGGATCTTCTTGGTCGTGACGAGGGGGAACCCGGCGGCGAGGTCGAAGCGCATCTGGTGACCGAAGACGCTGCGGGTGCCGGTGCCCGTCCGGTCGCCCTTCTCGACGCCCTCGTCGAGCACGCGCTGGAGGAGATCGAGGTAGGCCTGCACGGGGCGAGACTACCGCCGGGCGGGGCGCTCGTGGCCGAGGCGCTCGGCGCCGGACGCCGAGTGGTCGAGCGGCGGGCGCCGGTCAGGGCGGTCGACACGCGGGCGGGGGGGGCAGGCGGCGGAACAGGGCAGCACGGCAGGCCCGATCGCCCGGTGGGTGCCGGGTGGTCGGGCCTGCCGTGCTGCTCTGCGTGCTCAGTTGGTGTCGAGGCGGATGGTGCCGTGGGGTGTGACGAGGTAGCTGCGGCCGTGGGGGCCGGGCCACTCATACGTGCCGTCGCGTCTGCGTCGGTAGCGCCAACGTCCTGACGTCTTGCAGCGGTGATGTCGCCGGCAGAGTGGGGCGAGTCGGTCGGGTGCGGTCTGGCCGGGTGGTCCGCCCTCGTCGATCGGGATATAGGGGTCGATGTGGTCGAGGTCGGACCGTCTCGCGTCGATCTGGCACCAGGGGAAGACGCAGTGGCCGTCGCGGAGGATGACCAGCTCGGCCATCCACGGGGGTGGGTCGTGCTGGTCGACCGCGTTGCGGCTGTTCATGTCGAGGATGGGCTGGACGGTGACGCGTGACCTGCCGACCCACTGCTTGATGAGGTCGATGGTGGCGGGGCCGAGCCGCTCGACCGTGCCGGTCACCGTCCCGCTCGTGCCGGGCTCAGTGGGGCAGCCGGTGGCGAGGTCGGCCAGGTTGAGGTGGAGGTAGAGCCGGGTCCTGGGCGGCCGCGGCTTCGCGGCCGCCGATGCGGCGGCCCGCCCGGGGTCCTGCCCGGGGTCCTGCCCGGGGTCCTGTCCGGGGTCCTGTCCGGTGTTCTGGCCGGTGTTCTGGCCGGTGTTCTGGCCGGTGACGGAGAGGAGGTCGAGGGTGGCCTGCTGGGCGGCGATCACACCGAGGGCCTTGGCCTTGCGGACCTCGAGCTCGTCGGTGTCGCCCATGGCCTTGAGCTGGGCGGCCTGGTCGCAGACCAGGTCGTGGAAGGCGGTCAGGTCGAGGGTGTCCCCGGCGACATCGAGGTAGGAGGTGCCGTCGAACCGGCCGGGGTGGTCGTGCCGCAGCGTGACGTGCCAGCCAGCCCTCCCCTTGTTCTCCTTCTGGGCGATCAGGTCGGGGTCGAACGTCGCGATCGCGTGCGCCACCGTCGTCTCGACCGCCCGCCACCCGCACGAGGACAACCTCGGGGCGAGCTGCTCGTCCACGTACGCGGCTCCCGTCTTGGAGAGCCGGTGGGTGGCCTGGGCGACCTGCCGGGCCCGGTACGGCTCCACCGCCAACTGCTGGACCAGCCGCCAGATCCGGGGCAGCCGGAACCGCAGGTCCAGCGCGTCCGCGATCAGCGCCATCCCCGCGGTGGTGGAGATCCCCAGCGTCGCGGCGACCGGCTCCGGCGCGAACGCCGCCACCGCCGGCGTGCCGTCACCACCCAGGGACTCATCGGTCAGCAGCACGCTCGGGCCGCCCCAGGTCGCCACCCCGGTGTCGACGGTGGCGGGGTGCAGCACCGCCCACTGCAGCGCGAGCCGGAGCTTGCCCCGCTCCTCGGCACGGGCGCCCTGCCGGCGGATCTCGAGGAGCTCGAGCACGCCGTCCGCGTCGAGGTCCTCGACCTCGACCGGATCCCAGTTGGCGCCTGTTTCGAACATGCGTCCATGATCGCATCGACCACCGACACTCACCCCCCGGAAACGGTCCGATCCGGCGCCGCTGGAGAAATGCAAAAGTAAAACTTTCGAGCGGCGCGCCGGCGGGACCGCAAGCCGGGCGACGCGCTCGGGCCCCGGCGTACCTCTCCCCGTAGCTGCCAAAGACCGCAACCACCCGCGACCCGCAGGCCCGCGGACGAGCGGCGAGCCACCCGACGCTGGACGACTACAGCGCGACCTCACCCGCAACGGTCGTGAGCGCGTCCCCGCCGACCCAGATCGTGTCGCCCTCGGTCTCGATGTGCACCCGCCCCCGGCGACCGAGGACCGTGCCCTGGGAGGAGACGTACGACGCGGGCAGCCGGTCGCCGGCCAGCCACTGGGCGATGCCGGCGTTGAGCGAGCCGGTGACGGGGTCCTCGGGCATGCCGTAGCCGGGGCAGAAGGCGCGCACCTCCACGGCCACGTCGCCGTCGGCGTACTCCCCCACGACGCCGATCTTGAGGTCGTCGAAGACGGCCCAGTCCGGCTCGAGCGCCAGGACGGCGTCGGCGTCGCGCAGCCGCACCCCGACCCAGCCGGGGCCGTTGTCGATCCAGGCGGACTCGAGCAGGTCCGAGCGCTCGACGCGCAGGGCAGCGGCGATCCGCACCAGGTCGGCCTCGTCCACGGGGCCCGACCGCGTCAGCGGCGGTGCCGCGAAGGCCATCCGTCCCTGCGCGCCGCCGGCACGTCGCAGCCTCACCAGCCCGGCCCCGCACTCCTGCACGACGACGTCTGAGGCGGCCGGGACTCCCCCGGCCTCCAGCCACGCGTGCGCGGAGCCGATGGTCGGGTGCCCGGCGAAGGGCAGCTCGCCGCCCGGGGTCCAGATCCGCAGCCGGTAGTCGGCACCGGGCTGGGTGGGCTCGAGGAGGAAGGTCGTCTCGGACAGGTTGGTCCAGCGCGCGAAGCGCGCCATCTCGTCGTCACTGATCCCGTCGGCGTCGTGCACGACCGCGACGGGGTTGCCCAGCAGGGGCTCGGCGGAGAAGACATCGACCTGGCTGAAGCGGCGCATGGGCGCCACGCTAGTGGTCAGCGGGCCAGCACGGGGAGCACCCCGGTCTGGGGGATGGAGGTGACCGTGAAGCAGGTGCGCTCGCCGAGGTGACAGGTCCGCAGCTCGTAGGGCCCGTTGTACGACGTCCGCGTGAACTCGACGTCCTGGCGCTCGCCGGTGCGGTGCGCGACCACGTAGGTCACCTCGTCGTCGGGGCCCAGCGTCGCGGCCATCGCGACGTCGCGACGGCGCAGGCCCGTCCAGAGCTTGTCGCCCGAGCGCGTGTCGTAGATCAGCACCGGCCCGAACGCACCGCCGAACCGCCTGCTCGTCGTCCTGGTGAGGACGTACTCACCCCCAGGGGAGAGCTGGGCGCCGCGCCCCTGCCGCACGAACTCCACGCTGAAGAACGGCTGCACGATGCGGATCCGGTCCACTCCCGCCCGGCGCACGATCGTGGCCGCCGACACGTCGAGGAGGCCGTCCACGTCGACGAGGGTCGCCTGGTCGGGCACCCATCCCCAGTCCCCGTCCTCGCCCGCGTAGAACACCTGGTTGCCGTCGACGGCGATCGGCTGGTTCTCCTGCACGCTGTCGTGGCGCGGCCCGAGCGTCGGCAGCTCGCGGACCGCGAAGGGCTGCCGCGTGTCGACGTCGTAGACCACCAGCTGCGGGGCCGGGCCCTGCGGCTCCATCTGCGGGGCCGGGACCCGGGGGTCCACCCACGCCACCCAGCCCTGGTGCTCGGAGGCGACGACCGGGGCGCCGACAGCCTTGCGACCGATCGTCGCCAGCGACCCGTCACCGTCCACCAGGACGACGTTCCCCTCCGCATCCCCCACGACCGCTCCGTCACCCAGCCCGACCACCTCCTCGACGTGGGGCAGCTCGACGGTCACGTGGGCGAGGTGGAGCACGCCGCCGGCCCACCAGGCGACCGAGGCGGGGTTCTCGGCGCGGACCACCCCGGTCGGGCCCGGCGATCCCTCGGGCTCCCCCGAGGGCCGCGCCCCGATCCAGGTCGCGACGCCGACCACGACCAGGACGCCCGCCACGCACGCTGCCACCACCCGCCAGCGGCGCCCCCGCGTCGCGCGGGCCGCGGCGACCACCTCGTCGACCGGAGCCGCCGGCACCTCCACTCCCTCGCCCGCGAGGCGGAACACGTCCTCGGCGAGCTGCTCGGTCATCGCGGCGCCTCCCAGAGCCGCTCCAGGTCGAGCCGGTCACGGGCGGTGGCCAGGCTCGACTCGACCTCGTCCTCGGGAACCCCGAGCAGGGCGGAGATCTGGGGCTCGACCAGGCCGGCGACGTACCGGAGCACCACGACCTCCCGCTGCTCGACCGGCAGGCCGTCGAGGGCCTCCTCGAGCGCGATCCGCAGCAGTACGGCGTCGGTCGGCTCGACGACCTGCGTGGCACCGGACGACGCGGGTGTCTCGGGCGACCCCGCTGCGCGACCCCCGACACGGGCGCGGGCGCGGCCCAGGACGTCGAGGACCGTGCGGTAGACCTCGACGTCGATGTCCAGGGACTCCCGCACCCTGCTCCAGCCGAGGTAGCACCGGGCCAGCCCCTGGCGCGCGATCTCCTCGGCCTCCGGCTGCGGCGACCCGAGCAGGACCAGCGTGCGCACGAGCGCCGGCCAGCGCGCCGTCATGTAGGCGGCGAAGTCGCTGTCGTGGCGCATGTGGACATCCTTCGGCACGGAGGCACGGTGGACCAGACCTCACGCGTGCCCGGTCACCTGCTCTTCGGAGCCGCGGTCCCTCCGGATCGCGCCGTGCGGCAGGGACGCCTCAGGCGTGCAGCGACATCGGCCCGTAGACCTGCCGGTCGTGCTCGAACAGCGTCACCGCGTCGACACCCTCGGCGGCCAGGTCCGACCAGCACTCCCCCACCCACGACTCGGCGTCCGCCTGGCTGGCGAAGCGCTCGCCGGCGAAGTCCTCGGACACCGACACCTCGGCGCCGGCGGCGTTCTCGAGCCGCCACCACCAGGGCCGGTCGGCGGCCGCGGGCTGACGGAACGTCGGGGGCTGCTCGGGAAGGTTCACCGGTTGATCACGCCTCTCGCACGGACGGGTCGACGAAGGGGGGCTTGACGAGCTGGAAGATCTCGCGTCGGCCGCGGACGTCCACGCCCACCTCGGCCTCGGCGTTGACGAAGGACGGCACCAGCGCCAGGCCGATGCCCTTGCGCAGCGTGGGTGAGAACGTGCCGGAGGTGATCTCGCACAGGGGCACGTCGGGGGTCAACGAGACGCTCATGCCCGGCCGCGGGATGCCGCGACCGACGGCGACCAGGCCGCGCAGCACGCGCTCGGGGCCACGCTCCTTCTCCGCGAGCAGCACGTCGCGGCCCCAGAATGCCGGCTTCGACCAGCCGACGGCCCAGCCGAGCCGGCCCTGGTTGGGCGTCACGTCGAGGCTGATGTCCTGGCCGTGCAGCGGGTAGCCCATCTCGGTGCGCAGCGTGTCGCGGGCGCCGAGGCCGCAGGCGAGGATGCCGTGCTCCTCGCCCGCCGCCATCAGGGCGTCCCACAGCGGGACGGCGACCTCGTTGGGCGCGATCAGCTCGTAGCCGCGCTCACCGGTGTAGCCGGTGCGGCACACCACGACGGTCGCTCCACGGAACTCGGTCTCCGCGAACGACATGTAGTCGTGCCCGGTGGGCAGCCCGATCGCGTCGAGCACGTCGTCGGACTTCGTGCCCTGCACCGCGAGCACGGCGAAGTCGCGGTGCTGGTCGGTGACGGTCACGCCCTCGGGCGCGGTCGCCGCGAGGCGGCGTACGACCTCGGCGGTGTTGGCGGCGTTGGGCACCAGCAGCACCCGCTCGTCGTCGTGGAGGTAGACGATCAGGTCGTCGACGATCCCGCCCGTCGCGTCGTCGCAGCACAGCGTGTACTGCGCCTTGCCGGGTGCGATCCGGCCGAGGTCGTTGGTCAGGGTGGCGTTGACGTACGCCGCGGCGCCGGGCCCGCTGACCAGGGCCTTGCCGAGGTGGCTGACGTCGAAGATGCCCACGGACTCGCGGACCGCGGTGTGCTCCTTGACCACGCCGGAGGGGTACTCCAGCGGCATCGACCAGCCGCCGAACTCGGAGAACTTCGCGCCGAGGGCGACGTGCCGCTCGTGGAGGGGGGAGGTCAACAGGTCGGGTGCGGCCGGCTGGTCGGACATGGACGCGAACCTACCGCAGCCACCCGCGCTGGTAGGGCGCTGGCTATCCTGCCCCGGTGACGTCGTACATCCTCCGCAATGCGAGCCCCGCCAAGACCCGCACCGATGCCGTCGTGGTCGGTGTGGTGCAGGACAAGAAGGGCGCCTCGATCGCGCCGGGCGGGGAGGACGTCGCCAAGGCGTACGGCCGCAAGCTGCGCCCCCTGCTCGCGACGCTCGGCGTCACCGGCAAGGCCGGCGAGGTCGTGAAGGTGCCCACCTCCGGCGCCCTGACCACGCCGCTGCTGGTCCTGGTCGGCCTCGGCAAGCAGGTCGACGCCACGTCCGTACGCCGGGCCGCGGGCGTCGCGGCGCGCGCGGTCACCAACGCCGCCAGCGTGGCGGTGGCGCTGCCCGCGGAGACCCCGGAGCTGGTGCGCGCGGTGACCGAGGGCTACGAGCTGGGCGGCTACGCGTTCACGGCGTACAAGAAGGACACGAAGAAGGACGACACGGCGCCCGGTGAGGTCGTGCTGCTCTGCGCGTCGGCGCGCAAGAAGGAGACCATCACCGCCTTCGAGGAGGCCCGGATCGTGTCCCGTGCCGTCGCCGGCACCCGCGACTGGGTCAACACCCCGCCCGGCGACCTGACCCCACCGAAGTTCGCGGACGCGGTCGCCGCCGCGACCAAGGAGCTGACCAAGGGCCGCGGCGCACCCAAGGTCGGCATCCGGGTGCTCGACGAGAAGGAGCTCGCCGAGCTCGGCTGCGGCGGCATCCTCGGCGTCGGAGCCGGCTCGTCCGCCCCGCCTCGCCTCGTCGAGCTGACCTACGCCCCCAAGGGCGCCACCAAGCACCTCGCCCTGGTCGGCAAGGGCATCACCTTCGACTCCGGCGGCCTGACCATCAAGCCGGCGCAGAGCATGGGCGAGATGAAGTCCGACATGGCCGGCGCGGCCGCGGTCGTGCAGGCGACCTTCGCGATCGCCGAGCTCGGCCTGCCGGTCAGGGTCACGACCTACGCCCCCATGGCCGAGAACATGGTGTCGGGCTCCGCGATCCGGCCCGGCGACGTGCTGACGATGTACGGCGGCAAGACCGTCGAGGTGCTGAACACCGACGCCGAGGGCCGCCTGGTGCTGGCCGACGCGCTCGTGCGCGCCACCGAGCAGGCGCCCGACGTCATCCTCGACGTCGCCACCCTGACCGGACACATGGTGGTGGCGCTCGGCGACCGGGTCGCCGGCGTGCTCGGCTCCGAGGAGGTCGTGCAGGACGTGCTGACCGCCGCGGAGACGGCAGGCGAGGCGATGTGGCCGATGCCGATCCCCGAGGTGATGAGCGAGCGGATCACGTCGAGCAAGATCGCGGACCTCGCCCAGCACGACTGGATCCGCTGGGGCGGCGGGCTGTTCGCCGCGGCGTTCCTGCGGGAGTTCACCGCGGGCCTGCCCTGGGCACACCTCGACATCGCCGGGCCGTCGTTCAACTCCGGTGGCGCGTGGGGCCACACCACGGCCGGCGGCACCGGTGTCGCGGTCGCGACCCTGGTCGACTACGCGCGCACCCTCGCCTGAGCAGTCCGGTCAGAGGCCCTGCTGCTTGCGGCGGCGGTTGTAGTCGCGCATCCGCTGCGGCACGCCCACGACGGCGGCGTCGTACGACGGCACGTGGTGGCTGTTGCAGAACCGGTGCGCCCAGTCGACCGAGGGCACCCGGCGGCGGGTCCACTCGCCGTCGTGCGCCACGAGGAGCAGCGTCACGTCGCTGACCGCGGTGCGCGGCTCGACGAAGCCCTCGACGCCGCGCCGCGCCGCGACCCACTCGTTCAGGTGCTGCTCGTCGACCCGGCTCGCGGCGCGGACGCGCGTCGAGCCGGTGCGTGCAGCGTCGCGTGCGGGCCGGCTCATGCGGGGACCTGAGCCGCGGCGGAAGCGGTCGAACAAACCCATGCCACCGATTGTGCCTCGTTGCTACTCGCCAGTCGCTCAAGGCCGGTGTGGACACGGTTGCCAGAAGTGCAAAGATGGGGCCGACAATCGCCCGTGACACTCGGAAGGACCAGCGTGGCCGACGCCGACTACGACGTACTCATCCTCGGCGCAGGCTCCGGCGGCTACGCCTGCGCCCTGCGCGCAGCACAGCTCGGGCTGACCGTCGGCCTCGTCGAGAAGGGCAACCTCGGAGGCACCTGCCTGCACGTCGGCTGCATCCCGACCAAGGCGCTGCTGCACGCCGCGGAGGTCGCCGACTCGACCCGCGAGTCCGCCCAGTTCGGCGTCCGCGCGACG
Source organism: Nocardioides sp. GCM10023255 (assembly GCF_042653125.1). Classification (NCBI taxonomy): domain Bacteria; kingdom Bacillati; phylum Actinomycetota; class Actinomycetes; order Propionibacteriales; family Nocardioidaceae; genus Nocardioides; species Nocardioides sp. GCM10023255. The sequence continues at coordinate 214,633 of NZ_JBHSHU010000010.1, forward strand.
CTCGAGGGCATCGACATGGACGGCGTGAACTCCTACAAGGACGGCGTCGTCTCCCGGCTCTTCAAGGGCCTGACCGGACTCATCAAGTCGCGCGGCATCACCGTCATCGAGGGCGAGGGCCGGCTCACCGGTCCCAAGCAGGTGACGGTCGGCGGCGCGACGTACTCCGGCAAGCACGTCGTGCTGGCGTCGGGCTCCTACTCCCGGTCGCTGCCCGGCCTCGACATCGACGGCGAGCGCGTCATCAGCTCCGAGCACGCACTGCGCCTGGACCGCGTGCCGTCCTCGGTGATCGTGCTCGGCGGCGGCGTCATCGGCTGCGAGTTCGCGAGCGTCTGGAAGAGCTTCGGCGCCGACGTGACGATCATCGAGGCGCTGCCCCGGCTCGTGGCCGTCGAGGACGAGGCCTCCTCCAAGGCCCTCGAGCGGGCCTTCCGCAAGCGCAAGATCGACTTCCGGACCGGCACGCCGTTCCAGAGCGTCAAGCACACCGAGACCGGCGTGGCCGTGACCGTCGAGGGCGGCGACGTGATCGAGGCCGAGCTGCTGCTGGTGGCGGTGGGCCGCGGCCCGTCGACCGACGGCCTCGGCTACGACGAGCAGGGCGTCGCCATGGAGCGCGGCTTCGTGCTCGCCGACGAGCGCTGCCGCACCAACCTCGACGGCGTCTACGCCGTCGGCGACATCGTCCCGGGCCTGCAGCTGGCCCACCGCGGCTTCCAGCAGGGCATCTTCGTGGCCGAGGACATCGCCGGCCTCGACCCGCAGCCCATCGACGAGGCGGGCATCCCGCGCGTCACCTACTCGCACCCCGAGATCGCCTCGGTCGGGCTCGACGAGGCCAAGGCCTCGGAGAAGTACGGCGCCGACGGCATCGAGACCGTCACCTACGACCTCGGGGGCAACGGCAAGAGCCAGATCCTGAAGACCCAGGGCTTCGTGAAGCTGGTGCGCCAGAAGGACGGCCCGGTCGTCGGCATCCACCTCGTCGGCGACCGCGTCGGCGAGCTGATCGGCGAGGCGCAGCTGATCTACAACTGGGAGGGGCACGCCGAGGACGTGGCTCCCCTGGTCCACGCGCACCCGACCCAGAACGAAGCGCTCGGCGAGGCCCACCTGGCCCTGGCCGGCAAGCCCCTGCACGCCCACTCCTGACCCGAACCACCACCAGAACTCCCCACGAAGAGACGCGAGCGAAGGAACTCCATGGCCACCGAAGTCAACCTGCCGGCACTCGGCGAGTCCGTCACCGAAGGCACCGTCACCCGCTGGCTGAAGTCGGTCGGTGACACCGTCGCCGTCGACGAGCCGCTGCTCGAGGTCTCCACCGACAAGGTCGACACCGAGATCCCCTCGCCGGTCGCGGGCACCCTGCTCGAGATCAAGGCGCAGGAGGACGACACCGTCGAGGTGGGCGCCGTGCTCGCCATGATCGGCGACGAGGGCGAGTCGTCCGGCGACGCCGGCGGCTCCGACGAGTCCGCCGAGCAGTCGGACGAGCAGCCCGCCGAGGACCAGGTCGAGGAGCAGCAGGCCGAGGAGCCCGCCGCCGCCGAGGAGCCGGCCCCGGCCGCCGAGGAGGCCGAGAAGCCCGCCGCCGAGACGAAGCCCTCCGGGGGCTCCGGCACGTCGGTCACCCTGCCCGCGCTGGGCGAGTCGGTCACCGAGGGCACCGTCACCCGCTGGCTGAAGAAGGTCGGTGAGGAGGTCGCGGTCGACGAGCCGCTGCTCGAGGTCTCCACCGACAAGGTCGACACCGAGATCCCCTCCCCCGTCGCCGGCACCCTGCTCGAGATCAAGGTCGAGGAGGACGAGACCGTCGAGGTCGGCGCAGAGCTCGCCGTCATCGGCGACAAGGACGCGGCCCCCGCCGAGAAGGCTCCCGAGCCGGAGCCGGAGCCGGAGCCCGAGCCCGAGCCGAAGCAGGAGGAGAAGGCGCCCGAGCCCGAGCCGGAGCCCGAGCCCAAGCAGGAGGAGAAGGCGCCCGAGCCGCAGAAGCAGCCGGAGCCCGAGCCCCAGCAGGCGCCGGCCGCCGAGAGCAGCGACCGCGGCGAGCAGGCCGGCTACGTCACCCCGCTGGTCCGCAAGCTCGCGACCCAGCACGACGTCGACCTCTCCACCGTGACCGGCACCGGCGTCGGCGGCCGGATCCGCAAGCAGGACGTGCTCGAGGCCGCCAAGGCCAAGGAGGCTCCGGCGCCCGCGCCGGCCGCCGCCCAGCAGGCCCCGGCTGCTGCGTCCTCGGCGCCGGCCGCTCCCGCTGCGACCCCGTCGCCGCTGCGCGGCAAGACCGAGAAGATGTCGCGCCTGCGCAAGATCATCGCGAGCCGGATGGTCGAGTCGCTGCAGACCTCGGCCCAGCTGACCCAGGTCATGGAGGTGGACGTCACCAACATCGCGCGGCTGCGCGAGGCGTCGAAGGCCGACTTCCTGGCCCGCGAGGGCGTGAAGCTGACCTACCTGCCGTTCTTCGCCAAGGCGGCGATCGACGCGCTGAAGGTGCACCCGTCGCTCAACGCGACGATCGACACCGAGGCCGGCGAGGTCACCTACTTCGACCGCGAGAACGTCGCGTTCGCGGTGGACACCGAGAAGGGCCTGCTCACCCCGGTGGTCAAGGACGCCGGCGACCTGTCGATCGCCGGGCTGGCGAAGAAGATCGCCGACGTCGCCGAGCGCACCCGCACCAACAAGATCGGTCCGGATGAGCTGTCCGGCGGCACGTTCACGATCACCAACCTCGGCAGCTTCGGGGCCCTCTTCGACACCCCGATCATCAACAAGCCGCAGGTCGCGATTCTCGGCCCCGGCGCGGTCGTCAAGCGCCCGGTGGTCATCGACGACCCGAACCTCGGCGAGACGATCGCCGTGCGTTACATGGTCTACCTGTCCCTGTCCTACGACCACCAGCTGGTCGACGGCGCGGACGCGGGCCGGTTCCTCAAGGACGTCAAGCAGCGCCTGGAGTCCGGCCAGTTCGAGGTCTGAGCCCGACCCGGCACGACGAGGCCCCGGTGACCGCACGGTCGCCGGGGCCTCGTGTCATCTCGCCTGTGATGTCACGAAACGTGCCGGACTATCCTCTAGAAGTCGTCGTCGAAGGACACCTGGCCGGTGACTCCGACCTGGTACGCCGAGACCCGGCGCTCGAAGAAGTTCGACAGCTCCTGCACGTCCTGCAGCTCCATGAAAAGCAAGGGGTTCTTCGAGCCGTAGATCCTCGGCAGGTCGAGGCGTTCCATGCGCTGGTCGGCGACGTACTCCAGGTAGGAGCGCATGTCGGCCGTGGACAGGCCGGCCACGCCCTGCCCGAGCAGGTCCTCGGCGAACTGCGCCTCGGCGTCGACCGCCTCGGTGACCATCTCCCGGACCCGGGCCGCCAGCTCGTCGTCGAACAGGTCGGGCTCCTCGGCACGCACGGTGTCGACGACGTCGAACGCGAACGCCATGTGCATCGACTCGTCGCGGAACACCCAGTTCGTCCCGGAGGCCAGCCCGTTGAGCAGCCCGCGGGAGCGCAGGAAGTAGACGTAGGCGAAGGCGCCGTAGAAGAACAGGCCCTCGATGCAGGCCGCGAAGCAGATCAGGTTCAGCAGGAAGCTGCGCCGGTCCTCCTTCGTCTCGAGGCGGCGTACGTCGAAGAGCTCGTCGATCCAGCGGAAGCAGAAGTCCGCCTTGTGCTTGATCGAGGGGATGTTGTCCACCGCGGCGAACGCCTCGTGCCGCTCCTTCTCGTCGGGGACGTAGGTGTCGAGCAGGGTCAGGTAGAACTGCACGTGCACCGCCTCCTCGAACAGCTGGCGCGACAGGTAGAGCCGGCCCTCGGGCGAGTTCACGTGCTGGTAGAGGTTGAGCACGAGGTTGTTCGCCACGATCGTGTCGCCGGTGGCGAAGAACGCGACCAGCCGCGACACGAGGTGCCGCTCGGCGGCGGACAGCTTCGCGAGGTCCTTGAGGTCGGTGTGCAGGTCGACCTCCTCGACCGTCCAGGTGTTCTTGATGGCGTCGCGGTAGCGCTCGTAGAAGTGCGGGTAGCGCATCGGTCGCAGGGTGAGGTTCATGCCCGGGTCGAGCAGCATCCTCCTGGTCCCGGCGGTCGTGTCCTCGGTGGTCGTCGTCATTCGCAGGCCTCGCAGGTCTCGGGGTTCTCCAGGGAGCAGGCGACCGCCTCCTGATCGGGCACCACGGCGCGCGCGGCGCCGACGGTCGTCTGCTGGATGCGCGTCGCCGGCCGCGAGCGCAGGTAGTACGTCGTCTTCAGCCCGGCCTTCCAGGCGTGGAGGTACATCGAGCTGAGCTTCCCGATCGTCGGGCTGGGCAGGAACAGGTTCAGCGACTGGCTCTGGTCGACGTAGGGCTGCCGGGCGGCGGCCATGTCCACCAGCGCCCGCTGCGGCAGCTCCCACGCGGTCCGGAAGAGCAGCCGCACGTCCTCCGGGATCGCGGCGATCCCCTGCACGGAGCCCTCCTGACGCTTCACCTGCTCACGCACCTCGGTGGTCCACAGGCCGCGCGAGCGCAGCTCGCGTACCAGCGCGGCGTTGACCTGGAGGAACTCCCCCGACAGCGTCTCGCGCTTGAACAGGTTCGACACCTGCGGCTCGATGCACTCGTAGCAGCCGGCGATCGAGGCGATCGTGGCGGTCGGCGCGATCGCCACCAGAAGCGAGTTGCGCAGCCCGTGCTCGGCCACCTGCTCGCGCAGCCGCGCCCAGCGCTCGGCCTGGGTGGGCGTCACGCCCCACAGGTCCGGCTGCAGGTCGCCGCGCGCGGCGCGGGTGTCGGCGTACGCCGGGTGGGCGCCGTGCTCCGCGGCCAGCTCGGCCGAGCGCTCGAGCGCGGACAGGTGGATCTCCTCGGCGATCCGCGTCGACAGCTCCCGCGCCTCGTCGGAGTCGAACGGCAGCCCCAGCGCGAAGAAGACGTCCTGGAGCCCCATGCAGCCCAGGCCGACCGGGCGCCAGCGCGGGTTCGACGCCGCGGACTCCGGGCTCGGGTAGTAGTTGATGTCGATCACGCGGTCGAGGTAGGTCACCGCGGTGCGCACGGTGGCGCGCAGCCTGTCCCAGTCGACGTCGCCGTCGACGAGGTGCTGGGCGAGGTTGACCGAGCCGAGGTTGCACACCGCGGTCTCGGCGTCGCTGGAGACCTCGATGATCTCGGTGCACAGGTTCGACAGGTGCACGACGTTGCCCGGCACCGCGGTCTGGTTGCAGGTGCGGTTGGCGGCGTCCTTGAAGGTCATCCAGCCGTTCCCGGTCTGGGCCAGGGTCCGCATCATCTTCGCGTAGAGATCCCGCGCCCGCACCCGGCGTACGACGCGTCCGTCGGCCTCCGCGGCCCGGTAGGCCCGGTCGAACTCCTCGCCCCACAGGTCGGGCAGCTCCGGTGCGGCGTCCGGGTCGACCAGGCTCCACTCCTCGTCGGCCTCGACCCGGCGCATGAACTCGTCGGGCACCCAGTGGGCGAGGTTGAGGTTGTGGGTGCGCCGGGCGTCCTCGCCGGTGTTGTCGCGCAGCTCGAGGAACTCCTCGACGTCGGGGTGCCACGGCTCGAGGTAGACGCACGCCGCGCCCTTGCGCCGGCCGCCCTGGTTCACCGCCGACACCGAGGCGTCGAGGGTGCGCAGGAACGGCACGATCCCGTTGGAGTGGCCGTTGGTGCCCCGGATCAGCGCGCCCCGGGAACGCACCCGGGAGAACGAGATCCCGATGCCGCCGGCGAACTTCGACAGCGCCGCGACCTGCGCGTAGCGGGCGTAGATCGACTCCAGCTCGTCGCGCGGGCTGTCGACGAGGTAGCACGACGACATCTGGGTGTGCCGGGTCCCGGAGTTGAAGAGTGTCGGCGAGCTCGGCAGGTAGGCCAGCGACGCCATCAGCCGGTAGAGCTCGATCGCCTCGGCCGGCGTGGTCGCCAGCCCGCACGCGACCCGCATCAGCCAGTACTGCGGGGTCTCGACGACCAGCCGGGTCTCCGGGTGCCGCAGCAGGTAGCGGTCGTAGACCGTCCGCAGCCCGAAGTACTCGAACCGCAGGTCGTTGGTGGTGTCGACGGCCTGGTCGAGCTTGCGGGCGTTGGCCTCGACGAAGTCCGCGGTGGCGTCGCCGACCAGGCCCTCGAGCCGCCCGAGCCGGACGGACTGGCTGAAGGACGCGATCTGCTGGCCGGCGACCTCCTTCTCGACGTACGCCGCCAGCAGGCGAGCGGCCAGCCGGGAGTACTCCGGCTCGTTGGCGGTCAGCTCGGCCGCGGTCTGGATGGACAGCCGGTCCAGCTCGGCGGTCGTGGCGCCGTCGTACAGGCCGGAGATGGTGCGCGTCGCCACGGTGAGCGGCTCGACGTGCGACAGGCCGGTCGCGCAGCGCTCGACCGCGCGGACGATCTTGTTGAGGTCGACCGGCTCGGTGTCGCCGTTGCGCTTGCGGACGACCATCGGGGACCTGGTGGTCCCGACGTCGGCCCCGGTCCCGGCACCGCCGGATGGGGTGTGGGTCTGGTCTGTGTCGATCTGGGTCATGCTGCTCTCTCCTCGCGAGCTCGCCGTATGCCGGGGACCTGCGAGGAGACGACGACGCGGACGCGACCCGGTCACCAGGGCGCGTCCGTGCTGTCGTGCGACCCACCCGCGAGGTCCGCGACGTACCGCGCACAGGTCGTGCGCGGGCGCTGGCAGGTCTTCGGACTCGTGGGCACAGCTCGACCCCTACTGACCGTCGCTTCCCAGCTCCATGGTGCGGAGCCAGTGCGTGTGACGGCGTTCGTTCCCACTCACCGCTGCGGGGCAGTCCCGGACTCGCACCGGGTTCCCTCTTGCCCCGGGGCGCCACCTGCAGGCGACGCTCCGGACCAGCTCGACCACCATATCCAGTGGCATACGTCGATCACCGGCACCACATCTTGTGTCGGCGTGTCGCGACGTTGGGGGCGGGTGACAGGCTGTCGGCATGCGGATCGTGATCGCCGGCGCGTCCGGCTTCCTCGGGAGCAACCTCGGCTACGAGCTGCGTCAGCGGGGCCACCTGGTGACCCGGCTGGTGCGCAGGCCGGCGCAGGAGCCCGACGAGTCCACGTGGGACCCGTACGCCGGCACCTACGAGCGCGACGCCATCGAGGACTGCGACGTCGTGGTCAACCTGGCCGGGACCCCGACCGCGGGCAACCCCCACTCGGCGCGGTGGGCGCGCGAGCTGCGCGAGAGCCGCGTGACCACGACGCGGGTGCTCGCCCGCGCCATCGCCGAGAGCGGGTCGAAGCCCGCGTTCCTCGCCGGCAACGGCATCTCGTGGTACGGCGACCACGGGGACCAGGTGCTGACCGAGGCCTCCGACAGCCGTGGCCACGCCCTGCTCACCGAGGTGACCCGCGACTGGCAGGCCGCGACCACGCCGGCGGCCGAGGCCGGCGCGCGCGTCTGCGTGCTGCGCACCGCGCCCGTGATGGACCGGCGCAGCGAGCCGCTCAAGCAGCTGCGGCTGCTCTTCAAGGCGGGGCTGGGTGCGCGGCTCGGCGACGGGCAGCAGTACATGGCGATGATCTCGCTGCGCGACTGGGTGGGCGCGGTGGCCCATCTCGCCGAGCACCCCACCGCCAGCGGTCCGTTCAACCTCTGCTGCCCCGAGACCCCGACCAACGCCGAGTTCACCAAGGCGCTGGCCCGGGCCGTGCACCGACCCGCGATCGCGTTCGTGCCGAAGACGGCGCTCCGGGTGGGCGCGGGCCGGATGGCGCCCGAGCTGCTGGGCTCGCTCAACGTCCGGCCGGCGGCGCTGGCCGAGTCCGGCTACGAGTTCCGTGACCGCGACGTCGACGCCGTGCTGCGCACGGGGCTCGCCTCCTGACCCTGCCTCCGCGCAGTCAGGGCGCGGCGACCCAGCGCGCCAGCGTGCTCTCGAGCAGCGCGGGCACGACCGGCTTGGTCAGGAAGTCGTCCATGCCCGCGTCCCGGCAGCGCTCCCGCTCCTCCGCGGTCGCCGCGGCCGTCATCGCGATGATGGGGATCCGGCGGCCGTCCCCGCGCATGGCGCGCACCGCGCGGGTCGCGTCGAAGCCGTCCATCACCGGCATCTGGCAGTCCATCAGGATCGTGTCGAAGCCGTCGGGCTCGTCGGCCAGCGCGGCCACCCCGGCGGCCCCGTTGTCGGCGATCACCACGTCGTAGCCGAGCCCGCGCAGCACCCCCTCGGCGACCAGCTGGTTGACCTCGTTGTCCTCCACCACCAGAACGCGGCCGCGCGACGCGCCGGGCCCGACGCTCACCGGCGCCGGCGCCGCCAGCCGCTCCTCGCCGCGCCCGCCGAGCGTGGCCAGGGTGTCGAGGAGGCGCGAGGGCAGCACCGGCTTGGCGAGGAAGGCGTCGAGGCCCGCGTCGGCGAGCCACTCGGCGCCGGGCTCGAAAGCCGACGACAGCAGCGCGAGACGGGTGTCGCGGTGCCGCTCCTCGGCCCGGATGATCCGGGCGAGCTGCTCGCCGTCGGCGCCGGGCATCATGTAGTCGAGCAGCAGCACGTCGTACCTCTGGTCGTGCCGGACGGAGGCGTCGAGCTCGACCAGGGCGTCGTACGCCGACTCCACGACCGTCACGCGCACCCGCCAGGCCTCGAGCTGCTCACGCAGGATGAACCGGTTCGTCTCGTTGTCGTCCACGACGAGCACGTGCAGGCCGGCGACCGCGTCCTGCAGCGTCGACTCCCCAGGCAGCGGCGCCGCCTCGGCGCTCGCGAACGGGGTGGTGAACCAGAAGGTGCTGCCCACCCCTGGCTCGCTGACGACGCCGATCTCGCCGCCGGTCGCCTCCACGATCCGCTTGCTGATCGCGAGGCCCAGCCCGGTGCCGCCGTACTCGCGCGTGGTCGAGCTGTCAGCCTGGGAGAAGGCCGTGAAGAGCTGGCGCTGCGCGGCGGGCCCGATCCCGATGCCCGTGTCGCGCACCTCGACCCGGACGCCCTCGGGACCGGCGCCGGCGCGGACGACCACCTCACCGGCCGCGGTGAACTTCACGGCGTTCGAGACCAGGTTGGTGACCACCTGGCCGAAGCGGACCGGGTCGCCGCGCACCATCGAGGGCAACTCCTCGGCGCTGGCCACCACGAGCTCGAGGCCCTTGGCGCTGGCCCGCTCCGCCACCAGCCCGACGCTCTGCTCGACGATGCTGCGGGGGTCGAAGTCGACCTCCTCCAGGTCGAGGCGGCCCGCCTCGATCTTGGACAGGTCGAGGATGTCGTTGACGAGCGCGAGCAGCGAGCGCCCCGCCTGGTCCACGCCCTCGGCGAGGCGGCGCTGGTGGGGGGTGAGGTCGGTGCGGCTGAGCAGCTCGCTCAGGCCGATGACGCCGTTGAGGGGCGTGCGGATCTCGTGGCTCATGGTGGCGAGGAACTCCGACTTGGCGCGGGACGCGGCCAGCGCGTCGTCGCGGGCGGCGGCCAGCGCCTTGCCGGCCTCCTCGCGCTCGGAGACGTGGGCCAGCAGCACCAGCGTCTGGGCGAAGATCGCGACGTCGGACGCGGCGGCCTCCTCCCGGACGCCGGTGTCGGAGACCACCACGCAGGCGAGCCGCTCGCCGGCGAGCGCCGGACCCGCGATCAGCACGGCACCGTCCGGCCCCGGGGCCTGGACGACGGTGCGCTCGGCGGCAGCCCGGGCCGCGAGGTCGCGGGCGGCGGCCAGCACGTCCTCGTCGTACTCGCGCCAGCCGGTCGGGAAGTGCAGGAGCCCGCCCGTGTCGGTGGGGTCGGGAGCGGACACGAGCACCGCCGGCCACCGGGCGTAGGGGCGGACCACCGCCTCGGAGGCGACCAGCACGTCGACCAGCGTGTCCGACTCGTTGGCCGCTGCGGCCATCGCGCTGAGGAACTCCAGGCCCTGCTCCGCCTCCTTGCTCTCGGTGATGTCCTGCACCGTGCCGCCCAGCCGGACGACCGCACCGGAATCGTCACGGACCACCCGGGCGCGGGTGCGGACCCAGCGCACCGCGTCCCCCGTGGGGGTCGCGAGCCGCGTGTCCATGGCGAGCTCCTCCCCGTGGGCCATCAGCTCCTCGTACGCCGCGACGGCGGCCGGGCGGTCCTCGGGGTGCAGGAGCTCGAAGAACCGCTCGGCGCTGGGGGTGAAGGTGGCACGGTCCTTGCCGACGAGCCGGTAGAGCTCGTCGGACCAGTGCAGCTCGCCGACCCCGACCTCCCGCTCCCAGCTGCCGATCCCCGCGATGGACTGCGCCTCGGCGAGCTGCACCTCGCGGTGCCGGAGCTCCTCGAGGATGCGGTGCTGCTCGGTGTGGTCGCTCACCCGGTGCAGCCAGCCACGGTGCCGGCCCCCGTCGTCGAGCAGCGGGGTGTGGCTGACCAGCGCCCAGAAGGTGCTGCCGGCGGCCCGGACCAGCCGGAGCTCCTGGTCATCTCCGGGCTCACGCGCGTCGCTGAGCCGGTCGAGGTGGGCCAGGAAGGCCCGGCCTCCCTCCTCGTCGAGGGCGTCCGTGACGGACAGACCGACCATCTCCGCGGACGAACGGCCGAGCATCCGGGCCATCCGGTCGTTCGCGTACGTCGTCAGCCCGGCGTCGTCGAGGACCCACAACCCGTCCGGGACGGCGCGCACCACCCACGACTCCACTGCCTCCATGGGCCGCATGCTCCCGCATCGAGGGCCGCCGCGTCCGCGACGTGCCGGGTTTGGTCGGTGGACGTCGGCTCACACCGGCGGGCCGCGCCGCTCGCGCACCGCGGCGACCCGCCACTCCCCCGCCGCCCGCACGAGCACCACGGTGCGCGACGACGGCTCGTCGCGGGGCAGCCCCACGCGGCGCCCCGCGCCCACGGCCACCGCGTTCGCCAGCCGGTCGGTCACCTCGACCTCGAGCCGTTCCGGGCCACGCTCGCGCACGTCGACGGCCAGCAGCTGCATCCGCATCCCCCGCACCCGCAGGCCACGGTCGTTCCACGACTCGAGCATGGCCACGTCGCGTCGCCCGGCGGCCGACCCGGGCACGTACAGGTCCCGCAGGGCGGCCACGTCGCCGCGCGCCCACGCCCGGGCCCGGCGAACGTCCCAGGCCCGCAACGCCGCCGCCGGGGCCCGCGTGGCGGCCGGGGCCACGACCGGGTGGGCCGGCGACAGCCGCTCGCGTGCCAGGCCGGTGAGCACGGCGGCCGCGGTGACGACGGCGGCGAGGACCAGCACGGCGAGGAGCGTGCGCGGCAGCAGGCGGGACGTGTCCATGTCACTCTCCTACCCACGTCGACGGATCGCGGCCGCGGTTGTCCACAGGCCCGGGAGTAGGGTCTGGGACGTGAGTGACCTGACCTTCCGGAACGTCGGACTCGGTGACGACGCGGTGGACTACCTCGCCGCCTGGGACCTCCAGCGCGACGTGCATGCGGCCGTGGTCGCAGGCGAGCAGCCCGACACCGTCCTCCTGCTCGAGCACCCGCCGGTCTTCACCGCCGGCAAGCGCACCGACCCCCACGAGCGGCCGGCCGACCCTGGCGGGGCCCCCGTCATCGACGTCGACCGCGGCGGCAAGATCACCTTCCACGGCCCCGGTCAACTGGTCGGCTACCCGATCGTCACGCTGCCGGACCACGTGAAGGTCGTCGACTACGTGCGCCGGGTCGAGGAGGCCCTGATCGCGGTCTGCGCCGACCTCGGCGTGACCACGGCGCGGGTGCCGGGACGCAGCGGGGTCTGGCTGCGCGCGGACGAGAAGGGGCCGGAGCGCAAGATCGCGGCGATCGGCATCCGGGTCAGCCGGGGCGTCACCATGCACGGCTTCGCGCTCAACTGCGACGTCGACCTGGGATGGTACGACCGGTTCGTCCCGTGCGGGATCGCCGACGCCGGCGTGACCTCGCTGAGCACCGAGCTCGGCCGCGACGTCACCGTGGCGGACGTGCTGCCCAGCGTGGAGCGGCACCTCACCGACTACCTCGCGTGGGCGCCGTACACGTCCACTCCCGACTACGAGCCGCGCCCCGAGCCCGCCCACGGTCCCCGCATCGAGCTCATCTCCCCCGGCGTCTGACGGCGCGTCCTGCCGGCCCCGGCCGGCATTGCTTGTCAAGATCTCCCCCCGTGCCTCGGCGGTCCCGCCCGGGCACGAAGGGGGGACGGACATGAGCGAGCTCGTCATCGAGACCACCGGTCTGCGCAAGGAGTTCCGCACGCGTGCGGGAGCCCTGCGCGTGGCGGTGCGGGACCTCGACCTGGCGGTGCCGTACGGCGGCGTGCACGGCTTCCTCGGCCCGAACGGGTCCGGGAAGACGACGACCATCCGGATGCTGCTGGGGCTGGCGCGCGCCACCCGCGGCTCGATGCGGCTGTTCGGCGAGGAGGTGCCCCGTCGGCTCCCGCAGGCCATCGGCCGGGTCGGCGCCGTCGTCGAGTCCCCGAAGTTCGCCCCGAAGTTCACCGGGCGCCAGAACCTGCTGCTGCTGGCCGGCTCCATCGACGCCCCCACTGGCCGCGTGGACGCCGCCCTCGAGACGGTCGGCCTGACCGGGCGCGACCGGGACCGCTACAAGTCCTACTCGCTCGGCATGAAGCAGCGGCTCGCGATCGCGGCCACCCTGCTCAAGGACCCCGCGCTGCTGGTCCTCGACGAGCCCACCAACGGGCTCGACCCGGCCGGCATCCGGGAGATCCGCGACACCATCCGCACCCTCGGCGAGACCGGCACGACCGTGCTCCTGAGCTCGCACATCCTCGGCGAGGTGCAGCAGGTCTGCACCTCCGCCACGATCATCGGCAACGGCCGGATGCTGGCCAGCGGACGGGTGGAGGACCTGCTCGGGGGTGGTACGGCGTACCGCGTGGCCGTGCCCGACCCCGCCGTCGCCGCCGGGGTGCTCGAGCGGGCGGGCTTCACGGTCTCGGCCACCACACCGGGCACCCTCGACGTCGACACCGGCCAGCCACCGGAGCAGATCACCCGCGCCCTCGCGGAGGCGGAGGTCTGGCTGTCCGGGCTGACGCCGCTGCGCGCCGACCTCGAGACGGTGTTCCTCGAGCTCACCGCGGCGGACCGGCTCGGCCGCGACGACACCCGGGCGGGTGCCCGATGAGGGCACTGCTGCGGGTCGAGCTGACCCGGCTGCGCTGGCGGCGCGCCGTGCTGCTGCTCGTGGCCGCCTGCGTCGTGGTCCCGGCCGTGATCTGGGGAGCCACCGCGTGGAACACCCGCCCGGTCTCCGATGCCGAGATGGCGCGCTACCAGCAGATGGCGCAGGACGAGGCGCAGCAGCCCTACGTGCAGCGCCAGGTCGAGAAGTGCGTGGCGAGGCCCGACCGGTTCGGCGTCAGCGGCGACGACGTGCGGGCGTCCTGCGAGGACATGATGGTCCCTCGGGCCGACCAGTACTACTGGCGCCCGACGCTCGACCTCGACCGTGAGCTGGACGGCTCCGGGATCGGCGTCACCGTCGTGCTGACGATGCTGCTGCTCCTGCTCGGCACGACCTTCGTCGGCCACGACTGGAACAGCGGGTCGATGAGCAACCAGCTGCTCTTCGACCCCCGCCGGAGCCGGGTCTGGGTGGCCAAGGGACTGGTCGTGCTGCTCGCCGGCCTGGCGGTCGCCGGCGCGGTGCTGGCGGCGTACTGGACCGGCCTGTGGGCGCTGGCCGTGCACCGCGACCTGGACGTGCGCGACGGCGTCCTGTCCGAGGCCTACGGCCAGGCGCTGCGCGGCACCCTGGTCGCCGGCTTCGCGGGCCTGGGCGGCTACGCGATGACCATGCTCTTCCGCAGCACGGTCGCGACGCTCGGCACCCTCTTCGCGGTGGCCGTCGCCGGCCCGCTGCTGATCACCCTGCTGGGCTTCCCCGGCCACCAGCGGCTGATGCCGCAGAACAACTACGCGGCGGTCATGCTCGACGGGATCACGTTCACCGACTACAACAGCCGCTCCTGCGTCGAGGCGGGCGACTCCGCGGTGCCCGGCGCCGGCTGCCGGGTGCGGATCACCACGTCCGACGGCGCCGTCTACTTCGGCGGGCTGCTGCTGCTCGCGGGCGTTCCGTCCGTCCTGTCCTTCCGCCGACGGGACGTGCCCTGAGTCGAATTGGGCGGCCCCCCGCCCCGGCGTACAGTTGGGCGACGTGACCCAAGCCCCTGCACCCGAAGGACGCAAGCTCCTCCGCCTGGAGGTCCGCAACGCCGAGACCCCCATCGAGCGCAAGCCCGAATGGATCAAGACGCGGGCCAAGATGGGGCCGGAGTACAAGCACCTGCAGAACCTCGTGAAGTCCGAGGGCCTGCACACCGTGTGCCAGGAAGCCGGCTGTCCCAACATCTTCGAGTGCTGGGAGGACCGCGAGGCGACGTTCCTCATCGGTGGCGACCAGTGCACCCGCCGCTGCGACTTCTGCCAGATCGACACCGGCAAGCCGCAGCCGCTGGACCGTGACGAGCCGCGCCGCGTGGCCGAGTCGGTCCAGGCCATGGAGCTGCGCTACGCCACCATCACCGGCGTCGCCCGCGACGACCTCGAGGACGGCGGCGCCTGGCTCTACGCCGAGACCGTGCGCGCCATCCACGAGCTCAACCCCGACACCGGGGTGGAGAACCTGATCCCCGACTTCAACGGCAAGCCCGACCTGCTGCGCGAGGTGTTCGAGTCGCGGCCCGAGGTGCTGGCCCACAACGTCGAGACCGTGCCGCGCATCTTCAAGCGGATCCGCCCCGCGTTCCGCTACGAGCGCTCGCTGGACGTCATCACCCAGGCCCGCGACTTCGGCCTGGTGACCAAGTCCAACCTGATCCTCGGCATGGGCGAGACCCGCGAGGAGGTCAGCCAGGCGCTGCGCGACCTGCACGACGCCGGCTGCGAGCTGATCACCATCACGCAGTACCTCCGCCCCTCGGCGCGGCACCACCCCGTGGAGCGGTGGGTCAAGCCCGAGGAGTTCGTGGAGCTCAAGGACGAGGCCGACCAGATCGGCTTCTCGGGGGTCATGTCGGGCCCGCTGGTGCGTTCGTCGTACCGGGCCGGACGGTTGTACCGTCAGGCCATGGACGCCCGTCAGGGCTCCACCGTCTGACTTTCACGCACCTCCCGAACGAAGAAGGCAGCAGACCGCCATGGCGAAGGCCCCGCAGACACCTGATCCCGACAAGATGAGCCGCCGCAAGCAGTTCGTCGAGACCTTCAAGATGGCCCGGAAGACCGACCCGGCCATCGGGCTGTGGATCGGGGGTGCGTTCGTCATCGGCGCCGCGGTCGGCTACCTGCTGTTCTGGCTGCTGCCCGGCGAGGGCGTGCTCGGCCTCGTCCTCTCCATCGTCGGCGCGCTGCTCTTCGGCTCGCTGGCCGCGCTGATCATCTTCGGCCGTCGCGCCCAGCGCGCGGCGTACGGCCAGATGGAGGGCCAGCCGGGCGCCGCCGCGGCCGCGCTGCGGATGCTGCGCCGCGGGTGGAAGACCGACCCGGTGATCGCGTTCAACAAGCAGCAGGACGTCGTGCACCGCGTGGTCGGCCCGCCCGGCATCGTCCTGGTCGGCGAGGGCAACCCCAACCGGCTGCGCCAGCTGATGACCAACGAGCGCCGCAAGCACGAGCGCGTGGTGGCCGACGTCCCGATCCACGAGGTCGTCTGCGGGAACGGCGAGGGGGAGGTCCCGTTGACGCGCCTGGTCCGCCACGTCAGCAAGATGAAGCGCCAGGTCAAGCCCGCCGAGATGACCGACATCCTCGGCCGGCTGCGGGCGCTGGACGCCAACCGACCGAACATCCCGCTGCCCAAGGGCCCGGTCCCGACCAGCATGAAGGGCATGCGCCAGAACATGCGCGGTCGTTGACAGCCTGAACGCACGAAGGGCCCGGTCCTCCCCCTGGAGGACCGGGCCCTGCTGCGTGGATCAGCCCATCGAGGGCATCTCGGTCACCTGGTCCGAGGGCGGCGCCTCGATGCTGACGTCCTTGCCGAAGTCGGAGAGCGTCATCTCCATGGTGCCGACCTTGCCGAGGTCGATGGTCATCTTGGTGATCCGGTCCTCGTCGTCGAGCCACACGTCGTAGCTCAGCTCGTCGGGCATCCCGGCCCCGGACGCCGCCTGGCCGGTCTCCCCCATCCCGTCGAGCATCTTCTGGGTGTCGACGGTGACCTCGTACTGGTCCTCACCGTCCTGCTCGCCCTGGTAGGTGACGGTCTTGATGCCCTCGCCGAAGGACTTGAGCGCCTCCTGCGGGTCGAGCTGGCTGCCCAGTGAGCCGAACGGGCTGTTGGGGTCGTTGAGGTCCATCTTGAGGTACTTGTCGCCGCCCATGCCGGGCGCCTTCATGTAGAAGACCTTGTCGACCAGGATCACCTGGATGTCGCCGCCGGCGGCGTCGCTGGACATGGTCATGTCCATGGCCGGCGAGTCCTGCGTGTAGTCCACGTCGCCCTCTCCGGTCATCGAGCCGGCCTCGCCGGCCGACATCGTCATCGACTCGTGGGCGGTGGTGGTGTTCTCGAAGCCGTTCTCGAAGCGGTCGGTGAAGTCGGCGGGGTCGACGGTGTCGCCGGCCTCGAGGCCGTCGGTGGACGAGCCCGACGAGCCGGACGTCGACGAGGAGTCCTCCGCCTTGGCGTTGTCGTCGGAACCGCACGCGCTCAGGGAGACGAAGGCCAGCGGCAGGACGGCTGCCGCGGCGAGACGGCGCAGGGATGCGGGACGAGACATGGGTGGAGCCTTCCGAGTCGGAGGTGATGTGACCTCAAGCATCTCCTGTCACGTCAACCCGGAAACCCGCCGGCCCCAGAAACCTCAGCAGCAACACCGCGCGCCCGGAGGCGCGCGGTTCAGGCGGCCGGCCGGCTCTTCGCCGTCTCGAGGGTGACGGTGGCGGTGCCGGCCATGATGTCGTGCAGGCCCCGGCCGTCGGGGCGGAAGACCAGCGGCGGGATCACGGCCGCGACCAGGATGCTGCGGGCCAGCGCGGGCAGCAGGCCGATCGGGCGCCCGCTGCCGTCGCTGCGTACGACGCGGAGCCGGGTCGCCAGCTTGCCGAACGAGCCGCCGGACAGCGCCGTCAGCAGCGCCGACTCCACGATGAAGACGAGCACGACGTACCACTGCCCGGCCTGGTTCTCGGGGCCGTAGACGGGGATGAAGAGCGAGACCGCGAGCAGGCAGGCGAACCAGTCCACGAGGAGCGCCAGCATGCGCCGGGGCCAGGACGCGGTCTCCCACACGGTCGTGCCTGTCACGCGGTCAGCGTAGAGCGCCGGTCCACGCGTTCGCCGGTCGGGCCACCTGTTACATGCCCGAAACAAACCGGATACGGTCAAGAAACTGCCCCTGCCTAGGTTGGCGGGCAGGTCCGAGGCAGCGCCGCTTCGGTCCCCTATTGCAGACTTTTGCCGGCTGGCACCCGCTGGTCAGCCAAGGAGGACGAATGTTCCAGAACAGCGACGAGCTGCTCGCCTATGTCAAGGACGAGGGCGTCGAGATGGTCGACGTGCGGTTCTGCGACCTGCCCGGCGTCATGCAGCACTTCACCGTCCCGGTCTCGTCGTTCGACCAGTCGGTCTTCGACGACGGCCTGAACTTCGACGGTTCCTCGATCCGGGGCTTCCAGGCCATCCACGAGTCCGACATGTCGCTGTTCCCGGACCCGACCACGGCGTACATCGACCCGTTCCGCGCGGCCAAGACGCTGGTCGTGAACTTCTTCATCCACGACCCGCTCACCGGGGAGGCCTACTCCCGCGACCCGCGCAACATCGCCCGCAAGGCGATGTCCTACCTCGCCAGCACCGGTGTCGGCGACAAGGCGTTCTTCGCCCCCGAGGCGGAGTTCTACGTCTTCGACAACGTGCGCTTCGAGACCAAGGCCAACGCCGGCTACTACGAGATCGACTCGCAGGCCGGCGCCTGGAACACCGGCGCGGCGTTCGAGAACGACAACCGCGGCTACAAGGTGAAGTACAAGGGCGGCTACTTCCCCGTCGCCCCGACCGACCACTTCGGCGAGCTCCGCGACGAGATGGTGATCGAGCTCGAGAAGGCCAACCTGCAGGTCGAGCGCGCGCACCACGAGGTCGGCACCGCCGGCCAGGCGGAGATCAACTACCGCTTCGACGAGCTGCTCAAGGCCGCCGACGACGTGATGAAGTTCAAGTACATCATCAAGAACGTCGCCTGGCGCAACGGCAAGACCGCCACCTTCATGCCGAAGCCGATCTTCGGCGACAACGGCTCGGGCATGCACGTGCATCAGTCGATCTGGAGCGAGGGCGCTCCCCTGTTCTACGACGAGACCGGGTACGGCGGCCTGTCGGACATGGCGCGCTACTACATCGGCGGCATCCTCAAGCACGCGCCGTCGCTGCTGGCCTTCACCAACCCGACGGTGAACTCCTACCACCGCCTGGTGCCGGGCTTCGAGGCCCCGATCTCGCTGGTCTACTCCCAGCGCAACCGCTCGGCCTGCGTCCGCATCCCGATCACGGGCTCGAACCCGAAGGCCAAGCGCATCGAGTTCCGCTGCCCCGACCCGTCGGCCAACCCCTACCTCGCCTTCTCGGCGCTGCTGCTGGCCGGCCTCGACGGCATCAAGAACAAGATCGAGCCCGCCGCCCCGATCGACAAGGACATCTACGAGCTGCCGCCGGACGAGATGGCCGACATCGACCAGGTCCCGACGTCGCTGGGCGCCGTGCTCGACAACCTCGAGCGCGACCACGACTTCCTCACCGCCGGCAACGTCTTCACGCCGGACCTGATCGAGACGTGGATCGACTACAAGCGCCAGAACGAGATCCTGCCCGTGCAGCTGCGGCCGCACCCGCACGAGTTCGAGCTCTACTACGACATCTGACAGATGAGGTCAAACGACCTCTGACCTGCACGAACGCGCGGCCCCGCGAAGGATTCCCCCAGGTTTCCCCAGCGGGGCCGCTGCGCGTGAACCGGCGCACACGCGACATCCGAACACCGCGCCAGGCGCACGACCGCGTCTGCGCCGGACGCTGCCCCGGCCGGGGTGGTCCTGGTGACCCGCCACGACCCAGCCGAGACGGTCGGCCAGGTCCGGATCTTCGCCCCCACCGGGAGCAGTCGGAGTTACCGGCTCAAGTGGGTCGAACCGGACGGCACGCCCGGCGACACCACGGCCAGTGCTGACCCGGCCAAGGCGATCGCCCTGCTGCTGGTCGCGCTCGCCCACGACGGGCCACGTCCGGCCCGGGAACGGACGCATCCGGGCGCGCATGTCCGGCCGCCACTCCGTCAGCCACCAGCACTCAGCCCGAGTCGCCGCCAGGTCGTCGAGTCGCTTCACCAACGTCGGCGACACGTAGACCGGGCCGAAGAGCTGGCCCGCCACGATCGCGTCGCGCCACGGAACCGGCCGGCTCGACCGGATGCACGGGGCTGACACAGCCGTCGACATCTACGATGAGGGCCGGGCGTGCGCGAGTCACGACGCCACCTCCCGACTCGCCGACGAGAGGCGGGGCGTGCTGGCTCCGGCCGCACGACCCCGGCTGGCGACCGCGCCAGCCTGTAGCCTCGGGTTCCGTCTTCTCCGGAACACGTGTCCCGCCTTGGGTGTGGCGCCTCCTGCCCGACCCGGCCCGAGTGCGGCGGACCCGACGACGGTCGATCCCTGCCGCCCGGCGCTGCGTTGTGCCGAGTCGACGGCTCGGACAGTCACGTGGTCGACCACGGGCCTCGCGTCGGGCATGAACGCCGCCGTCCCGCGACCGATCTCCCGGGCGGAGGCGTCCCGGTCGCCGGGCGACTCCCCGACCCTGATTGCCAGCATGTCGTGACCGTAGTTCCGCCCACCGACACCCGGACGACACCGCTGAAGCGCCCTGCGTCATCCCGGGGCCACCGTGCATCCAGAGACGGGATTCGCTACGCCTCGAGGGCGACTCCGGCCTGTCGGCTCGGTTCGCACCGGGCCATTCGACCGGTGAGCCCAGCAACCGCGGCTGCGCGGTGCGCGCTGCGGGGCCTGGTCGGGAACCGCTCAACATGTGCAACGGCGGCGGCGAACATCTCGAACCGAGCTGGTTCGAAGTACGTGCGTCCCGTCAGCACGGCCGTGGCGAGGGCGACCACCGCAGCGGCTGTGAACGCCGCCGAGAACCCCGACAGGATCGCGCCCGAGCCGCGCTATCACCCGATGTCATGCCGCGGCGGCTGTCCGCGCGGCCGCCGGTCTTGAGCCGCTCAACCCTGCCCCGTCCTCCGTCTCCGAAAAGGTTACCGAGGGCCGACTACGTGCGTCGTCGCCAGGGTGACGTGCACTAGGGCGCCGTGCGTTCGGATGGGGAAGAATCCGGCGGTGCCTGCCTCGCGTCCGGAAGCCGAAGTGCTCGACGTGCCCGTGCGCCCGATTGGCGAGTGGTTGACCGCACCACACCTGGCCGCGGGCGGCCGCAGATCGGTGCGTCACCAGGCGTACCGCGCTTGGGCAACCGGTTGCCGCTCTACGTGCCGCCGCGTACCCCTGCCGCACCTGGCTGGCGCGTCTGTGCACGACAGGGCACGACCGTCCCTTCACCGCGCGTTGCGCGGTGGCTCAGCTTCTGGGTGCCTCGCTCCGCCATGCCGCGACGCTGCGTGCCGCCCAAGTCAGGCGCGTGGCGGTCTCGCTGGCCAGCCGGCGGATCGATGGGCCCGTGGGGCCTCCGTCGACGTGGAGGGCGACCGCGTGAAGCCCACGGACTCCGTGCGGGTACGGCGTGGCAGAGGTGTCGGATTGCCATTGACCGGTGGTGGTGCGGCATCGGACCCGCAGCTCGTGGCGGCCCGGCGTTGCCCGCCACTCGGCTGACCAGGGCCGCCAGGCGTCGGGGCCGAGGTCGATGCCGAGGTCGGCGTCGACCCACGGGCCGTCATCGACCTGCAGCTGTACGGCATCCACGCCGATCGGCGGCGCCCACGCGTACCCGCGAGCCGTCACCATGCCGGATTCGATCCGGGCGTGCCGGCCGGGTGCGTCGATGCGGGCAGCCGGATGCACCGGGTAGGTGCCATCGAGCCAACCGCGCCGACCCCAGTACGACAGAGGCGGGGTCGTGGTGACGGTGAGCTTGCGGACCCACTTGGTGTTGCCGTCCTGTCCGGTTCGGCCGGGGACGAGCAACCGGGCGGGGCTGCCGTGCTCGCGGGGCAGGGGTTCGCCGGCCATGCCGAGTGCGAGGAAGGCGTGGGCGCGGGCGTCCGCGAGGGGCAGCACGTTGGTGTAACCATCCACGGCCTCGACCAGCAGCCAGCCGTCATCGCCGAGGACGCCGGCCCGCTCGAACAGGTCCGCAAGCGGGATCCCGGTCCAGCGGGCGCAGCCCATCCGGCGGCCGCCGACCGGGTTGTGTACGCACACCATCAGCAGGTCGCGTTCGGTCAGCGGCATCGCCAGCAAGTCGCGCAGCGTGAGGGTGAGGGGCGCATGCACTTCTCCGTCCCGCCCGCCGACCTCGAGCCGCCACACGTCGGGGTCGATCCGGGGCTCGGGGACGGTGATGTCAATGACCGGGAAGTCACCCGGCCGAAGTAGAAGTGGGTCCACACCCGCGTAAGGGCTCGCAGCGTCGCCGGGCAGTTCCGGCAACGGGTGGGCTGGGGCCGGTAGCTGGACGCGGTTGCGGAGGTTGGCCTCATCCTGGCGGCGGGCACGGCGGTCGGTGGCCACCGCAGCTGCGGCCGTGGCCGTGGCGGCGACCAGTGCGAGCGGTGTCCGGATCCGAAGCGGTGCGACAGCGGTTGCGGCGACCAGTACCCCGGCCGCCGTCGCGGTGGCCGTGTCGCGTGCGGAAGCGTCGCCCTTGCGTTGCGCAAGGATGCCGCCCACCGCATGGGGTGCGGCGGCCATGGCGGCGCCCAGCATGGGGCGGCGGGTCGCGACGGAGGCGCCGGCGGCCGCGGTCAGGCCGCTGGCTCCGGTCGCGATCGCGACGAGGCCGGGCTTGTCGGCGGTGCCGACCAGGGCCACGCCGCCGTCGACGAGGGCTGCGGGGGCGAGGTCGACCAGGCCGCGGGCCAGGCCGGAGACCGGCGAGCGGCCGTGCCCGGTGGTCGACGCGGTGATCTCGCCGGCGGCGGCCGCCATCAGGCCGGCGAGGAGACCGACCCGGCCTGCGGGTGCGGGGCGGTGGGTCATCGGTCCTCCTGTGACGAGTGAGTCCGGTGGTGCCGGACTGGCTTCGGCAGCGTTAGCGCCATTGCAGGTCAGAGCGGGGTGCCGGTCAAGAGACCAGCGAACCTTTCCGGCCGGGGCGCAAGTCGATATTGAGCAAACCTCGCCTGCCGATAGCCAGATACTCAATTCGGCCGCCGCGCCTGTGGCAGCATGACGGCATTCGGAGGTGACCCCGCGATGGCTCCGCGCGACCAGCGACACGAAGGCCTTCCCACCGACGGGAGCGTGCGGGACCTACGTGTCCCGATTCTGTGGGGAGTCGTGGTGGGGATCGCGCAGCTGGCGTCGCCGCTCGCCTTTTGGTGGTTGCCGCCGGCCACGGTCTACGCGTTCGGGCTGGCGCTGATCGCAGCGATCTACATCGGGTTCAGCGTCGCGGACGGTCGAGCGCGGGTCATCGCGGCCGAGTGCACGGTCGCGGGCGTCTTCGCCGTCGTCGCCGCCGCAGGAGTGACCGGCTCGGCGTGGCTCCTCGTGGCTGGGTTGTCCGGCCACGGGTTGAAGGACGCGTGGCAGCATCGCACCCGCTTCGTTGCGCACACGCGATGGTGGCCGCCGTTCTGCGCAGCAGTGGACTTCGTCATGGCGGCCCTGTTGGCCGTGGTCATCCTGACGGGCGCGAACCTGCACGGCTGACCGGCGCTGAGCGGTGCCGACAGTACGTCTCCTTGGTCGGGCTGGGTCAGGATCGCCAACCCGTCAGGTTCCCTGGACGCATCCTGGCGATGGCGGCGAGCTGCTCGGGCGTGGCCAACGGGGTGCGGCTGAAGTCGCCGGCGTAGTAGCCGTTGTGGCGGCGCCGGGGCCCGGTGTAGGTGCCGGTCTCTTCCTCGATGATGTACGACATGGGGCTCATCTCCTGGTCCTGGTGGCCGCCTCGAGGGCGTCCGGTGATGGGTTCGACGCTGTCGCGGATGGCTTCTTGTCGGACCGGGAGATTCGCCGGGTAGACGGCCGGGATTTCGGGCGCTGTCGGCCGGGTCGCTGAGTATGCGGCCAGCCATGTGGCTGGCTGGTCGTCAGCGGAGTGCGACCTCGATCGCGGCGGCTGCGTGCGACGCGGTCGTGGGCAGGACGGGGGACGGAGCAGTCGTCCTGGGTGATGAGGAGCTCGATCTCGGTGCAACCGAGGATGACGCCCTGGGCGCCGCCTGCGACCAGGTGCCGCGGCACAGCTCGTCGTAGATGACCCGGGGCCTCAGGTCACGGCTGGCTAGTTGGGGACGAGAACCCCGTTACCGTGTGACTGCATCAGGTCGCGGTAGAACGGCTGCTCCATCGTGAACCTCGTCGCGACCAGGCCAACCCGGCGCACGT
Organism: Nocardioides sp. GCM10023255; assembly: GCF_042653125.1. Taxonomy (NCBI): domain Bacteria; kingdom Bacillati; phylum Actinomycetota; class Actinomycetes; order Propionibacteriales; family Nocardioidaceae; genus Nocardioides; species Nocardioides sp. GCM10023255. The sequence goes on from NZ_JBHSHU010000010.1 coordinate 238,079, forward strand.
CGGCCTGCTGAGCGCGGGCGTCAGTGACGTCAACGATGTGCAGCGACGGGATGTTGATGGCGTCTAGGGTGCGTGCTGCGATCTTCAGCATCGTGTTCGTACACAGCATCACCAGGTCGTCTCCGGCAAGTTGGAGTTCACGGGCGCGGTCAGCCAGAAGCTGGCCGGCCTCGTCCCAGCGTCCCCCCGCTTGGAGGTGGGCGATCGGGGCGAAGTCGACCAAGATCAGGGCCAGGTCTGCGGAGTGCAGGTCGCCGAATCGTTCGGCGATGCCATTGTTATTACAAGGCGGTGCTCTCCCAACTAGTCCCGCCGAGCGGCCCGATACGCTCCACTGACCCTTCCGCTGATTCCTGTGCTGCTTCGTTCGCAAGCGCCGCCCGGTCGTCTCCGAACGGGTTGATGGGGCTATTCCGGTGGGCGCCGGTGCAGGATCTTCTGGAACAGGACGTGGTGTTGCCAGGTGCCGGCGATGAACAGGTACTCCGGCGCCGTCCCGATCAGGGTGAAGCCGCATCTGCGGAGCACTACCTGGGACGCCTCGTTGTGCGCCAGCGTGCCGGCCTCGATTCGGTGCAGGCCAAGGCCTGTGGCTCGCTTGAGTGCGAACTGAACGGCGGCGGTGGCGATCCCTCGACCGGTGTGCCGGTGGTCGACCCAGTAGCCGAGCGAGGCGTTCTGGGAGACGCCACGGGCGAGGTTGGTCAGGTTGACCCGGCCGACGACCTCCTCGCCTTGCCAGATCAGCCACGCGTGCTGTTGCCCACCCTCGGCGGCCGCGACCTTCGCTTCGGCGTCCTTGCGCTGCCAGGGCTCTGTGAAGAACCCCGGGGTGCGTCGCGGCTCCCACGGCGCGAGGTGCTCACGGTTGACGGTGTATGCCGTCGCCAGGACGGCCGCATCGTCGACCGTCAGGGGGCGGATCTCGTATCGGGAGGCAGCACGGCAGCAGCGTAGATGTCGTCAGCGGTCGTGAGCGTCGTTGCGCGTCTCATCGCCACCCGAGCCGGCGACCGCGGGCGCACGAGCCGCGACGAGCAAGGCGTCGGCGACGCGCGTCGTCCGCGTCGCGGAGCCGCCGGTCGATCTCGAGGCGGGCGATCTGGGGGGACATGGTGTAGATGGTGCTCATGGCGTTCTCCTAGGTTCTCTGGTGTCCGCGGTGTGCGGTGGCGTTGCCATCGTCGCGAGTGAGCAGGGTTTGTGGCGCCGGGGATTTCGCCGGGTTTGGGAACCGGCACCCTGCGCCCTTCGAGGTCGACGGTCCCTGGCCGCTCGCCTGCGGCGAGCGGCGGGGTTGTCCGACCTGCCCGAGCTTGGTCGTGCCTGGCGCGGAGTGGACCTGAGGACTTACGGGCAGGACGCACTTGGCACGATCTGGCCCATGACCTTCGGCGGGGATCGGCAGGTGCTCGTTGACTATCACCCGTACAACCGCGTCACCATCCCGACCGAGGACGGCGTCGTGAGCGTGCCGCCGACCGACCTGCTGCCCCCGGCCTTCCAGCGTCCCGCAGACTGACAGGCGACCATCGGCTGCTCAGCCTCGGACGAGCAACCCGTTATCGCTCCCGGCCCCACGCCGACGAGTGCGGTCAGGCCGGGTCGAGCTGGAGCGCTGCGAGCTCGGTGCGTGAGCTGATCCCGAGCTTGGTGTAGACGTTGCGCAGGTGGAAGTCGACGGTCCGCGGGCTGATGAACAGCCGGCCGGCGACGTCCTTGTTCGACAGGCCCTGGCGCACGAGGCCGGCGACCTGGGACTCCTGGGCGGTGAGTTCGGTGGCGACGAGGTCGGCGCCGCGGCGGGCGGTCTCCCCGGAGGCTCGCAGTTCCTGCCGGGCGCGGTCGGCCCACAAGGTGGCGCCGAGGGTCTCGAACGTCTCCAGGGCGTCGCGCAGCGGGGCGCGGGCGTCGGTGCGGCGCCGGTTGCGGCGTAGGAACTCGCCCAGAGCGAGCTGGGTGCGGGCCCGGGCGGGAAGCCGTGACGAGCGGGCGTGCCACTCCAGTGCCTTGCGGAAGTTCTCCTCGGCGTCCACGCCGCCGAGGACAGCCTGACTGTGGAAGGTCGCGGCCCATGCCCAGGCCATGTTGGTGCCTTCGGCGAACGAGCGGAGCTCGTCGAGCCACTCCTTCGCCAGGTCGCGGCGGTCCGCCCGAATGGCGGTCTCGATCCGGTCAAGGGCCGCCAGCCCGCGCGCGGCGGGCAGCTCGATCTGCTCGAGATGATGCAGCGCGGTCGCGGGGGTGATGTCGGCCTGTCGGGCCCTCGCCCAGTTCGCCAGTCCGGCGACGAGGCCGGTGATCGTGCCGCGCGGTGGATGCCGCTCCAAGGCGTCCTCGAGCTCCTGGAGCTGGTCCGGTGCCTGCTGGTCACCGCGCAAGGCGGCGATGACGGCGAGTTCGGCCAGCGGGAACGTCACCAGCTCGTCGAGGCCGAGGTTGCGGTCGATCAGCACCGCCTCCTGGGCGTGCGATGCAGCCTCCCCCCAAGCCCCCGTGGCGATCCGGTAGACCGCACCGCGAGTCAGAGCGTGCTCGATCATGTTGACCGCGCTCGCCTCCCGGGCGTGCTGGAGCTGCAGGTCGTGCAACGCTATGGCGCGGGTGTCGTCGCCGAGGTGGAGGCTTGCGACCGCCAGGTTGTGGTGCAACATAGGCGGCGCGGCCGGCCCGATGGGTGTAGCCCACGCGCGGCGCAGTTCATCCGCGGCCACCGGCCAGTCGTTGCGGAGGACGGCGGAGAATCCGTCGAGCAGCCACTGGGCCACCAGCTCCTCCGGTGGCGCGTCGGGTGCCGGGGCCGGGACGATCGTGGTCGGGTCGGGTGCGTCGGCGGATCGAGCGCCGAAGGAGGCGAGCGCGGCGGCGAGCATCGCGAGGACCCGTGCACGAGCGGGGTGATGGGGTGCTGCCGTCGTCGCGGCCTGGCACGCGAGCCGGTAGCCGTCGTCGAGCGAGCCACTGTTCCACTCGACTTGCCCCTGCAGCGCGAGGAGGTCGGCGCGCAACAGTGGGTCGGCGGCGTCCAGCAGCGCGGCGCGTGCCAGGCGGTCGGTCTCGATCGGGTGACCCGCGGCCATGTTCGAGCCGGCCGCGGCGAACAGCCGTCGGGCGCGGGCGTGTGGGTCGAGGGTCAGCTCGGCGGCCCGCGTCCACGCCGCGGCCGCGGCCTCGTGACCGCCGCGGCGCCGGGCCCGTTCGGCGGCCTCGTCGAGCGCGGCGACGACCTCCTCGTCGGGGCCGTCGACGGACGCCGCCAGGTGCCAGGCGCGTCGATCTTCCTGGGGCGTGCCGACGAGCGCGTCGGCGAGCGCCCGGTGGGTCTGGCGACGCTTGGAACTGGTGGCGGCTCCGTAGATCGCGGACCGGACCAACGGATGCCGAAGGGTCAGCACGCCGTCGTGCTCGGCCAGCAGCCCGGACCGCTCCGCCTCATCCATCGCGTCGGGGCCGGACCCGAGGCTCTCAGCAGCGCGGGCAATGGTCGACGCGCGGCCGGAGTCGTCGGCTGCGGCGACCAGCAACAGCGTCTGTGCCGACGACGACAGGCGGCGGTACCGGTCCAGGAAGGTGCGCTCGACGCCTTCGGTCAGTGGCAGCCGGTCCGGCAGGCGGGTGTGGCCGGAGAGTTGCTCGGCGCTCAGGGCACGGGTCAGCTCCAGCAGCCCGAGCGGGTTGCCCGCGGTGACCTCGAGCAACTCGGCGCGCACCTGCGGGGCGAGGCTGGTGCCGAGCTGGTCGGAGATCAACGCCTCGGCCGCGCCCGCGTCCACGCCGGTGACGGTCAGCACCGGCAGATCGCGGGAGTCGAACGCGCCGGTCTCGTCGTCGCGGACGGCGAACAGCATGGCGACGGCCTCGCCCTCGAGCCGGCGGGCGGCGAACAGCAGCGCCGCGGCGGATGCGTCGTCGAGCCAGTGCGCATCGTCGACGACGGCCACCACAGGTTGGGTGTCGGCGACACCCGAAAGCAGGTTCAGCGTGGCCAGGTAGACCAGGCGGCGGTCCCCGACATCGTCGGAGGACTCCCCGAATGCCGCGCGCAGTGCGCCCGCCTGCGGCGCCGGGATGTCGTCCAGGCGAGCAAGGACCGGCCGCAGGAGTCGATGCAGGGCCGCGAACGGCAGGGGCGCCTCGGACTCGACACCGCGGGTGCGCAGGACGGTCAGGTCATCGGCGGCTACGACGGCGTCCTCGAGCAGCGCGGACTTGCCGACCCCGGGCTGGCCCCGGAGCAGCAGCGCCGAACCGTGCCCGGCCCGGGCACGATCAAACAGCTCCTGCAGCGTTGCCTGTTCTCGTTCTCTCCCCCACAACACCCTCGCCACATTAGCCACCGGCACCGACCAACGGGTGGAGAGTCCACGATCGTTCCCCCTTTCGGGGGGCGAGCGCCGTCACGTCCGCACCCGGCAATCAAGCCGGTCCAGGACAGCGACCACGTCGGTCCGGTCCACGGGTGCCTCGGCCGTCACCAGCAGGGTGCCCTCCGCGACGTCGAGGATGCAGCGAGTGATCCCGGGTAACTGCCCGACCTGAGCGTGGACGGCGTCCGTGATGTGACCACAGACGGGGCCTTCAAGGAGGAAGACCACCGAGCCGACAAACGTACGTGGGGTGTTCCGCATCATCGCAATCTCCTCAAGGATGGCCCGTCGGCTCGCACGGTGCGAGCAGGATGGGTCCTAACGGTCACGTCGGTGCTCATGACGTCTGAGCACGGCATGGGCGCCTCGGGGGGCCCGTAGCCGAGGGCCGCCCAGGACGGTTCGGCCGCGGTTGCGTTGGTGCCCAGGGTCAGCCGCCGCAGGTGCAGGCGAGTGTTCACTGCGGGGTTGTTTGCCCGTTCGAGCACGAGGGCTCGGACGGTAGCCGCGTCGTCGACAGCGGCGCGTCGGATCGTCACCTCAGGCGCGCCGGTCAACGTGCCGGGGTCGATCGAATGTTGGGGCTGCTGGGTCAACGTCTCTCCTGGAGTCAGGCTCGGGCTCGAGGCTTGTCTTCGGGCGCTGGTGCCTGGGCGGGTCATGCTTTGGGCCTGCTGCGCCGTGGCAGCGGTGGTGTCAACCTTCGCGGCAGCGCCCTTGGTTGGCACCGGGAAAACCGCCGGGATCACACGGGGGATCACTCGGGATCGGTGCTGGGAGCGCAGGGATCCCACGCACCGCCGCGCCAGCGCGTCGATCTCCGGGGTGAACAGGTGCAGTACCTCGTAGGTGACGGTGTCGGGGCTGGACGGTGTACGGGTGCCTTCCGTAAGCCGCTCAGGGCTGTGCTTCCGGCAGGTGTGCACCGGGCTCTGCTCCCGCGTTGTACCTCCGTCTGACGCGGAGGCTGATCCCCAGGAGTTCCCACGACCTCGGGTCGATGGCCCACATGGCCGAATGGAGCTCGTCCTCGCCGAGAAGTCGGTGAGGGGGGTGCCTGTTCGGCGGCAGTCTGTGGGTCGAGATCGAGCGGGATCTGGTGCGTGGTCTTGACCGCCCGGCACAGCAGCGTGCCGTGGGCCGGCCCGGGCCGGTGGCGCCCCCGAGCCAGGTGGGCACGGCCGGCCGGCCGGGGTCACGGACGATGCCGCCGAATCCGTCGCCACCCCACAGGAACAGGCCGATCGCTGCCTCGTGGGCCCACAGGTGGAGCGGCGCGTAGGCGTTGACGGGGGCGCGCGTGGATACGTCGCGCACGAGGTAGGCCTTGAGCCCTAGGCCTGGGTAGTTGTCAAGGGCGTGGCCCTTGGTCGCGACTCGGTTCCCGATCGCGGCCATGTCCTAGTCACGGCGCATCTCGTACGGCATGGCGAGCCTGCCGGTCCCGCCTGGGTGTCGTTCCTGCTGCCCGGGTTTGAGGCTGGGGTGTCGTCCTTTCTCGGCAGCATCCGCACGAGGCAAGCATGGGAGAGATCTGGGCTTGGTGGCGGCCGCTCAAGCTCGGCCGCCGCGCCGCCGTCTCGCCGGTGGCGCGGCGGTGAGGTCACGCTGTGAGGGCTGCCAGCAACTGGTCGGTGGAGACGACCTCGGCGAACTCGCGGTGCAGGTTGGTTGCCGTGGCCCGAGCCAACTGGTCGCCGGTCAAGGTGGTGCCGTCGGGGCCCTCGCGGTCGAAGGTGTGGGTGGCGTCGAGAACGAACTTGACCTGGTAGCCGAGGTTACCGCCGACCCGGGCGGTGGTCTCGCAGCAGTGGTTCGTGGTGATGCCGCAGACCACGATGCCGTCAATGCCGGCCGCTGTCAGCCAGGCGTGCAGATCCGGGCTGCCGTGAAAGGAGGAGTTGACCTGCTTGGTGACCAGCAGGTGCGGGTCGGCTTGCAGGTAGGGCTTGAGCTGGTTTCCGGGGTTGTCGGGGTGCAGCGGGGAGTCCGGGTTGTCGGAATCGTGGCGGACGTAGACCAGCGGCCAGGCACGCTCGTGCCAGGCGTCGACGAGGCGTTCGATGTTGGTGTCGCAGGCGGGGTTGTTGCGCCTGCCCCACCAGGGGTCGTTGAAGCCGACCTGGGTGTCGACGACGACGAGGGCGTACCCGCTGAAGTTGGTGGCGGTCACGAGGAGCTCCCAGGCAGGAAGTGGTCGAGAGCCTCGACAACGAGGGTCGGGGTCTCCAGGGTGGGCATGTGCGGGGCGCCGGGCAGTTCGACGTAGGTCGCGTCGGGCAGGTTCTCAGCGATGGGAAGCATCACCTCCGGGGTAGTGGAGGCGTCCCGTTCCCCGGCGAGTACCAGCGTCGGCTTGCGGAACCGGGTGAGCCGGTCGCAGGTGTCGAGCTTGAGGAACGCCCGCCAGGCGGCGGCGACCTGGGTCGGGTCGCCGCGAAGGACGCACTCGCGGGCGTACCGGACGCCGGCTGCGTTCTCGGCTAGCGCCGCCGGGGAGAACCACCGCGTCAACGAGGGGCCCACCTGCGCGGCGGTACCCTCGCGCTCGACCGCGGTAGCTCGCGCCTCGAAGGAGTCGAAGGGCCGGTCGGTGGTGGCGGCCAGGGTCAGCGACTCGACGGCGTCGGGATGGTTGACGGCGAACGCCTGGGCGATCGCGCCGCCGTAGGACAGTCCGACGACATGCGCGTTGCTCAGTCCGACCTGCCGCATCAGCTCGTGCAGGTCGCCGGCGAGGGTGTCCATGTTGGCCGGCGGCGGGGCGTCGGTCGCAGCGCCATGGCCGCGGATGTCGTAGGCCAAGACCCGGCGGCCACGGGCGAGGTCGTGGATCACCGGTTCCCACATCCGCCAGGTCAGCCCGAGGGCGTGCACCAGCACCACCGCGGGGGCGTCGCCGTCCTTCTCACCGATCTCGGCGACCTCAGTGGCGTGGTCACTCAACTGCAGTCGTCGAACTGGAATCGGGTTCCGCGTGGCGTGATTCGCCAGGACCGCGTCGGCCTCCGTGAGCGCGTTGAGGGCACGGGGAAAGCCAGCGTAGACGGAAACGTGTTCGCACACAGCCCTCAGCTCCTCGGGAGTGACGCCTTGGCGTAGCGCCGCGTACATGTGGACGCGCAGCTGGGGCTCGACGCCGCCCATCGCGGCCAGCGCCGCGACGGTGGCCAGTTCCCGATCGCGCCGAGACAGGCGCGGATCGGCCAGCGGACCGGCGAAGGCTCCCTCAACGAGCCAGGAGTACATCTGGGGCGAGCGCTCCAGCACTCCGGCGAGCGCGTCGTCTGCGTGGTGGCCGATGAGGGCCGTGAACTCTCGGTGTCCGCGGGCAGCGAGTATCGACATGGGGGGTCCTCTCAGGTGGTGTCGTCGACGGCGTCGCGATCCCCGACCTCAGACGATGAGGTCGCGGACCGCGGAGACAGCGTCGATGGCGAACTGGGGGGCGGTGCGGGGGCCACCGGTGGCGAACGGCGGGTGAGGGTCGTACTCAAGGCCGAGCTGCATGATCTGGGCCATCTCGTCGCCGAGGCCTCGGGCGGCGAGGGTCAACGCCATGTCGATGCCAGCAGAGACGCCGGCGGCGGTGACGTACTTGCCGTCGAAGACCACCCGGTCCTCGGTCGGGATGGCACCTAGTGCGGCCAGGTCGTCGTGGGCGAGCCAGTGGGTGGTGGCGCGTCGGCCGGTGAGCAGCCCGGCGGCGGCCAGGATGAGGGAACCGGTGCAGGCCGACGTGGTCCACGTGGTGTGTCGGTCGGCCGTCCGCAGCCACTCGACCAGCGCGCTGCCGTCGCGGTGGTCGCGCTGGCCGTAGCCGCCGGGGACCATGATGATGTCGGGCTCGGGGACCTCGTCGTAAGTGGTGTCGACGTTGAGGGCGAGCATCTCGGTGTCGGTACGCACCAGGCCCGGACGCTCGCCGACCATGCGGAGCTCTGCGTCGGGCCAGCGGCTCAGCACCTCGTAAGGGCCGACGGCATCAAGGGCGGTGCAGTGCTCGAAGAGCACCATCGCGATCTGCATGGGCTGTTGTCCTTTCCAGGAATTCACGTGGGGATGGGTCCTGCGGTTGGTCGTGGCACCGGATTGATTGGACGGTCCAACGACCGAGCTGGAAGTTTCTGGGCTGGTGCGTCGCGCAGTCGAGCGGCCACGACGCCGGGAGCCACTTGCCTGTGTCGGCCGTCCTGCCGACCGAGACAGCGTTTCGACAGGCGCCGGGGGCTCCTGCGCCGACGTTCACGGTCTCCGTGCCGGATGCGCGCGGGTCGTCGAGGCGGGCCTCGACCTGGGCGGCGACCGGACGCTCGCTGGCCGGAGTGGCAGCCGGTGAGTCGGTCATGGTGCCGCGTCCCGGCTCTTCGCGTCCGGGACCGGCTGTAGCTGGTCGCGGAGCCTGTCAACGTCCCCGAGCACGAAGACCGAGGAGATTCGCCCGGCGTCGACGCGGAACCAGGCGATGCCTTCATAGCTGATCCGCCGGCCGGTGGCCGGTCGGCCGAGCACAGGGCCGCAGTGCGTGCCGGTGTAGGTGAGTCGAGCGACCGCCTGGTCGACATCGACGACAAGGTCGGTCACCTCGTTGTGGAAGTCGGGGAAGGCCACACGCACGTCCGCGACGTACTCCAAGAACTCTGCGACTCCGCGGGTGTGCCGACCCAAGGAGCCCCGGAACGTCAAGCCGGGGTGCAGCAGCTGGAGCGCCGCCTCGGCGTCCCACGCATTCCAGACTCGGCCGTAGAAGTCGCCGATCAGTCGCTGGGGGATTGGGGTTTCGGAGTGCGGCACGGCTCGCCGTCGTCCTTTCGGTCGAGATCGTTGTCGTCGTGGACGTGCCCGCGGTGTCGCTGCGGCGCCCACCAATCATCGAATGAGCCTCCGCACCCTGGCACCGGCGAATTCGCCGGGTTCCCCCGCAGTTGGTGCCGCAACGGGTCCGGAAAGGCGGGCTTGAACGCGCGGTGCGGCGTAGCGCGGACTACGTCACCGCGGCGCCGCGGTGACATCGGCACGGCCCGTCATTGCCCGGCGGCAGGCCAACGCACCCGCAACAGTGACCAACCCGGCGAACGCCATGATCGCCGCCGCCGGAACGAAGCTGCCGTCGGCCACCCCCACCCACCAGGTCGCGACGATAGGAACGACTCCCCCGCCTAGCACGGCGGAGATCTGGAAGCACAGCGAGATCCCGCTGTACCGCAGATGGACCGGGAACAGGTCGGCGAGCAGTGCCGGCAGCACGGCGTACTGGCACCCGCCCACGGCAAGGGCGACCGTGACCGCTACCACGAGGCCGAGCCCGCCCGCGACCTCGGACAGGATGAATGCTGGGAAGGCCCAGGCCGCCGACAACAATCCTCCTGCTACCGCGAACCAGGGGCGACCATGTCCGTCGGCTGCCATTCCCACCACGGCGAGCACCGCCACCAGCCCCGCGGCCCCAATGATCAGGCTGACCAGCGCAGCCTCGTCGGAGACGGCGAGCACCGTCGTGGCGTACGCCGGCAGGAAGCTGGTCATGATGTATCCCGAGTGGCACACGAAGGTGACCGCCGTCCCGACCACCACGAAGCGCCCATGCCGGCGCAGCACCTCGGCAACGGGTCGCCGAGCGGTGTCGCCGGCCCGGCGCACGGCCAAGAACTCCTCGGCGTCGCTGACACGCACGCGCAGCCACAGCCCCACCACCACCAGCAGAGACGAGGCGAGGAACGGAATCCGCCACCCCCAGCTGCGAAACTCGTCGGCTGGCATCGACACCGCCATCAAGATTGCAAGCGAAGACCCAATCAGGCCCAACGGCGTGCCGTACTGGGGGAACGAGCCGAACAGACCGCGCCGGCGGGTAGGGGCGTGCTCCATCGCGAGCAATACCGCCCCGCCCCACTCCCCACCGACGGCGAAGCCCTGGGCACAACGCAGCAGCACCAACAGGACCGGCGCCCAGACGCCGATCTGAGCGTAGGTGGGTACCAACCCAACCGCAGTGGTGGCGGCCCCCATCAACAGCAGCGAGAACACCAGCGCTTGCCGGCGGCCCACCCTGTCTCCGAAGTGCGACAAGACGACGGCGCCCAACGGCCGGACCAAGAAGCCCACACCGAAGGTGGAGAACGCCAGCAAGGCACTGTTCAGCGGATCGTCAGCGGGAAAGTACAGCGGTCCGAGCACCAAGACGATGCTGGTGCCGTAGACGAAGAAGTCGTACCACTCGATCGCGGTGCCGATCGTCGCTGCGACGGCCACACCGCGCGGTCCGAGCGCGGCCCGGCCCGCGCGCGGGGCCGCCTGGGCTTTGAGGAATGATCCCGCAGCAGCCATTACTAGATGGTGCCTTCGCCTGATTCGCCGCAACATCACTCGTTCAGGTGAATGGCGCCTCGGCTGTTGACCTCGGCTGCGGCACCGGTGGGGCGACCAACCCGCCGCTCGTCGGTCGCGGCCTTGGTGTCACGCGATGCCCACATAGGGACGAAGCTCCGCCAAGTGGGAGTGACGCGTTCGTCCGCCCGGTGGTGCGCTTGCCATTCGAAGGGGTGCCGCGAACTCGCGGTCGTCGAGCAACCCTCCACCGGCGCACGCACCGGTCTGCGAGTCTCGATGCACCGGAACGGCTGAACGCATCTCGGCGACGAACATCGGCAGCACGTCGGCGGACGCGGTGCGCCACTCGGTGTTCCGTTGGACACGCAGGTCTGCCCTCCGGAAGGTCGCGGTCATGGCGGCTCCATCGCGAGGCTGCGGTCAAGCACCGGCACGCGTTCGGCGATCGTCGGTCGTGGTGCGAAAGGCGCTACGACGGGCGTCGGCTAGGTGGTGTGCCGGGCGGCGTACTGGGCGGCGGTGGCGCGACGAGCCTCGGCCAGGGCGGGCACGTCGAGGAGCTGCGGGAGGAGCCGCCGATCGGTGGTCAGGGCGGTGAACACGGCCGAGACACTCATCGAGTGGGCCGGGCGGGAGACGACCTCGATGGGATCGCCACGCCGGACGGTGCCGCCCTCGAGGACGCGGAGGAAGGCGCCGGGTCGAGCCCGAGCGGTGAACCGCTTCAGCCAGTCGGGCGCGTCCGGGTGTTTGTGTCCGATCCAGTGTTGGAACACCGCGCAGGGGGTCCGAACGTCGGCGACCTCCAGCAGCACCTGGCCGACGCGCCACAGCTCGCCGAGCAGCGCCTGGTCGACGTTGAAGTTGACGGTGGTGAGGTTTTCGCCGAATGAGCCCGGGTCGAGGGGGCGGTCGAGCAGGCGGCTCCAGTGGTGCTGCTCCTCCCGGGCGAAGGCGTAAACGGCGCGGTCGGGTCCGCCGTGGAATCGGCGCTCCGCGCACTCGTCACCCGCCAAGCCCGTGGGCGAGGCCAGCGCGGAGCCGACGGGACCCTTGTCGATGGCGCTCCGGTCCCGGGTTCGAGCCCAAGTCACCGGCACTGCGGAGCCTACGTTCAGGGACAGGATGCGCGGTTCCCCACCAGGAAGGGACGGGGCCCCGTCCGCGTTGTTCGCCGCAGTTTCGGACGCGGGCGCGTTGTTGAAGGCCCGTGGCTGGTCGCCGGGCGGCTGCGCGGCCCGCGAGCGGACGTGGTGGGCGTAGATGGTCAAGGTGCGCTCCTGGCGTCTGGTGATGGTCGGTTGGTGGCTGGTCCGCGGAGATTCAGTGCATGGCGTCCTGGGCCGGGTAGTCGTGAACATGGACCACGAACGGGGCGGTGATCACGGTGCCGTCACCGAGCCTGAACTGCGCCCACCGCCGGTAGGCGCCCGGCCGGTCGAAACGCACGTGCAGGTCGAGATCAGGTCCGAAGCTCGTGCCGGTCGGCGCGAACACGGGGCCGGTGCTGGTCGTCGAACGTCTCGGCGTGGCGATGCGCGAACGTCGACCCCTCGGCTCGCATCGCGGCCACGTGCCCGGCGGCGCCGAGATGGGGCTGCAGGTCGTCGACCGCTCCCCCGTCGGGCTTGCTTTGGAAGCGGAGCGCGAAGTCGCTGGTGTCACCGAGGTTGGCCTCGCCCTCGAGGGTGACTCGGACGCCGTCGCCGTCCAGCTCTGCACGTCGGCCGCGGGGATCGGCACCGCGTGGGCATGGTCCCGGCGACGAGGATCTCGTGACTGTCCAGGACGTCGGCCATCGGCCGAGGCCACGACCACTCCGTCGACGCGGTTCAGCGCCCTGGTGACCCGGCCGACGCAGGACGCGCAGGTCATGCCGCCGATGGTCAGGGGGTCTCGACGCCTCCGCTGAGCGCATCGCCGGCGGGCGTCGGGGTGGTGGTCGTGGTCATCTCGGTCTCAACCGTGGGTGCGGTCGGTGCTGGGAGGTGGGGGTCAGGAGACCAGCTCGTAGCCGGCCTCGTCGATGGCGGCGGTCATCTGGTCGTCGGCGACGGGGCGGGTGCTGGTGACGGTGACCGAGCCGGTGGCGAGGTCGACGGTCACCGCGGTGACGCCGTCGATGGCGCCAACCTCCTGCTGGACGGCGGTGACGCAGTGGCCGCAGGTCATGCCGGTGACCTGGTAGATGCGGGGCGTGCGGGCGGTGGACATGGGCTGCTCCTTCGGGTGAGGTGGTGGGTGTTGCTGGGGATGGGTAACAGCCTCGGCGCTTGTCGCCGGCCTGGCACCGGGGAAATGGCCGGGATTCACGCCGGGGTGCCGGCCGGAAGCCCGGCGAGGTTCAGGCTGGGCGCTCGTGGCCGTGCCCGTGACCGTGGCCCCGCCTGCCGGGGCGTTGGGGTCGTGGGCGGGCAGCAGGCGGTCGGGAGCAGCAGGGCGGCCAGGCCGATGGCGATCGCAAGGAATGCGTCCTGGGCCGCGTTCACGATGCCGACCTGGGTAGTGAGGTCCCCGGCGATCGCCGTCAGTGTCGCGACGCTGAGGCGGCGCCGATCTCGTGGCCGGTCATCAGCAGGCCCGGCGCCGTGCCGAACTGCTCCTGCGGGAGGTCGCTCATCCCGGCGACCGAGATTGCGACAAACATCGGACCGACACCCAGACCGACGAGCGCGAAACCGGGCAGCACGTCGGTCAGGTAGCTCGGGTCGGCGTCGACCGAGACCAGCACGAGCGCCCCGAAAGCCGAGATGACCAGGCCGGCTGCGATGAGCTTCTTCGCGCCGGCGCGCGGCAGCACCTTGCGCTCGTTGACCACGAACGCGCCGAGCGGGACGGCCGCCGCCAAGGCAGCGCCGATGGACTGGGCGGAGGTCCAGCCGTGGCTACGACGTCATCGCCGCCGGGGTCAGCATGGCCGCACGGGCACCCTCGGCGCCGCGGGCCTGGATCAGCGTCAGTGCCGAACCGGAGACCAGGCGACTACCAGTGGGCTGTCAGCGCGTACGTGCTGCTCAGCAGCGGCTTCCTGCTGCTGGGGGCCGGATGGCCGACCCCTTCGACCGCCGCCGGATGTTAATGACCGGCCTCGCGCTGTTGACCCTTGGCTCCCTGCCTTCCCGCCCCGGTCAAGACCTACCCACAGCCGCCCAAATGGCCGATTACCTGGACGCCTACGCCACCCGGTTCGAGCAGCCAATCCTGCTTGACACCCGCGTGACTCGCCTCGAGCGTCTTGGCGACCGGTTCGCCATCCACACCAGCCAGGGGCTGGTGCTCGCCCGGCAGGTCGTCGTCGCCACCGGCCCGTTCCAGACCTCGGTCTTCCCGGGCATCGGTGCCGACCTGGGCAGCGGCGTGCGGTAGCTGCACAGCGCCGACTACCGCAACCCGACCCAGGTCGACACAGAGCCGGTCGTGGTTGTGGGGGCGGGAGCACCCGGTCGGCAGATCGCGGTCGAGCTCGCCGGCACGCGGGACTTCACGCTGGCCGTCGGCACCGAGTCGTTGGAGCTGCCGCAACGCATCGGGGGCCGCGACTTGTTCTGGTGGCTGACAAAGCTCGGGACGATCACCAAGACCGGGAAATCACGGCTCGCGCGCCGGATGCGGGCCCCGGCGGCCTGGTGATCGGGACGCCGCTGAAGCAGGTGTGAGCCGCCGGTGGGGTCGTGAAGCCGCGGTTGACCGGGACGAGCGACGCGACCATGAGGTTCGCCGACGGCGCGCAGGCACGGGCGGCCACCGTGATCTGGGCGACCGGGTTCCGTCCCGACTGCTCCTGGATCGACCTCCCGGGCGTGGTCTCCGACGCGGGCGTGGTGCACAAGCGCGGGTCACGAAGGTGCCAGCGCTGTACTTCATCGGTCTTCCTTGGCAGCACACGCGCGGCTCCGCGTTGCTCGGCTTCGTCAAGCATGCGCCGCTTGGCTCGCTGGCCGGATCGAGCACCAGCCGTCACCGGCGGCGGTCCGGCCAACATCCCCACCGGGGCTTGCCCGCGGCCGAGCTGGAGGTTGCTCAGGCCTCGAAGCCCTGACCGCTACAGGCACTGGCCCCCACCCGCACAGGCGCTGCTAGTTCGTAGCAATCAGTCGGAGGCCGCGGCAGGTATCCGCGGCGTCGGTCACGCCAGTTTGCGGATCGCCGGCGTTGCCGGGCCGCGCGCTGTCGCAAGTGCCGCGAGACGGTCACCGGCTATGTGGCCAGCGCCTCCGGACGGTCGATGAGCGCGTTCAGCACTGGTCGTGGTCCGAGACACTCACCACGCCCTCCCCTCTGGCAGGCCCCGTCGGTGCGGCTGCGAGAGGTGCAGGACCTCGTACCGGTCGCCGGGTTCTTCGTGCGGGGGTTCGCTGGTCCACAGGGCGAAGCGCACCTGCTGCCAGGTGAACGGGTCGATCCCGACCGCGACGGCGTTGAGGTCGGGCTCGTGGGCGAGGGCGGTCGCCTCGGCAAGCAGCCGGCTCACGACCTCGTCGAGCTCCTCAGCGGGATCGATGGCGGCGACGTCCCGTGTGGCGGCGGTCGGCATCGGGGCGGCTGCGGGTCCGTTGAAGACGCCGACGGTCTGCCACGTCCGCACGGCTGGACGTCCGAAGTCGGCACGGATTCCTTCGAAGGGTGGGCCGAAGAGGAACTGGTTCATCCCGCCCGGCCCGGCCCACGCGTAGAAGGGCGCGTACTGGTTGACCGGCGAACCGTACCGGCCCCGTTCTCGGACGAGGTAGGCCTTGAAGCCCAGGTCTGGGAACTCGTCCGTCTTCGATCCGCGGGTGGCGACCCGGTGGCGGATGATGCCCATGTCGTAGTCGGCGGGCAGGGTGATCTCGTACTGCATGAGCTGCATGACCGCTCCTCGTGGTCGTGATGGTGACGGGCCTTCTCGATGAAGGCGCTGGGCAGGAGTGCCCGAGCGGAGGTGCCTTGTTAGGAAGACGGCGGCTTGCGGTCCCAGGGGGTCACCGCGCAGAAGAGGTTGCCCTCGGGGTCGGCGTAGACCCGCCAGCGGCCGCCCGGATCGGCCCATCGCGGTTCGGCGCCGAGCGCAGCCAGGCGGTCCAGGTCGTCGGGCCCGTCGAGGGCCACGTCGAGGTGGACTCGTCCGCCTGGCGGGCAGAGCTCCTCGGCCGGGCTCACCCACACGTGCAGGGAATCGCGGCGCCCGAGCAGGACCGCCTCGGTCGCGCCGAGCGTCCCCTGCTCGATCGCAGCCGCGTCGGAGGGGTCGACGGGAAGGTCGAGCAGGTCGGACCAGAAGCGCGCGAGCTCGGCGGGCCGTTGGCCGTGGATGGTGATCGCCTCGAGATGTGGCACAGGAACTTCTCTTCTCAATGAGTGGGTGTGCGTGAGGGTAGACGGTCGACGACGGCGCCGGTGTTCCCGTCGGTCAGGTCACGACGAGGACCAGGTCGCCGGCCTCGACCGGGCGAGGGCCGGGCAGGAGGATGCGGGTCACGGTGCCGCCGATCGGCGCGGTGATCGAGGCCTCCATCTTCATCGCCTCGATCGTCGCCACCGTCTCACCGGCGGTCACCAGGTCGCCGACCTCCACGGTGGGAGTCACGGTTCCCGCGAAGGGGGCCGCGACGTGCCCCGCGTTGGTCTGGTCGGCCTTCTCAGCGGTCGGGACCGGAGCGGCAACGGCCCGGTCGCGGACGTGCACCGGGCGCAGCTGCCCGTTGATGGTGCACAGCACCGACCGGATCCCTCGCTCGTCGGGTTCACCGATGGCTTCGAGACCGAGGAGCAGCTTCTTGCCGGCTTCCAGAGCCACCTCCTGCTCCTCGCCGGGCTGCAGTCCGTACAGGTAGGCGCGGGTGGGCAGCACCGAGAGGTCGCCGTAGGTCGCGCGGGCCTCGGAGAACTCGCTGGTGGGGCCGGGGAAGAGCAGTTGGTTGAGGGTGGTCCGGCGCACGGCCGGCTCGGGGTCCTGCAGCTGTTCGGCCTGGTCGGTGGTGAGGTCGACGGTGGTCGGCTTGCTCCGTCGCCCGGCGAGGGCCTTGGTGCGGAACGGCTCGGGCCAGCCTCCGGGTGGGTCGCCGAGCTCGCCGTTGAGGAACCCGATGACGGAGTCGGGGATGTCGTACCGGCCCGGGTCATCGGCGAACTCGGCCGGGTCGGCCCCGGCGGCGACCAGGTGCAGGGCGAGATCGCCGACGACCTTCGAGGAGGGCGTGACCTTGACGATGTTGCCCAGGATGTTGTCGGCCGCGGCGTACATGTCTTCGATCTCCTCGAAGCGCTCCCCCAGGCCCAGGGCGATGGCCTGCTGACGGAGGTTGGACAGCTGGCCGCCGGGGATCTCGTGGGTGTACACGCGTCCGGTCGGTGCCGGGAGCGCTGACTCGAAGGGGGCGTAGAGCCGCCGCACCGCTTCCCAGTACGGCTCGACCGCGCAGACCGCGTCCAGGTCGAGCCCGGTCTGGCGGCTGGTGTGGTCGGTGGCCGCGACCAGTGAGGAGAGCGCGGGCTGGCTGGTGGTGCCGGACATCGCCGCGCACGCGGCGTCCACGGCGTCGACGCCGGCGTCGATGGCCGCGGTCAGGGTGGCCAGTTGTCCGCCTGGAGTGTCGTGGGTGTGGAGGTGGACCGGGACGTCGAACTCCGCTCGCAGCGCGGTCACCAGGGTGCGGGCGGCGGGGGCGCGGAGCAGGCCGGCCATGTCCTTGATGGCCAGCACGTGGGCGCCGGCGCGGACGATCCGTTCGGCCAGCCGGAGGTAGTAGTCGAGCGTGTACTGCGTCTGGGCGGGGTCGGACAGGTCGCCGGTGTAGCACAGCGCGACCTCGGCGACCGCGGTTCCGGTGCCGAGGACCGCCTCGATCGCCGGGCGCATCTGGGAGACGTCGTTGAGGGCGTCGAAGATCCGGAACACGTCGATGCCGGTGGTGGCGGCTTCGGTCACGAAGGCGTCGGTGACCGCGGTCGGGTAGGGGGTGTAGCCGACGGTGTTGCGGCCGCGCAGCAGCATCTGCAGGCACAGGTTCGGCACGGCCTGGCGCAGCGCGGCCAGCCGCTCCCAGGGGTCTTCGGCCAGGAACCGCAGCGCGACGTCGTAGGTGGCTCCGCCCCAGCACTCCAGGCTCCACAGCTGCGGCGTGGTGCGGGCGAGGTGTCCGGCGACCGCCAGCAGGTCCTTGGTACGCACCCGGGTGGCCAGCAGCGATTGGTGGGCGTCACGGAAGGTGGTGTCGGTGACGGCGACACGGTCCTGTGCGCGCAGTTGCCGGGCGAACGTCTCCGGCCCGAGCTGGGTCAGCAGCTGGCGCGAACCTGGCGGCGGATCGATGACGAGGTCGAGCGCCGGCAGCTTCGACGCCGGGTCGGTGCTCGCGGGGGCGGGTCCGTGAGGCTGGTTGACGGTGACGTCGGCCAGGTAGGTGAGCAGCTTGGTGCCGCGGTCTGCTGAGGAGCGTGCGGTCAGCAGCCAGGGATGGGTCTCGATGAAGCTGGTGGTGACGTGCCCGGCCGCGAAGTCGGGGTCGTCGAGGACGGCTTGGAGGAATCCGATGTTGGTGGCGACGCCGCGGATCCGGAACTCGGCGACGGCACGCCGGGCTCGCTCGACGGCGGTCGCGAAGTCGCGGCCACGGCAGGTGAGCTTGGTGAGCATCGAGTCGAAGTGGCCGGTGACCTCGGCTCCGGTGTAGCTGGTGCCGCCATCGAGCCGGATCCCGGCGCCGCCTGGGGATCGGTAGGTGGTGATCAGGCCGGTGTCGGGGCGGAACCCGTTGGCGGGGTCTTCGGTGGTGATCCGGCACTGCAGCGCCGCGCCGCGCAGGTGCACGGTCTCCTGGGACAGCCCGAGGTCGGCCAGGGTGGCGCCGGCTGCGATCGCCATCTGGGCGCGGACGAGGTCGACGTCGGTGACTTCTTCGGTGACCGTGTGCTCGACCTGGATGCGGGGGTTCATCTCGATGAAGACGTAGTTGCCGTGCGGGTCGAGGAGGAACTCGACGGTGCCCGCACACGTGTAGCCGATGCTTCGGGCGAACCGGACAGCGTCCGCGCACATCGAGTCGCGGATCGCGGGGTCGAGGTTGGGGGCCGGGGCGATCTCGACGACCTTCTGGTGGCGGCGCTGGACCGAGCAGTCGCGTTCGAACAGGTGGATCACCTCGCCGGTGGCGTCGGCCAGGATCTGGACCTCGATGTGGCGCGGGTCCACCACGGCCTGCTCGATGAAGACGGTCGGGTCGCCGAACGCGGCGGCGGCCTCGCGCATGCAGGCCTCCAGCGCCTCTCGTAGGTCGGCGGGCTTCTCGACCCGTCGCATCCCTCTCCCCCCGCCGCCGGCCACGGCCTTGACGAACAGCGGATACGGCATGTCCGTTGCCGCTGCCATCAGGGCGTCCGGGTCGGTGCCGGGTGCGACGCTGGCCAGCGTCGGGACACCGGCAGCCTTGGCTGCGGCGATGGCGCGGGCCTTGTTGCCGGTCAGTTTGAGCACCTCGGCGCTGGGTCCGATGAACGTGAGCCCGGCATCGGCGCACGCCTCGGCCAGCGCCGGGTTCTCGGACAGGAACCCGTAGCCGGGGTAGACGGCGTCCGCTCCGGCCTTGACCGCGGTGGCCACGATCTCCGCGGTGTCGAGGTAGGCGTGCACGGGGTGGCCGCGCTCGCCGATCTGGTAGGCCTCGTCGGCCTTGAGCCGGTGCTCGGAGCCTCGGTCCTCCCAGGGGAACACCGCGACCGTGCGAGCGCCCAGCTCGACGGCGGCGCGGAACCCGCGGACGGCGATCTCTCCCCGGTTGGCTACGAGAACCTTGGTGAACATTTGTGGGGACCCTTCGTTGCTGACGGCGTCCAGGTGGACGGCCTTGTCGGATTCATGTCGTTCAGGTTGTTCACGGCGTCGCATTCACGCCCGGACGACAGCAAGCTCGGGACGGAGCCGGCGATCGCGCGCCCCGGTCCGCTCCGGGGCAAGAAGGTGCAGGTCGCGGGCCACCGCCAACGTGGCCGGCCCGACCCCGAGACGCATCGCCTCGCGGAGGTCGGCCAGGGTGTGAACATCACGCGAGAGCGTCGGGAACCTGCTGGGGGGCAGCGGGCGTGCGTCGAGAGCCGCGGAGCACGGCGCGGCGTCGACGCCGAAGCCAGGGGCCAGCGCGGCCCCGGCGCGGGCCGTCAGAACCGTGGTACCACGGCCCTGCGGGCCGGGGAGGAAGCAGGCCGGACTGGTGGTTGCGACGTCGAGAAGCTTGTCCAGGGCGCGCCGGTCGCAGGCTGGGAGGTTGCCGGCGACGACGACCCTGCCGCTGCGGCGGACCCAGCCTTCCAGCTGCTGCTCCACCCCCGCCAGGGCCTCGTTCGGCTCCCGGCTCTGGGCCACCAGGTGCATCACCTGGGGAAGGCCGCGCATCTCCTCCAAGTCCGCGGGATGCTCCCAGACGACCACGACCGCGCGTATCCGCTCGACCCGGACCAGCGCACTGACAGTGTCCTCGAGCATCGCGACCCTCAGCCGGCGCCGCTCCTGCGCCGCGAGCCCGAGTCCCGGCGCGCCGTCCTCCAGGTCCGGCTGGGGCACAAGCGCCAACCAGGGCGCCGAGGACGACGACGCGCTGGTTCGCGACGAGAACCACGAGTGCCGTCGCATCACGCACCGCCCACCAGTGCAGCGGCCAGAGGTCCCCGGGTCGGGACGAACTGCACGATCTCGTAGGAGGCGACCCCGGCACGGAAGAACGGATCGGTGCCGACGACGTCGAGCATCGCCTCGCGCGATCGGGCCCGAGCGAGGATGAGCCCGCCCGAGCGCGGCACCTGCGGCCCGGAGGCCAGGAACCGTCCCTCGGCGTACCGCTGGTCCAGCCAGGTCCGGTGCGCGTCGAGGAGGTCGTCGACCTGCACCAGCGGTGCCGTGTAGGTCAGCAGCACCACGAAGACTCCAGGTGAGGCCTCTCCATCGTCGGTGGGCCGGCCGCGGTGCGGGTGCGGATCCGGTGAGGCGGGCGGGTCCTGGTTCATCGGTCGTGGCTCCACAGCTGCTCGGCCTGGTCGCGGTCGAGTGCGGGTCGGGCCGGCTTGGCGACCAGCGGTGTGCGGCTCAGTCGGGGGGCGGGGGCCGGGCGCAGGTGCCCGTCGACCTCGATCAGCCCCGACCGTGCGCAGATGTGCGGATCGGTGATGGCCTCGTCCAGTGTGTTCACCGGCGTGACGCAGGCGTCGACGTCCTCGAAGGCCTTCACCCAGTCGACCTGGTCGCGTTCGGCGAAGCGGGCGGCGATCGCTGCCTTGTCGCAGACCCACGCGGACCGGTCCCACTGCCGCTCCGCCATCTCGCGGTCGAGCCCGAGTGTCTCGAGGAGGCGTGCGTAGAACTGGGGCTCGATGCTGCCCACGGCGAGGTACCGCCCGTCGCGGGTCTCGTAGACGTCGTAGAACGGCGAGCCGGTGTCGATGTCGTTGGTGCCTGGCTCGTCGCGCCAGCGTCCTGCGGCGCGACGCTTCCAGATCCCGGTCATCAGCAGGCTGGACCCGTCGACCATCGCGGCGTCGACGACCTGCCCCTGTCCGGACTGCTGCCGTTCCATCACGGCCAGGAGCAGGCCGAAGGCGAGCAGGAGACCGCCGCCGCCGTAGTCGCCGACCAGGTTCAACGGAGGGACGGGGCGTTCGCCACGTCGGGCGATCGAGCCGAGGACGCCGTTGGCCGCGAGGTAGTTGATGTCGTGGCCGGCTTCTCTGGCGCGGGGTCCGTCTTGTCCCCAGCCGGTCATCCGTCCGTAGACCAGGCCCGGGTTGCCCGCGAGGAGCGGCTCGGGCCCGAGCCCGAGTCGCTCCATCACTCCTGGCCGGAACCCTTCGATCAGCACGTCGGCGCGTTCGGCCAGCCGGAGCGCCACTTCACGGTCCGCGGGGTCCTTGAGGTCGAGGGTGAGCGTCGCCCGGTCACTGCGCGGGCCGGCCGGGGGGCGGTCGATGCGGATCACCTCGGCGCCGGCCTCCTCCAGCAGCGAAGCGGCGAACGGGGCCGCCCCGAGCCCGGCGAACTCCAGCACCCGCAGACCGTGAAGTGCTGTGGTCACGCCATCGCCGCCTCGTCGCTGGTGGGCTCGGTGCCGCGCTCGTCGACGGTCCCTCCCGCGGGGGTGGTCGCGAACAGGGACCTGGTGAACGTCTCGGGGAGCCGGGCGACGAGGACGAGGGTGACCACCAGGGCGATCCCCATCAGGTAGTAGGCGGCCACCATCGGGTTCCCGGTGTGCTCGACCAGGGCGGTTGCGATCAGGGGGGCGCTGCCGGCGATCGGGCCGACGCCGAGCCCGTAGCCGATGGCGGCGCCGGTGGACCGGTTGTGGGGCGGGAAGAGCTCGACGAGAGTGATCGAGCCCATCACATTCAGCGCGGCTTGGGGGATGGCGAAGATCGCCAGGCCCAGCAGGGCAGCTCCGGTGTCGCCGGAGGTGACGAGCTTGAAGATCGGCACCGCCAGGACCAGGTGTCCGATGCAGCCGGCCAGGTAGACCGGCCGGCGTCCGATGTTGTCGGAGATCCAGCCGGCGACCGGGCAGAGAACTGCGTAGATGAGCAGGGCGGCGGCGCTGACGGTGAGGATGGTCGGCCGCGTCAACGCTCCCGCCAGCGACAGTGCGTTCACGAAGTAGGTGGCGAAGTAGTACAGGCCGACGCCCATGATGCTCGAGCAGAAGAACGCCAGGACCATGTTGGCCTTCTGGGTCCTGAAGGCGCTGGCGAGTGGGGTGCTGTGCTGGGACTCGGTCTTGGCCATCTCCCGGTACACCGGGGTCTCGTTGAGCTTGAGGCGCATGTACAGCCCGACGACGCCCAGCGGTGCGGCGAGCAGGAAAGGAACGCGCCAACCCCAGCTCTGCATCGCCGCGCTGCCGAACAGATCCTCCAGGCCGAGCACCAGGAGGTTGCCGCAGATGATGGCCACTGCGGCCGACACCGACACCAGGCTGACCCAGGTCGCGCGTCGGTTGGTCGGCGCGTACTCGGCGAGGAAGGCCGAGGCGCTGGTCCACTCCCCGCCGGCGGAGAGGCCTTGGATGCCGCGCAGGAGGACCAGCAAGATCGGCGCCCAGACCCCGATGGCGGCGTAGGAGGGCAGGATGCCGATGCACGTGGTGGCCAGGCTGATGCCGGTGACCGCGATCGCCAGGGCGGCCCGGCGGCCGTAGCGGTCGCCGATGGCGCCCAGGATGGCGCCGCCGATGGGTCGGAAGAAGAACGCGATCCCGAAGACGCCCAGCGAGGACAGCAGCGAGACAGCGGGGTCGTGGGAGGGGAAGAACGCCGCTCCGAGGGTGACGGCGACAGAGCCGTACACGGCGAAGTCGAACCACTCGGTGAAGTTTCCGATCACGGTGGCGGCCAGGATGCTGCGCGGCATCCGGGCGCGAGCCGCACGTGCGGCGGGGGTGGTCACCATTGCAAGTCACTCCCGTCCATCCAAGTGAGGTGTGAGGTACGCATCGGTCGGTTCGCTTTCTCTCGGGGGCCGACATGATCTGATCTTGTATCAAAGATCACATATCGACGTTAGCGTTGCGTGTTGGGCGAAGGCAAGGGTTCGAGCGACGTCTGTGAACTTTTGGCCTCCGGCCCTCGGCGCGGTCCAGACATCCGGCCCCGCTGGGCTCCGAGCCGGCGGCCCGCGCTCGACACGACGAGCCTTGATCAGCCGCGTCGAGGCGGTGCGTGCGCGGCCGAGTACGGCCTGTCGGGCCGGCTCCCGGCGCGGCGGCGCAGCGGGCCGGGAAGTCGCCTCCCGGTGCCGACCCGAGGCCGCGCCGGGAGGCGGGCGGAGAGTCGGTGCACGGCCTCAGGAGCCGGCGAGGCCGCGACCGAGGCGGCACACCCGGGGCGCCCGAGGCGCTCGTGGTCGCGCATCGGCTGCGGAGGCGCCGGCGGGAGGTGCCGCGGCGGCCTCGAAGCTGATACGCGGAGGGTCAGCGCCAGATGGGCAGCGGCAGCCCCGGGTGGAGCGCCGGCAGCGCGACCACGGTTCCCCCCTTGGCGATGGTGACCACGAGCGTGTTCAGGTCGCGTCCGGCGAAGCACAAGCTGGTCACCAGCACGCCGTGGCCGAGCACGATGCGCTCCACCTGCCGGCCATTGGTGTCGAAGGCCGTGAGGTCGTCACCGGTCGCTCCGGCCACCCACAGCCAGCCTCTGCTGTCCAAGGCGATGCCGTCCGGCCGCCCATGGGAGGGCGTGGCGATCCAGCCGTCGGGTTCCAGCCGGCCGTCGACGAGTCGGTGCCGGGTGACCACTCCGGCGGCGGTCTGGGCCAGGTACACGACCGAGGGGTCTTCGCCGAAAGCGATCCCGTTGGGGAACTGGTAACCGTCGCCGAGGGTGCGGAACTCTCCGGTTCGGGGGTTGAAGGTGCGCACGGCGCCCGGGGCGGCTGGGCCGACGATGTTGTGGTCGGCGGGATCGGTGAACCACAGGGTGCCATCGGGTCCCCACACGCAGTCGCTGGGGTAGTTGAGCTCGGGTGCCGCGTAGGTCGACAGGACTCCGTACTGGTGGGCCTGGATGGAGGGAACCGCCGGCACCGTCGAGCGGGACCGCATGGCGGTGCCGCCGTTCTGGGTGATCAGCACCAGCCCGTTCGGGCCGAGCGCGAGCCCGTTCGGCCCTCCCCCGGTCTCGAACTCGGTGCTGGGCGGGGAGCCGTCGAGCGGCAGCCGGACCGCGGTGCCGCGGGAGACGCTGGCGACCAGCAGGTGCCGGTCGTCGAGGACCATGGGTCCTTCGGTGAACCCAATCCCCGAGGCCAGCACGGTCGCGGACTCGGGCAGGGCCAGGTGGGCTTCTGCAGTGCTGCTCATCCCTGGGGCCTCGCCTCGTGCGCGGGGGCGAGCTCGACCTGGGCCTCGTGCACCAGCATCGGGCGCGGGATCTTGCCCGAGGGCAGCTTCGGCAGGTCGGCGTCGCTGCGGTAGATGAAGTGGCGCGGGATCTTGTAGGAGGCGGCGCGGCCGCGCAGGTGGTTGACGATGAACTCGGGGGTGGTGACGGCGGGGTCGGCCTCAATGAAGGCCACCACCCGCTCGCCGTCGGCCGGATCGGGGATCGCGCACACGTGGGCCTGCGCGATGCCCGGCACCTCATCGAGGAGGGCCTCGACCTCTTGGGGGGCCACGTTGATTCCGCCGGGCTTCATGGTGTCCACGGCCCGGGAGTGGTAGACGAGCCGGCCGGTGTCGTCGACGCAGGCCTGGTCGCCGGTACGGAAGAACCCGTCGTCGGTGAAGGACGCGCGGGTTCGCTCCTCGTCGTCGAAGTAGCCGCTGGTGATGCGACCGCGCAGCTGCAGGTCACCCACCTGTCCCGCGGGCAGCGGGGCACCGGTGGCCGGGTCGACGATGCGCAGCTCGTTCCCGGGCAGCGGGAAGCCCTGGCTGGTCAGCACGGTCTCGCGGGGGTCGTCGTGGCGGGTGAGCGCGAACAGGCCGTAGGTCTCGGTCATCCCGTAGACGCTGCAGCCGTTGATGACGCCGAGCTCGTCGAGCGCGAGCCGGCGGTCCTCGACCGAGAAGCCGATCATGCCCTTGCGCAGCGCGATGCGGATCTTGTCGAACCCCGGGACCGCGAGGAGCTTGCGGGTCAGGTTGCCGAACCCGTAGTAGACCGTGCACTGCTGCTCCTCGAGCAGCTTGACCGCCTCGGTGGGTTCGAAGGCTTCCTGGAGCACGATGCGCGCGCCGTGGGTGAGGGCCCCGAACAGGCCCTGCATGGCCGAGACTCCGTAGAAGAGGGGGGTAGCGATCCAGGCGCGGTCGTCGGGGGTGATGCCCTGGCGGTCACCGATCCACCAGGCGTTCTCGATGAGGTGGCCCTGGTGGAGCTTGACGGCCTTGGGCTTCGAGGTGCTCCCGGAGGTGAACAGCAGGTACATCAGGTCCTCGGGTCGGTTGAGTGCCTCGCGGGCGGCGAGGTCCTCGTCGGTGACCGAGGCGCCGGCGGCAAGGAACGCCTCGAGCGATGTGGCGCCCGGAAGCCCGCCGTCGAGCGAGATCACGTCCAGCAGTGCGGGCAGCTGCGCGGCGTTCAGCCGCCAGTGGGGCTGGGCCGGCTGCGCGGTGAGCTCGGGGATGACCTGGCCCCAGGCGGCGCGGAAGTCCTGTTTGCGCAGCGTGTCGATCGTGAACAGCAACACCGAGGGGGCGTGACCGGCGGTGTACTGCAGCTCCGGGGCGGTGTGCCAGGTGTTGAGGGGGGCCAGGAAGGCGCCGACGCGTGCCGTCGCGAAGGCGAGGGTCACGAAGTTGGGGTGGTTGCCGGCCAGGATGGAGACGGCCTGGCCGCGCTGCACCCCGGCCGCCATCAGCGCCTTGGCCCAGGTGGTCACGTCGGCGTCGAGTCCGGCGAAGGTGCGGTGTCGGCCCTCGAAGGTCTCTGCGACCCGATGGGGGTGGGCGTGCGCGAGCTCGCGGATCAGGGCGCTGGCGGTGCGGGCCTCGGGCATGTCGTGGGACGCTGTCTGCTCGAGGTCGAGGGAGGGGGCGGTCATGATGCTGTCCCTTCTGCCATTTCAGGCTGTCCAATTGTGCGCCCACCGCAGACCGCGATGACCTGTCCGGTGACGAAGGAGTGCGGGTGGGCTAGTTCGGTGGCCAGGCGCGCTACGTCGTCGGGGTCGCCGGCGCGGCGCAGTGGTGTGGCGTCGACGGATCGGCGCACGACCTTCTCGGGCAGGCTGGCCGACATGGGGGTGTGCACGTAGCCGGGGGCGATCGCGTTGACCCGGATGCCGGCGGGGCCGAGTTCGAGTGCCAGGGAGCGGGTGGCGCCGACCAGCGCTCCCTTGGTCATCGAGTACGAGGCGGATCCGAAGATGCCGAGCCAGGCCCGGGATGCGATGTTGATGATGCTGCCCCCGCCGGTGGCCGTCATTGGCTCGATGACCTGGCGGGCGAGCGCAAGCGGACCGAGGAGGTTGACGGTCAGGGTGGGGAGCAGCGTCTGGTCGGTCACGTCGCCGATGCGTGCGTCGCGCAGGATGCCCGCGCAGTTCACGAGCACGTCGATGCGTCCGTGGCGGTCCAGGACGCCGGCGACCAGGTTGGCACGCGAGTCAGGGTCGGCGACATCCAGGCGCCAGGCGTCCGCGCGGCCGCCACTGCTGGTGATGCTGGACTGCGTGGCTGCGGCACCGTCGAGGTCCAGGTCGGCGGCCACCACCAGGTTGCCGACCTCGGCGAGGCGGGAGGCGATGGCGGCGCCGATGGCTCCCCCCGCCCCGGTGACGATGGCGATGCGGGCGCTCACGGTCGGATCCTTCCGCTGTCGAGGCCGTCGGCGAGGTAGATCTCCTGGCCGGTGACACCGGGCATGGACATGAGTGCCGTCAGCTGCGTGGCAATCGAGGCGACCACCCCGGGCATCTCCTCGTCCACCACGAGGGTGTTGACGCGAATGCGTTGCCGTTTGAGTTCGATGGCCAGGGTGCGAGCGAGGCTCAGCGAGCCGCCGCAGAACGCGCCGGCGAGCGAGGCACCAGCCTGGCCCAGGGCAGGTGCGGCCGGCAGCACGATGGAGATGCTGCCGCTGTCCTGAGCGACCTGGCCGTCTGGGTCGGGTCGGGTGGGACCGATCGCAGCCTCGATCTGGGATGCCGTGTGCTGCAGCGCGTAGAGCGTGTCTCGCAAGGTGGCGCCGAGCTCGGTGGTCAGGTGCCCATCGGAGACGGAGGAGAGGTGCGCGACTGCCGGCACCGGGGGGACCAGGCAGTAGTGGCGTCGACCCGGCGGGAGCTCCCGGTAGTCCGCGACCGCCTCAGTCCCGAGAATGCGCGCCAGGTCCACCGCGAGCGGCCGAGTGCCCACGACCCCCGTACCGAGTCCGACCGTCAGGTCGGCCTCGGACGGTCGCAGGGCGGTCATGACTGCATCACCAGGGTCGTCACGGAGCCGCCGTCGGTACCGCTGACGGTGCCGCCCTTGCAGTAGGCGAGCCCGGTTCGCGCGCCGTCGACCTGCCGACCGCCGGCGGTGCCGCGCAACTGCCAGGTGAGCTCGCAGGCTTGGGCGACGCCGGTCGCGCCGACTGGATGCCCGCGGGAGAGCAGTCCGCCGCTGGCGTTGACGGGCAGCTTGCCGCCGATGGCGGTGTGGCCCTGTTCGGTCCAGTGGGCACCCTCTCCGACCGGCACCAGCCCGAGCCCTTCGAGGCGGACGATCTCGGCGATGGTGAAGCAGTCGTGCATCTCGACGATGTCGACGTCGGTGGGGCTGATGCCGGTCAGCTGCCACGCGGCCTCGCCGGCGCGGCGGGAGACGTCCTCGTCGTTCAATGGGCGCGAGCCGTCCTGGAAGCCGCCGCTGACCAGGCCGCAGCCCAGGATCCTCGGTGTCGACCCGGTCAGCCCGAGCCGCTTGAGGCCGGCCGGGGTGCACATCACCAGCGCTGCGGCGCCGTCGGAGATCGGGCTGCAGTCGAGCAGGCCGAGCGGGTCGGCGATGGTGCGGGCCGCCAGCACCTCCTCCAGGCTCACGGGCCGCTGGTACTGGGCGAACGGGTTGTGGACGGAGTGGGCGTGGTTCTTGACGGCGACTGAGGCGATGGCTTCGCGGGTGACGCCGTGGTCGTGCATGTACCGGCGGGCGCTCATGGCGTGGCCGGCGGCCATGACCAGGCCGACGGCGGCGTCGAGGTCGCTGGGGTCGGGGCGGACTCCCCCGGCGACCCGGTCGGTCATCTTCTCCACGCCGATGACGAGCACGACGTCGTGCAGCCCGGCGGCGAGGGCAACCCACGCCTCCCGGATCGCGGTCGCCCCGGAGGCGCAGTAGTTCTCGTGGTTGGAGACCGGTAGCCCGTCGAGGCCGAGCTGCACGGCGATGCGCTGTCCGGCGACCGGGCCGCCGAACACGTGGCCGACGTAGACCGCGTCGATGTGGCGCAGGTCGGCGCCGGCGTCGGTGATCGCGGCCCGCGCGGCGCCGACCGCGAGCCGTTCGAGAGTCACGTCGGCCGGGTACTTGCCGAACCGGACCATGCCGGCTCCGGCGACATGTGCGGGGGGAAGGGTCATCGCGGTCTCCTGGTGGGGGCGAGGGCGGGCGTCTCACTGATGGGCATCGCGGATCACCTCGAACTCGAATCCCAGCGCGGGCGTCGCGTCCGGTGCGAGGAAGGCGGCGGGGCGGCACCGGACCGGGTCCCCGATCCGGGGCTGCTGGTCGCTGGCAGCGATGCGGGCCAGCACTCGGCAGCCCTCGGCGAGGTCGACCCAGCCGAGGAGGTAGGGGACCTCGACGCCGGGGGGAGCCTGGTGGACCTCGGAGAAGGTGTGCAGGGTGCCGGTGCCGGCCAGAGCGACGGTGGCGACGTCGGTGCGGTGGCAGGTCGGGCACAGGTCGCGGGCCGGGAACGTGGTGTGTCCGTCGGCGCACCGGGTGCCGAGCAGGGCGAACGGTTCGGCTGAGACCACGTCCGTGCGGAAGGGTCGGGGCGGGTCTGTCACCGCGGGGGCCGCGGGTGAGTGGTCGGGCATGGGGGTCCTTTCGGTGACGCGGGTGGTCTCAGGCCAGGCCGGCGCGGGCGATGAGCTGGCTGGCGATGACGTTGCGCTGGATCTCGTTCGTCCCCTCGCCGACGATCATCAGCGGGGCGTCGCGGAAGTAGCGCTCGACGTCGAACTCGGTGGAGTAGCCGTAGCCGCCGTGGATGCGTACGGCGTTGAGGGCGATCTCCATGGCGGTCTCGGACGCGAAGAGCTTGGCCATGCCGGCCTCCATGTCGACGCGCTCACCGGCCTCGTAGCGTTCGGCGGCGTAGAGGACCAGCTGCTTGGCCGCGGTGAGCTTGGTGGCCATGTCCGCGAGGTAGTTGCCCACCGACTGGTGCCGCCAGATGGGCTTGCCGAACGACTCCCGCTCGGTGGCGTAGCGGATCGAGTCGTCGAGGGCGGCCTGGGCCACGCCGACCGCTCGGGAGGCCACCTGCAGGCGACCGGTCTCCAGGCCCTTCATCATCTGGGCGAACCCACGGCCCTCGGTGCCGCCGAGGAGGGCGGATTGCGGGGCCCGGTAGTCGTCGAAGGCCAGCTCGCAGCTCTCGACTCCCTTGTAGCCGAGCTTGGGCAGGTCCTTGCTGACCACCAGCCCGGGGCCGTGCTCGACGAGGAGGATGGAGACCCCGGCGTGCCGGGGCTCGGCCTGGGGGTCGGTCTTGCACAGCAGCGCGATCAGCCCGGAGCGTCGTGAGTTGGTGATCCAGGTCTTGGTGCCGTTGACGACGTAGCCGTCCTCGTTCGCCCGCGCGGTCGTGGTCATGGCCTGGAGGTCCGAGCCGCCACCGGGCTCGGTGAGCGCCATGGTCGCGCGCAACTCGCCGGTCGCCATGCGGGGCAGGTACTGGTACTTCTGGGCGTCGGTGCCGAAGGTCGAGATGAGCTTGGCGACCACGGTGTGGCCACCCATCGCCCCGGCCAGTGACATCCAGCCGCGGGCCAGCTCGGCGGTGATCAGGGTGTAGCAGGGCATGCTCACCGGCGTGCCGCCGAGCTCCTCGGGGATTGCGAGCCCGAAGATGCCGAGGTTCTTCATCTGCTCGATGAGCTTCTCGGGGTACTCGTTGGCGTGCTCGAGCTCGTTCACCACCGGTCGGACCTCGCGGTCGACGAAGTCGCGGACGACCGCGAGCATCTCGAGCTCGTCCTCAGGGATGACGCTCATGCTGTGCTCCTGCTGTTCTCGGGATTGGCAATCGGGGTTGGCAATCGGGGTGGGACGGACGTGAAGTGGGCCGGGTGGGGCCGTGGCGAGGGTCGATCTGGGTCTGAGGGCGGCTCAGGGTGTGAGGACGAGGCGGCCGGTGACGGCGCCTGACTCGACTCGCCGGTGGGCATCGCTGGCCTCGGCGAGGGGTCGGACGTCCTCGATGACCGGGACCACGAGCCCCCGGCTGACCAGGTCGAGGGCGTCGACGGCCTGCTGGCGGGTGGTGCTGATGGCCGAGAGCAGGTCGATGCCCCGCAGGAACAGCTGCGCCGGGTTCAGGCTCACGAAGTCGCCGGTGAGCTGACCCACCAGCACCCAGCGGCCGCCGCGGGCCAGGCTCCTGCGGACCGCGTGGAAGACCGGCGAGCCGACGTTGTCGATGGCGACGTCGACGCCGTGGCCGTCGGTGTGGTCGAGGATTCGCTCGGCGAAGTCGGTCCCCGGATCGACCAGGAGAACCTCCGCACCGAGCTTCTCCAGGAGCGCGACCTTGCCGGGCGTGGTCGTGGTGGCCAGGACCCGGGCACCGCAGGCCGCAGCGACCTGGATCCCGTGGATGCCCAGGCCGCCGCCGGCGCCGGTGACCAGGACCGTCTCGCCGGCCCGGACCCGAGCGACGTCGCGGATGGCGTTGAGCTCGCTGCCCACCGTGCACGCCACGATGCATGCCTCCGCTGGGCTCAGGTTCTCGGGGATGGGCACAAGGTTGTCCTCCTCGACGAGGACGAGCTCGGCGTAGCCACCGTTGAGACCGACGTCGCCGAGGAACTCCAGTGAGGGGCAGAGCGTCTCCCGGCCCGAGCGGCACCAGCGGCACGATCCGCACACGCGGCGTCGCTGGGTGGAGACCACGAGCTCGCCCGGCCGTCGGGTGACCACACCGGGACCGACCGCAAGGATCTCCCCCGCGATCTCGTGGCCGCAGATGACCGGGAGCTCGATCCCCCTCTTCAACGTGCCGCGACGGGTGGCGACGTCGTGCGAGCACACCCCGCACGCCAGCACCCGCACCAGGCACTCGGGGCCCCGCGGGGAGGGATCGGGCACGGCGACAAGCTCGAGGACCTCTGGTCCGCCGACGTTGGTGACGACTACAGCTCTCATGGACACCCTCCTTTGATATTTGATACGTTATCAACATGGCGCAGGAAAGCAACCCCTCGACTCAGGCCGAACTCGACGCGCTGCGGGAGCGGCTTGCGGGGTGGACCCCGCCGACCACCGAGATGCGGGCTGGTATCGAGCGTGGGCCGGCCGAGCGGTTCGCTGCGCTGCTGGACGTCACGCTCGGCGAGCGGGCGACACTGCCGCCGCTGTGGGCCTGGTTCTACTTCCCCGAAGCGTGGCCACAGTCGAACATCGGACCGGACGGGCATCCACTGACCGCGCCGTCCTACCCGCCGCTCTCACCGCGGGTGCGCATGTTCGCCGGCGGCCGGGTGCGGGTGCTGCGCGCCATCGTGTTCGGAGAGTCGGTGACGAGGCGCTCGGAGGTGACCGGCGTCCAGGTCAAGCCCGGCCGCACCGGCCAGCTGGTCTTCGTGACGGTGCGCCACCAGTACCTCGACGCCCGCGGGGCCGTCGCCCTGGAGGAAGAACAGGACCACGTCTACCGGACCGCACCGCTCGGCAGACATGACTCCTCCCCTACGCCACCCGGGCCCGAGGACGACGCGCCTGCACCCGCCGTGCCCGGCGCCGAGCCCACGAACGCCGCCGTGGCGACGGGTCACCCTGTCCGGTTGGACCGTGCCCGCGGCGAGCTGGAGTTCCACCCGGATCCGGTGCAGCTGTTCCTTTTCAGCGCGGTCACGCACAACGCCCACCGCATCCACTACGACCTGCCCTACGCCACCGGCACCGAGGGGTTTCCCGGCCTCGTGGTGCACGGGCCGCTCCTGGCGCTCCTGATGCTGGAGCTCGGGCGGCGGATCGACGAGAAACCCTTCACCGGGTCGTTCGAGTACCGCTTGCGCCAGCCGGCGTTCGCCGGCCAGCACCTGATCGTCGCCCGGTCGTCCGACGAGGTCACGGTCATCCGCCACGGTCACCCGGCCCCCTTGGCTACCGCCCGCTTCGTCGCGGAGGAGGCACCCCATGTCTGACCAGGGAAGTGGCCTGACCGGCCACGGCATCACCCATCTCTACGTCCCCGCGGACCAGCCCGACCTGATCGACAAGGCGCTCGCACGGGTGTCGGGCTCGCTGATCTTCGACCTCGAGGACTCCGTCGCCCCCCGCCGCAGGCCGGAGGCCAGGCGGCGCCTGCGCACCGTCTTGGAGCAGCGGCACGCGCAGCACGTCTGGGTGCGGGTCAGCGCCGGAGCCGAGGGCCGCCTCGACGTCGATGCGCTACGCGACTGCCGCCACCTCGACGGCGTCTGGCTCGCCAAGGCCGAAGACCCCGCAGAGATCGGCACCCTGACTGCCGAGTTGCCGGCCAGTGTGCGGGTCGGGCTGGTGATCGAGTCCGCGAAGGCTCTCCTCGCCCTGCCCGATCTTGCCGCCCTGTCCCGGGTCGCGGTGCTGCAGCTGGGCGAGGCGGACCTGGCCGCCGATCTGCGTGCTCAGCCGCACGAGGATCGGCTGCTCGACCCGATCCGCGCCGCGGTGGTCACGTGCAGCGCGGCGTTCAAGCTCGACAAGCCGGTCGCGCCCGTCGAGATCCGCGCCTCCGACATGCACGGGTTCCACAACAGCTCACGAGCCTTCCGCCGGATGGGTTTCGGCAGCCGCGCGTGCATCACTCCGGCACAGGTCCGGGCCGCCACCGGGATCTTCCGTCCGTCCGCCGAGGAACTGTCGGCCGCCCGGCTGGCGCTCGACGCCTTCGACCGGGCCACCCGGGAGGGCTCGGGGGTCTACCGCGGCACCGACGGCGCCATGGTCGATGCCGCCACCGTCCGGTCAGCCCGCCAGCTGCTCGCCGACTGGGACACCGCCGACACGGTGCAGGCCACGAAGGCCGGCGGCGACGGAGCCGCACAGTGACACCGCCGTCCCGGCCCCCCGGGTCCCACGGCGGCGCCGTCACCGACACGGCCGGCGCGCGGCGCCGGCGCGGCCGAGAACCGCGCACATCTGTCTCCCGGAACCGTCACCCCTCCAAGGAACCGCCATGTCCACCACGCAATGGATCCTGAACCTCGCCCTGCTCGCCTGGGTACTTGGCCGCAACGTCGGAACCAAGTCCCTCACCCCCGCCTTCTTCGCGGTGCCCGCGCTTGTCGTCGCCGCCGTGGCGGTGCTCTACCTGCGCCACGTCCCCACCGCCGGTGACGACGACCTGCTCGCGCTGGTCGGCGCCGGCACCGGGGCGGTCCTCGGTGTCGTGGCTGCCGGGTTGACCCGGGTGCACCAACGCGCGGACTCGCTGGTGGTGACCGCCGGCATCGCCTTCGCGGCCCTGTGGATCGCCGTCATCGCCGGGCGCGTCGCGTTCGCCGAATGGGCCACCCACAGCGGCGCCATGACCATCGGCCAGTTCTCGATGCGTCACCACATCACCGGCGCCGACGCCTGGACAGCAGCATTCGTGCTGATGGCAGTGGCGATGGTGGTGGCCCGGTACGCAGCCACCGCCGTCGTGGTCGCCGTACGGCACCGTCACCCGGTGCCCGGCGCGGCCGAAGCCGCGGCATGAGCCCCGCGCCGTCCCTGGCCGCAACCTCCAGGCCGGCCTCGACGTCCCAGCGAACCCCGGCCGAGCGGTGGCCGCAGCTTGCCTGGCTGGGCCTCGCCGGCTTCGCCGGCCCCTGGACGATCTGGCTCTCGCGGATCGCCCAGGACCATGGCCTGATCGGGTGGCACCTCCCCCAGGGGCTCGCCCTGTGGAGCATCCTCCCGGCACTGGCACTGGCTGTCGCCGGCGTGAGCGGGAGAGCCGGCCTGCGTGACCTCGCAGGTCGGTTGCTGCGCTGGCACGCACCCGTCTGGACCTACCTCGTCGCGCTCGGCCTGCCCCTGGGGATCGCCGGCGCCACCGCCGCACTGGTGGCGGGCACCGGCGGCGAGGTCCCGGTGGGGCGGCTGATGTCCTTGCCGGCGGCGCTGGCCTACCTGGCCTACGGCACGGGCTTGTTCCTGCTGACCGAGGAGGCTGCGTGGCGTGGTGCGCTGCTGCCCGGTGTCCAGCACCGTGTGGGGCCTGCGGCTGCTTCGCTGATCGTCGGCGCCGCCTGGGCGGTGTGGCACCTGCCGCTGCTGGCCAATCCGGGCGAGCACGATCGAGGGCTGCCCGTCGCGCCCTTCTTGATCCTCGTCATCGGCACCAGTGTCCTGGTCACCGGCCTGGTCAACGCCGCCGGCGGTAGCGTCATCGTGGCCGCGGTCTTCCACGCGTCCTTCGACGCCTGCTACTCCTACCTCGGGATCGTCGGGCCCGAGCACGTGATGCTCATCGTCGCCGCCGCCCTCACCACGACGGCCGCAGCCGCCCTCATGCTCGCCACTCGGGGCCGGCTGCTTCTGAGCCGAGAGGCGATCCGGTGATCCGCCTCGTGGGCGGACGCCGCTCAGTCCGAGAGAACGTCTCGCTTCTCGAGGATCGTCAGGACGTAGGCGCCCTCCACTCGCATGTGCTCCCGGTTGGCGGCATCGAGAGCGTCGGCGTCACCGGCGATGAGCGCGTCGAGGATCTTCGCGTGCCCGTCGTTGGCCTCGGGGCTGGCGGTCTGCAGCTCGTAGAGCTCACGGGGGAGGTTGTGCGACATCTGCCGCAGGATCGACTTGATGCGCATGCTGCCCCCGCGCCGGGTCAGCAGGGCGTGGAAGTCCCAGTTGAGGCGGATCGTCTGCTGCGGGTCGTTCGCGGTGCACATCTGCTCGTGCCAGGCACGCATCTGGGCGACGTCGTCCTCGGAGACCGACGCCAGTGCGCGCGCGGCCGCCAGGCCCTGGATCATCCCGTAGATGTCGTAGTGGTCCTCGATGTCGCTGCGGCTGATCGGCTGCACGTAGGTGCCCCGGTGCGGCTCGGACGTGACCAGCCCGTCGGTCTCCAACGCGATCAGGGCCTCGCGAACCGGGAGCCTGCTGACCCCCAGGTCAGCAGCGAGGTCGTCCTGAGGCACCCGCTGACCCGCCTTGAGCGTGCCGTTGAAGATCAGCTGCCGAATGTGGTCGGCCACCGCAGCGCTCATCGCCGACCTCGGCACGCGGCCTAGGCCGCCGGAACCGGGCCGGAACTGCTCACTACTCATCACGAACCCCCTTTTGATCAGGAATATCATATCCGACACCGGAGTCAGCGATCCTGACTCCTGGAAGGAACACCGCATGAAGCACACCGAAACCGCCGAACAGCTCCAGGTCGGGACCGGCGGAACCGCCCAAAGGCCGCGCGGCCACCACTCTGGCGCCGCCGGAGACGCACC
This sequence comes from Nocardioides sp. GCM10023255, assembly GCF_042653125.1. Classification (NCBI taxonomy): domain Bacteria; kingdom Bacillati; phylum Actinomycetota; class Actinomycetes; order Propionibacteriales; family Nocardioidaceae; genus Nocardioides; species Nocardioides sp. GCM10023255. The sequence goes on from NZ_JBHSHU010000010.1 coordinate 273,860, forward strand.
GGCGCGGGGCGCCGGCCACTTCGCCCGACTGATGGGCCGCCAGCCCGAGCAAGCTCTCGAGGCCGTGCGGGTCGCGTCGCCTCAGATGTATGACTGGCTGGTGGGCGGCCCGTTCGCGGGTCCCCTGGCTGGCTCGGAGCTGACGATGGCGCAGCGTGAGCTCGCCACGGTCGCCGTCCTGGTCGCGCTGGGAGACAGCGAGCGGCAGCTCGCTGCGCACGTCGCCGCGGCGCTGCGCCAAGGCGTCACTCCCACCGAGCTGCGTGCGGTTCCGGTGCACGTCTCGGTCTACGCCGGGTTCCCCCGGGCTCTCAACGCACTCACCGTGATCGACCGAGTGTTGGCGGAGGCGAACACGCCGGAGCCGCCCACGCTGCGCCGGATCGGGCTTCGCGACCACGAGACGACCGTGGCGCAGGCCGGGGTCGCCGGGCCACCCGTGGTGCTCGTCCACGCCTTGGGGCTGGACTGGCGGATGTGGGAGCCGGTGATCACCCGGCTCGCGGCCGGCCGGACGGTGTACGCCTACGACCTGCGCGGGCACGGCTCGGCGTCCGAGGCGCCGCACCCCTCGAACATGAGCGACCTGGCCGCTGACCTGCTCGAGGTCATGGACGCCATCGGGCTGGACCGGGCGCACGTGGTGGGTCTCTCCTATGGCGGCGGTGTCGTCCAGACCGCAGCGACCCTGGCACCCGATCGGTTCGAGTCCCTGACCCTGATGGCGACAACGAACGTGGCGTTCGAGGCCTTCGAGGGCCGGGCTCGGTCGATCGAGCAGGACGGCATGGCGGCCCAGGTCGCGCCCTCGCTGGTGCGGTGGTTCACCTCCGATGCCCTGGCCGTCAACGACTGGGGGGTCCGTTACGCCCGGGACTGTGTGCTGCGCGGCGACCCCGGGCACGCGGCCGCGGCCTGGCGGGCGTTTGCGACCATCGACGTCGAAGGGAAGTTCGCCGGATTCAGTGCACCGACGTTCGTGCTGGCCGGCGAGCTCGACGCCTCCACCACTCCGGAGGTGATGTCTCGGATCGCGCGCGACATCCCGGGCGCCCGCTACGCCGAGATGCCAGGAACGCCGCACATGCCGACGCTGGAGCAGCCTGACCTCGTCGTGGCCGCTCTCGAGGAGTTCCTGCCGTCGGAGACCGAGGCCGCCCCGCGCGACTGAGAGGGCTGACCGGCGACACGGGAGTGCCAGGGCTTCCCGGCCCTCGCCATCGGCGCGGGAGGCCGTGGTCCCCGTGGTGTCGCGGCTCGTGCAGTGGAGCGTGCGGCCAGCTGAGCGCGGAGCGCTAGTGGCCGGCGGCACCGACTCCTCGACCAGCATTGGTCAGGGAACCCGGCGTTGACCGGGTGTCGCCGGTCGTCGTTCGCACGACCAGCCCCACCGCGACGATGCCGGCGTGTGGCACTTGCGTCAGGCGGCGAGCCCGACCTCGGGGCGGGCTCGCCGCGCGGCCGTCGCCCGCGCCAGCGCTGCCACCGCGACGCCGGCGGCCGCGAACACACCGGCCAGCAGGGCCCAGCCCGGCAGCCCGTGGTCGACGGCCGTCGCGGTGACGACCACCGGGGCAGCCATCCCGCCCAGCGCGTAGCCGGTCTGCGAGAGGCCCTGGTAGGCGCCCGCGCTCGCCGGGTCGGCCAGCTCGAAGGCGAGCCCCCATCCCCCGGCCTCGCACCACACCTCGGCCCACGAGCCGAGCAGCTCGGCGAGCACCAGCAGCGCGACTGCGCCGACCAGCCCGGTGTGACCGGCCGCGCCGTAGAGCAGGCAGCCGGCGGCCAGCAGCAGGCTGCCGCGGCGCACCGTGCGCCCGGCGTACCGGATGTCGTGGGTACCCCGCGAGGCGCGCACCTGGAAGATCGCCACGAAGACCGTGTTCACGACCATCAGCACCGACACCATCACGGTCGGGGCGTCGGTCGACCCGGCGATCCACAGCGGCACACCCACGGTCTGGATGCCGAACTGCATCGCGATCACCGAGTTCAGTCCGACCGAGGCGAGGTAGGTGCGGTCGCGCAGCGGCGAGCGGCCCCGGACCCGGGCCCCGTCGGCGTCGCGGCGGACCGTGAGGCGCTCGGCCAGCCCCGGGACCCGGGAGCGCAGGCCGGCGAGGGGAAGCGTGGCGACGGCGGTCAGCGCGGCCGTCCCGACCATCGTGGTCCGGTACGCCGCCGCGGTGTCCAGCAGCAGGGCGACGGCCGCCAGGCAGGTCCCCGCTCCGATGGACACGTTCGTCACCACCCGGAGCCGGGCGCGCACCTCGACCCGCTCGGGACCGGTGAACCAGCACGCCTGCAGGGTCGCCTTGGCGGTCCCCTGGAGGGCGCGGGCACCCACCGCCACGCACGCCACCGCGGTGAAGGTCACCGCCGATCCGGCGAACACGTAGGCCAGCAGCGCCGCGGCCTGCACCGCGTTGGCGACGAGCTGGAGCCGGTCGGCTCCGACGCGGTCGGCGGCGTGACCACCGAGGTAGGAGGCGGCCACGCCCACCGCACCGGCCACCGTCAGGCCCAGGCCGACCGTGGTGGCGGGCAGGCCGATGACCCGTATGAAGTAGAGCGCGCTGACGCTGAAGAAGAGCCCGGTCGAGAGGGCTGCGGACAGGGTGGCGAGGGTGAGTGCCCGGTGGACGGGCTCGGCGGGAAGCAGGCGAGAGAGCACAGGAGTGTTCTGTCATCAGCCGCCCGTCGGCACCATCGATGTAGCGTCCTGCTTCATGATCGAGTACGACCTCACCGGGACCGATCTCGGCGAGGTGCGTTTCGCGATCTCGCCGCTGGGCGAGGTGACGCTCTCGCTGCGCACGTTCCGGGACCCCGGGCGCTATCCCCTGATGCTCCCGTGGCTGCGCCTCACCGAGCCGGCCCGCGCCGGGCTCGACCTCGAGGTGCTGCGCGCGCTGACCAACGAGTCGTTCTGGGTGCTGGACTTCCTCACCCCGCACCCACGCTCCCCCCTCACCCGCTTCGAGGACGAGCTCGAGAGCGCGGCCCGGACGCCGCCCGAGGCCGTGCGCGCCGACATCGCCGAGGTGCACCCCGACCCCACCGCGGTGCCGGCGGCGCTGCGCGGACCCACGGATCGGGTGATGGGCCGGATCACGGCCGCGCTCGCGGACTACTGGGCCGCCTGCTTCGAGCCCTGGTGGCCCCGGATGCGCGCCCTGCTGGAGGCCGACATCGTCCACCGGGGCCGCACCATCGCGTCCTCGGGGCTGCACGGCATGTTCGCCGACCTCGCCCCGACCGTCACCCTCGACGGGAACATCGTCCAGATCACCACGCGGACCCCGGTCGGCTACCGGCGCACCACGGCCGGCGCCGGGCTCACCTTGGCTCCGTCCATGTTCGTGCGCAACGCATCGGTCCCGATCGCACCGCACGAGTCGCCCTTGGTGATGTACGCCGCCCGCGGACTCGGCGCGCTCTTCGAGAGCGAGCGTCCGCCCGTGCCCGATGCGCTGGCCGGTCTCATCGGCCAGGCCCGGACCCGGCTGCTGGTGCTGCTGGAGTCGCCCGCCTCCTCGACCGAGCTCGCCGTGCGGCTCGGTGTCACCACGACCGCGGTCAACCAACACCTGCGCGCGCTGCGCGACGCCGGCCTGCTCACCTCGGCCCGGCACGGCCGGTCGGTGCTGTACCTGCGCAGCCAGCTCGGCGACGACCTGCTGGCAGCGAGTTCGACGGGTTCCCGGACGGAGACCCTGTCCCCCGGGTCGTAGCGGCGCGAATCCTGATCCGCCCATCCATGGACGTGTCGGAGGCGCCTGATCCGGCACGGGACACTCGGCGGGTCCGAGAGTGTTCCTGCCCGGTCTCCGCGAGGCCCTGCCCGTTCGGGCCGGGGTGTCAGCCGGCAGGCTCGGCGTCACCCTGGCGCGACCTCGCGGCCTGGAGGCGGTCCGCAAGGACTCGCCTGCCGACACGGCGAGAGACGATCACGGTGGCGATCATCAGCGCGACCGGCACCCAGACCCTGCTCGGGTCAGGCAGCGTCAACGCCGCGACGTCGCAGAGCACGAAGCAGGCTGCCCAGAGCCGCGTCGTGTGCAGGTTCATCGCGACGAACGCGTCGGTCGACCAGAGATCCGGCACCACGGTGCGGCGGGAGAACTGCGTGGTCCACGGAGTGTCCCCACGCAGGCTGAACAGCGCCTGGAGCGCCAAGAGTGTGTAGAACGCGGCGTCGAGGTGCTCGATGAGGAGGGTGCTGTCGAAACCGAAGTACAGGACCACGTTGGCCACCGCGAACGCCGCCGCGAGCGCATCGAGGCTGGACACCCCCTGGCCCCGCCGGAGGTGATAGGCGATGACGACCGCCACACCGACGAAGGCCACCAGGACGCCCAGGGCGTAGGCCTCCGCGAGCAGGATCGGCACCATCAGGATGACCGGCACCAGACCGGTGAACGCCTGCCACCAGCGGCCGCTGCGCACCGCATCCAGTCCGCCCGTCCGGGTCGAATCAGACATCACACCTCCCGGCGCTCGAAGCTTCGACAAATGCTACTGAAGGAGCTGGGCCCGCGGGGCGAGCCGGCCGACCTTCAGGCGCCGACCTTCAGGCGCCGACCTTCAGGCGCCGAGCGTCACGGACCGCGCCCCGACGTCCCGGCCGAGGAAGGCGAGCAGCTGCTCGTGCGGGCGCGCTCCCTGAGCACCGAGCTCGACGCGGCGCTGGAGACCGCCGCGGAACCGGGTGCCGACGCCGATGCCCAGCTGGCTGCCCTGTGCAGCGCGTACGTCGGGTTCGCCCGCGCCCGCCCACATCGCTACCGCGTCATGTTCGGGCGCCACCGCCTCGGCGCGGAGTCAGCCGTGAACGCGCCGCGCAGGGCCGGGGAGCTGCTCGGCGGCGACGCGTTCGGGCGGCTGCTGGACGCGGCCGGTCGTCGGTCGCCCGCGCCCGACGGCGCGAGCTTCGTCGACGCGACGGCCCTGTGGGTCGCCCTGCACGGCTACGTCTCGCTGCAGGAGGCGGTCCCCGCGTTCCCCTGGCCCCAGGGCGACGCGCTGCTCGACCACCTGATCGACAGCCGGCAGGGCCGGCCCGACCGTTCCGGAACGGCGCCGTCGAGGCCACCGTTCGGGTGTGGGCCCTTGCCTTGGTCCGCCATTCGCAGATCTGAGACCGGTCATGGTGACGGTTGGTCTCACCCCGGGTCGGCGCCTCCCCTAGCGCCAGGGCCGCAACAAAGCCCGTTCAGGGCCTGTGTGACTGTTCGCCCTGCAGGACCGGGATCGGCTGCTGCGGGAGGATGCCAAGGGTTGGTCGGACCCGGACCGTCGTGGTCGCCTTCTCCAATCGTCATACCATCAGCACTGCGGCCCACGCGGCCCCTGCGAACTCAGCCGACTGCGCCGATCGCACCGCGTGTCCAGGCATCACGACTGGACGCCGGCCGAGGGCTCGCTCTCCTCGAGGATCAGCAGGGTTCGGGTACCTGTCACGCCCTCGACCTGCTGGATCTGTTCGAGGACGACGCGTCGCAAGGCGGCATTGTCGTGAGCCCTCACCAGGAGCACCGCGTCGAAATCCCCGCCGACCAGCGCGATGTGCACCACCCCGGGGATGGCCTGCAAGCGTTCGCGGATTCCTCTCCACCCGGACTGCTGGAGATTCACGGTTATGTAGGCGGAAGTGCTCAATCCGCTGCGCACGGGATCAACCTGGGCGCGGAAGCCGCGTATCACGCCGGCTCGCTGGAGTCGCTCAACCCTGGCGTAGGCGTTGGCCCGGGAGATGTGCACCGATTCTGCGAGCATGCGCATGGACATGCGCCCGTCGCGGCGCAGCGTCTCGAGGATTCGACGGTCGGTCGGGTCCAAGCCCACTGTCATTGTGATCTCCTTCGACTCGAGCCTCGGGGTCCTGCTCCGGGGACTGGCTCGGGGACCTTCACGACGCCCGGGACTCCCTGGTCGCGAGCAGCCAGCTGGCGCGGACCCGCGGACTGGGCCAGCTCGTGGCCGCGACCATGAGTCACCTCGCCTTCAACGAGTACTTGTCGGGTGAGGAGCACGCCTGCGCCGACGTCGCCCGGGCCGCCCTCGAGCTGGCCGGTCGGTCGACCGGTCCGCGTCAGAACCTGACGTCCTCCCGGTCAGCCCTGGCGCTGCTCCTCGGCAGCCTGGTGGATGTCAACGGAGGCTCCGACGTGTCACCGCCGGCCAGCTCGAGGGACCTGCACGAAGCCGATCTGTGCACTCGTTTCTGGGGGCGCATCGCCGAAGCTCGCCTGGCGCTGGCATCGGGCTCGGTCTCACAGGCCGCGCAGACCCTGAACCGTGCTCACGAGTCACCCCTCCTCCAGGAGGACGCACTGCCGGAACACCTGCGAGGGGCGCTCCTGGTGGAGCGGGCCCTGCCTGCCGGCGCCTCCTCCGACTGCTCGGCCCTCCACGGCATCGCAGCGGATCTCGGTAGGTCTCGTCGCCTGCGCGGCGAGGAGCTGCTCGTCATCGGGCTCGAGGCCGATCTCAAGGGCGACCGGCGCCGGGCGGCGGACGCCTTCGCCGAAGCCGGGCAGTCAGCAACACTCGTGCAACCGCCGGTCCGTGCCCTGGCGCTCGTCTGCCAGGCACAGGTGCTCGACGTACTGGGTGAACACGACGCGAGCCTGCATGCCCTCGAAGAGGCGGTCATCGCCACCGAGCTGCGCCGCAACGCCGTGCCGTTCCTTGGATGGGTCCATCAGGGAACGCCCGTCCAGACCCTCCTCGAGCGATTGTCGACCCGGTCGTCGCGCGCATGGCTGCTCGAGCTGACCGCCGACGCGGCGGGACGCGCGGACATCACCAGCCTCGTCGCCCCGACCGTGCCACTGCCACAGGAGCGAGAGGGAACCGTGGCCCACGTCGTGGCCCCCGCACTGTCCCCGCGTGAACGTGAGGTGCTGGCCCAGCTGGCGCGTGGCGCCACGTACGCCGACATCGCCGCCGCACTCTACGTCTCCGAGAACACCGTCAAGACCCACGTCTCCAGCCTCTACAGCAAGCTCTCCGTGTCACGCCGCAGCGAGGCCCTGGCCGTCGCGCGCACGCTGCACCTGCTCTGATGCCCCGACGGCTCGGTCGGACCCGGACCGTGGTGGTCGCCGATCCTGAACATCATGCGTGTCAACGCTGCGGCCGACGTGCTCTGCGAAGTCAGCCGACTGGCGCCGAGCACGGACCAGAAGCGAGGGCGAAGTCGTCGAGCGACGGCGATCGAGGTCCTCTTGCATGCACGTCAGCGGCGGTCGAACCTCACCCCAGTTCCCCCGGTTTCCCCCAACGGGACCGCTGCGCGTGAACCGGCGGCTCGCCCAGGCCGACCCCAGGGCGACAAGACCCGGACGCACTCCTGTTCCGACCAGCCACGGTCGGCTCTGGTGGCACTCGACGTTCGCCTCGGACGTACCGATCCCCGCCACGCGGACCGCAGGCTGGCCGTTCCGCGACTGGACCGAGGAACGCCGGGACCCGGCCACCCGTCGCTACCGCCGCGAGCGCCGACCGAGCGCTGACGTCGCTGGAGCAGAGCGGCCGGGTCGCGGCGTCACTCACCGCACCGGCTCCATGGAAAGCTCCAGCGACGAGCCCCTAGCGGCCCTCACCCGGAGTCTTCGCCTGGGCTTGACGCCTGGTCACTCCGCACCTCCTGCGTGGGCGGGGCGGACCACGGTTGCCCCGTTGTGTCCGCGTTCCCGCTGCCCGGGCTCGCGCAGCTGAGACCTGCTCTCCTACTGCTCATAGGCGAGCACGATCTGCGGTAGCTGCTGGGTGACGCCGGCGAGCGTCCAGGTGTCGATCGTGGTGTCGGTGTAGACCACGGCCGCCTTGCCGGTGGCGGGATCCTCGGCGACCTCGAACAGGTCGAGCAGCTCACGGTCGCCGGTGCACTCCTCGCCCTCGACACAGATCCTGCCGACGTGGTTCGGCGCATTGCTGACGAGTCCGTTCGACCAGAGGCCGCCCTGGAGCTGCGCGTCGTAGACGTTCCAGACCGCGCTTGCGTCGTCGACAGAGTCGGCGGTCGAGCCGTAGTAGACCACGTCGACCTTGCCGTTGCGCGCGGCGACCGATGGCATGACCGCGGTGTTGACCTCTGCCGCTGACACCTTCAGCGGCGTGCTCCAGTGGTCACCCCTATCAGACGACGAGCTCGCCCAGACGCCACGCTGGTCGCTCCAAGCGGTCCACAGCGCGCCCGTCGCGGAATCCACGGCGAGAGTCGGCCAGAAGTTCGACAGGTTGGTGAACCGGGGTGCGTGGTAGACGAGCTGCGCCTTCCACGACTTCCCGCCGTCGGTGGAGCGCGAGACGTAGACATTGTTGTAGTCGTCGTTCGTACCCTTCGCGGCGCTGGCTTCCCCCGACATGAAGACCTGGTAGACATTGCCGCTCTGCGGGTCAGCCACGATCGGACCGACGCGGTTGTTCGCCGACGCGCCGCTCGTCACCGGGCCCTGGCCCGGGATCGGACTGGCGACGCGCGTCCACGTCCGCCCGTCATCGGTCGAATGCCACACCCGAATCAACTCGCTCTCGACCGAGTCGTGGTACGACAGCCAGGCGTTCTCCCCGTCCGTCGTGATCCACTGACGGTCCGCACCGGCCACGTCGATCGGGGTCGTCGTGCACCCGGACGGCCCCGACGCCTCCGCCGGGCAGCGGGTCACGGAGACGCCGAACCTCGCCGAACTGAGCGGGGCGTGACCGCCCAGCACCCCGGGGTTGACGAGCGTGTCGAGGTCGGCCAGCAGGACCGTCCCCGCCGAGGTGACCTCCACGTCTGCGTCGCCGTCGCCGACGGTGACCCGGCCGGCTCCGTTCGAGGGCAGGAACGTGTCCATCGCGCCGAAGTACGCCGGCGGCGTGTCACCGAAGTGGCCCTTCCAGAGGTTGACCTGGACCGACATCTGGCCCAGCCCATCGACCGCCATCACGTTCCCAGGCCCGCCGAAGGCGATCGCGGGCTCGCTGTTGCCCGCCTGGCCGGAATGCGGCTCGGTCGTCGCACCCGGGTGCAGTGGGAACGCGTACGGCGAAGCCGACGAGAGCAGGGTCGTGTTCGAGAACGCTGGCCCGGCGGGCGCGGGGGTCGGTGCTTGCTGGGCTGCGGCGCCGACCGGTGTGACGGCCAGCGCGGACGCTGCGACTCCGACGAGCAGGTGGTGCTTGTTCAACGTGCCTTCTTCCTGTTGAGGCTGTCTCGGTGCAGCGATCTGCTGCTTGCGCATTCGGCGGCGCTGAGGAGTGAGGTGGAGCCAGGAAGCAGACGGCGCGCCAACCCTGGGGCAGCTCGCGGCCCCGGCCTCGATCCACCCGAGTTCGGTGTGGCAATCGTGACGGCGTCGTGACGCGAAGAAAAGCGCAACCCTGCGGCCGAAAACGTGAAGCAAATGTGTCCGGGCCACGGTGAATGCAGCGTTCTACATCGGCGCCCGGCACCAGAAACCCCGTGGCTCCTCGAGGTAGCCGGCCTCCCGACTACAGGTTCGCCTGCAGCACCTCGGCGAAGGCCTCGCCGTTCTCTGGGATGTCGTCCAGATACAGCGACGGCTCCGTGAGCTCGACCTCGCTGACGACGAGGCGGCCCTGGTATCGGAGGATGTCGACGCGGCCGTATCGGAGCCGGGTTCCGGTGACGTCGGCCGCCGCAGCGAGCGCCCGCACTGCGAGTGCACCAGCTTCCGGGTCAAGTCTGGTCGGATGCGAGGCGCCACCGTGGTGCTCGTGGACCCGGATGTCGTGGTCACCGGCGACCTTGCGGAGCTGACTGGTAGCGCGGCCACCGAAGACAAACACTGACTGCTCACCCTCGGACCGGACCGACTCCACTAGGGGCTGCACGAGCCACGGCCCGTCCGACACGTGCGCCAAGTCGTCAGGGTCGCGGACACGCACGACGCCGCGGCCGTCGGCCCCGGTCCTCGGCTTCACCATGGCGGCGCCTGCGTACTTCTCGGCCGCGTCAACAAGATCGCGCGGGCGCTCGACCACGGCGGACGGGACTACTGGAACGGCAGCACGCTCCAGGTCCAGGAGGTAGGCCTTGTCTGCGTTCCAGGCAAAGACTGCGGCGCCGTGTAGGAGCGTCGACCCCACGCTCGTAGCCCAGTCAAGGAAGGCCGGGAGGCGGGTGTCGTAGTCCCAGGCGGAGCGGACCGCCACCAGGTCAGCGTCTGCCCATGCGACGGTCGGGTCGTCCCACGTGACCCAGCGACTCGTGAGCCCACGAGCGGCGAGAGCCCGGTCGAGGACCAGGTGGCCCGGTTCTCCCGGGGAGCTCAGGTCGGGCTGGCTGAGCGGCAAGGGTCGGGGCGGCATGCGTCGCTCCTCGGGTCGGCGTGTGATGGCGGCCGGCTCTGACCGGCCGCCGTGGACGGGTCCATCGTCGTTCCCTCGGCGCGGGCGTCACACCGGCGAAACCGCTGGAATCCGCGGCCCTGGCTGGTTGAGGGGAACGGTGACCGCCCGGCACACACCATGAGCATCTGTGGTCGCGACCGAAGAGCCGGGTCATCAGCTCCCAGGGACCGGAACGTCCTGCCGACCGAGGGCGGGCGTCGCGTTCAGCAGCTCCCGGGTGTAACGGTGGCTGGGGTTCTCGACCACGTCGGCGGCGGTGCCTTGTTCGACGACTCGGCCCTGGTGCATCACGATCAACCGGTCGCAGAAAGCGGCTGCGGTAGGCAGGTCGTGGGTGATCATCAGCACCGCGGCGTTGTCTCGTCGGCGAGAGGCGTCGAGTGTGTGGAGGACGCCGGCTCGGACGGAGACGTCGAGCATCGACACCGGCTCGTCGGCGATCACGACGAACGGGTCGACGATGAGGCAGGCGGCGACGCAGACGCGCTGGCGCTGTCCACCGGACAGCTCGTGCGGGCGGCGGTTCTCGAACTCCTCGGCGGGTGACAGCCCGACGCGCTCAAGTGCGTCGCGCACGCGAGCGCGACGCTCGGCCCTGGAGAGTCCGAACCGGTGGACGATCAGCGGCTCCTCGATGAGGCGGTGCACGTTCATGTGCGGGTCGAGCGCCTCGAAGGGGTCCTGCATGACGAGCTGCAGGCGGCGACGGGCGTGGCGGGCTCGCCTGCCCCGCAAGGCACCGAGGTTGGTGTCGCCGAGCCAGAGCTCACCGGACGTGATGGGCGCCAGGCCCATGATGGCGTTCGCGATCGAGGACTTGCCAGACCCGGATTCCCCGACGATGCCGACGAACTCGCCGCGATTCAGCTGCAGGTTGACGCCGTCGACAGCTCGGGTGACACCGCTGCCCCGGCGCGCCGGGTACTCGATGACCAGGTCCCGGATGTCGAGATCCAGGGACGTCATGCCGACTCGCTGGCGATGCGTCGGGCGAAGCAGCTGACGTGGTGGCCTGCTGCGATCCGGTCGAGCACCGGGACTGCGGTCGTGCAGGCGTCGAACCGTTCCGGGCAGCGTGGTGCGAAGGAGCATCCGGAGTGCGCCATGGTCAAGCTGGGTGGGGCGCCGGGAATGGTGATCACGTCGTCCTTGTGGGTGCCTAGGTCAGCTGTGGCGGCGAGCAACAGCCGGGTGTACGGATGTCTCGGGTGGGACGAGATCTGCTGGCGGGGGGCTTGCTCGATCACGCGGCCGGCGTACATCACCATGAGGCGGTCGCAGAACTGTGCGGCCAGCGCCAGGTGGTGGGAGACGAGGACGACCGAGAGCTGATCGTCTGCGCACAGGGTGTCGAGCAGCTCCATGATGCGGGCCTGCACGATGGTGTCCAGCGCGGTGGTCGGCTCGTCCGCCAGGAGCAGCTTGGGCTCGGGGGCGAGTGCCATCGCGATGGCGATTCGTTGGCGCATGCCGCCGGACAGCTCGTGCGGGTAGGCACGGGCGACCCGGGCAGGTAGACCCACGCGGTCGAGGAGCTCACCGATGCGTGCGCGGACCCTGGTGGTGTCGGCGCGCACCTCGTCGGGGAGCACCTCTCGGAGCTGACGGTCGACCCGGTAGACCGGGTTGAGGGTGTTCATGCTGCTTTGCAGGACCACGCCGATGTCACGACCACGAACGGCGTCGAGGGTGTGGCCGCGTCGCGCCGAGCCGCCGAGGATGTCGACGCCGTCGAGGCGGATGGAACCGGAGAGTGCGGCACGGGCCGGCAGCAGGCCGACCAGGGAGAGCAGGGTGGTCGACTTGCCGCACCCAGACTCCCCGACGACGCCGAGGCGTTCGCCGCGGCGCACGGTGAACGAGACGTCCCGCACGATGTTCACCCGGGACCCGCGTTGGGGGCCGGGGAGCCAGACGTTGAGGTCCTTGACCTCCAGGAGCGAATCACTGCTCATCGCGCACCACCTCCAGTCGGCCGCCGAAAATGTGGGACTCGGGGACTCTGGCGTTGCCAGCGTCCTCGAAGGACATCGCGACCAGGCTGCAGGCCAGCACCATGAGCGCGATGCACGCTCCGGGTGGGACGAATGCCCACCAGGCTCCCGCGCTCGACGCTGCCCGGTTGAAGGCGTTCGCGATCAGCGTGCCCCACGACGTCGTGGTCACGCTCTCCAGCCCGAGGAACGCCAGGGCGGCCTCGAAGAAGATGGCGGACGCGAGCACGATCACCGAGTTGGCGACAAGAAGACCGCGCACCCGGGGCAGGACGTGGTGCCAGATGACTCTGAGGTGTCCGGCTCCCATTGCCTTCGCTCGCCGAACGAATGCCCGTTCGCGCGTGGCGAGGACCTGCGAGCGCATCACCCGCGCCGTCGGGGTCCATGACAGCAGACCGATGATCAAGATGGCGTGACCCACGCTCGGCCCCCACAGTGCGGCCACGACGATCATCAGCGGCAGGATCGGCACGACCAGGAAGACATCTGTCAGTCGCATGAGCACCGAGTCGACACGTCCCCCGAAGTAGCCAGCCAGCACGCCGACCGCGCCGCCGAGGAACACCGCGATGGCAGTGGAGGTGAGCCCGACAAGCATGCTCATCCGCGTTCCCACGAGCACCAGCCCGAGCATGTCGGCTCCGCTGTCGTCCAACCCGAGGATGTGACTCCCTGACGGAGGGCCGAAGACTGGGCCGGCCTGCTGGTGGACCGACGACGGGGTGATCACCGGGGCGAGGACGGCGAGCACGCCGAACCCGACGATGATCAGCAGTCCGAGCGTCGCTGCCTTGTGGTCCCGGATCCGCGGTCTCAGGTTGCCCTTGACCGGGGTGACGACTGCCGCGCCCGTCACAGCCGCACCCGCGGGTCGAGGTAGCTGTAGGTCATGTCGACGACCAGGTTGCTCAGCACGACCACGATCGTCAGGAGCAGGAACGCGCCCTGCAGCATCGGGTAGTCGCGGGCGTTGACCGCGTCGTAGATCGCCTCCCCCAGGCCAGGCCAGGAGAACACACTCTCGACGAGGATGACGCCCGCGACCAGCGTCCCGATCGTCAGCCCGATCAGGGTGACCAGCGGAAGCAGTGCGTTGCGCAGGGCGTGGCGGCGCAGGATGACGCGGTTGCTCAGTCCCCGCGCCTTCGCGGCCAGGATGTACCCCTCGGAGAGGGTCTCGACCAGCGAGGTCCGCAGCACGATCATGAAGGCTCCGTAGACGATGAGGGCGTAGGTGACGCACGGCAGCACCATGTGTTGGAGGCGGTCGGCCAGCTCGGCCTGGAATCCGGTCCCGACGAGGAAGGGATCGGAGATCCCGCCGGACGGTAGATGACCCCGGGCGCCGTACAGCAGCACCATTCCCAACCACTGTCCTGGGATCGCGAACATGGTCAGCGCCACTGCCCGCAGCGCGTGGTCACTGACCGAGCCACGTCGCCACGCCGCGTACACCCCGGTGATGAGGGCCAGCACCAAGGCCAGGATGAGTCCTGGGACCACCATGGCCAGGGTGTTGAGGAGCGCAGTCCACAGGTTGTCGGCCACCGGCCGCCGGTTCGCGAACGAGACCCCGAGGTTTCCGTGCGCGAGCTGGAGCAGGTAGGCCTTCAACTGGGAGGCTGTGGACTGGTCGAGCCCGAACTGGTGCTCCAGCGACGCCCGAAGCTCGGGCGACGCGTTGGGCACCAGGCCGAGGTTGGCGGCATTGCCTGGCGCCAGTCGGAACAGGAAGAAGTTGCCCACGGCGACCGCCAGCGTGACCACGACGCCAGAGGCCAGGCGCCGTGTCAGCGTGACCAGCGCGGTCAAGGGTGAGTTCCTCATCCCAGCGTGGCCTGCTCGATCCAGAGCTTCGACATGTAGTTCACCACGACCAGGGGAGAGCTGGTCTGCTCCGGCACGTTGCCGACGCTGCGGGCAACGCTGATCGCGTTCGCGACGTACAGCGGGATGACCGGCTTCTGCTGTGCGAACCGCTGCTGGGCCTCGTGAACGGTCTGGACGCGCTCCTCACCGACCTGGGTGCTCTGGCGAGCGAACAGCTTGTCGTAGTCCTTGTCGCAGTAGCCCGTGAGGTTGTTGCCGCCGAGCTGCGCGCAGGTCCACGAGAACAGGTAGCCGGACGGGTCGTAGCCGAACGCGTAGTCGCTGATCATCATGTCCCAGCCGCGGTACTGGTTGTCGGGCCCGTAGATGGCCTGCAGGAAGCTCGGGAAGTCCGAGGACCGTGCCTCGACCTTGATGCCGATCGCGGCGAGCTGCTTGACGACCTCGGTCACCACGCGGGGTGCTCCGGTGGCCACCGACGGGAAGAGCAGCGTGTACTCCATCGGCTGGCCGTTCACGGTCCGGATGCCGTCGGCGCCCTTCGTGTAGCCCAGCGAGTCCAGGAGCTTGTTGGCGGCGTCGAGATCGAACGGGGTCGACCTCACCGACGGGTCGTTCCACTTCTCCAGGACGGGCGGAACCATGGTCCCGGTGAGGGTGCCTGAGCCGTCGGCGACGACGTCGATCAGGGACTCCTTGTCGATGGCCAGGTCGATGGCCTGCCGCACCTTCGGGTTCTTCAGCTCGGGGTGCTCCTCCTGGGAGGCGCTGGAGTTGAAACCGAGCACGTCGATGTCCAGACCCGGGACGTTGTTGACGGTCAGCGACTTGTCGCTCTCGAGCTGGGACACGGCCGTCGGGGGAACTTCGTAGGCGACGTCGAGCTCGTTCGAACGCAGAGCGCTCAGCATCGCGTCGTTGCTGGTGAAGAACTGGAACCCGAATCCCTTGAGCTTCGGCGCCGGACCGTAGTAGCCGTCATAGGCGGCGAAGTTCACGAACTGGTTCTCGGTGTACTTCGTGACCTTGAACGGTCCCGCGCCGACCGGAGAGTCGTTGACGAACGTCGTCAGCTGCTCGCCCTTCCCCGCCGCCATGGGGCCCCAGATGTGCTCGGGCAGGATCGGCAGCGTTGCCAGATCGTTCTCAGCGGTAGCCGTCGGAGTGCTGTACTCGACGGTCAGAGTCGTGGGAGAGGGCGCTGAGGCTCGCACGATGTTGGCCACGTAAGGGGCGAACCGCGCGGTCGCGCCGTCCTTGAGACGGACGACCGTGTTGATGGTCCAGGCAGCGTCCTCGGCCGTGAGCGGCTCGCCGTCGCTCCACTTGGCGCCGTCATAGGTCGTGAACGTCAGCGTCTTCCCGTCCTCGGACACCTCGGTCGTCTTCGCGAAGTCACCCACGATGCTCTGCGACTCGTCGTACTGGAGCAAGTAGGGGTAGACGACACGGAACGTCGCGGTAGCGAACCCGTTGCGACCCACGAAGGGGTTCAGGGAGTCGATCCTCGACAAGGCGTCACCGATGCGCAGAACACCACCGGCACTGGCCGAGCTCGCGTCGCTGCTCCCGCAGCCGGCGAGTAGACAGACCGGGAGAACTGCGCTCGCAAGACCGATCCCGAAGCGCTTGGCAAAGCGGGACGCGTTTTGACGCGACTTCAGCATGAGAAACCCTTTCGATGGTGGCGTAGCCGAATCCTGAGGGCCGCCGCGGGCTGAAGAAAAGCGGGAAATTCCGGCCTAGATGTTGAAGCAGAGCTGGATGTTGGGCTCTCCTCCCCCACCTCGCCGCCGGCCCCGTGTCCGCGGGCGGCCGTCGAGGCGTGGACGGACCGAACCACGCGGCAACGTGCGGATTTCCTTCACCGTCACCACCAGACCTTGTCGCTTTTCATCGGGACCTGACGCCGCCACGATGGGTGGTCGGAGGCCTCGAGTGCGTCCTCGCGATGCCGAGGACGCCAAGGCGGGCGGAACGCCGGTGCTCGACCGCATCCGGCGTACCGGCGCGTCGAGGAACCCGCACGTTTCCCGATCGGTCTCGACGATGCCCCTGGCTCGAGTGCACGAGCCGCCAGATCCCGCACGCCGCCAGGTTCCGCAACGGATGTCAGCACCGGACACCCCTGGGCCGGCCCCACACACCCACGAATGGAGACCCCCATGTCGACCCCCGGCTCGAGCTACGAGGAACCAGTCACGACGACCAGCACGCACAGTGCCGCAGCAGCGGCGGCGCAGGCCGACGCCGACTACCGCGTGGCGGCCCTCCCCGACGGTCGCGAGGTCGAGTACCTCGTCGAAGGTGACCTTGACGGATTCCCGTTGGTCTTCCACCACGGCACTCCCGGAGCCGCAGTCCCCTACCCCCGCGTCGCACAGGCAGCGGCTGACCGGGGCCTCGCCCTGGTCGTGGCCAGCCGCCCCGGGTACGGCGCGTCGACCGCGCGCCCCAACCGCACCATCGGCGACATCGCCCAAGACATCGCCGGGGTGCTCGACGACCTGGGCTGCCAGGAGTTCATCACCCTCGGGTGGTCCGGCGGGGGTCCGCACGCGCTTGCCTGCGCAGCCATGCTGCCCGAACGCTGCCGCGCAGCGGCGGTCGGCGCCGGAGTGGCGCCGTTCCACGCCGACGGTCTGACGTTCTTCGAAGGCATGGGTCAGGAGAACGTCGTCGAGTACACCGCCGCTCTCACCGGTCGTCACGAGCTCCGGCCACTGCTGGAGTCGGAGGCCGCCAAGTTCGGCGCAGTGTCCGTCGAGCAGGTCGCAGAGACTCTGGGCGACCTGGCCTCACCTGCGGACAAGGCCTACGCCACCGGCGAGTTCGCGTCCCGACTGCTCGCGTCGATCAACCGGGGCGTCGCCCGTGGCGTCGAGGGCTGGCTCGACGACGACCTCGCCTTCACCCGGCACTGGGGCTTCGACCTGGCCGACATCACCGTGCCCGTGTCCATCTGGCACGGCACCGCGGACTGGACCGTGCCCTTCGCCCACGGGAAGTGGCTGGCCGCACACGTGGCCGGCGCCGAAGCACACCTGTACGACAACGAAGGTCACCTCTCGCTGTGGAGCGAGGTCGAAGTGATCTTCGACGACCTGATCGACCAGGGCGGACTGTGACGCCAAGGGCCGCGACCGCCTGACCGTCGCCCCACGCCCCCTCCCCCAGCAGCACCTATCCGTGAATCCCCGCCCAGGAAGCAGGTCGTCAACAGTGCGTGAAGCAGTGATCGTCGAGGCGATCCGTACTCCGATCGGCAAGCGCAACGGTTCATTGGCCGGCATCCACGCCGCCGACCTCACAGCCGTGGTGCTGCGCGAGCTGTGCTCAAGGACCGGGATCGACCCGGTCGAGGTGGACGACGTCGTCTGGGGCTGCGTCACGCAACTGGGTGACCAATCGAGCAACATCGGTCGTTTCGGTGTGCTGGCTGCGGGTTGGCCAGAGACAGTTCCGGCGGTGACAGTCAACCGGGCGTGCGGGTCGAGCCAGCAGGCGATCGACCAGGCGGCGCACGCGGTGATGTCCGGCGCGTTCGACCTGGTGGTGGCCGGTGGTGTGGAGTCGATGAGCCGCGTCCCGCTGGGTGCCGCGCGGGAGAGCGGCTTCCCCTACGGCCAGACCGTGCTCGAGCGCTTCGGAGTCACCGAACTCGCCCAGGGCCCGAGCGCTGAGCTCGTGGCCCGGCACTGGGGGCTGGATCGCGGCGCCCTGGACGCGTATGCGGCCGAGAGTCACCGGCGGGCCGCCGCTGCGGCCGACGCGGGAGCGTTCGACGACCAGATCGTGCCAGTGTCGTTCGAGGGCGGCACCCTGTCGGTCGACGAAGGTCTGCGCCGCGGCACCTCGGTCGACACGCTCGCCCAGCTCAAGCCGTCCTTCCTCGACGACGGCACCATCCACGCCGGCAACTCCTCCCAGATCTCGGACGGCGCGGCAGCCATCTTGATGACCACTCCCGAACGTGCGGCGGAGCTGGGACTGACCCCCATCGTGCGGTACCACAGCGGTGCGGTGGTGGGCGACGACCCCGTCAAGATGCTCACCGGCCCGATCCCCGCCACGAGCAAAGTGCTCAGGCGAGCGGGACTCAGGATCGACGACATCGGAGCATTCGAGGTCAACGAGGCGTTCGCTTCGGTCCCGCTCGCCTGGCTCGCCGAGACCGGCGCGAATCCGGACCTGACCAACCCGGTCGGTGGCGCGATCGCCGTCGGTCACCCACTGGGTGCGTCCGGGGCGGTCCTTGCAACCCGGCTCATCCACCACATGCGCGACCACCGGATCCGGTACGGCCTGCAGACCATGTGCGAGGGCGGCGGCACCGCCAACGCCACGATCTTCGAGCTGCTGGACGAGACCGCCCGGTGACTGCCAGCGACGTGGGAGACCCGGAGCCGCGCAATGTCATGACATCAATCATCAGCACGTCGTCCGTACACGAGGAGGAACCATGGATGTGAAGGGAATGTCGGCACTGGTGACGGGAGGCACCTCCGGTCTCGGCCTGGCAACCACCCACAGGCTCGTCGCAGCCGGGGCGACCGTCACCGTCCTCGACCTGCCCGACAGCCCCGGCGCCGCAGCACTGCACCCCTTCGGCAGTGCCGCGCGGTTCCACCCGGCTGACATCACCGACGAGGCGCAGGTCCAGGACGCACTCACCGCGGCCTCCCAAAGCATGCCCCTACGAGCGGTCGTGCACTGCGCAGGCATCGGCGGCGACCGCACGCGCATCCTGGACCAGCACGGGACGCCCGCTCCGGTTGACGTCTTCGAGAACGTCGTGAGGATCAACCTGGTCGGCACCTACAACGTGCTCCGGCTTGCCGCCGCCGTGATGGCGAAGAACGACATCGTCGGCGGCGACCGAGGCGCGATCGTCCTGACCTCCTCGGTCGCGGCCTTCGACGGCCAGATCGGCCAGACGTCCTACACGGCGACCAAGGCCGCCGTCCACGGCATCACCCTGGTGGCCGCACGCGACCTGGCGAGTCGCCAGATCCGGGTCAACACGATCGCCCCTGGCACCTTCGACACCCCGATGCTCGCCCGGCTCCGACAAGACATCCGTGACGGCCTCGCCGCGTCCGTGCCCCACCCCAGAAGGCTGGGCGACCCCGACGACTACGCCCGACTGGCTGTCAGCATCATCGAGAACTCCTACCTGAACGGCGAGACGATCAGGCTGGACGGTGCCATCCGTATGGCGCCGCGATGAGTTGGATGTGCGGGCCTGCCGAGCGCACGCCGACGAGGAGGGCTCGGTGACGCTCAGCGCCTTCGACCTGTACTCCGTCGGCATCGGCCCGTCCTCGTCGCACACCGTCGGCCCGATGAGGGCCGCAAAGCGCTTCGCGGAGGCCGTGCACGACATCGATACCCGGCATCAGGTCGTCCAAGTGCGTGCGGAGCTCTTCGGCTCCCTGGGAGCGACCGGCCACGGACATGGCTCCGCGACCGCCGTCCTGCTCGGCCTCCAGGGCGAGGACCCGGCCACCGTGGACACCGACTCCGTGGACCGACGCGTCGCCGACACAGCCGCCCGAGGTGTCCTGCTGCTCGACGGCAAGAGGGAGATCCGCTTCTACCCCGAGCACGACATCGTGCTCCACCGGCGTCGAACCCTGCCCGGACACCCCAACGCAATGACCTTCACCGCATACGACTACGCCGGCACCCCGGTCCACACGCGGACGTACTACTCCATCGGGGGCGGGTTCGTGCTCGACGACGCCGAGCTCAACGCACCCGGAGATCCTGGCGCCGCCACTGTGGTGCGGTTCCCCTTCTCCTCCGCGGCCGAGCTCCTCGACATCTGTGCGTCCGAGGCACTTCGGGTCAGCGATGTCATGCTGGCCAACGAGCGCACCTGGCGATCCGAGGCCGAGGTCCGAGCCGGCCTGCTCGACCTGTGGCACACCATGGAGGCCTGTGTCAGAGCCGGGTGTGGCCGCGACCCGGTGACCGAGGCAGAGCTTCCCGGCACGCTCCGGGTGCCCCGGCGGGCGCCCGCCCTCTACCGCACGCTGACCCAGGCCGGTGACGGGGCTGCCACCACCGATCCGATGCGCGTCCTCGACTGGGTGAACCTGTTCGCCCTCGCCGTGAACGAGGAGAATGCCTCCGGCGGCAGGATCGTGACCGCCCCTACCAACGGAGCCGCTGGGATCGTGCCCGCGGTGCTGCACTACTACGTGCGGTTCGTGCCCGGCGCGGACGAGGACGGGATCGTGAGGTTCCTGCTCACCGCCGCTGCCATCGGCATTCTCGTCAAGATGAACGCCTCGATCTCGGGAGCGGAGGTCGGCTGCCAAGGTGAGGTCGGCTCCGCCTGCGCGATGGCGGCGGGCGCGCTCTGCGAGGTCCTCGGCGGCTCTCCCGCCCAGGTTGAGAACGCCGCGGAGATCGGCATCGAGCACCACCTGGGACTGACCTGCGACCCGATCGGTGGACTCGTGCAGATCCCGTGCATCGAGCGCAACGCGATCGCGGCTGTCAAGGCCATCAACGCCGCCCGTCTGGCGATGCACGGCGACGGCTCCCACAAGGTGAGCCTGGACGATGCGATCAAGACCATGCGCGAGACCGGCAGGGACATGCACTCCAAGTACAAGGAGACGTCCCGCGGTGGTCTGGCCGTCAACGTCGTCGATTGCTGAGACGCCCGCCTCGCGGCAGCTCCTCGGCAGACAGGTGGCGCACGAGGAGGTCGGACACACCGCGACGGCGCTCACTGGCTTTCAGGTGAGCCCGTTCCTCACCGCAGATACAGACGAACAACGTCGATCTCCTCGCGAAGGAGACGGACCTCCTCGAGGCTCGGTCGTTCCGTCTGCGTCACGGTGGCGGCAACCCGGATCGGCCATCCGGTCGCCGCACGCACGTCGTCCACGGTCGAACCCGGATGCACCTCAGAGATCTCCAGCTCGCCGAACCTGTCCGGGCGGCGAAGGACCGCAAGAGGTGTGATGACGGTCGACACGCCATAGCCGTCGGGGACCATGCGCACATCCTCCGCACGGGCACGCACCGGGCTGGGCGAGGTGCAGAAGTCCAGCTCGAGGGGCAGCGCGTCCGGGTCGTGTCGCCGGAGCACGACGATGCACTCCCGAGCGTTGCCCATGACTTCGACCGCCCCACCCGAACCCGGCAGCCGCACAGCCGGGTTCCTCCAGTCACCGATGATGCTGGTGTTGAGGCTGCCGTGGCGATCCACCTGGGCGGCCCCCAAGAACCCGACGTCGATGTGCCCTCCCTGCAGGACGTATCCGAACAGCGCGGTCATGGGAAGAACAGCCGCAGCCCCCGAGACGAGCACCGAGTCGGCGATGCCCTCGGCCATGGCGCCGGGTGCCGCACCGCAGACACCGGACTCGTACACGAGGTCGAGATCGGGATTGATGGTCCGCCGGGCCAGGTCGACGGCGAGCGTGGGCAGGCCGACTCCGGCGAAGACGCGGTGCTTGTCCGCCAGCTGACGGGCGGCCACGCACGCGAGGAACTCGGCACTCGACGGTGGTACGTCGGAGAGGACACGCGACGCTTCGGTCACCAGCCTTCACCTCCGGCCGTGCTGACGACGCGACGCGAGGAGGCGCTCGGCTCGAGCGGGACCGGGTCGACCTTCAGGCTCCGCCATCGTGCTGGGCCCAGGAGTTCGAGGTACGCCGCCCGATCGGGCGCCCGGTCCACCCACTGGTCGAGCCATGCCAGCAGCCGACGTCGATCGCGGCTGATGGGTGTCCACTCGCGGTAGAAGGCGTTGTCGCGGACGTAGTGGTCCAGCACATAGGAAGGGTGTGCTCCACCCGGGCAGTGGACCACTGCGTCGACCTTGTGTGCCGGGATCACGGTCCGGTTCGGAGCCGAGCGGACGACGTGGTCCTCGACGACCTCCTCGACGGTGACGATGACCCGTTGCGCTGCGTAGGCCGCCTCCTGCTGGACGCCGACGATGCCCCACATCTGGACGTTGCCGCCGCGGTCGGCACGCTGGGCGTGCACGATCGTGACGTCGGGTCGCAACGGTGGGACCACGTAGATGTCCGGGCCGCCATAGGGGTCGACGACCTTCTTGATGTCGGGGTTGACGGCGGGGATGTCGCTGCCGGCGTAGGAGCGCAGCGGGAAGAAGGGCAGTCCGGAAGCGCCCGCCTGGTAGCGGCAGACCATGCCGTAGTGGCTGTACTCCTCGACGTCCAGCCGGTCGGGGTCGGCGTTCTCGATTCGTCGTCGGATCTCGTGCAGAGATCCGGCCGACCCGCTGGCGAAGTAGGAGGCGACCAGACGTGAGACGCAGCCGGCCCCGATGAGCTGGTCTGCGAGCAGGTCGGGTGTCATCCGGCACAGCGTCAGTGCTCGGCGGCGTTGACGGATGACCTCGTGGGCGGCAGCGAACGGGATGAGATGGCCGAAACCCTCGAAGGCGACCGTCATGCCGTCGGTGACGTAGCGTGAGATCGCCGTCGGGAGGTCGAGGACCTTCGAGCTGGTCATGCCTCTGCCCCGGCGCCGCTGGCCGACGTCGCGTGGAGGTCGCGAAGCACCGGCTTGGCGACCTTGCCCAGAGCGTTGCGCGGCAAGGCGTCGAGGACGTGGAACTCGACAGGGCGCTTGTAGCCGCTCAGGTGGTCCGCGCAGTGGGCCTCCAGCTGCGCGACCTCGATGACCTGGCCGGCCGCGAGCTCCAGGTAGGCGACGACGACCTCGCCCCACACCGGATCGGGTGCACCGATCACCGCCGCCTCGACCACAGCCGGGTGGGCCATCAGGACGTGCTCGATCTCCTGGGGGTAGATGTTCGCTCCCCCGCGGATGATCAGGTCCTTGGAGCGGCCGACAAGCGTCAGGTAGCCATCGGCGTCGAGGTAACCCAGGTCGCCGGTGTGCAGCCACCCGTCGACGAGCACCTTGGCCGTCTCCTCGGGGCGGCCGAGATAGCCGCGCATCACGTTGGCGCCGCGGAGGACGACTTCGCCCGGCACACCAGCGGCAGCGTCGGCTCCGTCCGCGCCCACGATCCGCACGTCCTGGCCGGGGAACGGCAGGCCCACCGAGCCCGGCCGTCGGGGGCTGGCAAGCGGGTTGATCGTCACCCCGCAGGTCGCCTCGGACAGGCCGTAGCCCTCGAGGACAGGGATGCCGTAGCGCGCGTCGAACCGGTCCAACAGCTCCGGCGAGGCGGGAGCCGCGCCGCAGATGACGTACCGCACCGACGACGTGTCAGGGGCGACTTCTGGCGGGAGCGCGGCCAGCATGGCGAGGATCGTGGGCACGGCGCTGAAGTACGTCGGACGGTGCGCCTCGACGAGGTCGAAGAAGGTGTGGGGGTCGAACCGGGCGGCGATGACCACGCTCCCTCCCGTCGAGAGCGGGAGGAGGACGCTGATCACGATGCCGTTGACGTGGAACAGGGGCAGGATCAGCAGGCACCGGTCCTCGGCGCCGAGGTCCAGGCTGGGGCGGCCCATCGCCAGCGTGGCGTCGAGGTTGGCGTGGTCGAGCATCACGCCCTTGGGCACGCCGGTGGTTCCGCTGGTGTAGATGAGCAGGGCCAGCGCCGACGGGTCGGTCTCCGCACGCAGCTCCGGCTGCAGCGGCGTACGCCGCAGGCGGCCGACGGGGAGTGTCTGGACCCGTGGTGCGTCCGGTTCGCCTGCGTCGACCTCGGCGTCAGTCACCAGCAGGCGGGCGCTGGCGTCGGCGAGCTGGCGAGCGACCTCGACCTCGGTCAGGCTCGGGTTGACCGGGGTGACGGTCGCGCCGAGGCGCCACGTGGCGAACATCAGGGTGACGAACTCGATCCGGTTGGTCAGCTTGACTGCTACCACGTCGCCCCGGCCGATCCCGAGCTCTCGGAGGTGTTCGGCGGCGGCTACGACCTCGCGGAGCAGCTCCGCATTCGTGAGGCTCCGCGCTGGGTCGGACACGGCGCTTCGGTCCGGTGCGACGCGCGCGCGGTGGTCGGGCAGTGAGGCGAGATGCACGATGAGGACTCCTGGAGAAGGACGGAAAGGGGACGACACCCCGGCGCGGGGGTGAGGGCTGACGTGGCCGTGAAGCCACCCGCGAGCCGAGGACGGCGAAGTTGTGGGGCGGGTCGGTGTCGTCTCTGCGCTACTGGCGGAGGATGCTGCGGACGAGCCCGACGTAGTACTGCACGCCGAGCTCGAGGATGTCGTCGTTGAAGTCGTAGTCGCTGCTGTGGAGGGGGTCTCCGCCGTGGCCGGGCTCGACGCCGTTGCCGATGAAGGCGAAGCATCCGGGGACCGCTCGTGCGAAGACGCCGAAGTCTTCGCTGCCCATGTGGGGGTCGCAGTCAGGCTCCACGACGTCGAAGACGGAACGGGCGGCCGTGACGGCGGCCTCGACGCAGGCGGGGTTGTTGACCGTGGGTTGGAACTCGTGGGTGTAGGTGACCTCGCACGTCGCGCCATGGCTCCGTGAGATGCCGTCCGCCAGCTCTCGGATGCGCCGCTCGAGGAGGTCGCTGACCTCGGTCGTGTAGCTGCGGGTGTCTCCCCGGATCACCACCTGGTTGGGGATGGCGTTGCGGGAGCCGTCGGTCACCACCTCGGTGCAGGACAGGACGGCCGACTCGCCGTAGGGGATGTTGCGGGCGAGGATGGTCTGCAGCGCGGTCACGATCTCCGCGCCGATCACGATGGGGTCGATGACTCGGTGCGGCATCGACGAGTGCCCGCCGCGGCCGAGGACGCGGATCTCGAAGTTGTCCTCGCTGCCCAGGACCGGGCCGCTGCGGGTGCTGAACCATCCCACCGGCAGCCCCGGGGCGTTGTGCAGGCCGTAGATGGTGTCGACGGGGTAGGTCTCGAACAGTCCGTCGTCGAGCATGGCCTGCGCGCCGCGGCCCGGTTCCTCGGCGGGTTGGAAGATGAAGCGCACCGTCCCGTTGAACCCGGCCTCCGAGGCCAGCCTGGCAGCTGCCCCGAGCACCATGGTCATGTGACCGTCGTGGCCGCAGGCGTGCATCGCGCCGGGGTTGCGCGAGGCATGGCTGTGTGAGCGCGCCTCGGTCAGCGGCAGGCAGTCCATGTCCGCGCGCAACCCGATGACCCCGGGTCCGTCGCCGCAGCGCAAGGTGGCAACGACGCCGGTGCCGCCGATGCCGGTCGCGACGTCGGTGACCCCCGCTGCTCGGAGGGCATCGGCCAGGTAGGCGGCCGTGGCGTGCTCCTCGAAGGGCAGCTCGGGGTTGCGGTGGAGGTGATGGCGCCATTCGCGAAGCTGGCTGGCGAACCGGTCACGCGAGTCGGTCGCGGAGGTGGGCACGGATGGTCTCCGTTCGGATCGGATGAGGGTCGGGTGGATGGCCGGCAGGCGCGCGGCGCGTCGGCGGGCCTTCGTGTCTCAGGTCGTGCCGGCGCGGCAGGCCAAGTGGATCGCGCAGGGCGTACGCCCACGCCGGAGGGAAGCGGGCGCGGGGAACAGCGGTGAAACCCACGGGGAGCTGTGCAGCCAACCAGGTACCCCGGAAGTCAGCGGAACGCCGGCGTTCCGGTGAGCACCTGGCCGAGCACCAGGGTGTGCATCTCGACGCTGCCCTCGTAGGTCAGCACCGATTCGAGGTTGTTCTGGTGTCGGATGACGGGGTACTCGAGCGAGATGCCGTTGGCGCCGAGGATGGTGCGCGCGGTGCGGCAGATCTCGATCGCCTCACGCACGTTGTTGAGCTTCCCGATGCTGACCTGCTCGGGGCGCAGGTCGCCGGTGTCCTTGCGCCGGCCCAGGTGCACCGCCAAGAGGTAGCCCTTGACGTACTCCAGGGTCATGTCGGCGAGCTTCTGCTGGGTCAGCTGGAAGGCTCCGATCGGTTTGCCGAACTGCGTGCGTTCGATGGCGTAGCGTCGCGCGGTTTCGATGCTGGAGCGTGCGGCACCCAGGGACCCCCACACGACGCCGTACCGCGCCTCGTTGAGGCATGCGAGGGGACCGCGCAGACCCCGGACCTCGGGGAAGACGGCGGTGTCGGGCAGCCGGACGTCGTCCAGGACGAGCTCACCCGTCGCCGAGGCACGGAGGGACATCTTGTGTCCGACCTCGTTGACGGTGAAGCCGGGCGAGTCGGTCGGTACGACGAACCCCGCGATCCCCTCGTCCGCGCCGTCCTTCCCGTACGCGTGCGCCCACACGACGGCCACGTCGGCGTGCGGGGCGTTGGAGATCCACATCTTGCGCCCGTTGAGGATCCAGTCGCTTCCGTCCCGGTGGGCCCGCGTGGTCATGGCCCCCGGATCCGACCCGACGTCGGGCTCGGTGAGGCCGAAGCATCCGATCATGTCGCCTGCGGCCATCCGGGGCAGCCATTCTTGTCGTTGCTCCTCGCTACCCCAGCGCCAGATCGCGAACATCGCCAGCGAACCCTGGACCGAGACCAGCGACCGGATCCCGGAGTCCGTGGCCTCGAGCTCGAGGCAGGCGACGCCGTAGTCGACGGCGGACATCCCTGCGCAGCCGTAGCCGTCGAGGTGCATGCCCAGCACGCCGAGCGCTCCGAGCTCTTGGGTGATCTCCCGGATGTTCGGGATGCGGCCTTGCTCGAACCAGTCCGCGATGTAGGGCTCGACGGACGTGTCGAGCATGGCTCGCACGGCGCTGCGGACTGCCTTCTCGTCGGCCGAGAGCAGGTCGTCGAGGCAGGCGGGGTCGGCGGGGTCGAGTCTCGGCAGGGTCATGGGGTCTGCGTGTCTCATGTCGTGGGGCGCTCCGGGCTCTTCGTGGGCGGTCGGGGGGTGCCGAGATGGTGCAGCAGCAACGCTTCGGCCAGGACCACGCGCGCGAACTCGCCGAGGTGCAGGCTCTCGTTGGCGCCGTGGGCACGGCTGTCGGGGTCCTCGACGCCGGTGATCAGGACGGTCGCCTCGGGGAACGCCTCGCGGAACTCGGCGACGAAGGGGATGGAGCCGCCGACGCCCATGAGCACGGGTTCGGTGCCGTCCCAGGCCTCCTTGAAGGCGGCACGGGCGGCGTCGTAGGTCGGGCCGGAGGCATCGATCAGGGTTGCCTTGCCGGTGTCGACCACGGCGAGGTCCAGCTGGGCGCCCCAGGGCACGTGGGCTTTCAGGTGGGCGGTCAGGCAGGCCACCGCGTTCTCGGGTGTGTCCCCCGGCGCGATCCGCATCGAGATCCGCGCGCGGGCAGTCGGCACCAGGGTGTTGCTGGCGCCGTCGACGCGCGGCGCGTCAAGACCTGTGACGCTCAACGCCGGCTTGGCCCACAGTCGCTCGACCGCAGGGCCGTCGCCGATCCACTCGACGCCGTCGGCGGCGCTGGCACCGGCGCGCAACAGGTCCGTGGCGCCCTCGATCTCTGCGGTACGTCCACGGCGCAGCCCCTGCACCGCCACGTTGCCGCGATCGTCGTGGAGGCTGGCGACCAGCCGGCATAGCGTGATCAGCGCGTCGGGCAGCAGACCGCCCCAGCCGCCGGAGTGGACCGCATGGGTCAGGGTGCGGACCTCCACGTCGACGCGGACGAGACCGCGCAGGCTGGTGGTCAGGGCGGGAACGCCGACGGCTGCGTTGGTGGAGTCGGCGATGACGATGATGTCGGCGTCCAGCTTGTCGCGATGCTCGCTGAGAAGGGCCGGCAGGGTTGCGGAGCCGACCTCCTCCTCCCCCTCGATGAAGACGATGACGCTGGCAGGCAGGTCGTCGCCGTAGGCACGAACAGCGCCGAGGTGGGCGGCGATGCCGGCCTTGTCGTCGGCGGCGCCGCGAGCGTAGAGCCGGCCGTCTCGCTCGGTCGGCTCGAACGGGGGCGAGTGCCAGTCGCGGCGGTCGTTCTCCGGTTGGACGTCGTGGTGTGCGTACAGCAGGACCGTCGGCGCGCCCGCAGGGCCGGGCTTGTGGGCGATCACTGCTGGGGCGCCACCGTCGAAGCTCACGATCTCGACGGTCTCGAACGCAGCGGCCCGGAGCAGGTCGGCGACCGCCTCGGCGCTGCGCCGCACTTCCCCGGCTCTCCTGGGGTCGGCACTGACCGACTCGATCCTGACCAGCTCCTCCAGCTCCCGGCGGATGTCAGGGAGGACGGCGGTCACACGGGCCCTGATGTCGTCGACGCTCGTCACGGCCACCATCATGCTGAGATCGAGAGTGAAGCAAAAGCGGCACTTTCCGGACTGTTTCGTTCACTTCTACTTCACTGCTTCGGCGCCCACTTCATCCGGCGGATCCGTGCCCTGCAGACCGGACCCAGGCGAGGCAATGCACGGAACCCGGTGATTTCGCCGGTACGAAGTCCTGGCTACCCGCGGGACCGTGTAGCGGTCATCACCCGCCACCAGCACAGGAAGTCACCATGACCACCGGACCTTCGCCGTCACACCAGGCCGCGCGCCCAGCCCTCCGCCTCGCGGCGAGGCTGCTCCTTGCCGGGCAACTGCTCTTCATCCTCGTCACGCAGTTCCACACCGGCGGAGACGCCAACGACCATCACTCGATCTTCGCGGCGTACGCCCATAGCGGTGATTGGAAGGGCGTGCATGCCCTCCAGTTCGCGGCGGTCGCCGTCCTGGTCGCCGGGCTCCTGGTCCTTGCCAGCGCGCTCGAGATCTCGGCACGTCGTCCCATCTGGGCCGGTCGTGTCGGTGCGGCCCTGGCAGTGGTCTCGCTGGGGCTGTACGGCGTTCTCCAGGCCGTCGACGGCATCGGGAACAAGCAGGTCGACCGCGCCTGGTTGACGGCGTCCGACGCAGACAAGTCTGCCCGGTTCGCCAGCGCCGAGGCGATGCGGTGGCTGGAGTGGGGCATGAGCAGCTACCACGCCTACGCAATGGGGCTCGCCCTGGTCGCTCTCGCGGCCGCCCTGGCGGCGGTCCGGACGAGTGCCCCCCGGGTGGTGGCCGGCCTGGTCGCCCTGTCGGGCCTGACCTACGTCGCCGAGGGCTGGGTCGCAGGGACCGGCGGATTCAACGCCGCTCACTCGGTGCTCATCGTCGCCTCGTGGATCCTGAGCCTGACCTGGATGATCTGGCTGGTCGCCATCACCGGTCGAGCATCGGGCACGCACGGTGGAGATGCCTGACCTTGCGCTGGTGGCCCCGTCAGCTCAGAGGGTTCGCCTGGAAACCTTCGGTGCTGACCAGCACGACGACGGACTGGTCGTCGAGGCCGAGCGCGTCCCGGCGAGCGCTGGTCGTGGCGACCTTCCGCACGCCGGCGAGGGTGGAGGCGCCACACGGGCCGACGTCCTGCGCCAGATCGGTCAGGTCCGCGACGGCGCGGCGGCATTCCTCGTCGGAGACCGTGATGGCGGCGTCCACCCCGGCGAGCAGCGCGGGCCAGCCGAGCTCCGACGGCGTTCCGCAGTTCATCCCGGTCATGATGGTCGCACCGGTCTCGACGGTCAGCGGTCGTCCGGCGAGCAGGGACTGGACCAGACAGGCGGCGGTGTCCGGCTCGACGCTGAGCAGGGCCGGGGCGCTCGCGCGCGACCGGTAGTGGTCGACCATCGCGTGGGCGAACGCACCCACCCCTACCGGACAGGCCACCAGCTGTGGGCCGGGCAGGCCGCGCTCACCGAGCGCTTCGTCGACCTCCTCGAACAACGTGGCGTAGCCGTCGACGATCCACCGGGGGACGTCGGCGTAGCCGGTCCACGACGTGTCTTGGATGAGCAGATCGACCTCGTCGTCCTCCGTCGACCGGGCTGCCAGCGCCACCGCGTCGTCGTAGTCCAGCTCAGTCTCGACCAGCTCTGCCCCTTCGGTTCGGATCGCTTCGATCGCCGCGTCGCTCACGCCCTTCGGGACGTAGATCCGCGCGGCCAGACCGAGCAGGGACGCCACCCGGGCCACGGCCCTTCCGTGGTTTCCGTCTGTGGCCGTCACCAACACGGGTCGCAGTTCCGCCGTGACTTCAGCGCCGAGGTAGGTGCGGAGGCCGGCGAGCGTCACGGTGCCGAGGTCCAGGCCGTAGCGCGTGCAGAGCGCGCGGCAGGTAGCCCACGATGCGCCCAGGATCTTGAACGCGGGCAGCCCGAGGCGTTGCGACTCGTCCTTCAACAGGACATGCCCGACACCGAGCTCTGCAGCCAGGGCCGGCAGCGAGGTCAGGGGTGTAGGTCGGTAGCCCGCGAACGTCCGGTGGAAGGCGCGAGCCGACTCCGGCGGCGCGGTGCGCCATGTCCTCGCGGCGGGGTTCGCATACCAGTGGTCAAGCACCATGGCGCTCATCATGGTCGGACGCACCTTGAAGACAAAGCGGCAGTTCTGGGACAGTTCCTTCCGGCGCTGCTTCACAATGATCTGTCGTCGCCCCGCAGGCGGAGAGACGCCCAGGCGGCACGACCACACACGAGAGGCCGCGAATGCTCAACATCATGCGACTGAAGGTGCTGCGCGAGCTGCACCATCGAGGCACGCTCTCCGCCGTCGCCGAGAGCCTGTCGTACAGCACCTCCGCCGTCTCCCAGCAGATCCGGCAGCTCGAGCGCGAGGTTGGCGTCTCCCTCGTCGAGCCCGTCGGCCGCCGGCTGCACCTCACGCCGCAGGGGACCATCCTGGTGGAGCACGCGGCCCGCATCCTCGATCTCGTGGAGCTGGCCGAGGCCGACATCTCCCAGTCACTCGACCAGCCGCGCGGCACAGTGCGACTGGCCGCGTTCCAGTCAGCTGCGATGACCCTTGTCCCAGAGGCCATCGCCATCCTGCGCAAGAACCATCCAGAGCTGACCGTCGAGTTCCATCAGGGCGAGCCGGAGAAGACGCTCCCCGCGTTGCACGCTGCCGACCTCGACGTGGTGGTCGCGGAGGCCTATCCCGGCATTCCGGCTCCCGCCACGCCGGGGCTGGTCTTCGACCACCTGCTCGATGAGCCCCTCATGCTCGTCATGGACGAGGCCACCTTCGCTTCTGTCAGCAACGAGACGAACGTCTTCGCGCAGCTGAGTACCGCCGGCTGGGCGGTCGAGGCTGCGGAGTCCGTCCCGCACACGTGGGTGGTCAGTCAGTGCCGCCAGCAGGGATTCGAGCCGCGCATCGTCTGCTCAACCGAGGATCTCGCGGTGCAGCTGCGCTTCGTCGAGGCCGGGCTGGCCGTTGCGGTGCTGCCTCGGCTCGCACTCCAGCTGGCCACCTCCGAGGTGCGGAGCCTGCCCGCATCGCCGCAGGTCCAGAACCGCCAGGTTCTGCTCGCCTACCGCAAGGCGGCGCGCAACCGCACCGCGATCGTCGCGATGCGCGCCGCGCTCGAACAGGCGGCCGCGACCTTGGCACCTGCCTGAGACACGGTCGGAGACGATGAAGTACTTCGTGCGCTTCGACAGCGCGCGGTGATCGTGCACGTCTACTTCAGCATTGGGGCCTCTTCTTCCCGCTTTACCTCGGCTGCTCCGTGTCTGCAGGATTGCTCCCGAAGCGGAGTGGTCGAGCCGGCGGAACTCGTTCTCACTGATGGCCCGCCCCGCCCGCGCGGCAGGTTGCACGAGCGAACGTGGCGCACCAAGGGCCGTCCGAGACCACCGCTGAAAGGCCTGCCCATGCCGAACCGTCGCGCCGTGGCGGTTCGGCGACCCATGCGAAGACCGACGAAGGAGACGACTGCTGTGCCTTCCCTCACCTGGCGAGACGGTGTCCATGTCTTGTGCCTGGGCGACGACGAGAACCGCTTCTCCCTCAGCTTGGCCGATGCCATCGGGGACGCCCTCGATGAGGTGGTGGCGTCGCCGGCTCCTCTGGTCACGGTCGCCGAGGGCAAGTTCTACTCCACAGGGCTCGACCTCGAGCAGGTGAGGGCGAACCCAGACCTGCAGGAAGTTCACGGTCGACGCACCGCAGACTTGCTGGCACGCGTGCTGACCCTGCCGGTGCCGACGGTCGCCGCGGTCAACGGGCACGCCTTCGGAGCGGGCGCCTTGTTCGCGTTGGCCCACGACTGGAGGGTCATGAGGGCCGATCGCGGCTACTTCTGCTTCCCTGAGATCGACCTCGATGTTGCGTTTTCGCCAGGGATGGCGGCGCTCATCCAGGCCAAGCTCACCCCTGGCGCCGCCGTCGCGGCGATGACGACCGGCCGGCGTTTCACGGGCCCTGCAGCACTGGGGACGGGCTTGGTCGACGACATCGCAGACGCGGACGACCTGCTGACGACTGCGATCGCCAGGGTCGCGCCACTGGCGGGCAAAGACCCTCGCACGCTCGGCGCGATCAAGTCGACGATGTTCGCCACGGCCGTCGAGCGGCTCGCACCAGCCATGGTGACCTCCGGCCCAAGGGGATAGCGGGTCGAACCCCGCCGACCGAGCCCGATCACTGCCCCGACGAGTCCCGTGCCCTGAGGACTCGGCACGGCTGACCGGCGCTGAGCGGTGCCGACAGTGCGTCTCCTTGGTCGGGCTGGTCAGGATCGCCAACCCGTCAGGTTCCCCGGACGCATCCTGGCGATGGCGGCGAGCTGCTCGGGCGTGGCCATCGGGGTGCGGCTGAAGTCGCCGGCGTAGTAGCCGTTGTGGCGGCGCCGGGGCCCGGTGTAGGTGCCGGTCTCTTCCTCGATGATGTACGACATGGGGCTCATCTCCTGGTCCTGGTGGCCGCCTCGAGGGCGTCCGGTGATGGGTTCCACGCTGTCGCGGACGGCTTGTTGTCGGACCGGGAGATTCGCCGGGGAGACGGCCGGGATTTCGGGCGCTGTCGGCCGCGTCGCTGAGGATGCGGCCAGCCATGTTGCTGGCTGGTCGTCAGCCGAGTGCCACCTCTCTAATGTGTGCTGCGGCCTTGTGCATCGTGTTCGTGAACAGCAGCACCAGCTCGGCGCCGGCAAGCTGGCTTTCACGGGCGCGGTCAGCCAGAAGCCGGCCGGTCAACCGAGATCAGGGGCAGGTCTGCGGAGTGCAGGTCACCGAGTCGTTCGGCAACGCTCTTGTTGAGCAGTCGGTGGTACACAGCGGTGCCAGGTGCAGTACCTCGTGAGCGGCGGCTCCTCGGAGCCAGCGCGGTCTCAACGACGTGCGATGGGAAGGGCCACGAGAGCGGTGGCGGCCGCGACCACGGCGGCCGCGGTGAACGCAGCGGTGAATCCCGTGCCGGTGCCGCCGGTGGACAGGGCAATGGCGGTGAAGGTGGCCGTGCCGAGAGCGGCGCCGATCTGCGTCGCGGAGCTGGCCAAACCGGAGGCGAGGCCGGCGTGCGAGTCAGGAACAGCAGAGGCGATGACCATTGTGGTCGGCATGAAGCTGAGAGCAACTCCAGTCGCGACGAGCAACAGACCTGGCAGCACAGCGAACGCGTAGCCGTACCCGGTCGGCGCATGGGCGAGCCACAGGTGGCCGACCGCGAGGATGACGAGGCCGACGACCAGGCTTCGCCGCGGGCCGATCGCGCGCAGCACCCGCGGGAGCAGCGTCAGGTTCACCACGAATCCGGTGACCGAGGTCGGCACCATGGCGAGACCGGCGTGCTCGGGCGACATGGTGAGCGCCTTCTGCAGATACAGCGCGATCAGCACGAAGGTCGAGGCACGGGCGGCTCCACCGAGCACGGCAAGTGCGATACCGGTCGAGAGGACACGGGAGCGGAAGAGGTCGAGTGGGACGAGCGGGTCCGAGGCACGACGCTCGATGGCGATGAAGGCGCCGAAGAGGAGCGCGGATGTCGTGAGGGAGATGAGCACACTGGGGGACATCAGGCCGCGGTCTGCGGCGCTGAGGGCGCCGTTGACGAGCGCGACCACGGCTGTGGTGATGGTGACCGCGCCACCGGCGTCGAAGCTGCGGCTGTCGCCGCGGCCGGTGTCCCCAAGGACGCGTCGGGCAAGGACGACGGCGGCGATGGAGGCGGGCATCGTCACCAGGAACACCGAGGACCAGCCGAACGCGCCGGCGAGCAGTCCCCCGGCCAGGACCCCGGTGGCTCCGCCGACTGCGGATGCCGCTCCCCACAGGCTCATCGCTCGGGCCCGCTGCTCGCCGGGAAAGTTCAGCATCAGCAGCGACATCGCTGCGGGGCTGAGCGCGGCGGCGCCGGCGCCCTGGATGACGCGTCCGGCGACGAGCATCCATTCGTCAGCGGCGCTCGCGGCCAGGAGGGTGCCGACGGCGAACAGCGCTGACCCGGCGACGAACATGCGGCGTCGTCCGATGAGGTCGGCGACCCGCCCGAACAGCAGCAGAAGGCCACCGAAGGTCACCACGTAGGCGTTGACGACCCAGCTCAATCCGGTGGGGCTGAGCGTGAGATCTGCCTGGATGGAGGGGAGCGCGACGTTGACGATCGAGGTGTCGAGCATGACGACGAACTGCGCGGAGACCAGCAGGCCCAGCGCGAGCGCACGTCGCCGGCGCGCGTGGTTTGCGAGCTCGGGCGCCGCTTGGGCGGCGCTCGCCGCGATGGGACGTGCGGTCCGGTGTTGGGTGGCGACGGTCATGACTCTCACCTGGGTCGGGGGGGGTTCGCGGGCCTCATCACCGTCTCGTCCTGAGGCACCGACTCGCACCGGCGAGATCGCCGGGTTGTCGCGAGGGGGCCACGACAGCTCGAGGAGGGCCGCTCGTCGCCGCGCCAGGCGGCCACGACCTGACGACCAGGAGTCGTGACAGGACCGGGGAGACCTCCCGTGGACGCCGCCCGCGTAGCCTTCGCCTCGTGACGACCATCAACCAGCGGTCGGGCGCGACCGCGACCGCCATGCTCGGCCTCGGCGTCCACCGCCCCCAGCGCATCGTGACCAACGACGAGATCTGCGAGGTGCTGGACTCCAGCGACGAGTGGATCCAGACCCGCTCCGGCATCCGGACCAGGCGGTACGCCGCGGAGGACGAGTCGCTGCTCGACATGGCGACGATCGCGGCGGAGCGGGCGCTGAAGGCGTCCGGCGTCGCCGCGGGCGACATCGGCACGGTCATCTTCGCGACCTCGACCCACGTCCAGCACACCCCCGCCGCGGCGCCGGTGCTCGCGGACCGGCTCGGCTCGCGCGCGGCGGCGTTCGACGTGTCCGCCGGGTGCGCGGGCTTCTGCCACGCCCTGTCGGTCGGCTCCGACCTGGTCCGCGGCGGCAACGCCGGGCACGTCCTCGTGGTCGGCGCCGAGCGGTTGAGCAGGTTCATGGACCCAACGGACCGGGGCACCGCGTTCATCTTCGCCGACGGCGCCGGCGCGGTCGTGGTCGGTCCCGCCGAACGGGCCGGCATCGGCCCGGTCGCCTGGGGCTCCGACGGCTCGCAGTCCCAGGTCATCACGCAGTCGGTGCGCTGCGACGAGCTCGACCCGGACCACCCGCTGGTCGTGCAGATGCAGGGCACCCAGGTCTTCCGCTGGGCGCCGTTCGCGATGGCCGACGTCGCCTGTGAGGCCGTCGCGAGCGCCGGGCTGGACCTCTCCGACCTGGACGCGTTCATCCCGCACCAGGCGAACCTGCGGATCACCGAGACCCTGGCCCGCAACCTCCGGCTCCCCGAGGGCATCGCGGTCGCGCGCGACGTCCAGGACTCCGGCAACACCTCGGCGGCTTCGGTCCCCCTGGCCATCGAGGCGATGATCCGCAACGGCGACGCGAAGCCCGGGGACACCGCGCTGCTGATCGCCTTCGGTGCCGGGTTGAGCTACGCCGGGCAGGTCGTCACGGTCCCGCCGGTGGCCCTGGACTAGCAGCCTCGGCCTCCTCGGCACGACCGAGCAGCAGGGCTCGTTCGCTCTCGTTGCGGGTGAGGGACGCCGCCTCGCGGAAGGACGCGGCGGCCTCGGCCCGGCGTCCGGCCCGGGCGAGGAGGTCGCCGCGCACGCTGGGGAGCAGGTGCGAGCCGGAGAGCGCGTCAGCGGGGAGGTCGTCGAGCACCGCCAGGCCGGCCGCCGGGCCGGAGGAACGCCCGTGTGCGACGGCCCGGTTGACCTCCACGACCGGCCCGGGCGCGGCCCGGGCGAGCACGTCGTAGAGGCGTGCGATGGTGCGCCAGTCCGTCGCCTCGGCCGTCGCGGCGCGGGCGTGCTGCGACGCGATCGCGGCCTGCAGGTAGTACCGGCCGACCGGTCTCCCACCACGCGCGAGCAGCTCGGCACGCTCCAGCGCGGCCAGCCCGCGGCGGATCAGCAACGCGTCCCAGAGACGACGGTCCTGGTCGTCGAGCAGCACCGGCCTGCCCTGGCCGTCGACGCGGGCGGGGCCGCGGGAGGCCTGCAGCTCCAGCAGCGCCTGCAGCCCGTGGACCTCCGGCTCGTCCGGCACCAGCCGGGCCAGCATCCGGGCCAGTCGGATCGCCTCGGTGGTCAGCTCGGGGCGCATCCAGTCGTCGCCCGCGGTCGCGGTGTAGCCCTCGTTGAAGATCAGGTAGATGACGGCCATCACGTCGTCGAGCCGCGCCGCGCGCTCCTCCCCCACCGGGATCTCGAACTCGGCGCGAACGTCACTGAGGGTCTTCTTGGCCCGGGAGATCCGTTGCCCCATCGCCGTCTCGGTGGTCAGGAAGCCACGTGCGATCTCGGCGGTGGTCAGTCCCCCGACCAGGCGCAGCGTCAGCGCGGCCCGGGACTCCGGGGTGAGCCTCGGGTGGCAGGACAGGAAGACCAGGCGGAGGACGTCGTCCTCGATGAAGTCGACCTGCTCGGTGAGGTCGGGCATCGCGTCCTCCTCGCTCAGGCCGTGACCGATCTCCTCGGTCCTGCGACGCAGGCGATCGGCCCGCCGGAAGGCGTCCACGGCGCGGCGCTTGGCGGTGGTCATCAACCACGCGCCGGGGTTGTCCGGGACGCCCTGGGACGGCCACTGCTCGAGCGCGCTGACCAGGGCGTCCTGGGCCAGGTCCTCGGCGAGGTCGAGGTCCCGCGTCATCCGGGTCAGGGCGCCGACCAGCCGCGCGGACTCCGCCCGCCAGGTCGCGGTGATCGTCTCCGCCGTGATCCTCGCGGCGGTGGACGACGCAGTACTGGACTCTGGGGTGGTCCCGGCCATGCGGCCAGCCTAGGGCCGGCCGCACGGCCAGGTACGACGTACGGGCTCAGGCCTCGGCGGTCGCCGGCGGCTCGTCCGGGATCTGACGCAGGGTGGCGACCATGCGGCACTCCGGCCAGTACGTCGCGTGCAGCTCGGCGAACTCCCGCTGGTTCTCGATCGCGTCCTCCAGGCTGTCGTACTGCATCAGCGCCCACCCACCGACGACCTCCTTGGCCTCGGCGTACGGGCCGTCGACCCGCGTCGTCTCACCGTCGCGGACCACGAAGTTGACGGCGTCCTCGGTGCCGTAGAGGCCGCCCCCGTCGAGGAACGCCCCGGCTGCGGCCTGCTCGCCGATGTACTTGTCCATCGCCTCGAACAGAGCCTGCGGCGGAGCGCCCTGGCCCTCTTCCATCCTCACGAAACCCATGAACCGTGGCATTGACCTCTCCTCAAGCTCGGCGCCCACCGCTCCTCGGTGGCCGACTCACCCCAACGTCGAACGACATCCTCCGTCTTCGACATCGGTGGTCGAACCATTTTCCAGCAAGGTCTCCGGCGGTGCCGGCGGTCGAGGTGACGGCCCTGCCGCGGTCAGCGGAGCGCGGCGTCGATCGCGGCCTCGGCGTGCAGCGCCGTGGTGGGCAGCACGGGCACCGGGCTGTCGGCCGGTCCGACCAGCAGCTCGATCTCGGTGCAGCCGAGGATGATGCCGTCGGCTCCGCGGTCGCCGAGCTCACCGATGACCCTGCGGACCTCCTCACGAGACGCTTCCTCGAAGATGCCACGGCACAGCTCCTCGTAGATCACCCGGTGCACCAGCGCGCGGCTCGGCGCCTCGGGGACGACGACCTCCAGCCCGTGCGACTCCATCCGCTCCCGGTAGAACGACTGCTCCATGGTGAATCCCGTCGCCAGGAGACCGAGACGGCTGAGGCCGGCGCGCCGCGCCGCATCCGCGGTGGTGTCGATGATGTTCAGCAGGGGGACGTCGATGGCGTCCTGGATCTGTGTGGCCACCTTGTGCATGGTGTTGGTGCAGAGCAGCACGACCTCCGCGCCCGCCGCCTGCAGGTCTCTCGCCCGGTCAGCCAGCAGGCCGGCGGCCTGCTCCCAGCTCCCGGACGCCTGGAGCTCGGCGACGGGTGCGAAGTCGACCGACGTCACGACGCAGTCGGCGGAGTGCAGGCCGCCGAGTCGCTGAGCCACACCCTCGTTGAGCAGCCGGTAGTAGAGCGCCGTGCTCTCCCAGCTCATGCCGCCCAGCAGGCCGATGCGCTTCATCGACCCGGGGCCGGGTCGTGGGCTTCCACGTGCATGCGCCGGGTCCAGTGGAGTCGTCCCCGAGCCAGCCGCCTGCGGCGCTCGTCGGCGGCCGCGCTCAGGCGGCGACTGATCTCGTGACGGGCGAGCTCGGGGTGCATCGGGTTCATGGCGGTTCTCCTTCTTCGCGGTGGAGTCACCATCGTGCGCCCGCCGCACCCGTGCTCGCGCCGGTGAAATCACCGGGTTGCGCTGTGCCAGGGCCCGGACACGTGTCCGATCGCGCGAAGGGCGGCGGTGATGCCTCACCGAGGTCGGGGAGGCAGCTCCTGCAGCGCGCAGGCGTGCTCAGTGTGTGACCTTGGTCCCTGCTGATCGGGCACCGGCGATTTCTAGGCTCGGGGGGTGGAGTCGGACAACGGGCTGGTCCTCGATGCGCGCCGACCGCTCCCCCGACGCCAGCTGGACCTGCTCGTCGCCGGTGGAACGACGGTCGTCGCGGCGAGCGTGTACCTCGCGGCCCTGGCGGTCGGGGGCGTGCCGCCCCCGTCGGCGTCGGTGATCCGCTTCGCGACCGCACCGGTGTTCGCCCTCCTGGCGCTGGTGGCGCTCGAGCTGCGGCTGCGCTCAGCCACCGATGCCTGGGTCAGCTGGTTCTGCGCGGGCCTGACGGCGGCCGTGGTGGCGATGGCGCTCCAGGTGGTCTCGTTCCCGCTCGTGGACCCGTCCGGAGGGCCGTTCTCGACCAGTGGCGAGGGCAGCGCGGGTCTCTACCTGCTGTTCCACGTCTGCGTCGGCGTGGGAGCCCTGGCCGGCGTCGTGCGCCTGGGCCGGCGTCATCGGTGGGTGTTGAGTGTCGGCGGAACCTCGGTCGCGTTCCTGCTGGCGGCCGACGCCTTGCCGCTCCCGAACCTGCTGACCGCCGAGTCGCGCTACACCTCGCTGCTGCTGGCGCTCGAGTGGCTCGTGGGCGCACTGCTGCTGCTCTCGGCGTTCCTGTGGACGTGGCGGGGCGGGCGGGACGCCCCGGCCTTGCGTGGCTGGATCGCCCTGACGTTGCTGATCGCGGTCTACGAGATAGTCCTCAACGCGCTGGCCGCGCAACGGTTCACCCCCGTGTGGTGGGGCAGCCTCTCGCTCCGGGTGCTCACCTTCGCCGTGCTGGCGATCGGCGTGGTCAGCACCATGGTCCTGCAGCTGCGCGACGTC
The DNA here is from genome assembly GCF_042653125.1 of Nocardioides sp. GCM10023255. NCBI lineage: Bacteria > Bacillati > Actinomycetota > Actinomycetes > Propionibacteriales > Nocardioidaceae > Nocardioides > Nocardioides sp. GCM10023255. The sequence continues at coordinate 313,425 of NZ_JBHSHU010000010.1, forward strand.
GACCGCTACAGCGAGACCGAGCTGGACCGTCGCGAGGCCCAGCTGCGCGAGGCGCTGCAGGTCTCGAGCTCCCTGATGGTCTCGGCGGAGCAGTTCTCCCGCGCTCGTACGACGGCCGAGGTGGCGGGCGGTCTGGGCGAGCAGGTGGCCGTGCTGGGCGGTCACCCGCACCACCACGTCCTGGCGTGGCAACAGCTCACCGAACCGGCCGGCCTGGTGGCCGCGACCGAGCCGCAGGTCCCGGAGCCGTGGCGGCAACAAGCCGGCCTCCTGCTCCCCCGGCTGCACCTGAACGGTGAGGGGGTCTATCTGCAGACACCCGCCGAGGTCGACGGCTGGTTGGGCGACCACCCGCGGCCGGCAGCTGACATCGGGTCGCTGGTGCTCGTCCCGCTGGGAACGTCCCAGACACCGCCCGCGCTGCTGGTCACCTGGTCCGCACAGCCGAGGCAGTTCTCGCCGGCCACCCGGCGGATGCTCGCCGGTGTCGTCAGCCAGGCCGGACAGGCCTGGGGTCGCGCCGCGGCCTACGAGGACCAGGCTCGCGCAGCGGCGACGCTGCAGGCGTCGCTGCTGCCCGCAAGGCTCCACTCTCCGCCGGGCCTGACCGTGTCCAGCCGGTACGTCGCCGGCGAGCAGGGCCTGCGCGTCGGTGGCGACTGGTTCGACTGCTTGCACATCGATGAGCACCAGGTCGCCGTCGTCGTGGGTGATGTGATGGGCAAGGGACTCCACGCAGCAGCGGTGATGGGCCAGGTCCGCACCACGTTGCGCACCCTGGCCCGGCTCGACCCGAACCCCGGTCGGGTCCTCGAGGGCCTGGATGCACTGACCCACGAGCTGGCCGAGGACGAGATCGCCACGGTGACCTTCGCCCTCGTCGACCTGCACTCGGGAGTCGTCCGGATCGCCCGTGCCGGGCACGTCCCTCCGCTGTTGGTGCCCCGGTCCGAGCCTGCGCGCTACCTGCTGTCGGGAGGATCGCCCCCCTTGGGAGTGCCGGCAGTCACTCGTCCCCAGGCTCAGCTGCAGCTGTCCCCCGGCGACGTCATGGTGCTCTACACCGACGGACTGGTGGAGGACCGCGTGCACGGACTGGACCTCGGCATGGGTGAGCTGATGCGTACCGCCGAGCGCCTGCGCCCTCGGTACCCCATCGAGCTGGAGCTCTGCACCGATCTCCTGCTGTCGTGGTCGGGCCAGGAGGTCCGGGGCGACGACGTGGCGCTGATGGTGGTCCGCTTCGACGGTCAACGGGCTCGGCAGGACGGGACGGACGGCACGCTGGTCCGAGGCCGTGTCCCGGACGTTCCCGTCGTCGACGACGGAGACGGCTTGAACCGTCCGAGGCCCAGAGAGCCCCAGGATGACCAGGTCCGGCCGGGGCCGCCCCCGACAGCCGGACCGCAGCCGGCGGTCGGGCCCTCGCTACGGGCCTGAGCCGGCGACCTCCTGGACGGTCCGCGAGAGCAGGCAGAACTCGTTGCCCTCGGGGTCGGCGAGGACCACCCAGGTGGCGTCGGCTCGCTGCCCGACGTCCACACGCCGCGCCCCCAGGCCGAGGAGGCGGTCCAGCTCGGCGGCGGTCGACGAGCCGTCGGCGCGCAGGTCGAGGTGGAGGCGGTTCTTGACCATCTTCCCCTCCGGCACCGGGGCCACGTCGATGGTCGGCCGGCCTCCGTCCTCCGGCGCGATGGTGAGCACGCCCTCGTCCTCCTCGAGCACCCGCCAGCCGAGGACGTCGCACCAGAAGCCGGCGACCAGGCGTGGGCGGACGGCGTCGATCGTGATGGCGGCGATCCGGCTGGGCATGGCGTCGATCCTGCCCGGTTCGGGCCGGCCGCACGACTCAGTGGCGTCGGGCCTGCAGCAGCGCGCCGAGGAGGATGCCGACGCCACCGGCCACCATGACGACCGCGATCGTCGTCGGGTAGTCGCGCAGCGCCCCCAGCAGGACGAGGCCGGCGCCGGGCACAGCGGTGATCGCCACCCCGGGCCCGGTGGGCAGGGAGCTGCGCAGCCACATCACGCCCATGAGCGAGATCGTGGCCAGCACCGACACCCAGTAGCCCGCCCACATGCCCACGACATCGGTCGGGAACAGGGCCCAGGAGCCGACCAGGGCCCCCACGGCGCTGAGCACCGTGATCAGCCAGCCGAAGTCGCGGCTCTGCTCCAAGGGTGCGGGTCGCTCCGCCGTCGTCAGCTGCGGAGTGGCGACGGTCGTGTCGCGGCGTCGTTCCGGTGTAGCCATGGCTCCCTCCACCCTGCGGGGCACCGGCGGTTCCAGTGCCTGGGGGTACACGTGCCATTTTCCACCACCACCGGTGACGCGGCAGCACAGGGTGCGCGGCTCGGTGGCGACCGGCGCCCGGCCCGCACGTCGTTGACCGCGGGCATGACATGCCCTACGTTCACATTGCTGATTGTTGACAATCACTCGAGGAGTGACGATGACAGGTGACGAGCACACCCTCCCCGCGGCCGAGAGCCGGCGGGTACGCCGCATGCACATGCCCGGCCGGAGCAAGATCCTCGGGGCCACCGTGCGGGAGGCAGACCTCGCCCTCCATCTGGACGGTGGTGGCAAGGGGCTGCTCGACACGACCCACTTCGACACGGTGCGCTTTCCTCCCCCGGCGTGGGCCACCGACGTCATGCAGTCAGCGATGGAGGACGGCGTGAACGCCTACACCCCCTACCGGGGCAACCCGTCCGTGCTCGAGGTCACCGCGGACTCCGTCTCGCGGTTGCTGGGGGTGACCGTCGACGAGCAGAACCTCCTGCTCACCCCGGGCACCCAGGGCGGCATCTTCACCATGCTGTCCGCGCTGGTCGACGAGGGCGACCTGGTCATGCTCGCAGATCCGGAGTACCTCTTCGTCGAGCGCATGCTCGCCTTCCTGGGCGCCCGGGTGGAGCGGATCCCGGTGCTGCACGACCGGGACGAGGCGACCCTCGACTTCGACGCGATCGAGCGGCTGCTGCCGCAGCGCCCCCGGCTGCTGCTGTTCTCCCACCCGAGCAACCCCACGGGTGCGGTGTACGGCGACGACGTGATCGCCCGCGTCGCCGAGCTGTCGCAGGGCGCGGGGTTCCGCGTCCTCGTCGACGAGCTCTACTCGCGTCTCGTCTACGGCGACCGCCCGTTCCGCCACCTCGCCGCCGAGCCCGGGATGGCCGACCGGTGCATCACCATGCTCGGCCCGTCGAAGACCGAGTCGCTCAGCGGGTTCCGGCTCGGGGTGGTGGTCGCCCCCGCCGACGTGGTGGCGGCCGGCGAGCAGACGCTCGCCATCACGGCGCTGCGCGCGCCGGCGTACGCCCAGCACCTGCTGACCCGCTGGCTGCGCGACGACCAGGACTTCCTCGCCGAGCGGGTCAAGGCCCTGCAGGCGCTGCGCGACATGACCGCGGACCGTTTGTGCGAGGTGCCGGGGCTGCACCTCCGCGTCCACGACGGCACTGCGTACCTGTTCCCGGACGTCTCCGCGCTCGGGAGGAACGACCGGGAGATCGCCGGCGCCCTGCGCCGGGAGGCCGGCGTCATCGTGTCGCCCGGCTACCAGTTCGGCGAGCGCGGCACGGGGCACTTCCGGGTCTGCTACGCCCGTGACGAGGACGAGTGGGCCGCGGCCCTCGACCGGATGGTCGCCTGCCTCCAGAGGCTGGCGTCGTGAGCGACCACGACCGGCGGGCGGTCCACACGGACGCCGCACCCCCGCCGGCCGGCCCGTACAGCCAGGCGATCACGGCCGGTGGCCTCGTCTTCCTGGCCGGGCAGACGCCTCGCACACCCGCCGGCGAGCGGCTCCTGGACCGCCCGCTGGCGGACCAGGTACGACGCACCATGGAGAACCTCCGGGCGGTGGCCGAGGCCGCGAGGTGTTCGCTGCACGACGCCGTCAAGGTCAACGTCTTCGTCCGTCCGGGCGTGGACATGGCGGTCGTCAACGCCATCTACGCCGAGTACTTCTCCGACCCGTTGCCGGCGCGCACCACCACGGTCTCGGACCTGGCGGTCGGCGCGATCGAGGTCGACGCGATCCTGGTCCCTGCGGCCACGAGCTAGCCGCTCCCCCGGCCTGCACCCTGCTCGCTGCCGGGGGACGCAGGGCGCGCCCCGCCCGTCAGCTCACGGTGCGGGGGTGCGCAGGTAGTGGCCGTAGAGCGCCTCCGCGATGGCCGCGCGGTCCCCGCTCCGGATCACCTCGGCCAGCTGTCGGTGGCGCCCGGCCGCCTCCGGGAGCCCGATGTGCTGGTCCTCCATCGACGAGCGCATGACGGCGCCCATCTGCCCGTCGAGCGTGGACCACAGCCCGGCGAGCCGCTGCTTGTGGGAAGCCTGGACGATGCAGCCGTGGAAGTGGGTGTCCAGGTCGACGATCGCCACCATGTCGCCGCTGGCGGCTGCCTCCTCCATCGACTCGGTCACCCGACACAGCTCGTCGGCGAGCGCGGTGAGCTGCTCGGTCGGGATGGCGCGCATGGCGCCCTCCTCCAGGACGTAGCGGGCGTAGCAGGCATCGTCGATGTCGGCGTACGACATGCGGGTCACCACGCTGTGACGGCGAGGCGCGATGTCCACGAGACCCTCGGTGGCGAGCTGGCGCAGCGCCACCCGGACCGTGCCCCGGCTGACGCCCAGCTCCTCGGCGAGGTTCGCCTCGACCAGACGCGTCCCGGCGCCGAGCTCGTTGTTCAGGATCCGGCGGCGCAGGGTCTGGTGGACCGAGTCGGGCAGCGAGAGGTGCACCAGGCCCGGTGCGCCACCGTCCACGGGGTTGCTCGTCACGGGTTCAACCCTAGGAGATCCGGCGTCACCCCGGTGTGATCCACGGCGTCGACCCGCAGGTCGAAGGCGTCGCGGGGTCCGCACAGCATCGGCATCAGCCCGGGTCCGTGCCCCGGCAGCGGGCTGCCGCCGTGCACGACGACGCCCACGGTGACCCATCCCCGGCGATAGCCGATGTTGTGCCGGACGTCGAGGTCCTCCACCGCGACGAGGTCGCCGAGCAGGAGCCGCGGCGTCCACGTCGCGAGGCTCTCGGCGGTGAGAGTCAGGTCCACGTCCCACATGTCCGCCGGACGACCGATGCCGTTGCCCACCACCTGCGAGGGCAGGCAGGTACGCACGCCAAGGCTCACGCGGTCGCCGACGCCCACACCCAGCCGCGACAGGATCCCCGCGTCGGTGTTGAGCAGCTGCACGCCCGCGGCCTGCAGGTCCGGCGGCTGCGCGCCCTGCCCCATTCCCCGCACCATGACCGCGTCTCCCGGCGCGAGCCTCGCGAGCACGTCGTCGCCGAACACCACGACCACCCGGCCCGCCTCGCCACGCTTGCCGAGCACGCGGCCGACGGCACCGGCCGCGGCGCCGTCGCGGACGACGGCCTCGTTGCCCAGGCACGAGAAGGCGGTCAGGCCGTGGCGTGCCGCCGGGTCCGGGTGCACCAGGGTGACGCCCGGGGCGGCGTGGTCGGCGTCGTGGGCGAACACGCTGTCCCCCAGCCGGACGCCGAGCACGACACCGCAGTCGCCGACCGGGACGTACGGCGCTCCGTCGACGTCGATCAGGTAGGGGTGGTCGCCCATCTCGGGCGTCTCGACGTACCCGAGCAGGTTGACGCCGACGGGGGTCAGCACGGTGGTCACGTGGTCAGCTCCTCTGCGCTGAAGTACGTCTTCAGGTTGGCGTCCGTGTCGGTGACGATGTCGAAAGCCTCGGCCGGGCCGCTCAGGAGGGACGAGGGCCCCGGTCCGTGACCGAACAGCCGGCAGTGCCCGGTGCTGATGACCCCGATGGTGACGAACCCGGGGCGGAACCCGCGGCCGAAGCGGTGGTCCTGGTCCTCGAGGACGACGACGTCTCCGATGCGCAGGCCCTCGAGACCGAGCGAGAGGTCCTCCCCCTGGCCGGCATAGGCGCCCATGAGGTCGGTGTTGGCGAACTCCGACACCATGCCGGCGCCTGCCCCGACCGCGCTGGCCGGCACCCGCGCGGCCACGGGCACCCGCAACCGGCCGTCGGGGAGGGTCTCCCAGCCCGTCGAGTCCACGAGGTCGGGGTCGAGGTTCTTGACGACCACGTCCGGGTGGTCGAGGAGCTTCAGCCCCTGGCCCCGGGCCGTGACCAGCACCTGGTCACCGGTGCAGACGTCCTTCATCTCGCCGCCGGGCATGTCCACCAGCACGTAGGCGTGCTGGCCGATGACGCGGCCGACGGCACCGGCCGCGGGGCCGGACCGGACCGTGACGACGTTCCCGACGCACGCCAGGAACTGCAGCGCCATGTTCGCGCGTGCGTCCCGGTGCCGCACGGAGAGCCCCGGCTCGAGGTGGTCGCTGGCGTAGCCGGTCGCCGGGTCCCCGCAGTGGACGCCCAAGGTCACTCCGCCCATGCCGGGCAGCAGGAACGGGGTGCCGTCGGCGTCGACCCGGTGCCCGTGCCGGTCCGCCAGGGGCGGCCAGACCTCACCGGCGAGGGTCTGGGTGACCAGTCGGTCACGGTTTGTTCGCAGGCTCACGCTGCTCCTCACTGCCTAGGGTCGGTTTCCGAACCGGAACCCGTGGCCACGGATGGCGGGTGCGCTCACGCACCCGTTCCACACGTTCATCACGGGCTGGGACCGCACGGTGTCGGCGACCCCGTCGACGGTCTCGAGGAAGCCCAGCACCGACTGGGTGAAGCGTCCGGTGTCGACGGGTCTGGTCAGCCGGCCGTCCTCGATCAGGAAGCAGGCGTCGCGGCTGACGCCGGTGATGGTGCTCGCGGACCGGTCGACGAGGCGGGTGTACCAGAACCGTTCGACGTAGATCCCGCGCTCGACGCCGGCCACCAGCTCGGCCTCCGTCCGGTCGCCGGGACGCATGACGACGTTGGCCGGCACCGGTGCCGGCACCTCCTCGCGCGCGATGTGCGCGTGACCTGTGGAGGGCCGGCCCAGGGCACTGGCGGTGGCCAGGTCCGTGACCGGCGACCCGACGACGCCGCGCGTGAGGAGCGGCACCACCTGCTTCACGGTGCCCTCGAAGTCGAAGGGCATCGGCAGCCCGACGTCGGCCCGGGCGTCGTCGGCGACGGTGACGAGCTCGGACGCACGGCGCGCGCCGGGCTCTCGCGCACAGACGCCGACGCCGGCGGCGGCCAGCGATCCGGTGAAACCGAAGTCACCGAGGAACCCGACCAGCTCCCCCGCCGCCTCCGGTCCCAGCACCACGGTGAACTCGCCGTCGGGCATCGGGACGCGGCCCCGGCCTGCCACGGCGCGCTGCACCGCGGAGTCGATGTTCGCGCCGGTGGCCAGGGCGTCGGACGAGCGGTGCAGGTCGATCCAGTGCGCCGTGCCGTCGCCGACGGTCACGGTCAGGGCTCCGCTGGCCTCGGTGGCCAGGGCGTGCTGCCGCACACCGGCGCTGTTGCCGACCGCGATCTGGGTGACCGCTCGGCCGAACATGCCGGTGCTCCGACCGCCCGCGGACCCCGCGGCCCGCATGGCCCGGCCGGCGAGCTCGACCCGGGAGGGCGCGTCGAACGCGGCCGTGTCCTCGTGCCAGAGAGGCAGGTCGGGCACGTCCTCCGGCCGGGCGAGCAACGTGTGCCCGGCACCGGAGGCGGCCTTGGCGCGCTGCGCCGCCAGCCCCGCAGCGAGGACTGCGGTCTCGCCGATGCGCGCCAGGCTGCTGGTGGCCGCCCGCGCCGCGTGCCCGTCGACGACGGCCTTGATGCTGACCGTCAGCTCGGTGATGTCCTGCGGCTGGTGGATGCGGTCGCCGGCGAAGCGGGTGTACTCCGCGGTGCGGCCCAGCAGCGTGACCTCGACGGCGTCCGCCGGGCAGCTCCGGAGCGCGGTCTCGACCGTCTCCAAGGCCTGGTCGGCGGTCAGGGGCGACACGAAGGTCTTGTCGTCACGCATCTCAGGCCACCCCGATCCGCAGGTCGCGCACGAGCATCGGGGCGGCCGCATGGCTGAGGAACCCCCACTGCTTGGGCTCTCCCTTGCCGCAGGGGTACCCGAAGATCCGGAGCTCCTCGGGTCCGGCGACGGCCTCGACCGAGCCCCAGAACTCGGGGGTGATGCCGCCGTACGAGAAGTTCTTGAGCAGCCGCCCACGGCGGCCGTTGCGCACCTCGTAGGCGACCTCCGTGCCGAACTGGAAGTTCCAGCGGCGGTTGTCGATGGACCAGCTGCGGTTGTCGTCGATGAAGAAGCCGTCACCCATCCGCTCGAGGAGCTCGTCGGTGGTCCCCTCGCCGGGTTCGAGGTAGACGTGCGTGGCGAAGCACACCGGGAGGTAGGCCCAGCCGTCGGACCGTGCGGCGCCGGTGAGCTGCTGGCCGCTGCGCGCGGCCGCGTCGCGGTTCGACAGCGTGGCGCGCACGATGCCCTCCTCCACCAGCCGCACGCGCTGCGCGGGCGTGCCCTCGTCGTCGAAGGCGAAGCTGCCGCGCGTCCCGGGGATGGTGGGGTCGGAGGTGATGGTCACGGCGGGCGAGCCGTACTGCAGCTTGCCGATGTCGCCGGGCTGGATGAACGAGGTCCCGGCGAAGTTGGCCTCGTCACCGAGGATCCGGTCGAGCTCCAGCGCGTGCCCGGAGGACTCGTGGATCTGGAGCGACACCTGCTGGGCGCCGATCACCACGTCGGCGGTCCCCGACGGGGCGATGGGCGCGGTGAGCAGCTCCACCGCCTCCTCGCCGACGCGCGTCGCGTGGTCGGCCAGCCGGAGCGTGGCGAGGTACTCCCAGCCGGCGGCCGCGGTGTTGCCGTGGAAGGAGTTGGGGTAGCTGCGTCGCTGCACGTCGTGCTCGTCGGCCGCGTTGACCATCAGGCCGGCGCCGGTCTCGATGAAGTGCTGGTGCTGCCTGGACCCCTCGGTGCTGGCGAAGTGCCGGTGCTGCCGCTTGGCGTTGATGACCGCCTGCCCGGACACGACCTCGGCGGGCCTGCCCGCGTTGGCCAGCATCGTCTCGAGCAGCTCCTGCCGCTCGTGCGCCGGGACCGCGAACGGGTCCTGCTCGACCAGCGTCTCGTACCGGCCGCTGAGGCCTTGGCGCGCCGGCAGCGAGACCGGTGCCGTGGTGCCCACCGAGGCCCGGGCCGTCGCCACGGCCTGGCGCGCCGCGGTGCCCGGGTCGCCGGTCGCGAGCAGCGGCCGGGCGGCGAAGCCCCAGCAGCCGTCCACCAGCGCCCGGACACCGATGCCGAGGTTGTGCTCGACCCGTTCGTCGGCGTCAGCGCCGAGCTGGGCGTAGAGCCGCATCTCCTCGCACTCGATCAGCCGTACGTCGGCGTACTGGACGTCGCTGCCCATCTCGGCCAGCGCCTCCTCCATCAGGGCCGCGGCGTGGGTGTCCGCCGCCATGGAGCCCCAGGCGTGGGCCGTCACCGAGCCGCACCGTCGAGGGGGAAGTCCACCCAGGCCCGGTCCGCGAAGGACTTCTCGAACGCGTTGATGGTCTGCTGGACCAGCGCGCCCTGCCCGAAGTCCCCCTGGTTGGTGTCGGAGCCGGAGAGGATCTCGGTGGCGAAGTCCGAGCAGAGCTTGGAGTAGAACAGGAAGTCCCAGTCCTCGCGGGACGTCCCGCCCTCGGGGAAGAACTCGTCCGGGATCTCGCGCTCGACGAACTCGACGTTGTCCTTGGTCGCCGTCCTGATCGTCTGGCAGATGCCGAACTCCTCGACCAGCCTCACGATGATGGCCCCCTCGGACCCGAAGATGCGGGCCTCGATGCCAGGGAAGTTCCCGACGGTCACGTAGGAGGACTGGATCGAGGCGATCACGTCGTTGTCGAACTCGCACACCCACATGTCACCGTCGTCGATGTTGAGGCGCTGCAGGTCGCCGGTGCTGGCGACGACGCGCTTCGGCACGAAGTTGCGCATGGTGCCGACGACGGACGTCAGCTCGCCACCGACCCAGTCGTGCATGATGTCGATGATCGGCGCGCCGTACCCCTCGATCGAGGACGTGGCGATCCGGTCGGGGTCCGCGTCGGGGTCGACCTGCCGCATGGGCGTCTGCGGGTCGATCCACTGGCTGTTCTGCTCGTAGCCGTTGAAGATGTACGGCGTCCCCACGAAGCCCGCGTCGATGAGGTGTCGTGCGTACTGCACGGCGGGCGCGTAGCGGAAGGTGAAGCCCAGCTTGGTCTTCAGCCCGCGCTCGCGGGCCAGGTCGGACAGGCGCTGGGTCTCGTGGAAGTCGTGGTGGACCGGCTTCTCGCACAGCACGTGCTTGCCCGCCTCCAGCGCCGCCTCGGAGATCTCGAAGTGGGCGTGGTTGGCGGTCGCGACGTCGATCACGTCGATGGACTCGTCCGCCAGCAGGTCGCGGTAGTCGGCGACGAGCCGGTCCACACCGAACTGCTTCCCCGCCTCCGCCAGGATCCCGGGGTCGGTGTCGCTGAGCGCGACCACCTCGACCCGGGGATCACGCTGCCAGCCGGGGATGTGCGCGCGCTGGGCCCAGCGGCCTGCGCCGACCACGGCCACACGGAGCTTGTCGTTCGTCATTGATTTTCCTTTCGGGGGGATCAGAGCCGGACTCGCGGGTCGATGGCCGCGTAGGCGAGGTCGACGACGAGGTTCATGAGGACGATGAAGAAGGCGGCGAAGAGGACGGCGCCGGTGATCATGGGGATGTCGAGGGAGCCGATGGCGTCGAAGGTGAGCTTGCCGACGCCGGGCAGCCCGAAGACCGTCTCGATGACGACGACGCCGCCGAGGAAGTAGCCCAGGTCCATGCCGAGGAGGGTCAGCAACGGCGTCAGGACGTTGCGCAGGGCGTGGCGCCGGATGATGGTCGACTCGGGCATGCCCTTGGCGCGTGCCATCTGGATGTACGGCGAGCGCAGCACCTCGAGCATGGTGGTCCGCGTGAGCCGCGCGTACCACGCGGCACCGCCGACGCCGAGGGCGAACGTGGGCAGGATCAGGTAGTCGATCGCCGGCGTCCCCCATCCGCTGAGAGGGAACAGGTTGCCCTTGAACGCCAGGTAGTAGAGCAGCAGCAGGCCGAGCCAGAACGGCGGCGCGGACAGTCCGAGCAGCGCCCCGAGCGTGGTCACCCGGTCCAGGACGCCGCGGGGGCGCAGCGCGGCGATGATGCCGATCGGCACCCCGAGCAGCACCTCCCAGAGGACGGCGCCCAGGGCGACCATCGCGCTCACCGGGAGCGCGGCCACGAGCTGGTCGGCCACCGGGGTGTCCTGCAGGGCGAAGCTGGTGCCCAGGTCGCCGTGGAGCAGGGCGCGGAGGTAGTCGACGTACTGCTGGAGCAGTGGCTCGTCCAGGCCGAGCTGGCGGTGGATGGAGGCGACCGTCTCCGGTGAGGCGTTCGCGCCGGCGATGAGCCGGGCCGGGTCACCGGGGACCACGTGCGTCATGAAGAACGCCAGGGTGATGACGCCCAGCAGCACCAGCAGCGTCTGCGGGATCCGGCGGAGCAGGTAGCGGCCCATCGCTCAGCGCCTTTCCTGAGCAGTGGGGTCGAGCAGGTCTCGCAACCAGTCGCCCGCGAGGTTGAACGTGAGCACGGTGACGACGAGGCACGCACCCGGCGCGAAGAGGAGCCACGGAGCGGTCTGGAAGTACAGCCGGCCCTGGTCGATCATCTGTCCCCACGACGGGTCCGGGACGGGGACGCCGATGCCGAGGAAGGACAGGGACGCCTCGATCAGGATCGACGAGGCGACGCCCAGGGTGGCGTAGACGATGATCGCCGGCACTAGGTGCGGCAGGATGTGCCGCCGCATGATGCGCGCGTGGGACAGGCCCAGGGTGCGGGCGGCGGAGATGAACTCCCGCTCCTTGAGCGAGAGCACCAGGCCGCGCACGATGCGGGCCAGCGCCGTCCAGTAGATCAGCGCGATCACGATGATGACGTTGCGCTCGCTCGGCCCGGTGACCGAGATCAGCGCGATGCAGAACAGCAGGATGGGGAAGGACATGACGACGTCGGTGACGCGCATCAGGACGGTCTCCACCCAGCCGCCGAGGTAGCCCGCGACCGTCCCGACGAAAACGCCGAGCACGGTGGCGAGACCGTTGGCGACGATCCCGATGACGAGGGAGACGCGCGCGCCGTAGAGCAGGCGGGAGAGCACGTCGCGGCCGTTGGGGTCGGTGCCCAGGGGGAACTTCTCGGACGGCCCCAGCGGCGCCCCCTGGTCGCTGATCCCGTCGCGGAAGGTCGTCAGCGGGTCGTGGGGCGCGAGGTACGGCGCCAGCAGCGCCGCGGCCGCCAGCAGCACCAGCAGGACGAGCGAGATGAGGGCGGGCAGGTCGTGGCGCAGGCTGGTGGCGGCCCGCCTCAGGAAGGCGGCGGTGTCGGGCGCCACGTCGTTCGGCAGCTCTGCTTCGCTCAGCGGGATGGTCATCGTGTCTCCGCGAGGGCGTCGGGCCGGCTCGGGGTGGAGGCCGGGATCGGGAAGTGGCAGGCCACCTGCTGCCCGCCCGGAGCCGTGGTGAGCTCCGGCCGGACCTGGCGGCAGATGTCCTGGGCGGCGGGGCAGCGGGGGTTGAAGGGACACCCGGTGGGTGGGGAGCCGTGGCTCGGCGGCTCGCCCTGGAGCCGCGAGCGGACCCTGGAGCGCGGCGCCCCCGGCTCGGGGATCGCGGCGATGAGCGCCTGGGTGTAGTGGTGCGCGGGGTTGCCGAACACCTGCTCCCGCGTCCCGACCTCGACCATCCGGCCGAAGTACATGATCCCGACGTCCTCGGCGATGAACCGCAACGTGGACAGGTCGTGGGAGATGAACAGGTAGGTGAGGTCGTCCTGCTCCTGCAGGTCCTTGAGCAGGTTGAGGATCTGGGCGCGCACCGAGACGTCGAGCGCCGAGACGGCCTCGTCGCAGACGATCACGCGGGGCTCGACGGCCAGGGCCCGCGCGATGGACACCCGCTGCCGCTGGCCGCCGGAGAGCTGGTGGGGGTAGCGGCTGGTGAAGGACGACGGCAGGCCGACCCTGGAGAACAGGTCCCGGGTCGCCGACCTCTGGTCGGGCCGGCTGAGGCCGCGGAGGGTCAGCGCCTCGGCGACCGAGTCACCGACGGTGAGGCGCGGGTTCAACGAGTCGTAGGGGTCCTGGAAGACCATCTGCATCTCGCGCCGGAACTGGCGCAGCGACCTGCCGCGCAGCGCGGTGATCTCGCGGTCGCCGACGCGGACGCTGCCGGCCTGCGGGTCGGTGATCCGCATCAGGGCGCGGGCGACCGTGCTCTTGCCCGACCCCGACTCCCCCGCGATCCCCAGCGTGCGTCCGCGACCGATGCCGAAGGAGACGTCGTCGACCGCCACGACCGTCGGCCGGCCGCTGAGACGCGGCGGCTGGAACCTCACGGTCAGCCCGGTGACCTGCACCTGGGTCGTCGGTGCCACGGTCTCGTCGTGCGCGGTCATCGGGCCACCTCCAGGGGCTCGGCGGCGTCGGCACCCAGCGGGTGGAAGCAGGCGAAGGCCGACGGGCCCCCGGTCGTCGCCCCCGGGTCGGCCGCGTGGCTCGGCGCCAGCGCGGCCGAGGTCGGCGTCATGGCGGGCATGGACACCAGGCACTCCTGGGTGGCGCGCGGGCACCGGGCGGCGAACGGGCAGCCCTCCGGATCGTCCGCACCCTGTGGCGGCGCCCCCGGGATGCCGGGCAGCCGGTGCGGCAGGTCCCTGTCCATGCGCGGGATCGAGTCCAGGAGCGCCCGCGTGTAGGGGTGCTGGGGCGCGTGGACCACGCGCTCGGTCGGGCCGACCTCGACGATCCTGCCGGCGTACATGATCAGGACCCGGTCGCAGAAGCTGGACACGACGCCGAGGTCGTGGCTGATCAGGATGGCGGCCGTGCCGTGGTCGTCGGTGAGCTTGTCCAGCAGGTCGAGGACCTGCCCCTGGACGGTGACGTCGAGGGCGGTCGTGGGCTCGTCGGCGATGATGAGCTGCGGCGCGCAGCTGGCCGCGATGGCGATGCAGACCCGCTGGCGCATGCCGCCGCTGAAGGCGTGCGGGTAGTCGCGCATCCGGGCCTCTGCATCCGCGATGCCGACCGTGCGCAGCAGGCGGATCGCCTCCTCGCGCGCCTCGGAGCGGCCCAGGCCGCGGTGGCGGCGCAGGGTCTCGGTGATCTGCTTGCCGACCCGCATCAGGGGGTTCAGGCTGGACATCGGATCCTGGAAGATCATCGCGATCTCGGCCCCGCGCAGGCGGGTGAGCCGCTTGCGGTCGTAGGTGTTGATGTCCTCGCCGGCGAAGCGGATCGCGCCCGAGACCTCGGCGGTCGACGGCAGGAGCCGCATGATCGCCTGCGCGGTCACCGACTTGCCGGATCCTGATTCGCCGACGATGCCGATGCGCTCGCCGGCGGCCACGTCGAAGGAGACCCCGCGCACGGCGGAGGCGACCTGCCCACCGGAGGCGAAGGACACGGCGAGGTCCTCGATGTCGAGAATGGGGTTCATGTGGTCCCTTGGTCGTTGCCGGGCACGGCGCCACCGCACCCAGGGGGTGGCGCGGTGGCACCGTGCAGGTCAGCTCGTGGCCCTGGACTCCGAGCCGTCGGTCTTCCAGTAGTTGGTCATGTCCCAGCCCCAGATCGGCTGGGAGTGGTACCCACCCACGTTGGCGCCGAAGACCTCGGTCTTCGAGCCGTAGTACAGGGGCACGACCGGGTTGTCGGCGAGCATGGCCTCGCCGGCCTCGTCGTAGAGGCTGGTGACCTTCTCCGGGTCTTCGGTGGCCAGCGCCTCACGCACGGTCTCGTCCATGCCCTCGTTGCAGTAGAACGAGTAGTTCTGCCCACCGGGGATGGCCGCGGCGCAGGACATCAGCGCCTGGAAGAAGTTGCTGCCGTCCGGGAAGTCCGCCACCCAGAAGGTGAGCGTCATCGGGGCCTTGTCGGGCGTGGCGGCCAGCTCGAAGAAGGCGCTCGGCTCGAGCGGCCGGAAGTCGGCCTCGATGCCGATCTTCTTCAGGTCCTGCTGGATCTGCGGGCCCAGCGTCGTCCACGGGTCGTCGTTCCAGGTGTACAGCGTGGTCTTCAGCCCGTTGGGGAACCCGGCGTCGCTCAGGAGCTGCTTGGCCTTCTCGATGTCCTGGTCGTGCACCATGTTCTTCTCGCTGTAGCCGGCGATGCCCGGCGGGAGGAACTGGTTGGCGACCTTGCCCTGCCCGTTGACCAGCTTGACGAGGAACGCCCGGTCGATGGCGTAGGACACGGCCTCCCGGACCTTGGGGTCGTCGAACGGCGCCATCTTGGTGTTCATGGTCAGGAAGTACGTGCTGGGCTTGGTGATGGAGGTGGTCTGCGCCTTGAGCTCGGGGTTGTTGACGACCTCGAGGTACTTCGCCGGCGGCATGGGGTCGCCCATCAGGTCGATCTGGTTCTTCTGCAGCTGGAGCAGCTGGACCGACGGGTCGATGTTGATCTTCTCGTCGACGGCGTCGACGTAGGGCTTGCCCTCCTCCCAGTAGTCCTCGTTGCGGGTCAGCTTGATCTCGCGGCCGGGCTCGAAGCTCTCGAAGACGAACGGGCCGGACCCGATCGGCTTCGTGGCCTGCTGGTCCCCCGAGCCCTCGGGGATGACCGACGAGTGGGGCATCGCGAGGACGTACTTGAAGGCGGAGTTCGGCGCGGTGAGCTTGATCTGCAGCTCGTTGTCGGAGACCGGCTTGATGCCGGACACGTATCCCTTCGGGTTCTCGGAGTACTCCTTGGCACCCTCGACGCCCTGCCAGAAGCTCTGCACCGGCGACTTGGTGGCCGGGTCGAGGATCCGGGAGAAGGAGTAGGCGAAGTCCTGGGCGCGCACCGGGTCACCGTTCGAGAACGTCATGCCCTCGCGGATCTTGATCGTGTACGTCAGCCCGTCGGCGGAGACCTCGGGCGCCGCCTCGGCCGCCTGCGGCGCGAGCTCCATGGTGTCGTCGACGTAGTCGTAGAGCCGGTCGAACAGCATGCGCATGTTGTTCCAGCACGTCGCGTCGTAGCACACGGCGGGATCGAAGGTGTTCGGGTCGCTGGAGTAGGCCACCGTCATGGTGCCGCCGTAGCGCGGGTCGGACCCGCCGCCGGCGCCCGTGCCGGCGTTGTTCGCCGTGCTGCCGGTGCACGCGCTGGCGGCGAGGGTGAGCGCACCGAGTGCCGTGACCAGACGCAGTCGCTTCTGTTGCATAGACGTGCTCCTTTGGTGATTCGTTGGTGCGCCCGACGCCCGGGTGCCTTGGCGCGTTGGTGCGGTCAGTAGCCGAGGTCTCGGCGGTAGAGGTTGACCAGGGGCCTGTCGTCGATCCAGCGACGCAGGTTGTCGATGAACAGCTCGGTGAGGAGGCCGTTCTCGGCGGCCACCGTGGAGGCCGAGTGCGGCGAGACGATGACGTTGTCCAGCCCCCACAGGGGCGACTCCGGTGGCAGCGGCTCGGTGGCGAACACGTCGAGGCACGCCCCCCGCAGGGATCCTGACTCCAGGGCCCCGATCAGGGCCTCCTCGTCGACGACCTGCCCGCGGGCGATGTTGACGAGCACGGCGTGCGGAGGAAGGGCCTCGAGCTGGGCGGCTCCGACGAGGCCGTGGGTCTGCTCGGTGAGCGCGCAGCACAGGACCAGCGCGTCGGTGCGTGGCAGGACGGCGTCGAGCCGGCCGGTGTCGGTGACCTCGACGTCCTCCGGGAGGTCGTAGCTCCCGCCGGGACGGCCGACCGCGACGACGTGCGTGCCCATCGCGCGGAACGAGCGGACGACCTGGTGCCCGATCTTCCCGAGGCCGACGACGGTGACGGTCTGCCCGGCGAGCTGCTCGGTGGTGTAGCGCTCCCAGTGCCGGTCCTGCTTGCACCGGTCGAGGTGACCGAAGCCCTTGGTGAAGTGCAGGACGCCGGCGAGGGCGAACTCCGCGAGCGGGACGGCGTGGATGCCGGCGGCCGTGGTGGCCACCAGGGAGGTGTCGGCCAACCCGGTGCGGCTCATGAAGGCGCCGATGCCGGCGCTGGTCGCCTGGACCCAGCGCAGCTTCGGGGCCCGCTCGGACAGCCGCTCGGGGTGCTGCCAGTCGAAGTCGAAGGCGACCTCGGCCTGCTCGAGCATCGCGTTCCAGCGCTGCTGCTGCGCGTCGGACAGCTGTCGCGTCGATCCGCCGTGGTCCCCTGGGTAGCGGGGCTCCGGCAGCAGCTCGGGTGCGTACAGCACCTCGATGCCGGGGAAGGCGGACTCGATGGCGCTCACGTGCTGCGGCTCGAGGAAGGTGGAGACGAGCACCGTGGGCAGAGAGGACATCGGCCGCCTAACTCGAGATCGCTGATTGTTAACAATCAGCATTAGACGGGTGACCCGGATCACGCGTCAAGCACTTCGCCGAGTTTTCTCACCCCGGCTTGGACCGGCCGATTTCCGCCCCGCGCAGAAGAGCGAAGTACAAATCGCGTAACATGCTTCCCATGAGTCAGGGGGAATGGACTTTCCTGTCCAATCACGGACACGTCCTCGTCTCACTGGCACGCGACCCCGGAGCACGGATGCGTGACGTGGCAGAGGCGGTCGGGATCACCGAGCGGGCGGTGCAGCAGATCGTGCGCGACCTGGTGGCCCAGGGCTACCTGCACAAGGAGAAGGTGGGCCGGCGGAACAGGTACGCCGTCTCGCGACGGGCCCACTTCCGTCACGAGCTGGAGTCCCGCCTCACCCTCGGCGAGTTCCTCGACCTCGTCGCCCCTCGGGAGGCGCGCGCCGGCCGCTCGTCGAGCTAGCAGCAGTCGAGGCGTCCCCGGCCGGTCATCGCCGACCGATCAGGGCGATGCGCTGGTGGCCGGTGAGCGCGCCGTCGCGGACCAGCGCGAGCTGGCCGCCGCGCAGGACGACCTCCTCCATGAGGTCGTCGACGAGGTCGTGGACCTCTCCGGTCTCGCTCGACCCCCGGCTGCCCGCCGAGCCCGCCGAAGCCGGCCTCCACGGAGTGCCGGGACAGACGAAGCCCTCCTCGACCAGGAGCATGCCGGGGACCCGCCGATGCAGGCTGTGCCAGCAGCGTTCGATGCCCGAGGCCACGTCGTGCGGGCGGTCACGCAGGGCGCGGTCGAGCTGGTGGAGCGCATCCTCGCTCCTGGTCCGCAGGTAGCTCTCGACGGCCTCGGCGCCGGCCAGGGCGAGGTCGAGCACGCTCGCCCCGTCAGGCGGCAGGATGCGTCCGGCAAGCCGCTCGAGGTTGCGGCTGACCTCACAGAACAGGTCCACCAGGCGGGGCTCCCCGCCGAGGACGAGGGGGCTCGGGTGCTCGGCGCGGTAGTCCCCCAGCATCCGGTCCACCTCCCGCAGGTACGCGCGCGCCTGCTCGTCGCGCACCACCGCGGGGTTCGGGTCACCGGCGCGCGGGAGCCCGATGCGACGGGCGCCGCGGAAGGGGTCGTGCTGCCGGACCGGGCGCAGGCCGCCGTCCGCGGCGGCGTAGAGGTGCGCACACGTCGGGTGCAGGACCAGCACCACGTGCGGGGGCATGCGCTGCAGGGCCGAGACCAGCGGCCGCGTGGCGAAGGTGGGCTCGACGACGGCGCGAGGCTCCACACGCTCCGGGAGCCGGAACGTCCGGCTCACCGCCAGGCTGACGTAGATGGCCAGCGCCCTGTCGGTCGGCTGGGCGGCCGCGCGGCGTACCTGCCCGAGCAGCTTCCGCAGCAGGTGTGGCCTGCTGGTCACGCCCTGCTCATGGAGCTGATGATCCACGTCGCCGACCAGGGACCGCAGGCGATCCTGGTCGGCCGGCGTCATCCGGGGCGCCGGCTCGGTCGGAACCAGCACCGAGATGCAGGGATAGCCCGAGGCGACCGCGAGATCGGCCACGTCGCGTGCCCGCAGGGCTGTGCGCGGCGGACCGGACGGGCTCCTGGTGGCGGTGGTCGGGGCGGTCGTGGTGGTGGGGGCGTTCATCGGTCGAGGTCTCCTTCCTGGGCACGGCGATCAGCGGCACGGCGATCAGCGAGACAGGGCTCGGGCAGCCCGAGGGCGGCCGGTCGCCGCCATCGCTGCCGGACGACCGAGACCGAGACGCGGGCTGCCCCGTCCCCGGCGATGACTGCGAGCTCCTGGAGCCGCCGCTCCCGCGCCGCCGCGATCCGGTGCTGACGCAGCCGGACCAGGGCCGGATCGATGGACCAGCCCGACCGTGGGTGGACGAGCACGACGTGCACACTCCCCCCACGGGCCAGCTCGCTCCGGACGAGGGCGGCCACCGTCTCGTCGAGGGGGTACTCGACGTCCAGCACCATGCGCGCCGAACGCCGGCGGGGCACGGCGGCCGTGGTCGGTTCGGACGCCACCGGGACGGGGTCGAGGTCGGCGTGGGAACCGGCTGAGCCGGCGACAGCGACGTGGTCCATGCAGAGCACCTCCAGCGTGCCCGCCGCAGCGGGCCGTCGGAGGTCTCCCCCACCACTCCGGAACTGCCGGGTGGCCGACGCACCGGGCCGGTCAGGGCCGGCCGTACTGACGGTGGCGTCGCGTGTGGGGTACTCCCCTCTTACGCTAGAGTATTCACGAAACACATTTCGCATGTCAAGGGTTTCCCCGAGGAGTTCCGATGGCCTCCCACTCCACGTCGACAGACGTCACCGTCGCAGCGACGGCTCGGACCCTGCGGCGCGACAACACGGTCGCCGCGGTCGTCCACCTGGCCCAGGCCGTGGTCGTCGTCCTGCTCGCGACCGGTTTCGCGCTCCCGGTGACCGCGGCCTACCTCGAGGGCCCGCCGGGAACACCGGCCCAGGACCCGGTCGTGCTGTTCGAGATCCCGACCGGCGCAGCGGTCGCGGCGTTCCTGGCACTGTCCGGGCTGGCGCACCTGCTGGTGGTCACCGTCTGGTGGCGTCGGTACCTCACGGACCTCGGCCGCACCCGCAACCCGGCCCGCTGGGTCGAGTACTCGCTGTCGTCGTCGCTGATGATCGTGCTGATCGCGCAGCTCGTGGGGATCTCCGACATCGCTGCGCTGGTCGCCCTGTTCGGCGTGAACGCGGCGATGATCCTGTTCGGCTGGCTCCAGGAGCACTACGAACGGCCGGGGCTGGGCGGCTGGCTGCCCTTCACGTTCGGGTGCGTCGCCGGCATCGTGCCCTGGCTGGCCATCGGCGTGTACCTGCTCTCCCCCGGCTCGACGTCCTCGGCGACACCGCCCGGCTTCGTCTACGGCATCTTCATCTCGCTGTTCGCCTTCTTCAACGTCTTCGCGCTCAACCAGTGGCTGCAGTACCGGGCCCGTGGCCGCTGGAGCTCCTACGTCTTCGGCGAGCGGGTCTACATCCTGCTCAGCCTGACCGCGAAGTCCGCGCTGGCCTGGCAGGTGTTCGCCGGCACGCTCGCAGGCTGACGGGCCGGCTCAGGGCACCTGGAAGGCCGAGTCCCGCGCGTCGGTGATGGCCATGTGGCCAGGTGCGTGCCCGATCGCGAACGCCGGCCGGGACGCCATCACGGCGGCCTGCGGGGTGACGCCGCAGGCCCAGAACACCGGGACCTCCCCCGGGCGGATCGGGACGGGGTCGCCGAAGTCGGGGGCGTCGAGGTCCGCGATGCCCAGGGCGCCCGGATCGCCGACCTGCACCGGCGCCCCGTGCACGGCGGGGTAGCGCGCGGTCACCCGCACGGCCACCGAGACCAGCTCGGCGGGCACCGGGCGCATCGACACCACCAGCGGACCCGACAGCGAGCCGGCGTCGAGGCAGGGCCGGTTCGTGCGGTACATCGGCACGTTGCTGCCGGTCTCCAGGTGCCGCACCGGCACCCCGGCCTCGAGCAGGGCGGTCTCGAAGGTGAAGCTGCAGCCGAGGAGGAACGCGACCAGGTCGTCGCGCCACAGGTCGGTGACGTCGGTGGTCTCCGCGACGAGCTCCCCGTGCTCGTAGACCCGGTACGCCGGCAGGTCGGTGCGCAGGTCGCCGGCGAACAGCCGGGTGCTCACCTCACCGGGCTCGGAGACGTCGAGCACCGGGCACGGTGCCGGGTTGCGCTGCGCGAACAGCAGCACGTCGTAGGCCAGCTCGCGCGGCACCGCGACGAGGTTCGCCTGGGTCCACCCCGAGCACCAGCCGGCGGTCGGGGCCTCGAACCCGGAGCGGAACCGTGCCCGCGCCGCGGCGGGTGCGAGTCCCGCGACGTCCGTGCCGGCGAAGCCTTCGTGCTGGGTCATGCCGTCCTCCTCGAGTGCTCTGCGGCCGCGGACGCCACGGCCCGGAACCGCAGGCGCTGGCCCGGACGCGCCTGCGCGGCGAGCGGCAGGTCGGCTGAGAGGACCACCGCGATGACCGGGTAGCCACCGGTCACCGGGTGGTCGTTCAGGAACAGGGTCGGCAGTCCCGACGGTGGCACCTGCAGCGCACCGCAGACCATGCCCTCGCTGGGCAGCTCGGCGTCCCGGGAGCGCTCCAGCGGGGTGCCCGCCAGCCGCATCCCGACCCGGTTGCTCTCGCCGGTGACGGCGTACGGCTCCCCCAGCAGGGTGTCGAGCGCCGTGTCGACGAACCAGTCCGCCCGCGGACCGGGGACCACCCGCAGCGCGACGTCCCCCTCCCCCGGCGCCCGGACCGGCGCGTGGTCGACGAGCGGGTGGGCGCCCGGTGCCGGCCCGACCGGCAGTGGCGTCCCCGGGGCCAGCGGGTCGGGTCCGATCCCGGACAGCACGTCGGTGGAGCGTGACCCGAGCACCGGCGGCACGTCGACGCCGCCACGCACGGCGAGGTAGCTGCGCAGCCCTGTCACGGGGGTGCCCACGCGCAGCGTCGCGCCGGCGGGCACCTGCACCACGGAGTTCATCGCGACCTGGCGGCCGTCGACCACGAGGGGGCAGACCGCACCGGTGACCGCGACCAGCAGGTCGCCGTGCGCCCGCACGGTCAGGCCACCGAGGGTGAGCTCGACCGCGGCGGCCGACTCGGGGTTGCCGACGAGGCGGTTCGCCAGCCGCAGGCTGCGCTGGTCCGCGGCACCCGAGTGGCCGACCCCGAGGTCCGACAGACCCGGCCGACCGAGGTCCTGCACGGTCGCCAGCGGCCCGGTCTCGAGCACCTCGACGCGCTTCACGACGCCTCCACGAACCGCACGCGCACGCCGGTCGCGAGCAGCGCCGGTGGGGTGCGGTCCAGGTCCCAGACCGGCGCGTCGGTGCGGCCGATCAGCTGCCAGCCGCCGGGCGACTCGCGCGGGTAGACGCCGCTGAACTCCCCCGCCAGGCCCACCGAGCCCGGAGGAACCTTGGTGCGCGGCGTGCTGCGTCGCGGTACGTGCAGCCGGTCGTCCTCGCCGACCAGGTAGCCGAAGCCGGGCGCGAACCCGCAGAACGCGACCGTCCACTCCTGGGAGGTGTGCGCCTCGACGACACCCCGGGCGCCCAGGCCGGTCAGCTCCCCGACCTCGTCGAGGTCCTCCCCGTCGTAGCGGACCGGGATCTCGACGTGGCCGGCCTCGGGACGAGCACCCCGACGCGGCCGCGCCTCGCGCACCGCGCGCTCCACCGAGGCCAGGTCGCCTGTCACGGGGTCGATCCGCAGCAGGAGGGTCCGGGCCGCGGGCACGAGGGCGACCACACCGGGCGGGGGCGCGTCGACGAGCTCGGCGTACAGCGCGAGCACCTCGTCGAGGTCGGCGAGCTCGACCAGCAGGCCCGAGTCGGCGCAGGGCATCACCTTCATCCAGGACCGTCCAGGGTGAACGGGGCCAGCTTGACGCCGGCCTCCTCGAGGGCGCGGCGCGCCGCGCTCGCCATCGCCACGGCGCCCGGGGTGTCGCCGTGCACGCACAGGGACCGGGCCGGCGCAGCCACGACGGAGCCGTCGTGCGCCTCGACCTCCCCCCGGGTGGCGATCCGTACGCAGCGCCGGGTGACGACCTCGGTGTCGTCCAGCACCGCGCCCGGCTCACGCCGGGACACGAGCGTGCCGGCCGTGGTGTAGGCGCGGTCGGCGAACGCCTCGGGGACCGGCTCGAGGCCGGCGGCCTCGGCAGCGCGCAGCCACGCCGAGCCGGGCAGGCCGAGGACGTGCAGGGCCGGGTCGTAGCGGCGTACCGCCTCCGCCACCGCCTCGGCCTGCTCCTCGTGGTGGACGATCGCGTTGTACAGCGCACCGTGCGGCTTGACGTAGCTGACCCGGGTGCCGGCGACGCGGGCGAACGCCTCGAGCGCGCCGATCTGGTAGAGCACGTCGTTCACCAGGTCCTCGGGGTCGACGTCGATGAACCGGCGGCCGAACCCGGCCAGGTCCCGGTAGCCCACCTGCGCACCGATCACGACACCGCGGTCCGCGGCCCGTTCACAGACGCGACGCAGCACGGTGGGGTCACCCGCGTGGAAGCCGCACGCCACGTTGGCACTCGTGACGACGTCGAGCAGCGCCTCGTCGTCACCGAGCGTCCACTGCCCGAAGCCCTCGCCGAGGTCGGCGTTGAGGTCGATGCGCATCAGGCACCTTCCCAGAGGGCGGTGATGCCGCTCAGCGACTCCCAGCCCAGGTAGAGCGTGAGCAGCCAGGCCGCGACGCCGATCACGATCAGCCACCTCGGGTAGGCGTAGCCACCCAGCAGGTCGTGGGCGCGACGGGCGGCGACCCACATCAGCACGCCGAGCCCCACCGGCAGGATCAGTCCGTTGAGCGCACCCGCGAGCACGAGCAGGTTCACCGGCGTCCTGCCGAGCGCCAGGAAGACGATGGTGGAGAACGCGATGAAGCCGACCACGACCCAGTTGCGGTGGCTGCCCAGCCAGCCCGAGAAGGTCGACAGGAAGGACACCGAGGTGTAGCTGGCCCCGATCACGCTGGTGATGCTCGCGGCCCACAGGATCACGCCGAAGACGTGCACGCCGATGTCGCCGAGCGCGTGCTGGAAGGCCGAGGCCGGCGGGTTGTCGCTGGCGAGCACGGCGCCGCCCGCAACCACGCCGAGCACGGCGAGGAACAGGAGGGCACGCATCACGCCGGTGACGATCACGCCGGTCACCGACCCGCGGCTGATCTGCCGGACCTGCGCCGG
The DNA here is from genome assembly GCF_042653125.1 of Nocardioides sp. GCM10023255. Lineage (NCBI taxonomy): Bacteria > Bacillati > Actinomycetota > Actinomycetes > Propionibacteriales > Nocardioidaceae > Nocardioides > Nocardioides sp. GCM10023255. The sequence continues at coordinate 337,411 of NZ_JBHSHU010000010.1, forward strand.
ACCGGTGATGCCCGAGTCGATCAGCCGGTGCGCGCCGGCGTAGGTGATGTAGCCGCCCACGGTGCCGCCGATCAGCGTCGTGATGATCAGGAAGTCGATGTCGTCGGGCAGGACGGTCTGCTTCAGCGCCTCACCCGCCGGCGGGCCGGAGACGACGGCGACGTAGGCGATCATGCCGATCATCACCACCCCGAGGACCACGACGATGCGGTCCATCGCGATGCCCGCGCGACGGCTCAGGAAGATCCCGATCGCGACCAGGGCCGAGACGGCGCCCCCGACCTTCACGTCGGCGCCCGTCATCGCGTTGGCGCCGAGCGCGGTGCCGCCGATGTTGCCGATGTTGAAGACCAGGCCGCCGAAGACGACGAGGGCGGCGAGCACGTAGCCGCCTCCCGGGATGACGCGGTTGGCCAGGTCCTGGGCCCGCAGCCCCGAGATGCCGATGACCCGCCACACGTTGAGCTGCACCGCGACGTCGACCAGCACCGAGACCAGGATCGCGAAGGCGAAGGCGGCACCGAGCTGGGCGGTGAAGACCGTGGTCTGGGTGATGAAACCGGGGCCGATCGCGCTGGTGGCCATCAGGAACATCGCGCCGAGCAGCGCCCCGCGACGCACCACCGGGCTGGATCCGTGCGCGGTGGCCGTGGTGGCCTCGTCGTGTACTGCGTGGTCCTTCATCGCTCTCCTCGGGCCGGCACGCCGTGTCGGTGGGACAGGCCGCTTGTGTGAGATGCCCTGTGGGCCGGATCACGCCACGATAGGGATCGTTCAACAATTCTGCAATCCCCTGTTGGCTACCCTCTCCCACATCCGGCCGCGTGCCGGCGTGGCACGGGGAGGGATGCACGGTGGCGGAGGGGTACCTGGAGTCGCTCGCGCAGGAGCGGACGAGCGTGGGCCGGTCGAGCACCGCTGCTCGGGTGGCGGACGTGCTGCGCGGCCACGTCACCGAGGGGCGGCTCCTGCCGGGCACCCGGCTCTCGGAGGAGGACATCGGCGAGGCGCTCGGGGTCTCGCGCAACACCCTGCGGGAGGCGTTCCGGCTCCTCACCCACGAGCGCCTGCTCGTGCACGAGTTCAACCGGGGCGTGTTCGTGCGCACGCTGTCCACCGACGACATCCGCGACGTGTACCGGTTCCGGCGGATCCTGGAGTGCGCGGCCCTGCGGGCCGCCACCGACCTCTCGCCCGTCGGGCTGGCGTCGGTCCGCGCCGCGGTCGAGGAGGGCGAGCGCGCCGCCGACGCGCACGACTGGGCCGGCGTGGGCACCGCGAACATGCGCTTCCACCAGGCGATCGCCGGTCTTGCCGGCAGCGCACGGGTCGACGAGACCATGCGGCACCTGCTCGCCGAGCTGCGGCTGGTCTTCCACGTGATGGCAGACCCCGAGACGTTCCACCGGCCCTACCTCACGGGGAACCACGAGATCCTCGAGCTGCTCGTGCAGGGCGACGCCGAGCAGGCCGAGCAGTCGCTCGCGACCTACCTCGACGTCGCGGAGACACAGCTCCTCGAGGCCGTCTCGGCCTGATCGGCCAGACCTCCGACTCAGTCTCGGTCTTCCACGAAGTCGCGCAGGTCGCGCAGGAGCGCCGCCCGGGGCTTCGCGCCGCGGATGGTCTGGACGACCTCCCCACGCACGAAGACGTGCAGGGTCGGCATGCCCGTGATCCGGTACGTCGACGCGGTCACGGGGTTCTCGTCGACGTCGAGCTTCACGACGGTGATCCGGTCGGCGTGCGCTGCGGCGATCTCGGCGAGGACGGGTGCGACCTGGAGGCAGGGACCGCACCAGGGCGCCCAGAAGTCGACCACGACCGGGCCGTCCTGCTGCAGCACCCTCTCGGCGAAGTCCGCGTCGGTGACGGTCTGGATCGTGCTCATGCTGTTCTCCTCATCCGGTGGGTCGTCGATGCATCCGGGGCGGCAGCAGCCCTGGAGCGGCGCAGCCGCAAGCCTTCGGTGACCGGCTTTCCAGTGGCTGTCCGGCGACTCTCGGCGTGGACAGCGCCACGACAGCGCGGACGGACAGGCTCAGGCCATGCGACAGCTGACCCTCGGCGCCGCGTCCCACGGCACCGACCCCGACCGGGCGACCCGGACACGACCCACGCCGTACGACCCGGGAGGCCGCTCGTGAGGCACGTGGAGATCCGGCGTGGGCAGCCGACGCCCTGGGCCGGCAGCGGCCCGGCATCCGTCGTCGCCGAGTTCCTCTCGCGGGTACGGGTCACCGGCGACTCACGGGCGGCCGCGCGCCTGCTGGCGGACCCGGTCCGGTGCCACCAGGTGGTCTCCGAGCACCAGCAGACGGTGCTCCGCTCCCCCGCCGAGTACGCCGCGCACGTCCGCGAGATGCTCGAGATGTTCGGCCCGTTCACGTTCCACGTGACCGAGCTGCTCAGCCAGGAGGACAAGGTCTATGTCCGCTGGCGACAGGAGGGGCGCGACCTCCGGCGACCCGACGGGGAGCCCGGGACCGGTGTCGCCGTCACCGAGGTCGGTTCCGCCGTCTACCGGATCGAGGATCGCCGGATCGCGGAGTACTGGGTCCAGCTGGACCGCTGGGGCATGCACCAGCAGCTGGCCCGTGTGAGCAGCCACGCCCACTGAGGCGCAGCGACCGGCCGCGCCGGGACCTCAGGCGTCGACGAACCGCCCGTCCGCGGTGACCGGGTGGTCCTCGTTGATGGCCAGGACGGCCTCGGTGAGCTCGGGCTCGACGTCGAGCGGGCGCCGGTCGAGGTGGACGCCCGCGATCATGCACCGCACCGACCCGCCGGCCAGCTCGATCGTCGGGATGTCGACCGCGACGATCTCGCAGGACTCCTCGATGACCGCCACCTGCTCCGGGCGCAGGCTCCGGCGCGCCCGCGCGGACATGGCCATGACGTAGCGGCGCCGGCCGTCCGGCGTACGCCCGCACAGCTCCACCGCGTTGCCCGCGAACTCGCGGATCTGGGCCTCGGTGAGCTCGACGACCTTGCGGCCGTTGACGGTGAGCCGCTCCCGGACCTGGGCGCGGCGCGCCTCGTCGGGGATCATCTCGAGCGCGATCATGGCGACGTCGGTGCCGATGCAGGCGATGACGTTGGTGTGGTAGACCGGCACGCCCTCGGAGTCGACCGCCTCGAACGCCATCGGCTCGTAGTTGAAGTCGGTGCAGAAGCGCTCCAGCACGTGCGTGTCGGCACGGTGGCTGACAGCGGTGTAGGCGACCCTCGACACGTGGTCGAGGACCATCGCGCCGGTGCCCTCGAGGAAGATGCCGTCGGGCTCGAGACCGGAGTAGTCGACGATCGTCTGGACGCGGTACTGCGACTTCAGCATCTCCAGCACGTCGGCGCGGCGCTCGTGGCGCCGGTTGGAGGCGTACATCGGGTACACCGCGACCATCCCGCCCGCGTGGGTGGAGAGCCAGTTGTTCGGGAAGACGCTGTCGGGACGGGTGTGGTCCTCGTCCTCGAAGACGTGCACGCGTACGCCGGCGTCCCGGAGCGCCTGGGCGACCGCATCCATCTCGGCCAGCGCCAACATCCGCGTGGCGTCCTCGGACTGCCCCGCCGGGACGTCACGCTGGAAGGCGTTGTCAGCCGCGGTCGCGGGGTTGGGGATGAAGCGTTCTGCACGGATCAGGATGACAGCGGAAGGGGCCTGCGCACTCACGGAGCGAGGCTAGAGCATCTGCTCCGCGGCTCCTGCAGGCACCCGCGTGCCCGCGCTTCATCGCCCCTTCATCCGGTGGTGCCTACCGTCTCGGTGTGGTCCGGACTGATGACGGCTCGGTGCTGTGGAACCAGGCACAGGAGAGCTGGTTCCTCGAGGTCAACCACGCCGCGCGCGCCACCCCGTGGTTGCACGCCCCGCTGCGCCTGTACGCCGAGTACGGCGTCCTGCTGTTCGCCGGGCTCCTGCTCGTCTCGTGGTGGTCGGCCCGCCGTGACGGGGACCTCGGCCGGGTCGCAGCCTCGCTGTGGGCGCCCATCGGGGTGCTGCTCGCCGTGTGGGTCAACCAGCTCATCGCCTCCGCCGTGGCGGAGCCCCGGCCGTTCGCGGTGCTGCCCCATGTGCTGGTGCTGGTGTCGCGCAGCACGGACTACTCCTTCCCGAGCGACCACGCGGTGATGGCCGGCGCGGTCACCGTGGGGATCCTGCTGGTGGACCGCGCTCTCGGCATCCTCACCCTGGCCCTGGCCGTCGCGATGGCCTGCACGCGCGTGTACGTCGGCGCACACTTCCCCCTGGACGTCATCGCGGGGCTCCTGATCGGCGCGGCGATCGCGTGGGCGTCGTACGTCCTCGTCGGTCGACCGGTCCGGCACCTGGTCGTGCTCCTGGCGCGAACGCGCGTCCGCCCGCTGCTCACCTCGGCGCCCGCGGGGGCAGTCCGGTGAGCGGGATCTCCGGCGGTTCCCGGACCTGGTCACGCGTCCGCTTCGCCCTCTCGTGGGTCGTCGCGGTTCTCCTGCTCGGTGTGGGCGTCCCGAGGACGGTCGACATCTCCTGGCACGGCCTCGTCCCGGTCCTGGAGTCCGTGCACTGGCCGGCCCTTCTCGTCCTCGTCATGCTCCCCGGGCCCCTGGCGCGGTGGGTGCTCGGCACCGAGTGTTCGTCGACGTCGCGTGAGCACACGAAAAGACCGAACCCGACGCAACCGCGCGGGGAGTCGCAGCGTCTGGGAGAGAGAAAGGGGCGGTGATCGCCCCTCCCGTCTCGGAAGGACACCCTCGTGCACTCTCGCACCACTCGCCTCCTGGCCCCGTCCGTGCTGGCCCTCGCCGCGCTCGGCGCGACCCTGCCCGCCGCCACCGCCGACCCGGCGGACCGCTCGGCCACCACCATCACCGTCAGGCCCGCCACCCTGCCCCGCGGCGACGACCCGGCCGTCCCGCAGGTGCTCGGCACCACGATCCTCGACGGCGACGCACGCATCGAGGTCCCGGGCCGCGAGGTCCAGCTGTTCGGCACCTCCGGCGACGACTACGTGGTCGGCGTCTGGCGCAACGACGGCGGGAGCCGGGTCCTCCGGGTCGCCGCCGACGGTTCGCGCGAGACGGTCGTGGACCGCATCAGGGGCGACCTGGTGCTCTCCGCCGACGGTCGACGGCTGTTCGAGGCCGTCCAGCGCTCGGGCGGCTCGGTCGTCACCGTCCGTGACGCCTCGACCGGCGACGAGGTGGGTCGTCGCCCGTTCCGTGGCTACGTGCGGGTGCTCGACGCCGACGCCGGCCGGGCGGTCCTGGGTGGCTCAGCACCCGACCGCACCTTCCAGTGGGACGTCGCCGCGGGCACGACCTCGAGGATCACCGGGCGCGAGGGCTACTTCGCCGACATCCGCGCCGACCGCGTCGGCTCCTTCACCGTCGCCCGGGGCGAGAGCACGTGCAGCGTCCTGACGACGCTGTCCGCCCCGCGCACGGAGCTCTGGCGCTCGTGCCGGCAGGCCGTCGTGGCGGCCTCCCCGAACGGCCGCCGGCTGCTCACCCAGGACCTCGTGTCCGACGGACCGGTCGGACGGCTCTCGGTCCACCGCGACCACGGCCGCCGGCTCGTCACCTACCGCACCCCCGGCGCCTTCGGCGTCAGCTCCTGGGAGACCAACCGGTCGGTGTTGATCACGGCGTACGGCGCCGAGCGGGCCGCCCTCGTGCGGTGCGGGGTCGACGCGTGCGAGCGGGCCAGCGAGCGCATCGGCCCGAACGGCTGAACCTGCCCGCCGTACCCCGAATCGACCATGTCCGAGGCAGCGCACCGACGGTACGGTCGGCAGGGGCGGGAGGAGCTGAGCGATGGCCGTCAAGCCGACGATCCTGGCGGTGGACGACGATCCCGCCGTGTCCCGGGCCGTCACCCGTGACCTCCGGGCCCGGTACGGCGGCGAGTACCGCGTCGTCAGCGCCACCTCGGGAGCACAGGCTCTCGAGGTCCTCGCCGAGCTGAGGCTGCGCGACCGCCCCATCGCGCTCGTGGCCTCCGACCAGCGGATGCCCGAGATGACCGGCATCGAGGTCCTCGAGGAGGTCCGCCAGCAGTCGCCGGACACGAAGCTGCTGCTGCTCACGGCGTACGCCGACACCGACGTCGCCATCAGGGCCATCAACGACATCGGCCTCGACTACTACATGCTCAAGCCGTGGGACCCGCCGCAGGAGCGGCTCTACCCGGTGGTCGACGACCTGCTCGGCGACTGGCGCGACCAGCACCCGGACCACTCGGCGGAGGTGCGGGTGGTCGGCCACCGGTGGTCGGACCGCACCGTGGAGACCAAGACGTTCCTCGCGCACAACCACGTCCCCTACCGGTGGCTCGACGTCGAGCGCGACGAGGAGGCCCGACGGCTGGTCGCGCTCGCCGAGGCCGGCGTGGACGACCTGCCGCTCGTGCTGGTCCCCGACGGGCCGCCCCTGCCGGCGCCCTCCGCACGGGAGCTGGCGGAGGCCCTCGGGCTGCGAACCCGGGCCGAGCAGCCGCTCTACGACCTCTGCATCGTGGGGGCCGGCCCGGCGGGTCTGGCGGCCGCCGTGTACGCCGCCTCGGAGGGGCTGCGCACCGTGGTCGTGGAACGTGACGCCCCCGGGGGCCAGGCCGGCCAGAGCGCCTCGATCGAGAACTACCTCGGCTTCCCGAAAGGCCTCTCGGGCGCGGACCTCACGCACCGGGCCGTCGCCCAGGCGTCGCGCTTCGGGGCCGAGATGGTGCTGGCCCGCGACGTGGTCGGCTTCGAGCCTCGCGGGCCGGTGCGGGCGGTGCAGCTCGAGGGCGGCGGCGAAGTGGAGGCGCGGGCGGTGCTGATCGCGACCGGCGTCTCGTACCGCCGCCTCGAGGCGCCCGGGCTGGACGCGCTCGGCGCCCGCGGCGTGTTCTACGGCGCCACGGCGAGCGAGGCCAGCCAGTGCCAGGGCGACGACGTGTACGTCGTGGGCGCGGCGAACTCGGCCGGCCAGGCGGCGCTCAACCTGGCCCGTCACGCGAGCAGGGTCGTGCTGGTGGTCCGCGCCCCGCGGCTCACCGACACCATGTCCCACTACCTGGTGGCCCGCATCGAGGCGGCCGACAACATCGAGGTCCGGCTGCAGACGCAGGTGGCGGCCGCCCGGGGCGAGGGCCACCTCGAGGTCCTCGAGCTCTGCGACCGCGCGTCGGGGACCGTCGAGGAGGTGCGGACCAACTGGCTGTTCGTCTTCATCGGCGCCTCGCCCCGCACGGACTGGCTGGGCACCGAGGTCGCCCGGGACGCGAAGGGGTTCCTCCTCACCGGCCCCGACCTGCTGGCCACCCCCGGCGCCGACCGCTGGCCGCTGTCCCGCGCGCCCCTCGCCCTGGAGACCAGCGTCCCGGGCGTGTTCGCCGCCGGTGACGTGCGGCTGGACTCGATGAAGCGGGTCGCCTCGGCCGTGGGTGAGGGTGCGATGTCGGTCTACCTCGTCCACCGCTACCTGGCGACGGTTTGATGACGACGCGGGAGCTGCTGTCGCTGCCGGTGCTGCAGGGGCTCACGGACGACCAGGTGGAGCGCCTGGCGGCGGCCGGCGACGAGGTGAGCTTCGTGCCCGGTGAGGTGCTGTTCCGCAGCGGCCAGCCGGCCGACTCGTGGTGGCTGCTGCTCGACGGGCGGGTCGACCTGGTCAGGCACGTCGGCCACGAGGACACGCACGTGGGGACCATGGACACGCCCGGTCAGTGGGCCGGGGGCTTCCGGGCCTGGGACCCGAACGGCGTCTACATGGCGACCGGTCAGGCCTCCGCGCCGGGCCGGATGCTCCGGGTGCCGGCCGACCGGCTCGGCGAGCTGGCCCGGGCCTGGTTCCCGTTCGGGACCCACCTGATCCGCGGCCTCATGCAGACCGTGCGCAGCATCGAGTCGACGGCGCGGCAGCGCGAGGCGCTGGTGGCCCTCGGCACCCTGGCCGCGGGGCTGGCCCACGAGATCAACAACCCGGCCTCGGCCGCCACCCGGGCCGTGGACGCGCTGCAGGACACGTGCGACACGTTGATGACGACGCTGCGGCAGCTCGCCGAGTCCGGCCTCACCGCCGCCCAGTTCGTCGAGCTCGACGCCCTCCGGCGGGGGCTGCGACCACCCGGCCCGGAGGCGGGGACCGCAGGAGGCGTCCTGGCGCTCAGCGACCGGGAGGAGGAGCTGTCCGACTGGCTCACCGACCACGGTGTCGGGGAGGACTGGCTGGTGGCGCCCGTCCTCGCCACCGCCGGCGCCGACGTGGCGTGGTGCGAGCAGGTCTCGGCGGCCGTCGGCGAGGACTCCCTCGAGCCGGCCGTGCACTGGGTCGCGAGCTCGCTGTCCACCACCACCCTGCTGGCCGAGGTGAAGGAGTCGACGCAGCGCGTGTCGTCACTGGTGGCGGCGGTCCGCTCCTACTCCCAGCTCGATCGCGCCTCGGTCCAGCGCACCGACGTCGCCGAGGGCCTCGAGAGCACCCTGATGGTGCTCGCCCACAAGCTGGACGGGGTCTCCGTCACCCGCAGCTACGGCGACGGCGTACCGCAGATCGAGGCGATCGCCGGCGAGCTGAACCAGGTGTGGACCAACCTCGTCGACAACGCGATCGACGCCATGGGCGGCGCGGGCACGTTGCGTGTCTCGACAGCCGCCGACGGTGACGGGGTCGTCGTCGAGATCGCGGACACCGGCCCCGGGATCCCCGCGGACGTGCTGCCGCACGTGTTCGAGCCGTTCTTCACGACCAAGGACGTGGGCAGCGGGACCGGCCTCGGGCTGGACATCTCCCGACGGATCGTCGTCGACCGGCACGGCGGCGACATCAGCGTCGACCGGTCGGGCGAGGAGACCGTCTTCCGGGTCCGGCTCCCGGCCGGCCGCTGACCCGCGACGCGGCCCGTGCGCACGGAGCCGTCAGGCGACGACGCGCGGCATCTCCAGCGTGTCCCCGGCGCGGTAGCCCTCGACGGGCGGCTCCCACGCCGGCACGATCACCATCGGTGGCTGCAGCTGCGCCGCGACCCGCTCCCGGTGGGCCCAGGCGGCCAGCACCACGCCGATCGGGATCGTGACCAGACCGGGCGCGGCCACCAGCAGGTCGCGGTCGGCCACGCCGTACACGAACCAGACGGTCGAGCAGACCGCGCCGAGGGTCCAGGCCAGGGGCGAGCCGGACGGCTTGCGGGTCCGGACGGCGTGGGCGAGGTGCGGGATCATGGTGACGGCGGACAGCACAGTTCCGAGGCTCCCCAGGAGCACGAGCGGCGACACGGGCGTGGGTCTTTCTGACGAACGGGGGGATCGACTTCCGGGCGTGTCTTTGTCGTCGACACCAGGTGGAGCTGGGCGCCGACTCGTACGTGCTCGGGGGGTGACACCAATTATCCAGCGCCGCGACCCGTGGCCCCGACAGTCTCGCCGCCGCGTCGATGTGACCTTGCGCACGACGAGGCATGGAGCCACTGCCGAGGGGTACGACGGCCCGCCTCGCGGGGCCTGGTCCGGCCCCGGGCAAGGCCCGCGTAGGGTGAGCCAGCCGCCATGCAGACCCCTGGACCCCCCTCGCCCGACCGCCGCCTCCTCCTCGCCGTGGATGCGCCGTCGCTGCTCCACCGCAACCACCACGCCCGCGCCGAGACCGACCTGCGCGACCGCCAGGGCCGGCCCGCCTGGGCGTTGCACGGGATGCTGCGCCAGATCCTCGAGGCCATCGACCAGTTCGCCCCGGACGCGCTGGTGTTCGGGCTCGACGACCGCACGGCCTCCGTGCGCGAGCAGGCCTACCCGCAGTACAAGGCAGGACGCGCCGAGAAGGACCCGGCGCTGGTGGACCAGCTGGACAGGGCCGGAGCCCTGCTCGACGCCCTCGGCTTCCTTACCGTCACCCCGGCCGGGTTGGAGGCCGACGACGTCAACGCCTCGGCTGCGACGTGGGCCGAGCGCTCCGGGTGGGACTGCGTGATCGTCACCTCCGACCGGGACTCCTTCGCCCACATCAGCGAGCACACCCGGGTCCTGCGTCTGATCAACGGCGGGATCGCCGCGTCTCCCCTGCTGAACCCCGCCCGGCTGCGCGCCCTTTACGGCATCGCCGCGGAGCACTACCTGGAGTTCGCCGCCCTGCGCGGCGATGCGAGCGACAACCTGCCGGGCGTCCCGGGCATCGGGGAGAAGACCGCCCCCGTCCTGCTCTCCCAGATGGGGTCCATGCAGTCGGTGTGGGCCGACATCGACCACTGCGACGGCGCCAACCTGGTGGCCGCCCTCGACTCCTACTGCGAGGAGGCCGGCCTGCGTCGCATCGGCGCCGGCCTGCTGAAGAAGCTCACCGCTCCCGGTGCCCGGGAGCGCTACGAGTTCAACCTGTCGATCATGTCCGGGCGCACCGACCTCGACCTCGGCCTGACCCCCGACGTACCCGGCTCCCCCGGCCTGCTCCCGCTCGAGCCCGAGCGGGTCACGCGGGTCGTGGACTTCCTCGGTGTCGGACCCACGACGCAGATGGCCCTGCGCGTGCTGACCGAGCCCCCCGCCTCGGTCCCGACCGCCGAGCACATCGTCGTGGCCGCGGTCTGCCTCCGCGACGAGCACGGCCGCCTGCTGGTGGTCCGCAAGGACGGCAGCGACATCTTCCAGCTGCCGGGCGGCAAGCTCGAGCCGGGCGAGTCCGCGGAGCAGGCCGGTGCCCGGGAGACCCACGAGGAGGTCGGCCTGGCCACCCGCGACCTGCGGCTGCTCGGCCGCTGGGTCGCCGCCGCGGCCAACGAGCCCGGTGCCATGGTCGACGGCACCGTCTTCACCGCGGACCTGCCCGGGTCCCCCGTCGCGTCCGCCGAGATCGCGGAGGTCCGCTGGATCGACCCGTCGGCGCCGGATCCGTCGCTGCCGCTGGCGCCGCTCCTGCGCGTGCACGTGCTGCCCGCCCTCACCCGGCGCTGACCGGGCTCAGCGCCGCCCGGACTCGACGTACTCCTTGAGCGCCACCCAGTTCCGACGCTCCCAGCGCGGGCCGATCACGGCGAGCACGGGGGTCATCACCCTCGTCGCTCCGACCAGGCCCATGTCCCAGTCCCAGGACAGTCGCGTCCCGCCGTCCACCTCGTCGAAGGTCAGCGTGCCGTCGACCTCCAGGTACGACGAGCGCACGACGTTGCGCAGCCGGTGCGGCCGGTCGTACTCCAGGACCTCGACGGTCATCCGGCCCCTGGCACCCATGCCCTTGGGCTGGGCGACGAAGCGCGTGCCCCGGCCGACCGGCCCGTCGCCCACCTTCTCGGCGCGGAGGATGCGGGGGTTGTACCTCGGCTCGTTCCGCTCGTCGGCGACCAGGTCGAACACCTCCGCCACCGGAGCGTCGATCGTGACCTCTCCGCGGATGTGCACCATCGCCGTGAACCTGTCGTGAGGCCGTTCAGTGGCTGTGGGGCGGCACGACCCGCCCCTCGCTCGCCTGGACGACGACGAAGCCCCGGCCGTTGAAGACGAGCTGGAACGCCTCACCCGACCCGCGACCGATCAGTGCGCCCGCACCCGCGGTTCGCCGGACGCTCGTGGTCAGCGACGTCGACCACGCGACGGCGGCCTGGACATCGGCGTACGTGGGGGCGTCGACGTCGAGGACGACGGGCGTGCCGTGCGAGGTGATCGCGATCGTCCCGGTACCGGTGAACGTGGTGTTGAAGATGCCCCCGGCCATCATCGACGCCCCCTCGACCCGCTTGATGTCCCACGTGAGCGTGGAGTCGAAGGCCAGGACGTTGCTGCCGTTGACGGTGAGGGCGTCGTCCTCGAGGTTGACCAGGTGGATCTCGAACGCGTCGTCGGCGAAGAAGACGTCGCCGCGACCGGTGACCTTCATCAGGGGCATGCCCTCACCGGTGAACGCCTTCTTGAACAGCTTCCCCATGCCGCCGGCGCCCTGGTAGGCGAAGTCCACCTCGCCCTGGTAGGCGACCATCGCTCCCTGCCGGGCCATCACCTCCCCGTCGAGCGCGACCCGCAGCATGCGGGAGTTCTGCAACGTGAAGCGGTCGGCCGTGGCCGACTCCAGGTTCGTCCCGAACAGATCGCTGCGCATCGTTTCCCCCTAGGTCTGGGCCTGTTCGCAGACTACGCCCGGGACCGGCACCACCCGGCGAACCACGGGGCTCGACGCTCCGGACCGCGCGACGTCATCGATCCAGCAGGTGCCTGAGCTTCTGCGGTGCGCAGAACCGATAGCTCTCGGTCACCAGCTCGGCCACCTCGTCCCAGTCGGTGTCGCCGTCGAGCACCATGCCGACGACCGTCGGCGACCACGGCGGCCGGTAGAAGGGCGGCCCGGCGTGGGTCAGGGCCAGCAGCTCGTCGCCGGACGACCGGAAGGTCAGCACCGTGGTCGGCTCGGTCACCCCGGTCACGTCGCGGTACGCCGACGTGTAACCCTCCTGGGCGACCAGGACGTGGGCGAAGGTCTTGCTCCGGACCCGCCACCTCACGCCGGTCCAGGCGTCCTCCTCGTAGGCCTCGGGCAGCGCCAGCGCGGTGGACGCAAGCCGGGCGACGACCTGGCTGGAGGGCTCGATGCGCGGTCTCCTGGCCATGCTCCGAGTCTGTCAGGGGGCGCCGACACGGGGGCGCATCTCCAGCCTGCTGCTGCGCTCAACGCCGCCGGCCTCTTCCGTCGTGCGGGTTGGGCGCCGGTTCTGGGCCCGCCCGGACCCCATGTGAATCAGTGGCGCTTCTGGATCAGTGCCACGTAGACCAACGACACGCCGAGGCCAGCAACGATCGGACCGAACGACCGGGCGGCGCCCGAGCCTGCGAAGGTCCAGATCGCTCCGAGAACGATCATCGCCAGCGCCACCAGCGACCACAGGACCTTCAACGCGACGTTCGAGCTGCCGTAGCGGTTGCCCAGATCTGGCTTGCTCATCGCAGCAAGGCTAGCTCAGTGCGCTGTGCCCAAGCGCCTCGGCCGCCCCTCCTCAGTCCTCGGCACCACGCCGATCCCGGGCTTGCGTCCGGCTCGCGGCGGGATCTGTGCTCTGTGGCGGCGGCGGGAACGGGGTGGGTCACGCGGGCGGGAGCGCCGTGCGCGAATGGCCTCCCCGTCCCGGGAGATGCACGAGACGCTCCAGCCGCCCTCAGGGTGGTGCAGGGCCCAGCAGGAGAGCACCTCCCACGGTCCAACCGCGTCGAGCTCTTCGACGTCGTCGAAGATCAGCAGGCCGATGTGCCGTGCCGCGGTCGCGGCGGGCTGGGCGGGGTTCGTCATCGAGGGTTCTCCGGTCAGTGGTGCAGGTAGCTGGTAGGTGGTCGCCACTGATCCTGCGGGGCCCCGGCGTCCTTCGCCCGGTCCAACAGCCGGGATGCCCCCCGCTCCTCGGGCCGTGCGGGCCGCCCAGCCGACGTGAAGCCTTCGTCAGCGCCGCCTGACCTTGACGTCGTCCAGACAGGTGGCCGACAGGGTCAACGGCTTGTGGGTGATGCTTCGAGACTCGAGGAACTGCGTGGCGAGGAGCTCCGCCTCGATCAGCGCGGCTTCGTCAGCTTCGGCTGCCGAGTTCTCCGAGACCTCGAGCAGGTACCGCAGCGTGAACCGCGTCAGGCTGGGCGAGTACGTGAACGTCCCTTCGCGGGTCCAGGCTGAGACGAGCAGATCGTGCTCGGCCTGCTCGTCGCGAAGTCGCGCCCTCGCAGCTGGCGTCAGGCCGGAGAACTGGCCAGTCGCCTGCACTCGATAGGTCCTCACCGCCCTTGTGGTCGTCACGCGGAGGCCGCCTCGATCTGTTCGCGCAGCCAGTCCCGAAGCACGCTGTTGATGCGCACACCGAGTTCGACCTGCGGGGCGAACACCTCCGGCTCGGCGCCGGTGCTCTGGTCGGCGCGCAGCGCCTCGAGCGCGGCGAGCTCGTGCTCGACGTGGGCGAGGTCGCGCTCGAAGGTCTGCTTCCTGTCGGCCGGGTCCAGGAGCGGTGTGAGGAACAGGCGCAGGCCGCTCTCACTGCGTTGGGACCGGTCAGGCTCGGCGTCGACCAGCCACGTCCGCAGCTCGGCGCGTCCGGCGTCGGTGATGTCGTAGGTCTTGCTGCCGCGTGGCCCTTCCCCGACCAGTGCGATGAGGCCGGCGCCCTCGAGCTTGGCGAGTTCGGGGTAGATCTGGCTGTGGCGCGCGTGCCAGGAGGTGCTCAGGGAGCGGTCGAACGTACGAGTGAGCTCGTACCCGGTTGAGGGGCGGCGGGCGAGCAAGCCCAGGACCGCGTAGCGCAAAGACATGAGGAGATTCTATCTCAAACCTGTCATGCTTGACATGTAACTTCTGACAGGTACTGTGCGTAGTGCGTCCTCCGACGCATTCAGCCTCCAGCCTTCGCTGTCAGTTCCCGACCCACCCACACCCACGAGAAGGCACGACATGGCACCCCGAACCGACCCGACCCACTCGACTCCGGGCAGCGAGCCGGTCTCGATCGAGTACGAGACCTTCGGAGATCCCTCCGACCGCGCCGTCCTGCTGGTGATGGGCTTCGGCACCCAGCTCTTGGGTTGGGACGCCGACTTCTGCCGCCAGCTGGCCGCACGCGGCCGCTACGTCATCCGGTACGACAACCGAGACTGCGGCCTCTCGACCAAGCTCGACGACCACCCGGTCAGCCTCACGGACTTCATCACCGCGGTCACCTCCGGGGACCTCGACCGGGCACTCGCGATGGCGCCGTACTCCCTGCGAGACATGGCCCACGACGGCATCGACGTCCTGGACGCGCTCGGCATCGAGCAGGCCCACGTGGTGGGCTCCTCGATGGGCGGGATGATCGCGCAGAAGATGGCGATCGAGTTCCCCGACCGGGTGCTGACGCTGACGTCGATGATGTCGTCCACCGGTGAGCAGGAGTATGGCCAGTCGTCCCCCGAGGCGCAGCAGGTGCTGTTCTCCTCCCGTCCGAGCGACCGGGACGGCTACGCCGCCGCCGCCGAGCGCGAGCTCGTCTGGGCGTCCCGGCGGTACGGCGACGCGAGCCAGCTGCAGGCCCTGGCAGCTGCCAGCTACGTCCGCGCCTACTACCCCGCCGGTGTTCCCCGGCAGCTTGCCGCGATGATCCTCGACGGCTCCCGCGGCGAGGCGCTCTCGAAGCTCGAGGTGCCCACGCTCGTCATCCACGGTCTCGATGACACCCTCATCGACCCCAGCGGCGGCCGCCGCACCGCTGAGCTCGTCCCCGGCGCCCGACTGATGCTGCTCGAGGACATGGGACACGACCGCCCGCCGGCGCTGTGGCCTGCCCTGATCGAGGCCATCGCCGAGCACACCAGCCAGCGCTGACAGCAAGAGAGCGTGGCTCCGGCACGGGAGGACCCAAGAACCCGTTCGGCCGACCGAGTGGGAGGCAACCCAGACCCCGCACGAGAGAGACCCACACGGGACAGCCGCCTTGAGCACCACCACCAACCCACCTTCGGCCGACAGGTCGACGCTGCGCCCGCAGGGCCTGCAACCTCACCACCCGCACACTCAGGAGAAGCACATGATCCCCCCGCATTCCGCGACAGGAAAGGCCACCCGGCCCTTCGGCCGGGGCGAAGATCCGTCGTCTCCGTCGAGTGCGCGCATGAGCGCTACGCATGAACTGACCCCCGCTCTCGGCACCATCGGGTGGACCGAACGCACAGGGGGCGTCCTGACCCGCCGCGAACGATTCGCTCTGGCTCGGCCGTTGTCCCGCGGGCATCGCGACATCTTGCTGGGGCACCTCGCCCTCGCTGCCCGCCGTCACCGGGGCCGTCATGCCCATCTCGATCCGGCCGCCCTCGCAGCCCCCGACTCGACGACGGCGCGCGACGCGGCGGCCGCCGCCGACGACCTCCTCAGTCCGGCGGTGCTGCAGCACTCCCACCGCGCCTACGCCTGGGGCGCAGCGCTCGCCGGCGTCGATGGGGTCGACTTCGACCGCGAGCTCCTCTACGTCGCCTCGATGTTCCATGACACGGGTCTGCCCACTGGCATCCCCAACGTCGACTTCACCGTCCAGAGCGCCGCCCTCCTGAGGCTGTTCGCCGACCGTCACGGAATGTCGGCAGCCCAGCGAGAGGTCATGACCAACGCCATCGCCCTGCACCACACTCCGGGAGTCGCGCCGGAGGCAGGCCCCGACGCCTACCTGCTCTCTGCGGGCGCCGCCGTCGACGTGTTCGGGCTCCGCGCCGGAGACATCCCCGACGCCGTCCGCCGACAGGTCGTCCATCAGCACCCGAGACTCGGGTTCAAGCAGGAGTTCACCCGGCTGTGGCGAGCCGAGGCGCGGCAGGTACCCCGAGGGCGAGCCGCGTACCTGCGCCGCTATGCGGCGACCGACCTGACCATTCGACTCGCACCGTTCCGCGGATGACCGCTGGACGCGTAGGGGCTCACGTCCTCAACGGGATGCAGCGGTCTCCCGGCAGTCGCTGGCAGTGACCCCGACCAGGGACCCGGCCCCACCGACAGTGGTGTACGGGCCCGCACACGGCGCATGCGGCTACCTCTGCTGTGGGGAGCAGCGGTGGGGGCGCTGCAGGTTATCTCCCCGTTCGCGTTCTGGTGGATCTCCGGAAGCACCGTCCACGCGTTGGAGTGGTCATCGCGGTTGAGAGCGTGGTCGC
Source organism: Nocardioides sp. GCM10023255 (assembly GCF_042653125.1). Lineage (NCBI taxonomy): Bacteria > Bacillati > Actinomycetota > Actinomycetes > Propionibacteriales > Nocardioidaceae > Nocardioides > Nocardioides sp. GCM10023255. Next base: position 353,997 of record NZ_JBHSHU010000010.1, read on the forward strand.
CGCCTGTCTTCGTTCTCGCCGCCGCAGGCATCTGTGGCCCGGCATGGCTCCTCGTCGCCGGATACCCGCCTACCTCACCCTGACCCTGCGAGCGTTGGCTGTACAGCCGCACTCCCCGGCGCTGAGGAGGCTCACCGCTGGCTCCGTGAACTGACGGGCGGGCGCACAGTGTCCTTCCCGGAACGTGGGTTGGTGCGGAGTGTCCCCGCCGGAATCCGGAGTGTCTTGGCTGGACGGCAGTGTCCCCGTCGGAGCGACGGACACTGGCATCAGACTCCGCAGACGCATGCCAGTCAGAGGCCAGCCGCGAGGGACCGTTATGGCCCCAGCAGCGTCTTGAGCCGATCCGCATTCCGTGGCGACACCTGGGAGAGCGTGGCCGCAACATCCTCCAGCGCACGTACGTCGTCATCCACCGTGCACATGTCGTCGCGCTGTTCGACATAGGCGAGGATCTGGCCGGAGCGCACCTGCGACGAGTGCAGCGACAGGGTCCTCGGTCATGGCGTCACTCTGAACTACCTACCGCTCATCGGCACGACCGGTCAGCGGCTCCGGATGGCTGCGGGCGCACGCTGACGTGCGGTGGCCGCCGCGCGGCACGACTCAGAGGGCCTGAACCTCGAGGATGAGCTCGGAAGGTTCCTGCTCGTCGTTCCCCCAGACCGTCAGGAGCACATTGCCTGGTTCGACGCCGGCTGCTCCGTACTCGCGGTTGTAGACGTCGCGGATCGATAGCGTTCCCTCGGTCTCGAGGGTGAACTGACCAAGCTGATGTAGATCGTCGCGTGCGGCCTCAAGAGCGAAGCCGGCGAGTGTCGGGGCATCGTCGACGTTCGCCACGCCGATCGCGACGCAGTCCGTCGTTGAGGCACAGGCCATACCGTTGAAGCTTGAGGGAAGCGTGAAATGCTCCCGGGCCACGACAAGGAGCACCGAGTTAGGCGGTTCGATCAGCTGGGCCACTCGCGAATCTTGCCCCATGCTGCCGCCCGCTGCCGTCGACGCCACCGATAGTTCACGCCTGGACCGAGCGGATCGCGGCATGTCCGGGCGTCAGAGGCCGCCCGACGCCTGTCATCCTCAACGCCCGTGCCCGCCCACCGGAAGTGACTGACGTGACCGACTACGACGCCTTCGCCAGGGCCTACTCTGCGGCAAACGAGACAAGCCTTCTGAACGCTTGGTACTGCCGACCGGCGATGGTCGACCTCGCCGGCGACGTGACCGGCAGCGAGGTTCTTGACGCCGGATGTGGATCGGGCCCCTTGTGCGTCGACCTGAGGGATCGGGGCGCCATCGTGCGTGGTTTCGACGTCAGCCCCGCGATGGTCGATTTGGCTCGGGAACGCCTCGGCGAGGAGACCGAGTTGTTGGTCGCAGACCTTGGAAAGCCGCTGCCGTACGACGACCAGACCTTCGACGTCATCGTCTCCTCACTTGCCCTGCACTACCTGGAGGACTGGGACGCTCCGCTGACGGAGCTGCGCCGGATCCTGCGACCAGGAGGGCGACTGGTGATCTCGGTACCTCACCCGGCGGCCTACATGTTCAACTACCAGGACCGCGACTACTTCGCGACGACGCAGTACTCCGAAGAGTTCGACTTCGACGGCCAGAGCGCAGTCCTGACCTACTGGCACCGTCCACTGCACGCGATGACTGATGCATTCACTGCAGCAGGCTTCCGGATCGAGGTCGTGAGCGAGCCCCCGTGGTCTCCCGAGACACCCAAAGACCTCCTGCCGCCTGATCTTGGCGACCGCACCGCCTTCGTCTGCTTCCTCTTCTTCGTCCTGGTAGCCCCGTGAGCCCGCTGGCAACTTGCGACGCGCGGCATGAGACCGCGTCCGTCATTGCCGCGCTGAGCCGCCACTGACGAGGGTTGGTTCCCACGCGCCGTCACCTCCCCTGCGATGCGTCATCTGGAAGTGCATGGGAGCGGCTTTCCAGTTGTTCGCTTGCTGTTCAAGCAGGGGGTGTCCGAACGCGCTGACGGCCCGGCGGTCCAAGGCCAGCGGGTCCTGCCACGATGCCGTGACCAGGTCTGGTTCGTCAGGCGCGGTTCTCGGATCCGCGTCACTCAGGGACTCGGCCTCGAAAAACGTGACCAGGTTTCGCAGTCGCCGCTCTGACCATTCATGGACGCATGTCGCCAGCAGACGTCCCACGAGGACCTCGACACCCGTCTCTTCGAGGGTCTCCCGGTACGCGGCTTCCTCCAACGTCTCTCCCGGCTCGACGTGGCCGCCAGGCAACTCCCAGCGAGTCACGCCAAGTCGATCATGCAAGACCATCAGCCAAAGTGGACCACTCCTGGTCACGGTGAACGCTGTGACGTTGGTTGACCAGGACACGTCCATGCCCCCAAGGCTCTCACCTGCCCTCCGGATATGACCGCTGATGGCATGAGGGATCACTCCCCAAGGAACTGCCTGCGGGCTCCCGAATCACCTCACGCTCGTCGGAGTGACACGGTTCCGTACGTCCGCTCATCGGCAGGTCCGGTAAACCGCCCCGCTGCCTTGGACGGCAGCTGCCCTGGACGGCAATGGGGACACACCCCTGAGAGCGAGGATGAGCCCACGAGCTTCGGGTGCTCAGCCCCTACCCGGTCCTGCCGTGCACGTTGACGCCTCTCGAACTCGCGACGTGCCGAGCCGCCAGGTGTCCCCGGATCAACGACAGGAAACTCCCGTGTGGGGTGCGAGACAGTCACTGGCGTTTCTCAGACGAAGGTTCCGGCGTGGATCGAGCCGGCACTTCCAGATCATGCGTCAGACAACGGACAGACCTCGATGTCTGTTCGTAGACCGCCTCAGTGCGCGCGGGAAGGTCAACGCCACACTCGACACGTGCCGGCGTATCGCAGCTTCATGCGCTTGTCATCGCCCGTCGTTCGCTGCCTCATGTCCGCGACCGTGATCACACCGGGAGAGCCGCTCAGGTTCTACAGATCTCGGCGTTCACCGTGGCCGAGACCTCAACATGCAGGAATGCGATGTCAACAGGCGGCGGTCGACGCGACGGAATGGGATCCGGGAGCCTGCCCCTTGCGAGTAGCGCGCGCACTCCTGCACTGAGCCTTCGCCGACCGGTCGTTCAGCACCTGAGTGCTGACGTGGTCGGATGCAGCGATGGGCCCTGCGCACGATCTGGCAGAGCTGAGCGACCACGACCTGCTGGCCGGTGGGGTGGCCGACGGGGTGGCCGAGGCGCGGGCGAACGCGGCGCGGTGGGGGCGGCTGGTGGAGTTCCACTCCCGCCGGGAGGCCGACTACCAGGCCCGGACGGCGCTGTCGCCGCGCTTCACCCTGACCCCGCGGGCGGAGACGGTCACCGAGGTCTCCGCGCTGTGGGGGCTCAGCGAGCCCCGGGTCCGGCACGAGCTGAACGTCGCCCTGTTCCTGCACCAGTACTTCGCCGAGGTGTGGGCGCTCTGCGCGGCGGGGCAGCTCGACGGCTACCGCGCCACCGTGTTGGCCGACGCGGTCCGGCACGCGGTCACCGACCCGCTCCAGCTGCGGATCCTCGCGCCCCCGGCTGACCGGGTTCCTGCACAAGCACCTCAGCGACGCCCACGGCCTGGCCGGGGTGCCGGCGGTGGTGGCGTGCACCCCCAAGCAGCTGCGCAACAAGCTGACCTACGAGATCAACCGGCTCCGCTCCGCCGACGCCGAGGAACGCCACCGCCGGGCGAAGGCCGACCGCACCGTCCGGGCCACCGACACCGGCGACGGGATGGCCCACCTGGGCATCACCGCAACGGTGGCCCAGGTCCTGCTGGCCGACCACCGCCTCACCCACGCCGCCCGCCGGCTCCGCCGGGCCGGGGACGAGCGGACCCTCGCCCAGCTGAAGTCCGACCTCGCCCTCGACCTCCTCAGCGGCCGCAGCCAGGGGGTGCCGGCCCCGGCGTACGCCCGACCGGTGGTCAACCTGACCGTGCCCATCCAGACCGTGATGGGCCTGAGCGACGACCCCGGTGTCCTGGCCGGCGGCACCGTGGTCCCGGCCGGGCTGGCCCGGGCCATCGCCGCCGACCCCGACGCCACCTGGCACCGGATGCTCACCGACCCCGCCGGGCGCATGGTCGAGCTGTCCACCACCTCCTACAAGCCGACCGGGCCGATCTGGCGGCACGTGGTCGCGAGTGGACCACCTGCTACGAACCCGCCTGCGACCGGTCCGCGGCCCAGGTCGAGATCGACCACCGCACGCCGTACCCGCGCGGCGCCACCACCCCCGGCAACCTGTGGCCGGCCTGCAAACGCGGGCACACCGCCAAGCACGCCCCCGGCTTCACCATCGAGCAACACACGACCGGCTCCTACCGGCTGCGCACCGCCGCCGGGTTCACCCACCAGATCGCCCCACCGGCCAAACCCGTCAACCCCGAGTGGCCCGACCTGCCCGACCCGAGCGACGACGACCCGATCCAGTTCACCGCGACTGAACTCCTCAGCACCCTCCGCGAGCTCCGCAACCACCACGACCAGGAACGCGCCGAAGCCCACGAGCTCGAGTGGGAGCACGGCTACCGCCTCGACCAGCTCAAGCTCTGACCACGGGCGCCGCGAACGCGGCCGTCGCGTCGTACCCAGGGTGGCCACCGGCGCGGTCAGGCCAGACCGCCCTGCGTCACTCCGCCGTCGGCAGCGTCGGGTGGTCCGTGGGGTAGATGCCGATCGCGAATCCGTAGGTCGTGCTGCCGGACCTCGGCATCCGGTCGAACTCGTCGACCAGCTCGGCCATCCGGTCCCAGAACCGGGAGGCCTGGTCCTCCGAGATGCGCGCATGCCGGATGAAGCCCCAGAGCTTTCCCCGCTCGTACGCCGTCGCGGACTCGCGGGCGGCCACCTCGAAGTCGTTGAAGTCGCCCGGCATCCCCTCACCGGCAGGTGACGGCTCCGCTGCCACGTAGAACATGCGCGCGGTGCGGCCGTAGAAGCGCTCCTCGATCGCCCGCACCTGCCGCGTGCCCACCACCCGGAGCAGGCCGTTGCGGGTGAGCACGTCGACGTGGTGCGCGACGGTGCTCTTGGGACGCTCGACCGCCGCCGCGAGCTCGGTGACCGTCGCGGCTCGCTCATGCAGCAGCTGCAGGATCGTGGTGCGCAGCGGATGGCCGATCGCCTTCACCTGGGCCGGGCTGGTGAGCGCCATCCGATCGGCCAGCTCGTAGCCCGGGGGGTTGTCCGCCATGACACAACAGACTAACATCCCCGAATGTTCCAAACTATTCGATCAATTGACGAGGGAGATCGCTGACATGGCCGAGGTGCTGCTGTACCACCACATCCAGGGCCTGACCGACGGGGTGCGGGCCTTCGCCGACGCCCTGCGGCAGGACGGGCACACCGTGCACACCCCCGACCTGTTCGACGGCCGCACCTTCGGCAGCATCGAGGAGGGTTTCGGCTTCGCACGCGACACCGGGTTCGACTCGATCCGGGAGCGCGGCGCCGCCGCGGCCGACGAGCTCGGCACCGACCTCGTGTACGCCGGGTTCTCCTTCGGGGTGACGATCGCCCAGCGGCTCGCACAGACCCGGCCGGGTGCCCGCGGCGCCCTGCTCATGGAGTCCTGCATCCCGGTCGCGGAGTTCGGCGGGGCGTGGCCGGAGGGGGTGCCGGTGCAGATCCACGGCAAGGAGGGCGACGAGTTCTTCGACGAGGACCTGCCGGCCGCTCGCGAGCTCGCGGACTCCACGGCGGCCGCCGAGCTGTTCGTCTACCCCGGCGACCAGCACCTCTTCACCGACTCCTCCCTCGACGCGTACGACCCCGAGGCCTCCGCGCTCCTCATGGAGCGGGTGCGCGCGTTCCTCGCCTCCGTCTGACCGGCGGGGTCGACGCCAGCTCCTCCCTGCGCCGCGGTCGCTCAGTAGCCGCCGCCGGCGCCCGAGGGGGCCCCGGACCCTTCGACCCAGGAGCCGTCGGGCGCCACGACCCACCACAGGCCGCCCGACAGGTCCTTGCCCTGGCCGTTGGCCTGGCCCGGAGCGCTGTCCCCGGCGTAGGTGTACATCGGGAAGCCGTTGACCGTCAGCTGGCTCGACCCGTCCGACCGCTTGATCGTGCCGAACTTCGCCATGACCGACGAGGTCGCGCCGTTCGGGGCGTCGGCCCCCGGGACCGGCGGCCAGTACGTCGCGCACGAGCCGCTGCAGGTCGAGTGTCCCTTGGAGTCGTTGGCGAAGGCGTAGAGCGTCATCCCGGCGGGGTCGACCAGGACCGTGCCGGCACTGGTGCTCCCGACAGCGACCGACCCGGTGCCCCCGCTCGGGCTCGACCCGGTCGAGGGCGACGAGCTGCCGCCACCACCGCCCGAGCCACAGGCCGCGAGCAGGAGCAGCCCCGCGCCGACGAGCAGGGCCGGCCTCGCGGACCGCGAACGTGTACGCATGATCTCCTCCTCTGCAAGACCCCCGCACTCCAGGACACGAGCACGCCTCCCCCGCCGTTCAACGACCCCAGCACCTCCTGGTGCTTCCGCCCCGGTCGCTCCGGTCCCCCGACGCGTCCTAGCGGCGACGACGCAGCCCGGACGCCGTCAGGACCTCGCGGACGTCCGCGCGGGCGGCGTACGCGCCGGCTCCGAGGAAGGACTCCTGGACGATCAGGTCGACGCGGTCGCGCGCCATGAAGTCGTTGCCCATCGCCGTCAGCTCGGCGCGACCGGGCCGGAAGACGACGACCGCCGTCCCGCTCTCGCGCAGCGCCCTGGTCTCGCGGCGCACCAGCCGGGCGGCGTGACGCCGGGAGAGCTCGTAGAGGTCCAGGGGGAGTCCGCTCGGCCCCGACATCGGCGAGACGATGATCACCAGGTCGAGCGCCCGCTCGCGCAGGATCGCGGCGTTGGTCGGCGAGTGCGCTCCCCCGTCGACGTAGTGGTGCTCACGGATCCGCACCGGGGCGAAGTAGCCGGGGACGGCGCACGACGCGGCGATCGCCAGGTGGAGCGGCGCCTTCGGGCTCCCGACCCGCCCGAAGACCACCCGCCGCCCGTCGCGGCGCCGCACCGCGCAGATCCACAGGTCCTGCTCCGGCCACGACTGTCCCTCGACCTCGCGCAGCATCGCCAGCTGCTCGGCGATGTCGTGCTGCCCGGGGGCCAGCAGCGCCAGGGCCGCGGCCATCGGCCGGAAGGACCAGGGCCGGACGAGCGCCCGCTGCACCATGTCCTTGCCGGGCAGCTCCGGGAGCCGGCGCAGCAGCGGGAGGACCCGGAACGGCTCGAACACCGGGATCTCGGTGCCGAGCATCTCGTGCAGGACGGCGCCCTCGGCCTCGAGCGGCGCCTGCACGACCCAAGCGGCCAGCTCGGCGGCGGGGACACCGACCCGGAGCAGGGTCCCCGTGATCGACCCGGCCGAGGTCCCCACGACCACCTCGGCGGTGCGCGGGTCCCAGCCGCAGTCGTGCTCGAGCGCGGCGAGCACGCCGGCGTGGTAGGCCTGGCCCACGACCCCGCCGGCACCCAGGACGAGACCGACCCTGGCCACCTGCCGAGGGTCGCGTCCCGGGGGTGGCAGCCGACAGGGCCGATGGCCCCTGGGCCGCGGTCCGACCGGTCAGGGTCGCTGGACGGACACCACGTGGAAGGTCTCGTGGCCTCCGGAGAGGTCCTTCTCGGCGACGATCCCGATGCCGCGGGCGTAGAGCTTCTGCGACATGACGTGCGGCTCGAGCCGCGACCACTCCATCGAGCGGAGCGCGTGGCGGAAGTGCCGCAGCGGAGTGCGCGCGGAGACGTTCCGCTGCACGATCCAGGCCTGGTCCTCGGCATGCCCGCGGTACAGCTCCTGGCGGTAGGCGTCGGTCGGGTGCGGGTCGGCCCGCATGATCAGCCCTGCCCTCGCGCCGTCGACACCGGCCTCCCACGACCCCTCGCGGCTCTCGAGGTGGCCCTGCTCGTCGTACGTCGCGGTCCGCTCGCCGAAGTACCAGACGTTGCCGTCGCGGTCCGCGGCGTACCAGTCGTGGGTCTTCTCGGCGAGGCTCCCGTCGGCGCGCCGCAGCACGTCGACCAGCACCCGGGTCCGCACGCCCTCGATCACCTTGGTGCGGTGGGTGACCCGGACGTGCTCGTGCAGGCGCTCTCCCTCGTCGGTGCCGCGGTAGCGGACCACGGTCCCGGGCACGAGCGGGAACCAAGGGTTGTCGGCCGGCCGGACGAACCGGCTGCTGTCCAGACCACCGGCGGGTCGGGCCGCGGGGGCCGCTGATCCCTCCGGGGCGTGGACCGCCGTGACCAGTGCTCCGGCGACGAGCGCGGCCGCCGCCACGCCGATGGCGGTCCTCTTCTGCTGGTTCCTCACCATGGCGGTGCTCCTTCTCCTGGGGTGGGGCCAGCATGCGACGCGGCCGCTGAAGCCGCGCTGAACCAGCCACGCGCCAGGGGCCAGGGCCTCACAGGGAGCCGGTGGTGCTCGACTTGCGGTTGCACACGATCGACTTCGTGAACGGGGTGCCCGTCCAGTTCCCGTGCACGGACTGGATCGAGAGCGTCCAGGTCGTCGCCTTGTTGTCGTCCGCCCGGCTGTTGCTGATGGTCTGCGCGTGCGAGGTGGTCGAGATCGTCACCGTCGTCGCGCCGGTGGCGCTGAGCCGGTAGGTGTACGACGACCCGGCCGGCCCCGCGTCGGTGAAGCCGGTGACGCTGATCGACACCGCTTCGTTCGAGGCCGGGCTGCTGCAGGCGAACGTGCCCGTCACGCCCGCCGGCGTCTCCATCTGGTCCGTCGCCACGCTGAGCGCCGGAGCCCGGGTCCCGGTGAACTTGGCGATGGCCGCTCCCGGCGCCAGGACGAGCGCAGCCACGACCGCAACGGCGGACACGACCTGCCGGCCGCGGTCGAGATTGGGCATCGATTCGCTCTCGTGGTTGCGGGTCTGGGCGGAACGAGTCTCGCGACCCGACTTCAAGCAGGTGCGCGGACAGCCTCAAGAACGCGGCAAGTTCTGGCATCATCGGCACATGTCCACGACCTCGGGAGAAGTCCGCACCGCGCTCGTCGTCGAGGACGATGCGGACATCCGTTCCCTGATCGAGTTCACCCTGAGCACGCAGGGCTTCGAGGTCATGGCCGTCGACTCCGGTCTCGCCGGGGTCGAGGCGGTGCGTGAGCACGACCCGGACCTGGTCACCCTCGACCTCGGCCTCCCCGGCATCGACGGGATCGAGGCCTGCCGTCGCATCCGCGAGATCAGCGACGCGTACGTCGTGATGATCACCGCGCGCGACGACGAGGTCGAGCGGCTGATCGGCCTCGAGACCGGCGCCGACGACTTCCTGTCCAAGCCGTTCAGCCCGCGCGAGCTCAACGCCCGGGTCAACGCGATGTTCCGCCGTCCCCGCCGGGGGCAGCCGACGACCCCGGCGAAGGACAGCAACGGCCGCACCGGCGCCGAGCACGAGATCCTCAAGCACGGCGTGCTGACCGTCGACGTCGACGGCCGACGCGCGTTCCACGACGACACCGAGCTGACGCTGACCCGCACCGAGTTCGACCTGCTGACCGAGCTCATGCGGACGCCGGCCCGGGTGTGGACGCGGGAGGCGCTGCTCCGCTCGGTGTGGGACACCGAGTGGGCGACCGACACCCACCTGGTCGAGGTCCACATCGGCAACCTGCGCCGCAAGCTCGGCGAGAAGGCCGGCTCGCCGCGGCTGATCCGCACCGTGCGGGGCGTCGGCTACCGCATGGAGGTCGCGAACTGACCGTCTCCCGAGGCGCCGTCTGAAGCGTCCTCGTCCTCGTCATCGTCCTGGTCGTCGTCCGACCCGCCCCAGATCAGCGACAGGCCGAGCAGCAGGAGCCCCGCCACGGAGACCCAGAAGACCCAGTGCCGGACCACCGGGTCGCGCAGCACCCGGATGGCGGACCCCAGCTTCGGGATGACCGCCTTCTTCTCCCAGACGGTGTCCCCTTGCAGGGTCGCGGTCCACGGGTCGACCCCGGGGTTGTTGTCGCCCTTGGTGCGGAACGTGATGCTGCCGTCCTCGCCGCGGACGACCTTGGTCACCCGGTGGGTCTCGACCCGGTGGTCCTCGATCGGGATGTGGTAGCTGATCACGTCGCCGACCCGCAGGTCGGCGGCCGGCCTGGGCACAGTGACGACCACGTCGCCGGGCATGATGCCCGGCTCCATGCTGCCGGTCAGCATCGTCGCGGTGCGGTAGCCGAGCACGTGCGGCCCCACGGCCAGCAGCAGGAACACGAGGAGGCAGCCGACCAGCAGACCGTTGACGAGCACGACCCGGACGAGGCGGGCCACGCGCCGTAGGCCGGCCGCCGCGCTCGCACCCCGGTGGAGGGTGCGCGGGCTGGGTGCGGCGAGGCTCATCGTCGGCTCCTGCGTCGGTCCGGGCGGGAAGGGGCCCGTGTGGCCGCCACGGGGGTCGGACGGCCACACGGGGGTCTGGGTCAGCGGTACTCGGCAGTCCGCTGGGTGGCGTCGAACGTGAACGTGATCGTGTTCGCCAGGCCCTGGAAGGTGTTCCCGGCACTGGTCGGCAGCGTCAGCGTCAGCCGCAGGTTCGACGCAGCGGCCGACGAGTTCATGGTGGTGGTCGCCGCGCCCAGGTCGAGGGCACTGCCCACCACCGCGCGACTCGCCACGATCCCCGTCGTGGTGCCCCCGCAGGTCAGCGACCCGTCCGCGTTCTTGACCCACGCCACCGAGCACTGGTCGACCCTGAGCTGCAGCCCGTTCGTGGCGTCGGTGGCCAGCACGTTCTGCGTGCCCGCCGTCGTGGTCAGCAGCACCGACCCGAACTTCTCGGTGTCGCTGCTGCGGGTCAGGGTCACCGACCGCTGCACCGTGTCACCGGGCACCAGGTCCACCGCCGCCACCGTGGTGCCGGCCGACGCGTGCTGGGTCAGGCCCAGGTCGACCTTGCCGGTGGCCACCGACTGATCGGCAGCCGTGGTGTCGGAGAACGAACCGAAGGTCCCCAGCCCCGCCACCGAGGCGGCGCCACCGACCAGCACGACGGAGGCGAGGATCTTGACGGCGGTCTTGTGAGACGAAGTACGCATGGCACTGATTCCTTCGATGAGGACCAGCACTTCCTCAGAAGCTGGTCGGGCTCGGGTGATGACCAGAACTCTGGCGTCGCCACCTCAAGGCACCACCCGACGATCCCCCGCCCTTTGCGCAAGAGTCACGCAACCCTCGATCCCCGTCCCTGAGGGCTTTCTTGAGCCCCGCGCACGGGATCGGCAAACGACAGATCCCCACCCCGGACGCGGTCCGGGATGGGGATCGGGAGGCCCCGCGCGGGCAGTGACAGGGGATGCCCGCGCGGGGACGACGGGGCGGCTCAGCCGGCCAGGTAGGCGCCCAGCGCTCTGTCCGCGCGCACTGCGGCCGGCCACAGGCGCGACGCGGAGAGTCGCGCGGCCGTGACGTCCTGACGGCGTACGTCGTCCTCGACCTGGTGGGCGAGGTCGGCGAGCTCGCAGGTGCCGACCGTCACCGACGCGACCTTGAGGCTCAGCACCGCGTCGAGCGCTGCCTCGACGTCGACCTGCTGCAGCGCGGTGGTGATCCGCGCGACCCGGCCGATGAGCATCTGCCGGTAGCGGCTGGCGAACATCCAGGCGAAGGCCCGGTCGTCGACCTCGAGCGAAATGCGGCGCAACGCCGTCTCGTCGAAGGTCGCGACGTCGATCATGCACACTCCTGCGCTGGTGGTCTCCCCTGGTCGGTCCAGCGTCTCGAAGCCAACTCAAGGCTCCGGCGGAAGTTCCCTCAAGGATTCCGCAAGGCTGGCCCTGCGCGAGGTCAGCGACCGGCGATCTCCGCGAACCACGCGGCCACCTGCGCCGGGTCGTGGTCCAGGGCCGCGTCGTAGCAGGCCATCTCGGTCCTCGACGTGCCCGGCACCCCGGTGGCCGTCCACAGCCCGCACGGCTGGACCTGCTCGCGCTCCATGAAGACGGCCAGCCGCTCGTGCACCTCCTCCAGCGGGGAGTCCGCGAAGACCTCGAAGGTGTTGGTGTGCGGCGGGTCCGGGTTGACCCTCAGGCCCACGTCGACCAGCTCGCCGGCGAGCGCCCGCGCCCACGCGGCGTACTCCCCCATCCGCGGCAGCCGGTCGCGCAGGCCGAGCAGCGCGGGCACGGCGTACGGCGTCAGCTGGTGCAGCCGGCCCGCCCATCCGCTGCCGCCACGTGCGCAGCTCGTCCAAGACGTCCTGCTCCCCCACCACCGCGGCGCCGGCCGGCGCCCCGAGACCCTTGTAGAACGAGACGTAGACGCTGTCGAAGAGCCCCGCGATCTCGGGCAGCGGCCGGTCGTAGAACGGCTGCGACTCCCACAGCCGGGCGCCGTCGGCGTGCAGCGGTACGCCGCGCTCCCGCGCCGCGTCCGACAGGGCGACGAGGTCGTCCCAGGCGGGCAACCGGCAGCCGGCGTCCCTCAGCGGCAGCTCGACCAACGCGGCCCCCAGGACGCCGGGCAGGGCGCGGAGGTCGTCGGCGGTCGCCGTCTGCGGACCCTCGGTGAGGTGCTCGAAGCGCAGGTCGTGGAGCAGCCGCGGCCCGTCGGCCTCGTGCTTCAGCAGGTGCGAGAGGTCCGGGACGGCCACCCTCCGCGACCCGCTGCGGTCGCACCAGACCCGCAGCACGGCCTGCTGGGCCATGGTCCCGCTGACGAAGAACACGGCGGCCGGCTGGCCGAGCGTCTCGGCGATCTCCGTCTCGAGCATCTCGACCGCACCACCGCCGCCGTACCTGTCCCACTGCTCGACGCCGAGCTCCTCGCAGCCGGCGGCCAGGGCGGCGAACACCTCGCCGGGGGCCCGGCGGCGGTGCCAGACCGCCGCGTCGGTGCAGGCACGGGCGGCGTCACGGACACGGTCCTCGAGGTCGGTCACGGCGTCACCCTTCCGTGCCTCGACCCGCCCGGCAAGGCGATTTGCGCGCCTCACCGCGCAGTCAGGTTGCTTGCAGGTAGCGTCGGGAACCATGTGGGCCCGGCCTGGTTCGGCCCACTGTGAGGAGATCCCGTGTTCGACCTGATCAACGGCCTGCCCATCCACCCCCTCGTCGTGCACGCGGTGGTCGTGCTGCTGCCGATCGCGGCGCTCGGCACCATCGCGATCGCGGTCCGGCCCGGCTGGCGGCACCGCTACGGTCCGCTCGTCGTGGCGGCTGCGGCGCTCTCCACGATCCTGACGCCGGTCGCGACGTCCAGCGGCGAGGCGCTCGAGAGCCGGGTGGGCAACCCCGGCGAGCACGCCGAGCTCGGCGACCAGCTGATCTGGTTCGAGATCCCGCTGCTGGTGCTGGCGCTGGCGCTCGTGTGGTTCGACCGCCGTCAGCGGGCGACCGGCTCCCCGACGGAGTCGACGGCGGTCTCCCCCACCGCCGTCAAGGTCGTGGCCGCCCTCGCCGTGGTCGCCGCCCTGGCGACCAGCGTGCAGGTCTACCGGGTCGGCGACTCGGGCGCGCGCGCCGCCTGGGGCGACCAGGTGTCGTCCTCCTCCAGCGCCGGTGACGGCGACGGCGACTGACCCGCGGCCGCTGCGCGCCGTACGACGAGGAGGACCGTGGTCACCGTAGGGATCTGCGAGGACGACCCCGCCATCCGGCGCGTCGTCGCACAGGCCCTCGAGCTGAGCGGCCACTCGGTGCTCACCGCCCACAACGGCTCGGAGGCGCTCCAGCGGTTCGGCGCGGAGGCGCAGCTCGACGCGATCGTGCTGGACATCGGGCTCCCCGACGCGGACGGCCGCGACGTGTGCCAGGCGCTCCGGTCGGCGGGCCAGTCCTGCCCGGTGCTGTTCCTGACGGCGCTCGGCGCCGTCCACGACCGGCTCTCCGGCTTCAGTGCCGGCGCCGACGACTACCTGCCCAAGCCCTTCGACGTGAAGGAGCTCATCGCCCGGGTCGAGGCGCTGGCGCGGCGCGGCCGCCCGGCCGCGGAGCCCGTCGGCGACCTCGTCCTGGACCCGGCGCGCCACTCGTTGCGGCACGGCGACGCCGAGGTGATGCTCACCCCCACGGAGTTCCGGATGCTGGCCGCGATCACGTCGCGGCCGGGCGAGGTCGTCCGCCGTCAGACCGTGGTCGCCGCCGCCTGGCCGGACGGGGCGCACGTCAGCGAGAACACCGTCGACTCCTACGTCCGGCGGATCCGGGCCAAGCTCCGCGAGCTCGACACCACGGCGACGCTGCGCACCGTGCGCGGCGTCGGGTTCACGCTGCGGTGAGGGCCCCGCGCTGGCTGGCGACCAGCTTCCGCTCCCAGCTCGTCCTGACCACCATGCTGCTCACGGGCGTGGGGATGGTGCTGGTGACCCTGGGCCTGCAGCTGATCCTGCACCGGATCATCGAGGGCAACCTGGACCAGGTCCTGCACGACCGCGCCTCCTCGGTGGTGGCCGTGGTCGACACCGCCTCCGGCACGCAGCTCACCGTGCCCGACGGCGTCGTGGAGCCCGGCGTCCAGGTGTACGACGACCGCGGCCGCGCGGTCGCCGGCTCCACCTGGGCCCGGCTGCGACCCCAGATGACCGAGCTGTCGCGGGCCGGCACGCCCCGCACCCTCGACGTCGGCGAGGACTACCGGCTCTACGCCCGCCCGTTCACCACCGGCTCGGGTGCGAGCGGCGTGGTGGTCGTCAGCGAGTCCCGGCACGCCTACGAGGAGGCCGAGCTCTACATCCTGCTGACCAGCCTGGCGGTCGGGATCATCGTGGTCCTCGCGGTCGGCGGCGTGGCCCGCTGGGTCACCGCGCGGGCGTTGGCCCCGGTCGCCCAGATGGCCGAGCGGGCCACCGACTGGAGCGAGCACGACCTCGGCCGACGCTTCGAGCTCGGTCCACCGACCAACGAGATCTCGGCACTCGGCGCCACCCTCGACGGGCTGCTGGAACGGGTCGCCATGACGATCCGCGCCGAGCAGCGGCTCACCGCCGAGCTCGCGCACGAGCTGCGCACGCCGCTGGCCGCGATCCAGGGCTCCGCCGACCTCGCGCTGATGCGCGACGGCCTGACCGACGAGGCCCGACTGGACCTCGAGCAGATCGCGGCGTCCTCCCGGGTGATGGCCGAGACGATCACGACCCTGCTGGAGCTGGCGCGCACCGCCGGCGACGCGGCGGGGTCGGCGACGTGCCGTCTCTCCGAGGTGGTGGAGGCCGTGGCTCCCCTGGTCCCCGAGCCCCTGCGGCTCGACGACCGGGTGCCCGCCGACGGTGCCGGCGGCGTACGCATCGCCGCACCCCGCGACCTGGTGGTGCGCGCGGTCTCGCCCGTGGTGGAGAACGCCGCGCGGCACGCCCGGACCCGGGTGTGCCTGGAGGCGGTGGTCTCCGCGTCCTCGGTCGACCTGCGGGTCCGCGACGACGGGCCGGGTGTCGACGCCGCCGTGCGGGACCGGCTGTTCACCCCCGGCGCCGTCGGCCCGGGCGGCGGGACCGGTCTGGGCCTGGGCATCGCGCGTCGCGTCGCCCGGTCGGTCGGCGGCGACGTCGACGTCGACGTCGACGTCGCCACTCCCGGGGAGGGCAGCGAGGGAGCCGTCTTCGTGGTCCGGCTCCCCCGCCTGTGACGTCCGCGGAGGTCAGGCGGCGCCGAACCAGCCCGCGAGGCGCGGCACCCGCCGCACCACCACCTGGTCGAGCGCCAGCACCAGCAGCAGGGAGACCCCGAACAGGGGCAGCAGCACGCCCAGCGCGACCACCCCGAGCAGCAGGAGCGGCGAGGTCCGCAGCGGCAGCCGACCGCGGGGTGCACCCAGCGAGGTCCGGCCACGCGGCCGGCGCCGCCACCACAGCAGCGGCCCGGTCACGCACGAGCCGATGACCAGCAGGCAGGTCAGCACCGCCACTGCGAAGGACCACCCGCCCAGGCTGCGGCCCTCGTGCAGGCCGATGCCCAGGGAGACCGTCTTGGCCAGGGCCGGGTAGTCCTCGAAGCCGTACGCCGCGACGACCGAGCCGTCGTGCCGGTCGACGTGGACGGTGCGCTCGTCCTGCGGCGCGTCGAAGGCGTAGCCGATGACCGAGTAGACACCTGCCTCGCCGGCCGGGAGCGCCACGGTCATCGGGTGCCGGAGCCCCTCGTGGTCCGCGACCATCACCGCCCTGTCCAGGGTGACCGCGGCGGTGCCGTGGGTGTGTCCCGAGGAGCTCGGCACCGAGGTGTCGCCCATCGCCCACGGGACCTCGTGCTGGTGGCTGTGCGGCAGCGACTCGTCCAGCGTGGAGACGGGGCCGGAGACCGCCCCGGGGTCGGTGCTCCACAGCGACGAGCCACGGTCGGTGGCGAGCTCCTGGGCCTGCTCGCCCCACACCCCGGTCCACGGGAGCCCGGAGACCAGCAGCATGAGCAGGCCCAGGCCGACGGCGGACCCGGACCACGCGTGCACGACGCGCAGCCGCGCGCCCGGTCGCCGCGCACGTCGGCCGCGCACCCGCGCCCGCCAGCCGCGGACGAACAGGTAGTAGCCGGTCAGCGCCATCACGATCGCCCAGCAGGCGCCGAGCTCGAGGAGGTGGTCGCCCCAGCGGCCGGCCATCAGCTCGGCGTGCAGCCGCACGGCGTACCCGGACAGGGTGGTGTCGGGATCGAGGGCGCCCAGCACCTCGGCGTCGTAGGGGTCGACGAAGACGTCGCGGGTGCTGCCGTCGGCCAGGGTCGTCGAGAAGACGGTGCTGCCGTCGTGGCCCTCCGGCTCGCGCATCGAGACGATGGTGGCGTCGGGATGCGCGGCCGCCACCGCCTCCTCCTGCGCCGCGTAGGACTTGCGCACGATGTCGCCGCTGGGGGCCTCGACCCTCATCAGGTCGGCGTGCAGGAGCGGCTCGAGCTGGAACCTGAGCAGGTAGACCAGGCCCGTCGAGGCCAGGACCAGGAGGACGGGTACGACGAGGAAGCTGGCGTAGAAGTGCCAGCGCCACAGGGCCCGGAAGAGTCCGGGCCGGGATCGGGGTGGGCGCACGGCGGGTTCCGGGCGCACGCGCAGGTCGGTCATGGGTCGCTCTCTCTCGATCTGGTGCCCGCAGCGGGGCAGGAGGGGACGCACGCACGACCCGCCGGGCGCGCGGGCGCGCCACCGGCGGGGTGCTGCGGTGGGTCGAGTGCCGTCAGGCGGCGAGAGCGGACGGCGGTCCGCGGCGGACCACCGCGCGGGCGAGCAGGGGGGTCGGGGCCGTCGGGCCGGGCCAGGCGGCGACGACCGGGTTCTGGCGCCGGGCCGCGGGGGCGGGAACCACGGCGACGAGGACACGGAGCGGGGCGCAGGCGAGCGCGCCGGCCAACGCGACGAGCGTCCACAGCGCCTGCTCGCCCACCGCGAGCCACAGCCCGACGAGCGCCGAGGCCACCAGGTGGGCGGCCATCATGGGCGCGTGGTCGGACAGGTCCGCCACCAGGTGCCCGAGCGGCAGCGCCGGGCCGGGGCCGAGCGCCGGGCCGGCGGCGGCGTCGTACTGGTCCAGCAGGGAGCCGACCCGGCGGCCGTCCACCACGGGCAGCGGCGACGGGGCACGTCGGACGACAGCGGTCGTGTGGTCACCGGCGTGACCCGCCGTCACCGTGAGCGCGAGGTGGACGAGCGTCTGGCCACCGACCGTGACCGCCACCAGGCGCAGCCGGGTGGCGGGCCGTCCGAGCAGCGCCGCGCAGGTCACCAGGACGAGCGCGGCCAGGACCGTCAGCCCGGCCGGGCCGGGCAGCAGGCCGTCGGCGGAGGTGTGCCCGACGACGCCCGTCACGAGGACGACCGCGGCCAGGAGCAGGGCGCGCCCCCACAGCAACGCTCCGCTGACGTCCCGGGTCACCGGTGCATTGTCGCAGGGGCGGCGCCCGCGGCCCGCCCTGGCTAGTTCAGGATGCGCATGGTCGACGGCACCCCGCCACCGCGGTGCACGTCCTCCACGAGCTCCTGGAGCGCGGTGAGCGCGACGTTCTGCGCCATCGGGCCGTAGGAGACCCGCGCGACGCCGAGCTCCTCGAGGCGCGCCAGCGGCGGGGTCCCCGGGATGCCGATCAGGGTGAGCCGCTGCGGCCCGAAGGCGTCGACCAGGGTCGCCACCTGCTCCTCGTCCAGCCGGGCCGGCACGAAGACCACCGGAGCACCCGCGTCGAGGTAGGCCTTGCCCCGCTCGATCGCGGTCGCCAGGTTGTCCGCCGGGTCCTTGTCGCGGCCGAGGTGGAAGGCGTCGGTGCGGGCGTTGAGGACGAAGTCGACACCCTCCAGCTCGGCGACCTTCATGATCTTCTCGACGTTGGCAGCGGCCTCGGCGAGCGGACGCATCTGGTCCTCGATGTTGGCGCCGACGACACCGAGCCCGATCGCCCGGCGGACCGTCTCGGCGGGGTCGCCGTACCCACCCTCGAGGTCGGCCGTCACGGGCTTGTCGGTCGCCGTGACGATGCGACCGACCGCCTCGAGCATCAGGTCGAGCGGGATGTTCTCGCCGTCGGGGTAGCCGTAGCTCGCCGCGATCGAGTGGCTCGCGGTCGCGAGGGCGGTCGTGCCCTCGACGGCGGCGACGGTGGTGGCGCTGACGACGTCCCAGACGTTGACGACGGTCAGCAGCTTGGGATCACGGTGGAGGCGGAGCAGCTCGGCGCCGCGGTCGATGGTTGCTTGGTCTGCCATGTGCCGAATCTAGTCAGGTCCGCGCAACCGGGGTCGGTCCCCGGCCCCTGCCATCCGACCCTGACGCGCGGCGCAACCCGGGCCCGACGATGGCCACGAGGCTCGTCGAGAGGGGACACCATGGGCAACAACACCGGGGCGGCCGCGGGTGGCGGGGCGCTCTACGGGCTCGGCATCTTCGGCGCCTGGGTCTACTTCTGGCAGCAGGCGGACCGGTTCTGGGAGTACGCCTACGCGATCTTCCAGGGGATCTTCTGGCCCGCCTACATGGTCTACGACGCCTTCTCGAAGCTGAACTGACACGTCGGCCGCAGGCGGGACGTCATGCGAAGTGGTGCCTAGGACCCCCAGTTCGTATGACGTCCTGCCCGGCCGCTCACACGAAGGTCGGGAACGTCGGCTCAGGCAGCGGACCGGACGACCGGTCCCGCGCCTGCTCGTAGCCGTGCGCGATCTCGACGAGCGTCGCCTCGCTGCCCGCGGCGCCCCAGAAGGAGACCGCCACCGGGAGACCGGCCGCCAGCTCGGTCGGCACCGTGAGCAGCGGGTAGCCCGCCAGCGCCGTCGGCGCGGTGCAGGAGCCGGGGAAGGACTCCGGGTTCACCAGGTCGATGGGGTTCGCCGGGGCGTACGACGGCGTGACCAGCGCGTCCAGCCGGTGCTCACGCAGCACCCGGTCGATGCCGTCCTCCCGGGACGCGGCGACGCAGCGGGCACGCGCCGCGGCGTACTCCGGCGAGCCGTCCTCCGGCCCGGCCAGCGCCTTCTCGAAGAGCCCCTGCCCGAAGTGCGCCAGCTCGCGGTCGGCGTGGTCGCGGTTGAACTGCACGACCTCCTCGAGCGACCGCGGCACGTCGCCGGGCCGGGTGGCGAGGTAGTCCCCCAGGCCGGACCTCAGCTCGGCCAGGAGCACCAGGAGCTCGTCCTCCCACAGCGAGGGCTCGTACGCCGGCAGGTCGGCGTGGTCGACGATCGTCGCCCCCTCGGCCGCCAGCAGGGCGACGGCGCGCTCCGCGGCGGCGTCCGCGTGCGGCGAGTAGCCCCAGTAGGTGGCCCGGGGCACGCCGATCCGCTTCCCCGCCAGCCGGCCGGGGACCGCGTGGGCGGCGTAGTCCACCCCGTCGCCGGCCAGCACCGAGAGCAGCGCGGCGGCGTCACGCACGGTCCGCGCCATCGGTCCGGGCGCGTCCTGGGAGCGCGAGATCGGCACCACGCCGGCCGTGGGGACCAGCCCCACCGTCGGCTTGATCCCGACGCAGCCGTTGAACGCCGCCGGGCAGGTGATCGAGCCGTCGGTCTCCGTGCCGACCGCGAACGGCGCCAGCCCGGCCGCGACCGCCGCGCCGCTGCCCGAGCTGGAACCACCCGCGGACCGGTTCAGGGCATAGGGGTTGCGGGTCAGGCCGCCGTACGCGCTCCAGCCCGACGCCGACGACTCGTCACGGATGTTGGCCCACTCCGACAGGTTCGTCTTGCCCAGCACGACCATCCCGGCCTCCCGCAGCCGGCGCACGAGGGCCGCGTCCTCACGCGGGGGCGGTGCGTCGGCCAGCGCCAGCGACCCCGCGGTCGTGGGCAGGTCGTGGGTGTCCACGTTGTCCTTGACCAGCACCGCCCGCCCGTGCAGCGGGCCGCGCACGCCTCCGTGCGCCGCCTCCCGGTCGCGTCGTGAGGCCTCGGCGAGCGCGTCCGGGGCGAGGGTGCACACGGCGTTGGTGTCGGCGTCGACGGTGGCGATCCGGTCGAGGAGCTGCTCGACGGACTCGCGGGAGGCGTGGTGGGACATGCGCCGATCCTGCCGCACCGCGCCACGTGGGCCGGGGCTATCCCCAGAAGACCTTGTCCACGACCGCACGCGCGTGCCGGGTGATCCGCAGGTAGTCGTTGACCATCGTGTCCGAGGCGCCGGGCGGGTAGCCGAGGATGGTGGCGACGGCAGCCTTCTCCCGCGGGTCGCGGGGCAGGTTGTCCCCCGGCTTCCCCCGCACCAGCGTGACCGCGTTGCGGATCCGGCTCACCGTGCGCCACGCGTGCGCCAGCTCGACCGCGTCGTCGTCCTCGACCAGTCCCGCGGACCGGGCGGCGTCGAGCGCCTCGAGGGTGCGGGACGTGCGCAGGCGCGGCACCTGTCCGGCGTACTGCATCTGCAGCAGCTGGACCGTCCACTCGATGTCGGCGAGCCCGCCCCGGCCCAGCTTGAGGTGGGTGTGCGGGTCCGCGCCGCGCGGCAGCCGCTCCTCGTCGACGCGTGCCTTGATCCGGCGTACCTCCAGCACGTCGTCCGCACTGATCCCCTCGGTCGGGTAGCGCAGCGGGTCGATCAGCTCCTCGAACCGCCGCCGCAGCTCGAGGTCGCCGACGACGGCGTCCGCGCGCAGCAGCGCCTGGGCCTCCCAGACCTTCGACCACTTGGCGTAGTAGGCCGCGTAGGAGTCCAAGGTCCGCACCAGCGCCCCCTGCTTGCCCTCCGGCCGCAGGTCGGCGTCCACCTGCAGCGCGGGGTCGGCCCCGGGCAGCGAGAGCAGGCGGCGCAGCTCGTTGGCGACGGCCTGGGCGTACGACGACGCGGCCTGCGGGTCGGCGCCCGGCTCCGGCTCGTGCACGAACAGGACGTCGGCGTCGCTGCCGTAGGACAGCTCGAAGCCGCCGTAGCGGCCCATGGCCACCAGCGCCATCCGGGTGGGCGCGTCCTCGAAGCTGCGCTGCATCCGCACCGACCGTCCGGCGACCCCCAGCGTCGCCTCCAGCGTGGCGTCGGTCAGCCGCGACAGGCCGGCCCCGACCTCGGCCACGTCGATGAGCCCGAGCAGGTCACCGCTGGCGATCCGGAAGAGCTCGCGACGCCGGATCGCGCGGATCGCCCGGACCGCCTTCTCGGGGTCGACCTGCCGGCCGGCGGACGCGAGCATCTCCTCGGTCAGCGCCTCGGCGGTCAGCGGCACCAGGTCCTCACCGAGCATCCGCACGCCCTGCGGCTCCCGCTCGAGCAGGCTGGTGGCGTAGCGGGAGGTTGCCAGCAACCGGGCCAGCCGCTCGGCGACCTCCCCCTCGTCGCGCAGGGTCTTGAGGTACCACGGCGTGTCCCCCAGCGACTCGCTGATCCGGCGGAACCCGAACAGCCCGGCGTCGGGGTCGGGGGCGTCGGCGAACCACTCGAGCATCGCGGGCAGCAGCGTGCGCTGGATGTTGGCGCTGCGCGAGACCCCGCTGGTGAGTGCCTCGAGGTGCCGCAGCGCGGCCTTCGGGTCCAGGTAGCCCAGGGCCGCCAGCCGCTCCCCCGCCGCCTCCAGGGAGAGCCGGGCCTCGGTGCCGGGGATCTTGGCCACCGCGGCCAGCAGCGGCCGGTAGAAGAGCTTCTCGTGCAGCCGGCGCACCTCGCGACGGTGGTGCTGCCAGACCTTCTCGAGCGTGCCGACCGGGTCCTTGAACATCCCCATGCTGCGGCCGAGCCGGCGCAGCGACGCCTCGTCCTCGGGCACCACGTGGGTGCGTCGCAGCCCGAAGAGCTGGATCCGGTGCTCGAGCGTGCGCAGGAAGCAGTACGCCTCGTGCAGCGCCTCGCCGTCCTCGCGGCCGACGTACCCGCCGCGGGTCAGCTCGGCCAGCGCGCTGAGCGTGGTGGGCGGCCGGATGGACTCGTCGGCGCGACCGTGCACCAGCTGCAGCAGCTGCACCGCGAACTCCACGTCGCGCAGGCCTCCCGAGCCCAGCTTGAGCTGGCGCTCGGCCTCGCGGGGCGGGATGTTGTCGAGCACCCGCCGGCGCATCGCCTGGGTGTCACCGACGAAGCCGTCACGCTCGGCTGCGGTCCACACCATCGGCGAGACGATCGCGAGGTACTCGCCACCGAGGGCGAGGTCACCGGCGACCGGGCGGGCCTTGAGCAGCGCCTGGAACTCCCATGTCTTGGCCCAGCGCTCGTAGTACCCCCGGTGGCTGGCCAGGGTCCGCACCAGGGGGCCCGCCTTGCCCTCGGGACGCAGCGCGGCGTCGACCGGCCAGATCGTGCCCTCGGCGGTGTGGTCGGAGCAGACCTGCATCAGGTGGCTGGCGAGCTGGGTCGCGGCGCGGGTCGCAGCGTTCTCCGCCGCTCCCTCGACCGGCTCGTACACGAACACGACGTCGACGTCCGACACGTAGTTGAGCTCGTGGCCGCCGCACTTGCCCATCGCGACCACTGCGAGCCGGGCCAGCGCCGCGTCCGCACCGACGCGCTGGCGGGCGATCGCGAGGGCCGCCTCCAGCGTGCCGGCGGCGAGGTCGGAGAGCTCCGCGGCCGCGTCGTCCAGCCCGAGGTCGTGGGCCAGGTCGCGCGCCGCCAGGCGCAGCAGCAGCCGGCGGTACTCCACCCGCAGCACGTCGAGCGCCCGCTCGTCGTCGAGGGTCGCGGTGGGTGACGGGTCCTCGGGGTCGGCACCCACCGCGCGCAGCAGGTGCGCGCGCAGGGCGTACGCCGCGGGCCGGGTGGACCCCAGCTCGGGGTCGGTGAGCTCGCGCCACTGCTCCGGGTGACGGACCAGGTGGTCGGCGAGCGCCTGGCTCGCGCCGAGCACGCACAGCAGCCGCATGGCGGTGCCCTCGTCGTCGACCAGCTCCTCCAGCAGCGCCTCGCGGTCCGGAGCTGCCTCGGCGAGCCGGGCCAGGGAGACGGTCGCGAGGTCGGGGTCGGCGGTGCGGGACAGCAGGGCGACCAGTGGCTCGGCGGCCGCACCGAGCACGTCCAGGGAGGCCAGCGAGGCGTCGGCGTCCTGGAACCCCAGGCGCAGCAGCGAGCCCTTGCTGGTGGCCGGCCGGCTCATCGGTGGCCCGTGCTCATCCGCGACGTCCGGCGTGGGTGCGCGCCAGGGCCGCGAAGCCGGACGCGAGCGGACGCCAGGCGGCGTCGAGCTCCGCGCGGGCCTCGGCGATGTCGCGCATCAGCGCGTCCTGGTCGATGCCCCGGGCCTCGTGCGAGCCGCGGTCCGACTCGGCCCACGGCGCCAGCACGTCGTGGTCGACCTCGGGGTGCAGCTGCACGCCCCAGACGGCGGGCGCGAAGCACGCGGCCTGCACCTCGCCGGCCCCGGTCGCCGCCAGCAGGGTCGCGCCGTCCGGCAGCCGGGTGACGATGTCGTCGTTCCACTGCACCCCCCGGCGTGGCGCGGCCAACGGGCCGAGCAGCGGGTCGGCGAGCGCCTCGGCGGTCCAGCCGACCTCGAGCAGCCCGAGCTGCTGGCCGCGCGGGTTGCGCCCGACCGTGCCGCCGAGCGCCACGGCGATCAGCTGGTGGCCCAGGCAGATGCCGAGCGTCGGCAGCCCGGTGGCGACCGCGTCGCGGACCCGCTCCTTCACGACGGGGAGCCACCGGTGCTTGGCGTCGTCGTTGGCGCCCATGGGCCCGCCCAGCACCAGGAGCGCGTCGTACGACTCGAGGCCGGGGACCTCGTCGCCGGCGTAGGGCCGGCACACCTCCAGGGCGCACCCGGCCTCGACCAGCCAGTCCCCCACGAGCGCGGGCGGGCAGTCGTCCTCGTGCTGGACGACGAGCACGGTCGCATCGGTCACGGTCGCAACCTATCCGTCAGAGGGCTGCCCCGGACGGGCGTCCCGCCCCGGCAGCACCGCGATGAGCAGCAGCAGGATCCCGACGATGGTGACGAACAGCCCGGGTCCGGTCCGGCTGAGCAGCAGGCCGACCAGGACCACGACCCAGGCGGTGCCCACGACCCAGGACCCGGCCCGGGGGTCGGCCCGACCGAGCAGCTTCAGGGTGCGCGCGGAGAGCCCGAGCATGACCGCGGCGGGCAGCGCCACCACCAGCAGGACCAACAGCGGGTCCGACCCGGCGGCCAGGAACGCCAGCGCGAAGACGGCCATCAGGGCCGCGACCACGACCACGACCCACAGCAGGATCCGCAGCTGGCGGGCACGCGCCGGCTCGTAGGTCCGGCTCATATGACCGGCAGCATCCGGTCCCGCTCGAAGGCGGAGACCTGCCCGCGGTACTCCTCCCACTCGGCGCGCTTGTTGCGCAGGAAGAAGTCGAAGACGTGCTCGCCGAGGGTGTCGGCGAGCAGCTCGGACTCCTCGGCGATCCCGATCGCGTCGTGCAGGCTGCGCGGCAGCGGGTCGATACCGAGGCTCTTGCGCTCGCGCTCGGAGAGCGACCACACGTCGTCCTCCGCCTCGCGCGGCAGGTCGTAGCCCTCCTCGATGCCCTTCATGCCGGCGGCGAGCACGACGGCGTACGCGAGGTAGGGGTTGCAGGCCGCGTCGATCGTGCGCAGCTCGACTCGCGTCGACTGACCCTTGTTGGGCTTGTACATCGGCACCCGGATCATCGCCGAGCGGTTGTTGTGGCCCCAGCAGATGTACGACGGCGCCTCGCCGCCGAACATCATCCGCTTGTAGGAGTTGACCCACTGGTTGGTCACGCAGCTGATCTCGCTGGCGTGGCGGAGCACCCCGGCGATGAACTGGCGGCCGGTCTTGGAGAGCTGGTACTCGGCGCCGGCCTCGAAGAAGGCGTTGGTGTCGCCCTCGAACAGCGACACGTGGGTGTGCATGCCCGAGCCGGGGTGCGTGGTGAACGGCTTGGGCATGAAGGTCGCCCAGATGCCCTGGCTCAGCGCCACCTCACGGATCACGGTCCGGAACGTCATGATGTTGTCGGCGGTGCTCAGCGCGTCGGCGTACCGGAGGTCGATCTCCTGCTGGCCCGGCCCGCCCTCGTGGTGGCTGAACTCCACCGAGATGCCCATCGCCTCGAGCATGGTGATCGCCTCGCGGCGGAAGTCGGCACCCATCGACTGCGCGGTGTGGTCGAAGTAGCCGCTGCGGTCGACCGGGACCGGCTCGTCGCCGGCCTCCGGGGCGTTCTTGAAGAGGTAGAACTCGATCTCGGGGTGGGTGTAGAAGGTGAACCCCTGCTCCGCGGCCTTGCCCAGGGTGCGCTTGAGCACGAAGCGGGGATCGGCGTACGACGGGGAGCCGTCGGGCATCACGATGTCGCAGAACATGCGCGCGGTCGACGGGCCCTCACCCCGCCACGGCAGGATCTGGAACGTCGACGGGTCCGGCTTGGCCAGCATGTCGGCCTCGTAGACCCGGGCGAAGCCCTCGATGGCGGAGCCGTCGAATCCGATGCCCTCGGCGAACGCACCCTCGAGCTCCGCGGGCGCCACCGCCACGGACTTCAGGAAGCCCAGGACGTCGGTGAACCAGAGCCGGACGAACCGGACGTCACGCTCCTCGAGCGCGCGGAGAACGAAGTCTTCCTGCTTACCCATGAGGCCAACTATGGCGCATCGGCGGCGCCGGACCCGTCGGGGTCTCCGGGCCGGGCACGAGGGCCCGGCGCCGCTCCGCTGCGCCTGCAGGTCAGGGGCGCTCGCAGAACACGACGTCCTGCGCGCCGAGGATGCCCTTGTAGGCGTGGAGCATCGGCTTCCACCACTCGGTGGTGGTGCCGATCCACGCGCGCGCGGCCGTCGTCGGCGATCCGTCCACGCCGGGGATGGTCACCTTCCGCACGACCAGCGGCAGGAGCACCGCGTTGCGCGTCGTACCGGCCCAGCAGCCGGAGGCGCGTCGCTTGGTCCGGGCCTCCCGGTTGTCGACCTCCGAGCCGACCGGCTCGTGGGCGTAGCGGAAGGCGATCTGTGTGACCGCCCCGACGTTGCCCTCCCACGGCGCCCGCACCGATGCGCTGAGGCCGTGGGTGTGCCGGGTGGCGATGTCGAAGCTGACCCGGCCGTCGCGGACGCGGTGGGTGCGGGACTCCCACACGTGCTCGCGGCCGCGC
Organism: Nocardioides sp. GCM10023255; assembly: GCF_042653125.1. Lineage (NCBI taxonomy): Bacteria > Bacillati > Actinomycetota > Actinomycetes > Propionibacteriales > Nocardioidaceae > Nocardioides > Nocardioides sp. GCM10023255. The sequence goes on from NZ_JBHSHU010000010.1 coordinate 380,406, forward strand.
ACCGCCTGGTAGAGCCGGACGTGGCAGCGGTTGCAGCCGTCCACCAGGAAGGCGACCGTGGTGCGGTCCCCGGCGGTCGCCCTGGGCTGGACGACGGCCTGGGCGGCGGCCGGGTGGCCGGTCGGCGCGGACGCCGCCGCCCCCGGGCCGGCGGTCGAGACCATCCCCCCGAGTCCGGCCACGAGGGTGGTCACCAGCAGGGCCGCGCGTCGTACCGGACTGATCCGAGTCATGTCTTCGATCTCCTCGTGCGAGGAGGGCCCGGTGCTCCCGATGAGCGCCGGCGCCCTTCCGCAGAGGTAGACGTGGTCGACCGAGGATTTGTTGCGGTCAGTTCTCCGGGACGTTGGCCTCGAGCTCGGCCAGCCACGCGGCGGCGCTCGCGTCGGAGGGCATCCGCCAGTCACCGCGGGGCGACATGGTGCCGCCGGCGCTCACCTTGGGTCCGTTGGGGAGCGCGGACCGCTTGAACTGGTTGGCGAAGAACCGGTTCACGAACACGACCATCCACTTCCGGATCGTCGCCAGGTCGTAGGCGAGCCGGCGGTGCTCCGGCAGGTGCGGCGGCCACTCCCCCGCCTCGGCGTCGCGCCAGGCGTGCCAGGCGAGGAAGGCGATCTTGCTCGGGACGAAGCCGAGCCGGATCACGTAGAAGAGCGTCAGGTCCTGCAGCGCGTAGGGCCCGACGGACTCCTCGGTCGCCTGCGGCTTGTCGCTCTCCTTCTGGGGCACGAGCTCGGGGGTGATCTCCTGCTCCACGATGTCGTGGAGCACGTCGTTGGTCTCCTCGTCGAACTGGCCGCTCTCGGCCACCCAGCGGATCAGGTGCTGGATGAGGGTCTTGGGGACGCCGGCGTTGACGTTGTAGTGGGACATCTGGTCGCCCACGCCGTAGGTGCACCAGCCCAGGGCCAGCTCGGAGAGGTCGCCGGTACCGAGGACGATGCCGCCGCGGTGGTTGGCGAGCCGGAAGAGGTAGTCCGTGCGCAGCCCGGCCTGGACGTTCTCGAAGGTGACGTCGTAGACCTCCTCGCCGTGGCTGTACGGGTGGTCGAGGTCCTTGAGCATCTGCCCGGCCGCGCCGGTGATGTCGAGCTCCTCGAAGGTGATCCCGAGCGACTTTGCCAGCCGGTAGGCGTAGGACTTCGTGGTGTCGCCCGTCGCGAAGCCCGGCATGGTGAAGCCCAGGATGTCGCTGCGCGGCCGGTCCAGCCGGTCCATCGCCTTGGCAGCGACGATCAGCGCGTGGGTGGAGTCGAGGCCACCGCTGACCCCGATCACGACCTTGGGCTGCCAGGTCGACCCGCCGATGGCGGAGAGTCGCTGCTCGAGGCCGGAGACCTGGATGTTGTAGGCCTCGTAGCAGTCCAGGGCCAACCGCTCGGCGTCGTCGGGCACGAACGGGAAGCGGTCGACCTTGCGACGCAGGCCGATGTCGCCGGTCGGCGGCTCCAGCTCGAAGCCGACGGTGCGGAACTCGCGCACCCGCTCGTCGTACGTGCGCCGGTTGTCGTCGAAGGTGCCCTGCCGCAGCCGCTCCTGGCGGATCCGGTCGAGGTCGACGTCGGCGACCGCCCGGCGGGGCTCCTCGGGGAAGCGCTCGCACTCGGCGAGCAGCTGGCCGCACTCGTAGACCATCGTCTGGCCGTCCCAGCTCAGGTCGGTGGTCGACTCGCCCTGGCCGCCGGCCGCGAAGAGGTACGCCGCGCTGCAGCGCGAGCTCGCGCTGCGGACGAGCAGTCGCCGGTCCTCCGCCCGGGCGACGGTGATCGGGCTGCCCGAGAGGTTGGCGAGCACGGTGGCGCCCGCCAGCGCCGCCTCGGAGCTGGGCGGGATCGGCACCCACATGTCCTCGCAGACCTCGACGTGCAGGGTCAGGCCCGGGACGTCGGTGGCGGAGAACAGCAGGTCGGGGCCGAACGGCACCTCGGTCCCGCCGAGGCGGATCGTGGACCCACGCCGGTCGTCGCCGGGCGCGAACCAGCGGCGCTCGTAGAACTCCCGGTAGGTCGGCAGGTAGGACTTCGGCGAGACGCCCAGGACCCGACCCCGGTGGATCACCACGGCGCAGTTGAGGACGCGGGTGCCGTGCACCAGCGGCGCGCCCACGACGATGACCGGCACCAGGTCGGTCGAGGCCGCCACGATCTCGCCGATCGCGTCCTCGACGGCGCCCAGCAGGACGTCCTGCAGGTGCAGGTCCTCGATCGAGTAGCCGGCCAGGGTCAGCTCGGGGAAGATCGCCACCGCCACGCCGTCGTCGTGACAGGCACGGGCCTGCTCGAGCACCGTGCGGGCGTTGGCAGCGGGGTCCGCGATCGCGATCGGCAACGTGCAGGCGGCGACGCGGGCGAACCCGTGGGCGTAGGCGGAGTAGAAGTCCACGTCTGGGAGTTTCCCACGCGCCGCGTCTCAAACCCGGGCGGTCACCGTCCAGGCGGTCGCGCCGACGTCGAACGGCCCCGCGGACAGGCGCTGCTCGCAGGCCGCCCGGATCGTCTCGCGCTCCGCCGGGTCGAGGCCCGACACGAAGTCGCCGGCCGGCCCGACGCCGAGCGTGTAGGGCTCCCACCACTCCTCGAAGTCGGCGTAGTGCACGGTCACGGTGAGCTCACGGGGCTCGACGGCGTGCAGCCCCGCCACCGCGGCCAGCTCCTCGAGCTGGCCCGCGCGGGAGCCCGCCAGGCCCGACTCGTCGCGGACCCCGGCCCTGAGCTCGTTGACGACCGACCAGAAGGGCGAGAGCGGGCCGCGGCCACCCGCGTGGTCCCACACGCACGCAGCCACCACGCCGCCGGTCCCGGTGACGCGGCGCATCTCGCGCAGCCCGGCGACCGGGTCGCGCATGAAGTGGACGACCAACTGGGCCAGCGTCACGTCGAAGGTGCCGTCGTCGTAGGGCAGCTCCTCGGCCGTTCCCTGTCGCACGTCCACACCGGGCAGCCGCGCGCGCACCGCGGCCACGAACGACGGCGACGGGTCGATGGCCGAGACCGCGTCGTGGCCCACCCGCTCGGCGAGCACCGCGGTCAGCGCGCCCGGGCCGCAGCCGACGTCGAGCACGCGCTGCCCTCGCCGCACCCCCGCCAGGTCGGCGAGCTGCGGAGCCAGCGGGTCGGCGTACCGACCCATGAAGCGGTCGTACGCCGCCGCGGGCACGTCGAAGGCCACACATCGACTGTACGACCGCCCACGGCGCTCGGGACAGCGATGATTCGGGTGGTCTGCGGCAGTCACAACGTCCAGACGCCGGGACTCCAGCTCCGGCCCGACCCGAGGAATCCGCCATGACCTCCATCAGCCCCTGCCTGTGGTTCGACGACAACCTCGAGGAGGCGATGGAGTTCTACACGAAGATCTTCCCCCGCTCCTCGATCACCAGCGTCTCCCGCTACGGCGAGGCCGGGCCCGGCGAGCCGGGCACCGTGATGGCCGGCGAGTGGGTGCTCGACGGCCAGACATTCCGCGGCATCAACGGCGGTCCGATGTTCGCCGGCTTCACCGAGACCATCTCCTTCAGCGTGACCTGCGCCGACCAGTCCGAGGTGGACTACTACTGGGACAACCTCGTCGCCGGTGGCGAGGAGTCGATGTGCGGCTGGCTCAAGGACAGGTTCGGGCTCTCCTGGCAGATCGTCCCGACCCGGCTGCACGAGCTGCTCAGCGACCAGGACCCCGCTCGCGCGCAGGCGGCCATGCAGGCGATGCTGCGGCAGCGGCGGATCGTGATCTCTGAGCTGGAGGCTGCGGCGGACGCTGCGTGAGTCTGTGCGGCGGCCTTTCCGGCGGTTGCCTTTCAAGGGTGGCCTTTCCGGCGGTGGCCGGGCCTCTCTCGGGCTGTGGCTCGGGGCTGGCTCGTGCGTGCCCTCCGCCGCGGACCGCGCGCCGTCGCTTGCTTCGCGGCGGCGCCGCACACCGCCGCCTCGGGTCGGGTCCGCTGGCGGCGCCCCCGCTCGCCCTTACGCTCCTCGCGCGCGGTCCGCCGCTGCGGGCCCGCCTGCCCGCCCCCTCGTCCTTCGCCCTTCTCTGCTGAGGGTGGTTGTCGATCCCTGACCCGGCTCGACGGTCGTCATCGGGCGGATCCTGGCACCTGACGGCCGGACGGGACCGCGTCGATCGGTCAGAGACCGCACCGAAATCGCCGAAAGTGATGCGGTTGGTGACCAAACCGCACGTGACCGCGACCCGAGCCCGGGAGCCGACCCCAAACCGAAGCCCACCTCCCCGTAGCCAGCCAAGACCGCAACCGAAAGCAGCCGGAGAGCCGGGAGCAAACCGCACCAGGAGCCGAGTCGATCCCTGACCCGGCTCGACGGTCGTCATCGGGCGGAGCCTGGCACCTGACGGCCGGACGGGACCGCGTCGATCGGTCACAGACCGCACCGAAATCACCGAAAGCGATGCGGTTGGTGACCAAACCGCACGTGACCGCGACCCGAGCCCGGGAGCCGACCCCAAACCGAAGCCCACCTCCCCCGTAGCCAGCCAAGACCGCAACCGAATTCAGCCGAAGAGCCGGGAGCAAACCGCACCAGGAGCCGAGTCGATCCCTGACCCGACTCGACGGTCGTCATCGGAGCCTGGCACCCGACGGCCGGACGGGACCGCGTCGATCGGTCACAGACCGCACCGAAATCGCCGAACGTGATGCGGTTGGTGACCAAACCGCAACCGAAAGCCCGGGAGCCGACCCCAAACCGAAGCCCACCTCCCCCGTAGCCAGCCAAGACCGCAACCGAAAGCAGCCGCAGAGCCGGGAGCAAACCGCACCAGGAGCCGAGTCGATCCCTGACCCAGCTCGACGGTCGTCATCGGGGCCTGGCACCCGACGGCCGGACGGGACCGCGTCGATCGGTCACAGACCGCACCGAAATCGCCGAAAGCGATGCGGTTGGTGACCAAACCGCAACCGAAAGCCGGGAGCCGACCCCAAACCGAAGCCCCCCGTAGCCAGCCAAGTCCGCAACCGAAAGCAGCCGGAGAACCGGGAGCAAACCTCAACCCCAGCCGAACGCAGGCCGAGACTCCCGTGACCATCGACACAGCGCCCCCACCCGCATGCCGGACTAGCCTGACCAACGGTCCGTGGACTCCATCAGGGAGCTGCGAGATGACGCCGATGGGAGCTCGCCATGAGCGACGACAAGACCGAACAGCCCGCGCCGTACGGCTCCGGCCCGGCGGCCGCGAGCGCGCCGCCCGCCAAGCGGGTGCGCACCCACCACCTGCGTGAGATGAAGCAGCGCGGCGAGAAGATCACGATGCTCACGGCCTACGAGCAGTACGCCGCCCAGACCTTCGACGAGGCCGGCATCGACATCCTGCTGGTGGGCGACTCCGCCAGCAACAACGTCTACGGCAACGAGACCTCGCTCCCGGTGACGGTGGACGAGCTGATCCCCCTGGCCCGGGCCGTGACCCGGAGCGCCCGGCGCGCCCTCGTGGTCGCCGACCTGCCGTTCGGCAGCTACCAGGCATCCCCGGAGCAGGCCTACCTGACCGCGGTGCGGTTCATGAAGGAGGCCAACGCCCACGCGGTGAAGCTGGAGGGCGGCCTCGAGATGGTGCCGCAGGTCCGCAAGCTGACCGAGGGCGGCGTGCCGGTGATGGCGCACATCGGCTTCACCCCGCAGTCCGAGCACAACCTCGGTGGCTACCGGGTCCAGGGCCGCGGCGACGCGGCCGCGAAGGTCGTCGAGGAGGCGCGGGCCCTCGAGGCCGCCGGCGCCTTCGCCGTGGTGATGGAGATGGTGCCCGGCGACGTGGCGGCCGAGGTCACCAAGGCCGTCGGGATCCCCACGATCGGCATCGGCGCCGGCGTCGACTGCGACGGCCAGGTGCTGGTCTGGCAGGACGCGTTCGGGCTGCGCACCGGCCGGATGGCGAAGTTCGTCAAGCAGTACGCGGACCTGCACGGCGTGCTGCTCCAGGCCGCCCGGGAGTACGCCGCCGACGTGAAGGCACAGAGCTTCCCGGGGCCCGACCACACGTTCTGAGTCCTGACATTTGTCATGCCGCGGTCGTGACCGGCGGCGGAGGGACGGGACGGTGCGAGCGGCCACGCTGGTCGCATGACACAGACTGACCACCCGCTGCCGGACACCGCCGTCCGGCTGCCCGCGGTCCGCCTCGACGGGGTGACGAAGGACTTCGGTGCCGTGCACGCCGTGCGCGGGATCGACCTCGAGCTCGAGCAGGGCGAGGTCGTCGCCTTCCTCGGACCCAACGGCGCGGGCAAGACCACGACGATCGACATGGTGCTGGGGCTCTCCCAGCCCACTGCCGGCGAGGTGACGGTGCTCGGTCACCGCCCGCGCCAGGCCGTCGCCCGCGGCCTGGTGTCGGCGGTGATGCAGACCGGCGGCCTGCTCAAGGACCTCACGGTCCGCGAGACGGTCGAGTACACCGCGAGCCTGTTCGCCGACACCAAGCCGGTCCACGAGGTCCTCGAGGACGCCGGCATCACCGGCATCGCGGAGCGCAAGGTGGCGAAGTGCTCGGGGGGCGAGCAGCAGCGGCTGCGGTTCGCGATGGCGCTGCTGTCGGATCCTGCCCTGCTCCTCCTCGACGAGCCGACCACCGGCATGGACGTCGAGGGGCGGCGCGCATTCTGGTCGGCGATCCGGCGCGACGCCGGCAAGGGCCGCACCGTCCTCTTCGCGACCCACTACCTCGAGGAGGCCGACCAGTACGCCGACCGCATCGTCCTGATCAGCGGCGGCCGGATCGTGGCCGACGGCACCGGCTCCGAGATCCGGGCCCTGGCGACCGGTCGCACCGTGCGCGCCACGCTCCCCCACGTGGACACGACGGCCCTCGCGCGCATCGGCGGCGTCGAAGGGGTGGAGGTGCGCGGCGAGACCGTCATCGTGCACGCGAAGGACAGCGACGCGGTCGCCCGCTACCTGCTGACCGAGACCGCCGCACGAGACCTGGAGATCACCGCCAAGGGCCTCGAGGACGCCTTCATCAGCCTGACCGGAGCCACCACCGAGGAGCAGTCGTGAGCAGCATCGGCATCGACCGCACGGACCGCCGGGTCCCGCCGCTGGGCGGCTTCAACACGACCGTGCTGCGCATCGAGCTGCGCCGGATGCTGCGCAACCGGCGCACCATCTTCTTCACGCTGCTCTTCCCCGCCGCGATGTTCCTGTCGTTCGGTGGCACCGCCGGGTGGGACGACGACGCCGGCAACGGCAACGTGGCGGCGTACATCATGGTGTCGATGGCGTTGTACGGCGCGGCCCTCACCGCCGCGTCCGGCGGGGCGATGGTGGCGATGGAGCGTGCGCTCGGCTGGTCGCGCCAGCTGCGCCTCACCCCGCTGAACCCCGCCGTCTACATCCTGATGAAGGCGGTGCTCGCCCTCGTCCTCGGTGCGGTGGCCATCACGGTCGTCAACGTCGCCGGGATCGCCCAGGGCAAGCCGCACATGCCGACGCACGTGTGGATCGGGTGCGCCGTGCTCACGCTCTTCTGCACCATGGTCTTCGCGGCGCTCGGGGTGTTCGTGGGCTACCTCGTCCCCGGCGAGAACGCCATGCAGGTGCTCGGCCCCGGGCTGGCGCTGTTCTCCTTCCTCGGCAACGTCTTCATCCCGCTGGACCCCGGCACCTGGATCTACCGGATCGCCGAGTGGACCCCCATGTTCGGCGTCGCCGAGATCAGCCGCTGGCCGTTGACCGACGAGCTGCCGTGGACCGCGGTCGTCAACGCCCTGGTGTGGTTCGGCGTCTTCGTCGGGGGCGCCGCATGGCGGATGAGCAAGGACACGGCGCGCGTGTGACTAGTCTTCGCGCCATGAGCGAGCCCCGGTCGTCCCAGCAGGTGCTGGGACGGCTGGGGCCGCTGTTCGCCGGGGTGTGGCTGTTCTTCCTCGCCGACCCGCTGCTCGACGCCTGGGCGGACCGGCACTCCCTCGCCGGCGCGGTCGGGCTGGCGGCCACGCTCGCCTTCGCTGCGACGTACATGGCGCTGTGGGTGCAGCTGCGCGCCGACCGGCAGCGGCTCGTCCCGGACCCGCCGCTGCGCTTCACCCTCCCCTACCTCGGGGCCCTGGTGGCGCTGGGCGGGGTCATGGTCGCCGCCGTCGGCGAGACCGGCCTGGCCAGCGTCGTCTACATCGCGGTGAGCTGCGTGATGGTGCTGCCGCTGCGGGCGGCCGTGCCCGTCGTGGTGGTGCTCACCGTCGGCGCGCTCGCGCTGAGCGGTGTCGAGGGCTGGGGAAGCCAGGTGGGGCTCGCGTTCGGCATCATGGCCGCGTCGGTCGCGATCTTCGGCATGCGCACGGTGATGCGCCGCAACATGGACCTCATCCGTGCGCACGAGGTCAACGCCAACCTGGCCGTCGAGAACGAGCGCACCCGCTTCGCCCGCGACCTCCACGACATCCTCGGTCACTCCCTGACCGTGATCACCGTGAAGGCGGAGCTGGCCCAGCGGCTGCTCGACGTCGACGTCGAGCGGGCGCGGGCCGAGGTCGCGGACCTCGAGAGGCTCAGTCGCGACGCGCTCGCCGACGTACGCCGTGCGGTGGAGGGCTACCGCGAGCTGACCTTGCCCGGCGAGCTCTCCCGGGCCCGTACCGCCCTGGAGGCCGCCGAGATCGAGGCGCACCTGCCGAACTCGACCGACGACGTGCCCACGCACCTGCGCGAGCTGTTCGCGTGGACGGTCCGGGAGGGTGTCACGAACGTGATCCGCCACTCCGGCGCCCGCACCTGCGAGGTCCGGCTCACCCCGACCGCGGCCGAGGTCCGCGACGACGGGTGCGGCCCCCACGGCACCGGCAAGGCCGGGTCCGGGCTCGCCGGGCTGCGTGAGCGCGCCGCCGCGGTCGGCGCCACCGTCGTCACCCGGGACCTCGCACCCGGACACTCGCTGATGGTGGTGGAGGACTCGTGAGCATCCGGTTGCTGCTCGCCGACGACCAGGCCCTGGTCCGCGGCGCCCTGTCCGCGCTGCTCGGGCTCGAGCCCGACCTCGAGGTGGTGGCCGAGGTGGGTGCCGGCGACGAGGTGGTCGCCGCCGTGCTCGAGCACCGGCCCGACGTGGCGCTGCTCGACGTCGAGATGCCGGGCATGGACGGCATCAGCGCCACCGCCGAGGTGCGCCGGGTCCGCCCCGAGACACGGGTCCTCATCGTCACCACCTTCGGACGCCCGGGCTACCTGCGCCGGGCGCTGCAGGCGGGTGCGGCGGGATTCGTCGTCAAGGACACGCCCGCGGCCCAGCTCGCCGACGCCGTACGCCGTGTGCACGCCGGCCTGCGCGTGGTCGACCCCGCGCTGGCCACCGACAGCCTGGTGTCCGGTGACTCGCCGCTGACCGCGCGGGAGACCGAGGTCCTCCGGGCGGCCCGCGACGGCGCCCCCGTCGCCGCCATCGCGCGACAGCTCTTCCTCTCCGAGGGCACCGTCCGCAACCACCTCTCGGCCGCGATCGGGAAGACCGGCGCGGTCAACCGGACCGAGGCGGTGCGGGTGGCCGACGGGCACGGCTGGCTCTGAGGGGGCCGCCGCGCCCCACCGTCAGCGGACTAGTCGAGCCACCACTGCACCACGACCGAGCCCGTCGGCGACGCCAGCCAGACCAGCGGCCCGAGCGCGACGGCCGCGGCCAGCAGCAGGAGCACCCGCGCTCGCGGGGCCCGGTCCGAGCGCGTGCGCCAGAGCGCGAGGCCCGCCCACACCACGGTGGTCGTCGCGACGAGCGGGCCGCAGGTGAGGGTGAGCAGTCCCCCGGTGCCGAAGACGAAGCCGCCCAGCGCGGTGTCGTACGGCCAGAGGTCCTTCGGGTCGTGGAGGCCTCCGGCGGCCTCGGCCGGCGGGTACTGGTCGAGGTGGTTGGCGTAGAAGGGCAGGACGAAGAACACCGCGTACGCCGCCGCACAGCCCAGCGCCACCGCCAGGGGCGGCCACGCCCGCACCGCGCCGGTGGTCACCACCGGCGCCGCGCGAGTCTCGGAAGCAGTCCGGCGGGCCACACGAGATGGTCGGACGGCTCGCCCGGCGTCCACAAGGGATCTCGCCGGAAGTACCCACTTGCGGTCACGGGACGGGGCGCGCGCCCGGCCGGGACGGGCGGGCGCTCCGCCGTGCCCGTCGCTCATCCGGCGGCGAGGCTACAGTCGTCGTGCTGCGACTCGACCCGGGGTCGACCACGCGTGGAGAGCTGAGGACGAGTTGAAGATCCTGGTGACAGGGGCCACCGGCTACGTCGGGAGCCGGTTGGTGCCGCTGCTGCTCGAGCGCGGTCACGAGGTGCGCACCACCACGACCGACCCCGACCGCACCCAGCCCTGGTGGGGGGATCGGGTGGAGACCGTCGTCATGGACGCGCTGGACGCCGACCAGGTGGCCGACGCCTGCGCGGGCGTGCAGGCCGTCTACTACCTGATCCACGGGATGGGTGGCGACGACTTCGCGGCGACCGACCGCGCGGCAGCCACCAACGTCGCCGACGGCGTTCGCGCCCACGGTGTCGAGCGGGTCGTGTACCTCTCCGGCATCGTGCCGGACGTCGCCGACGACGAGCTGTCCGAGCACCTCCTGTCCCGCCGCGAGGTCGAGCGGATCCTGACCGACTGCCCGGCCCTCGTGGTCGTCCTGCGCGCCGCCGTGCTCGTGGGCAGCGGATCCACGTCGTTCGAGATCATCCGGCAGGTCAGCGAACGCCTGCCCGTGCACACGATCCCGACCTGGATGGACTCCCTGGTGCAGCCGATCGCCGTGGTCGACGCGCTCGAGGCGCTGGTCGGTGCGCTCGAGCACACCGGCACCTCGCGCCACTTCGATGTGGGCGGACCCGACCAGCTGCGCTACGGCGAGCTGCTCGAGGCCTACACCTCGCACGCCGGCCTGACGCGCCCCCAGGTCGGCGTCCCGCTGCTGCCCACAGCACTGGTCGGGACGCTGGTCGGCAGCCTCACCGACGTGCCGCGGCCGACGGTCGAGGCGCTGGTCGAGAGCCTGCGGCACGACATGGTCGCCGCGGACGACCACTTCCAGAAGCTCCTGCTCCCTCCGGGACACTCCCTGGTGGGGCTCGACGAGGCGTTCCGCCGGTCCCTCGCCCCGCTCGCGTCAGCGCCTCAGGACGCCGATCCCATGGGGCCCCTCCCCCAGGACCCCGCCTGGGCCAGCGGTGGCGACCAGCGGCCCGTCGTGGCGAAGGCGGTCGACGCGGTCAAGGGTCTCCTGCCGGACTCCTGAGCCCACGCGACCCGCCCGGGTCCGCTACGGCGTCGCACAACGGCGGTGCGACACGTCAAGATCGATTCCGGCGAGCCGGAGGCAACGCTAGTGTCGAGGCATGCTCATCCTGGGAATCCTGCTGTTCGGCATGCTCGTCGGCGCGGCGGCGCAGCTGCTGCTCGGCTCCGGCACCCGCGGCATCAACTGGACGACCGCCCTCGTCGCCGGGCTGCTCGGCTCCTTCGTGGGGGGCCTGCTCATCAGCCTGGTCGCCGGCGACGGGCTCGAGCTGCGACCCAGCGGCATCATCGGCTCGATCGGCGGCGCGGTCCTGGTGACCCTCGCCTGGAGCTACTGGCAGGGACGCCAGCACAAGACGACCTGAGCGACGGCGACGCCCGAGGTCCACCTCGCGCCGTGCGCGGCGTCGTACGGTTTCGCCATGCGCTCACTCTCGGCTGCCCTGACCGCGTCCCTGGCCCTGGCCGTGCTGGCCCCCGCGACGCCCGCCACCGCCTCCCTCGCCCAGCCGGGTGGGAGCGACGGCCGAGCCGCGCCCGCCCTCGGCGTCCGCACCATCGCGACCGGCCTCGACCACCCGTGGGACGTGCAGCCGCTCGGCAGGGGCCGGTTGCTGTTCACCCAGCGCGACCGCGCGACGCTGTCGGTGTGGGACCGGGGGCGGGTCCACCGGGTCCGGTTCCCGAGCGGCCAGGTGTGGGTGTCCGGGGAGACCGGGCTGATGTCCCTCGAGGTCGACCCCGGCTTCGCGGACAACGGCCGCTTCTACACCTGCCAGGGCGGCACCACGAAGAACGGCCGCCACGAGGTGCACGTGCTGGCCTGGCGGCTCAACGACGCGGCCACCCGGGCACGCAAGCTCGACGAGCTGGTCGGCGGCTTCCCCACCAGCACCGGCCGGCACGGCGGGTGCCGCCTGCTCATCACCCGCAACGGCTCGATGCTCGTCGGGACCGGCGACGCCGCCCGGGGCACCAACCCCGAGGACCTGACGTCCCTCGGCGGCAAGACGTTGCGGCTGGACCCGGCGACCGGCAGGCCGTGGCCCACCAACCCGTTCATCAACGCGGCCAACCGCAAGAAGCGCTACGTGCACACCTACGGGCACCGCAACGTCCAGGGCCTGGCCCAGCGTCGCGACGGCAGCCTCTGGTCGGTCGAGCAGGGCACCTACCGCGACGACGAGGTCAACCGGCTCGTGAAGGGCGGCGACTACGGCTACAACCCCGTCCCCGGCTACAACGAGTCCGTCCCGATGACCGACCGGTCGCTGCCCGGGAAGCAGGTGGTGGCCCGGTGGCGCTCGGGCGACCCGACGCTGGCGACCAGCGGCGGCACGTTCGTGCGGGGCAGGAAGTGGGGCGCGCTCGAGGACACCCTGGCGGTCGCAGCCCTCAAGGCGGCCAAGGTCGTGTTCCTGACCCTCGACCGCACCGGCCACCTGCAGCGGACCCGCGCCCCGAAGGCACTGCGCCAGCACGGCCGGCTGCGCTCGGTGACGGTCGCCCCGAACAACGACCTGCTCGTCACCACCGACAACGGCGGCGGCAACGACGTGATCCTGCGGGTCAGCCCCCGCTGAGCCCTGCGGCCCGACGGCCCGGGGGTCAGCCCTCGGGCCGCACCAGCACCTCGAAGCTGCGGCCGTCGCGGGCGGCGTCGAACCGTCCGACCCGCCCGAACCCCAGCGACTCCACGGTGCGCAGCGCCCGCGCGTTGAACGACGCGACGGTCACCCGGAACGCCGGCGGCGCGAACCTCGCCCGGCCGAAGGCCAGCCCGGTCGCGACCGCCGCCCTGCCCAGCCCCCGTCCGACCAGGTCGGGCCGCAGTCCGCCGCCGGTGTCGAGCGCCCGGTCGTCGTACTCCCACCCCGGCACCCGGCCATCGGCGCCGAACGACCGGAAGCCGACCAATCGCCCCTGCGCCAGCAGGGCGTGGAAGCCGGTCCCGGGGTCCAGCAGCGTGTCGGGGTCCGCACCCGTCATGTCGTAGCAGTCGTACGGCGCGGGGTAGCTCCAGGTGCAGATGTCGACGGCGTGCTCGTGGGTCAGCGGGGCGATGGTCAGGGAGCCCGCCGCCGGCAGCCCGGTCACGCGGTCCACCCCAACCACGCACCCCCGGCGTTCATCGCCGCGAACCACAGCACCACCGCGAAGACCGCGACGAACGGCACCCGCTTCGGGTGCGGGGTCCACCAGCGGGTGGCGACCACGAGCAGGAGCAGCCACACCAGCAGCAGCACCACCACCGCCCACCAGGGCGCGAGCAGCCCGGAGGCGGCGTACAGGAAGAACGCGCACGCCATCCCGGCCATGCCGACGAACGGCCAGGGCGAGACGGCATTCGGGTTGCGACGTCGGGTCCGCGCCACCGATCAGGGCTCGTCGTTCCAGTTGGGGTCGTTCTCCCAGTCCTGGTTGCGCTGCTCGGCCTTCTCCAGCGCGTGCTCGGCCTCCTCGCGGGTGTCGTAGGGGCCGAGGCGGTCGATGGGCGGGCAGCCGTCCGGGTCCTCGACCCGATGGTGCTTGACGCAGTACCAGAAGGAGCTCATGTCGCCTGAAACTACACTCGTCGGCGTGACTCCCCTGGCTGCCGCAACGATCTCGCCGCGACGTCCCGTGCCCGCCTCCATCCCGCGACCGGAGTACGTCGACAAGCCGACGCCCGAGCGGTTCACCGGCAGCGAGGTCAAGGACGCCGAGACGATCGAGAAGATGCGCGCCGCCGGGAGGCTGGCCGCGCAGGCCCGCGAGCTGGTCGGGTCGCACGTCGCGCCGGGCATCACGACCGACGAGCTGGACCGTATCGGCCACGAGTTCCTCTGCGACCACGGCGCCTACCCCTCGACGCTCGGCTACCGGGGCTTTCCCAAGTCGCTGTGCTCGAGCGTGAACGAGGTCATCTGCCACGGCATCCCGGACAGCCGCCGCATCGAGGACGGCGACATCGTCAACATCGACATCACCGCCTACCTCGACGGCGTGCACGGCGACACGAACGCGACCTTCCTCGCCGGCGACGTCGACGAGGAGTCGCGGCTGCTGGTGGAGCGGACCCGCGAGGCGCTCGACCGCGGCATCAAGGCCGTGAAGCCGGGCCGCCGGATCAGCGTGATCGGCCGGGTCATCGAGTCCTACGCCCGCCGGTTCGGGTACGGCGTGGTCCGCGAGTTCACCGGCCACGGCATCGGCACGGCGTTCCACAGCGGCCTGATCGTCCCCCACTACGACACCCCCGAGTACGACGACCTGATCGAGGTCGGCATGACCTTCACGATCGAGCCGATGCTCAACCTCGGCACCCACGAGTGGGAGATGTGGGACGACGACTGGACGGTCGTGACCCGCGACGGCAAGCGCAGCGCCCAGTTCGAGCACACCCTCCTCGTCACGCCGAGCGGCGCCGAGGTGCTCACGAACCCCTGACCGTCGGGCCTGCCGACGACCTCAGGTGAGGTCGTCGTACGACGTCTGGCCGGTCTCGGCGAGCCGCCGCTCGACCCGCAGCACCGCCAGCTCGTGCTCGGGGTCGCCGCTCATCGCGGCCGCCAGGCGCAGGTGCGGGAGCGCCTCGGCCAGCCGCGCCTGCCGCTCGAGGCTGCGGCCGAGGGCGTGCCGGGCCCAGTCGTCGTCCGGCCGCTCCTCGACCAGTGCCGCGAGCTCCTGCTCGGCCCTCTGCAGCTGGGCGCGCAGCAGGTAGGCCCACGCGCGCAGCGAGCGCAGCCCGGTGTTGCCGGGCTCCTGCTCCAGGGCGGGCTCGATCACCTCGAGCGCCTCGCGCGGCGCCCGTCGCGAGAGCAGGTCGTGGGCGGTGCGGTACGCCGTCTCCGGGCCGCGCCCCGGGAAGACCAGGGGTGGTGCCTGCAGGTCGAGCTCCACCGGCTCCTCCCGCGTCGTCGGCGCCGGCGTGGGCGTCCCGAGCGGGTCGTCGTGCAGGATCCGCTGGAAGAGGATGTGGTCGCGCCACTCGCCGTCGATGAAGAGGAACTTCTCGGCCAGGCCGTACTGCTCGAAGCCGCTGCGCTTCAGCACCGCCTGGGAGGGCTCGTTGTCCAGCCGGGTCCCGGCCTCGACCCGGTGCAGCCCGATCTCGCGGGCGCGCTGGACCGCGAGCTCCACCGCCGCGGTCGCCAACCCCCGCCGCGTGTGCGCGGCGGCGATCCAGTAGCCGACCGACGCGCTCTGCAGCGGGCCGCGCACGATGTTGTCGAGGCTGATCCGCCCCACGACCTCCTCACCGTGCACGACCAGCCAGGTCTCCAGCTGCCCGGAACGGACCTGCTCCAGCTTCGCCTCGATCGTGGCGCGCTGGCCGGCCTCGGTGAAGAACGCCTCGTCGCGCGGCGGCTCCCACGCCGCCAGGTGCGGCCAGTTCAGGACGTACGCCGCGGCCAGCGCCGCCGCGTCGTCCACGGTCAACGGACGGAACTCGTAGCCCTGCGGAAGCACCCGGCCAGCGTAGTGCGCCGATCACGTGCGTTCACGGCGTGGGAGTCCCCTATCCTTGGACCGCGGATGGGCTGGCCGGGCGACCGCGTCGCCTCCTTCACGGGGGGCGCCGAGGAAGGTCCGGGCTCCACAGGGCGAGGTGGTGGGTAACACCCACCCGAGGTGACTCGCGGGACAGTGCCACAGAAAACAGACCGCCACTGTCGCTCCGGCGGCAGCGGTAAGGGTGAAACGGTGGTGCAAGAGACCACCAGCGCTCCGGGCGACCGGAGCGGCTCGGTAAACCCCACCTGGAGCAAGGTCAAGAAGCCCGGCGTCCTCGGACACCGGGTGCGCGCACGTTCGAGGGCTGCCCGCCCGAGTGCGCGGGTAGACCGCTGGAGGCTGTCGGCAACGGCAGCCGTAGATGGATGGTCGCCCCCGGGACGCCCGCAAGGGCCCCCGGGACAGAACCCGGCCTACAGGCCAGCCCGTCCGCACCACACCCGAGACCGGGAGGCCGTGCGGCCGCTCAGCGGGAGGTCGGGCCTCCGCCCGGGCCCCCTCGACCCGGGATCGTCCGGGTCGCCACGATGCCGGCCGCGACGTCGTGCAGCTTCACGTTCGAGTCGGTGGAGATGCGGACCAGCATCCGCCAGGCCGACGCCTCGTCGATCCCGAAGCGCTCCATGACGATGCCCTCGGCGCGACAGATCACCGACCGGGTCTCGAGCGCCCGCTCCAGGTGCCCGATCTGCTCCAGCGCCTGGCTCAGCGTCAGGGGCTGCTCCCGCTCCTCGTCGATCACGGCGCCCACGATGGCAGCGACTCCGTCTTGCGTGCCCATCGCTCCCCCGGAAGGGTGAGTCGCCGATCGACTCCTGGACCGGGCCCCCTCCTGGGTCCTGTGACCTGGCGGTTCCGGCGTGCCGGAAGGCTGCACCGGGGGCTGCGGGGGAGTTCTCCCGTGGCGCGTTGGCTGACCGGTGTGGCCCTCATCGGGGAGCTGCCGGTCACGGCTCCTCGGCTCCGGGAGACCGCACGATCCCCTCTCGGGTCCGCCGCATCCCAGGGCCGATGGTCACGGAGCGCTCGTCGTCACCTGAACGCGCGCTTGGCGACGGACGCCGTCGCCAGGAAAGCGAAGAGCGCGACGAACACCGCGGACGGGATGGTCGTCGACGTGCTCCCGGGGGTCATGCTGACGACGTCGTCCCCGTAGACGCCGTCGAACAGGACCGCGAGCCACATGAACGCGATGGCGACGGCCCCCCAGAGCTGGGGCAGGGTCAGGAAGCTGGTCGGTCGCCCCTGCTGCGTACCGCTTCCGGCTCGTGCGTCTGTCGTGGACGTCATCGCTCCGCCTCTCCCGTCCGGCCGGCCGGGGCGAGCTCCGCACTGCCCGGCAGGCCTCTCCCACCACTGTTCGCGCGAACAGGCGGGCGGGTCAGTGTTCAAGGTCCTTCAACGGGGCTCGCTCCCCTGTTTGCCGAGGACGACCTCGACCGTCTCTCGAACACCTGTTCGACCATGCGGCATGATGGACCCATGGCGGGCGGGATGAACAAGCGGGGCAGCTACGGCGCCATGGCCGACCGCGTCGCGCGCACCCAGGCACCCGCGGACCCGCACCCGCGCGTCCCCGAGCCACCGCCGCTCAAGCACTGCTGGGTGACCACCAGCGCCGGTCGGCTCCCGGGGCTCCTCCTCGAGTGGCGGCGACGGCCCGACGGGTGGAACGGCCGCGTCGTCCACGCGGTGCCGGCCGACGAGGACGGCGGCTGGGTCGTCGTCGAGGAGTGGCTCCCCGCCGGGCTCCTCGACCCTCTGGACGCCACGCAGCGGTAGGGAGACGATCGAGGGGTCGAAGCCACGGCGCGCGGATCCACCAGGAGGGACACCCATGGCCACGGGCGACGTCGAGACCTACCACGCGGACGGCAAGTGGCGAAACCGCATCGAGGGAGGTGACGACCTGCCGGACGCCTACGACGTGCGCGCCACCGCGGTCGCCGCGGGCCACGACGAGGCGGTACGCCGCAAGGTCGAGCACATCGTCCGCGACCTCGACGTGGACGCCGACCTGCCGTCGGGCCCGTGGCCCCGGGACGCCGGGACGTAGCCGTCGCGCTCGATCGCCGTGCAGCCGTCGCCGAGCAACCCGATGCACGGGTCCGTCATGAGACCACCCATCCGAGGGCCGGGGCCGAGGACTCGGCCGGGGACGGAGAGGGCTGGTGTTCCTCGAGGTGGTCGGTGCTGTCGCCCTGGAGCCAGGTGATGAGCAGGAAGACGACGAGGACGACGACGATGGCCGCGATCATCACGGCACCCACGTTCCGACTGCTGGCTCTGATCATGGCGCGTCTCCTTCCGCGTGGGGGCTGGAGTTGTCGGGGCCCGGCTGCATGCGGCGCCGACGTGGGGGTACTCCCCCGCATGGCAGACAGAGAGCACACGAAGCAGCCCGTCGAGGAGACCCGTCCGGTGTCGGCCGACGCCGTTCCGGACGAGGAGGACCTCGAGCAGACCGATGTCGGGGCCAGAGCCGTCGACACCGCGCCCGAGGAGCACCTCAACCGGCCGGACCAGCCCGACTTCGACCCTGCCGAGCGGGCGCAGTACGACGACCCGCCGGTCGAGACCTCCCTGGCCGACGCCGACCACCCCGAGGACCACTGAGCCGGGCCTTCCCTAGTTGTTGGCGGGGGCCGCCGAGATGGCCTCCACGAGCCGCGCGACCTGGCCGTCGGGGAGATGGCGAGCCACGTCGGCCTGCGAGACGACGCCCACCAGGTCGTGTCCGTCGATGACCGGCAGCCGGCGGACGCCGTGGTCGGTCATGGTGCGCAGCGCCTCCTCGACGGAGTCGTCGGCGCCGATGGTGACGGTCTCGTCGCCGGCGTAGTCCGCCACCCTCACCGTCGAGGGGTTGGCGCCGTCGGCGACGCAGCGCAGCACGATGTCCCGGTCGGTCAGCATCCCGGCCAGGCGGTCGTCCTCGCCGCAGATCGGCAGGGCGCCCACGTCGAGGTCGCGCATCTTCCGCGCCGCCTCCACCAGTGTCTCGGTGGTCCGGGCGCACTCGACGCCACCGGTCATGATGTCTCGAGCCGTTGTTATGGTTCTCTCCCTCCTTCGGCCGGCAGGGTGCCGGCACACGTGATGTCCGCCGTGGTGCTCAGTCCCCCGGCCACTCGCCGGTCCAGCGCTCGAAGACCCGTGCGCCGCCGCGGTTGATGAGCGCGCGCACCACGGAGAAGATGGCGCCTTGGATGAGCGCGGCGACCAGGATCTTGCGGAGCCGGTACTCCGACTCCAGCGGCTTGGGCGGGTCCTCGGAGCTGTCGGGGTCCAGCCGCTTCCAGAGCTGCTGGAAGATCTGACCGGCCACGAGTCCCCCGAGCAGGCTGGCGACCAGCCCCCAGGGGCGGTAGAGGATCTTGGCGGACTTGCTGGTGCGCTTCTCGGACTTCATCGCTGCCTTCCCCGGGACGGATGGTCCCGTCATCGGTCGGCCGGTCGCCCGGCCCGTGGGCGGCGCCCGGCACTGTCCCGGTTCCCACGACCGGCGACGCCATGCATCCGGCTCAGGAGACGCCCGTGAGCCCCTCACCGAAGGTGTCGACGATCCGCACCAGGGCCTCCTCCGCGGCGTACGCACCCACCTGGCGTGCGTGCGGGGCGCACGCGGGCAGCACCGAGTCGTGCCCCTCGACCACCATCCGCAGCGTCACCGCGGCGAGCCTCGAGCACGACGGGAAGACGCACATCTCCTGGGCCTCGCTCACACCTGGGCGGTACCCGTGGTCGGCGGGGTCAAGCACCCCGTCCGGCTCGTTCGGGGGTCATCGCACCAGGACTGCCCACTCCTCCTGCTCGACGAGCTCGCCCACGACCGGATGACCCGGCAGCTCGCCGGCGACGAGCAGCCCACCCGAGGTCTGCGCGTCGGCCAGCAGCAGCAGCTCGTCCTCGGAGACCGACGACGACACGTGCGGTCGGACCCAGTCGAGGTTGCGACGGCTCCCACCCGGCACGAACCCCGCCGCCAGGGAAGAGCGCGCCGCCTCGAGGTAGGGCACCGCGGCCGCGTCGAGGACGGCGCTCACGCCACTGGCGCGGCACATCTTGTACAGGTGTCCGAGAAGCCCGAACCCCGTCACGTCGGTGGCGCAGGCGTGCCCCGCGTCGCGGGCCGCCCGCGACGCCTCCCGGTTGAGCGAGGTCATGGTGGAGACGGCGTCCGGGAAGACCTCGCCCGTGGCCTTGTGCCGGTTGTTGAGGATGCCGAGCCCCAAGGGCTTGGTCAGCGTCAGCGGCGTGCCCGGCCGGCCGGCGTCGTTGCGCAGCAACCGGGACGGGTCGGCGAGCCCGGTGACCGCGAGGCCGTACTTCGGCTCGGGGTCGTCGATGCTGTGGCCGCCGGCCAGGTGGCAGCCGGCCTCGGCACAGACCGCTGCTCCTCCGCGCAGCACCTCGGCGGCCAGCTCGAACGGGATCCTGTCCCGCGGCCAGGCGAGCAGGTTGACCCCGACCAGCGGGTCGCCACCCATCGCGTAGACGTCGGAGAGCGCGTTGGCGGCGGCGATCCGGCCCCAGTCGAAGGGGTCGTCGACGACCGGGGTGAAGAAGTCGGCCGTGACCACGACGGCCCGGTCGTCCTGGATGCGCACGACGGCGCCGTCGTCACCGTTCTCGAGCCCCACGAGCAGGTCGTCGGCCGAGGGGCCGCCGCCCCCGAGCCCGGCCAGCACCCGCTCCAGCTCCCCGGGCGGCACCTTGCAGGCGCAGCCGCCACCCGAGGCGAACTGGGTCAACCGGATCTCCGAGAGGGCGGTCATCCACCCATCTTGGCCGACGCAGCCTGACGACGCGCGAGGCGCTCCTTCTGCGGCACTACCGTGTACTTCGGGTCGCGCGCGGAGGCGAGGCCCGCCTCGAAGACGCCGAAGCGGGTGATCACCGAGGCGGCCACGCACGTCGCCCCGGCGGCGGCCGACAGCAGGCGGGAGCGTCTCCCTGCGAACAGGGTCGCACCGGCGGCCACGGTCGTCATCCGCCGGGCCACGCGCATCAACGTCCCGGGCCGGCCCTGCTGGTAGGGCTCGGCCACCAAGCCGAGCCGGTGGACGAGCGACTCGGCCGCCGCGATCTCCATCACGGCTCCCGCGACCGCCATCCGGCGGGCCGGACCGGCCTGGTCGACAGGAGTGAGCAGCATGGCCAGCCCGCCGGCCGCCGTGGCGCCGGAGCCGGCGAAGACGAACGGCAGCTCACGGTGCGCCTCGTGCCACGCGGGCACCGCGGTGTTTGCGAACAGGGCCGCGGTGTAGGTGGCGAGCGGTGGCCCGAACGCGGCTGCGCCGACCCCGGCGAGCCGGCCCAGCCGGGGCAACCGTCCCGTGACCCGGGCGCCGAACGCGGCGGCGGAGAAGGCCGAGAACGGCGCCAGGATGAACGAGCCGACCGACAGGGGCGAGGTCGGCTTGAAGACACGGAGCATGTTGAGGAAGCGCTCGGGGCGACCGAGGTCGTGGACGAGGAACACCGTCCCTACGCCGGCGCCCGCGGCCGCCGCTCCGCGCGCCACCGTCTCCAGCGCGGGCAGGTCCGCCAGCGCCGCCCCCTCGGCCAGCAGCGCCGACCCGCCGGCCATGCCCCCGAGGAACAGGTAGAGCGGGACGTCGGGCGTCTTCCAGGTCGGCGTCTTGATGATCTGCTTGCCGTAGTAGGACTCGAACTCCACCTCCGGCACCATCGGGCGGTCGCCCTGCCCGCCACCCTTCGGGCTCATCGACGCCGTCCCAGGAACGAGGCGACCCCGAGGCCGGTCAGCGCGGCCGCGGCGGCGCCGACGTGCTTCCAGATCGAGCCGAGGTCACGCGTCGTCACGACCGGGTCCGGCGGCAGGCCGTAGACCTCGGGCTCGTCGAGCAGCAGGAAGAACGCGCCGTCGCCACCGACGCCGTCGTCGGGGTCCGCGCCGTACAGGCGGGCGACGTCCACGCCGCGCTCGTGCAGCTCCTCGACCCGGCGGGCGGCGCGCTCCCGCAGCTCGGAGAGCTCGCCGAACTGGATCGACTCGGTGGGGCACGCCTTGGCGCAGGCCGGCGTCTCGTCGACCTTGAGCCGGTCGTAGCAGAGCGTGCACTTGAAGGCCCGACCGTCCTCCTTGCGTAGGTCGATCACGCCGTAGGGGCAGGCGGGCACGCAGTAGCCACAGCCGTTGCAGACGTCGGGCTGCACCACGACGGTGCCGAACTCGGTGCGGAACAGCGCGCCGGTGGGACACACGTCGAGGCAGGCGGCGTGCGTGCAGTGCTTGCACACGTCGGAGGACATCAGCCACCGCACCCCGGCGTCACCGGAGGCGGCTCCCTGGTGGTCGCTCGCCATCGCGCCACTCTCCACCGCTCCCGGCGGGCCCATGCCGGGCAGGCCGAGGTCGGTCGTGGTGAGCGGCTTCGTGGTCGTCGGCTTCTCGACGAAGGCCACGTGCCGCCAGGTGCTCGCGCCCAGCGCCTGGGTGTTGTCGTAGGACATGCCGGACAGCTCGTAGCCGTCGTCCGGCACCTCGTTCCACTCCTTGCAGGCGACCTCGCAGGCCTTGCAGCCGATGCACACGGAGGTGTCGGTGAAGAAGCCCATCCGCGGCGGGTGCGTGGCGTCGTACCCCGCGTCCCGCTGGACGTCGTCCAGCGGTCCGTACAGAGAGTTGCTGCCCATCTACTCCGTCCTCCCGTCCGTGGGGTCGTCCGGGTCCACGCCGGCCCGTCGACGGTAGTCCTCGACGTACGACGTCAGGGCCGGACCGCGCGGCCGCCGGCCCGGCCGGATGTCGCAGGTGCCGACCTTGTCCTGGATGTAGACGTTGGGATCCATCGTCACGTTGACCAGGTCGTTGGGCGAGTCGCCCTGGGTGATGCCGTTGCGTCCCCAGTGGTAGGGCAGCCCGACCTGCTCGACCCACCGGTCGCCCAAGCGCAGCGAGCGCAGCCGGTCGGTGACCAGCACGCGCGCCTCGATGGCGGTGCGCGCGGTGACGATCGTGGCCCAGCCGAGGTGCTCCAGCCCGCGCTCGGCGGCGAGCCGCGGCGAGACCTCGCAGAACGGCTCGGGCTGCAGCTCGGTGAGGTAGGGCAGCGTCCGGCTCATGGCGCCGGCCGTGTGGTGCTCGGTGAGCCGGTAGCTGGTGAAGACGTAGGGGAAGACCTCGCTGTAGCTGGGGTTGATCGGGTTCGAGGAGTCCGCGAGCTTGCGGCGCGACGGGTTGTTCTGCTGGCCGTACAGCGGGTTGCGCATCGGCGACTCGGGCGGCTCGTAGTGCGTCGGCAGTGGCCCGTCGGCGAGGCCGAGCGGTGCGTACAACCAGGCCTTGCCGTCGGTCTGCATGATGAACGGGTCCCGGCCACCGATCGCGTCGGGTCCCTTGGCGCCCTGGTCGGGGACGTGGTCGGGCGCCCGGTCCGGGATGAAGTCCGGGACGTCGGAGCCGGTCCACCTGCCCTTCTCGGCGTCCCACCAGACGTAGCGCTTGCGCTCGCTCCACGGCGTGCCGTCCGGGGCCGCCGAGGCGCGGTTGTAGAGGATGCGACGGTTCGCCGGCCACACCCAGCCCCACTCGGAGGCGACCTGGTCCTGCTCCCAGTGCGGCTTGCGGCGCCGCGCCTGGTTGACCTCGTCGGCGTAGACGCCGCAGTAGATCCAACAGCCGCACGCGGTCGAGCCGTCGGCCGCGAGCTGGGTGTAGGCGCTCAGCGCCTTCCCGTCGGGTCCGGTGCCGTTGATCTCGCGCAGCACCGACTCGGGGTCGGGCTCGCCCTCGTCGTTGAGCGGGTAGTCCCAGGCCAGGTCGAGCAGCGGCCGGTCCATCTCGTCGGTCGAGTCCGCCAGCTTCGCCCGGATGCGGTTGCCGAGGTCGAAGTAGAAGTCGAGCTCGCTGCGGCAGTCACCCGGCGGGTCCACGGCCTTGTCGCGCCACTGCAGCATCCGCTGGGTCTGGGTGAACGAGCCGGACTTCTCGACGTGCGAGGCGGCCGGGAGGAAGAAGATCTCGGTGCCGATCTCCTCGGTGACCAGCTCGCCGGTCTCGATCTCCGGGCCGTCCTGCCAGAACGTCGCCGACTCGATCATCTGCAGGTCGCGCACCACCAGCCAGTCGAGGTTGGCCATGCCGAGCCGCTGCATCTTGCCGTTCGCCGAGCCGACCGCGGGGTTCTCACCGACGAGGAAGTAGCCCTTGCAGCCGCCGTCGATCATCGACTTCACGGTGTTGTACGTCGAGTGGTCGCCCGTCACGCGCGGCAGGTGGTCGAAGCAGAAGTCGTTGTCCGCGGTGGCGGCGTCGCCCCAGTAGGACTTCATCAGGCTGACGGCGTACGACCTGATGTTGCCCCAGAAGCCCGCCTTGCCCTCGTCGTCCGCGACCCACTCGTCCATGCTCTGGTGCTGGCCGGCGTGCGGCATCGGGAGGTAGCCCGGGAGGATGTTGAACAGGGTCGGGATGTCGGTCGACCCCTGGATGCTGGCGTGGCCGCGCAGCGCCATGATCCCGCCGCCCGGCCGCCCGATGTTGCCGAGCAGCAGCTGGAGGATCGAGGCCGTGCGGATCATCTGCGCCCCGACGCTGTGGTGGGTCCAGCCCACGGCGTAGCAGAACGCGGTGGTGCGCTCGCGCCCGCTGTTGGCGGTCAGCGCGTCGGCCACCTCACGGAACTGCTCCGGGGTGATGCCGCAGACCTGCTGCACCATCTCCGGGGTGTAGCGGGCGAAGTGTCGCTTGAGGATCTGGTAGACGCACTGCGGGTCCTGGAGTGTCTCGTCGCGCCGTCCCTTCCAGCTGACCGGGGCACCGCCGGAGCCGTGGGCCTCGGACTGCGCGGCCTTGTGCGACTCCTTGGCACCCGCGCCGCCGCTCTCCTCGGCCTCGAGCTGCTCGAGACGACGACGCTCGTCCTCGTCGGGGTTCTCCGGCGCCTCGTAGCGCCAGGTGATCGGGTCGTAGTGGCCGGCCTCGGGGTCGAACCCGGAGAACAGCCCGTCGAGGTCCTCGGTGTCCTGGAAGCGCTCGTCGATGATGTTGGCCGCGTTGGTGTAGGCGACGACGTACTCGCGGAAGTCGAGCTCGTTGCTCAGCACGTGGTTGACCAGCGCTCCGAGGAAGGCGATGTCCGAGCCCGCGCGGATCGGCACGTGCAGGTCGGAGACCGCCGAGGTGCGCGTGAACCGCGGGTCGACGTGGATGACCTTCGCGCCGCGACGCTTCGCCTCCATCACCCACTGGAAGCCCACCGGGTGCGCCTCCGCCATGTTCGACCCCTCGATGAGGATGCAGTCAGCGTTGGAGAGGTCCTGCAGGAAGGTTGTTGCGCCACCACGGCCGAACGAGGTTCCCAGACCGGGAACCGTGGAGGAGTGTCAAATACGGGCCTGGTTCTCGATCTGGATCGCGCCCAGGGCGGTGTAGAGCTTCTTCATGAGGTAGTTCTCCTCGTTGTCGAGGGTCGCTCCTCCGAGGCTCGCGATGCCGAGGGTGCGGCGGGTACGACGCCCCTGGTCGTCCTCCCACTCCCAGAACTGCTTGCGGGTCCTGATCACCCGGTCCGCGATCATGTCCATCGCGGTGTCGAGGTCGAGGTCCTCCCACTCGGTGCCGTGGGGGCGCCGGTAGCGCACCTTGGTGACGCGGCCGGGCGAGGTCACCAGCTGCTTGCTGGCACTGCCCTTGGGGCACAGGCGGCCCCGCGAGATCGGACTGGCGGGGTTGCCCTCGATCTGGCTGACCTTCTCGTCCTTGACGTAGACCTTCTGCGCGCAGCCCACGGCGCAGAAGGGACAGACGGAGTCGACGACCCGGTCGGCCTCGACGGTCCGGGGCTCGAGGTGCTCGCTGCGAGGCGACATGGCGGCCGCGCCCCGGCCCAGCCGGTCGTCGCCGCGGGCCTGGCGCAGCAGCGGCCAGGACCCGATGAAGGTCTTCGCACCCACGACCCCGCACCTCCCGCCGTCGGCCCGGGCAGTGCGCCGGGCTCCGGCTTCCACGTAACCACATCGCTCGTCCGCAAACCATCACCCGCTAGGTTCTCCTGCGGAGGCGTTTCTCGTCTGGTGACGGGCGCGGTCCTCAAAACCGTAGTGGCCGGGCATCCCGGTCAGGCGGGTTCGATTCCCGTCCGCCTCCGCCATCTGCTCCCCCGCGCCGGACCTCCCCCGCGCCGGACCTCCCCCGTGCCGGCCTCCCCTGTGGGTGACGGGCACTGCCCCGGCGATCGGTGGGTACGGACCCCGCATGAAGAAGCTCTGGGCGGCAGCAGCCCCGATCGCGGCAGTCGGCGCGGTCGCGGCACACGACCTGGCGCAGCGGCGCCACGCGATCCTGCGCAACTTCCCGGTGGTGGGGCACGCGCGGTACTGGCTGGAGGCGGTCGGCCCCGAGCTGCGGCAGTACATCGTGGCCGGCAACGACGAGGAGCGGCCGTTCAGCCGGGACCAGCGTCGCTGGGTCTACGCGTCGGCCAAGCTGCAGAACAACTACTTCGGCTTCGGCACCGACAACGACCTCGAGCACGGCACGGGCAACGTGATCGTCCACCACACCACGTTCGGTCGCGCCTACCCGACCCACGGCTCGGTGGGCCAGCACGCCAGCCTTCCCTCGGCGAAGGTCCTCGGCGGACCCCGGGGACGTCGCCACGCCTTCCGGCCGCAGTCGGTGGTCAACATCTCGGGGATGAGCTTCGGGTCGCTGTCGGGCAACGCGATCGAGGCGATCAACCGGGGGGCCGCGGAAGCGGGGTGCCTGCACAACACCGGTGAGGGCGCGATCTCGCCGTACCACCGCAAGGGTGGCGACCTCGTCTTCCAGATCGGGACCGCCTACTTCGGCTGCCGCGACGAGGACGGCCGCTTCAGCCTGCCGAGGCTCAAGGAGCTGGTGCAGGGGGCGCCCGTGCGGGCGCTGGAGATCAAGCTCAGCCAGGGTGCGAAGCCGGGCCTGGGCGGCGTGCTGCCGGCACCCAAGGTCTCGCGCGAGATCGCCGACACGCGGGGGGTGCCGATGGGGGTGGACTGCCTGAGCCCCTCACGTCACTCCGAGTTCGACGACGTCGACTCGATGCTCGACTTCGTCGAGCTGCTGGCCGCCGAGACCGGCCTGCCCGTGGGCATCAAGTCGGCGGTCGGCGACCTCGGCTTCTGGCGCGACCTCGCCGAGGCGATGGAGCGCGAGGACCGCGGCGTCGACTTCATCACCGTCGACGGCGGCGAGGGCGGCACCGGCGCCTCGCCCCTGATCTTCACCGACGCGGTCTCGCTGCCGTTCCGGCTCGGCTTCGCCCGGGTGTACGCCGAGTTCGCGCAGCGCGGCCTGCACGAGGACATCACGTTCATCGGGGCCGGCAAGCTCGGACTACCCGACAACGCCGTCGTCGCGTTCGCCCTCGGCGTCGACATGGTCAACGTCGCCCGGGAGGCGATGCTCGCCGTGGGGTGCATCCAGGCGCAGCGCTGCCACACCGGGGACTGCCCCACGGGCGTCGCCACCCAGAACCCCTGGCTCGCGCACGGACTCGACCCGGACACCAAGAGCGAGCGGGTGGCCAACTACGTGAAGACCCTGCGACGTGACCTGCTCAAGGTGTCGGAGACGTGCGGGGTCGAGCACCCCGCGCTGATCGGGCCGGCTTCGGTGGAGGTCCTCGACACCCTCGCGGACGGTCGTCTCCTCGACGAGATCTACCACTACCGGCCGGGCTGGGGGCTGCCCTCGGCCGCGGACCGGGCCGAGATCGTCCGTATCATGTCGGCCACCGACGAGGACGAGGCGGAGACCGAGGGACCTCCGGAGACGTCCGAGCAGGGCGCGCGGGGCGACGAGATCGCAAGCAACTCGGCGTCGATGTGATCCCGGCCCGCGACGACTGGAGCCGGCGTCAGGAGGCGGGCGGGTAGCCGTCGCCCTGCAGCAGCCGAGCGAGATGGGTG
This sequence comes from Nocardioides sp. GCM10023255, assembly GCF_042653125.1. NCBI lineage: Bacteria > Bacillati > Actinomycetota > Actinomycetes > Propionibacteriales > Nocardioidaceae > Nocardioides > Nocardioides sp. GCM10023255. Next base: position 408,037 of record NZ_JBHSHU010000010.1, read on the forward strand.
GCGTTGGCAGCGAGGGTGCGGGTCGCGGCGGAGGTGGCGTCCGGCGACTCGTCGAGGTCGTTGTAGTCGGTGCCCTGCATGGCCTCGCCCACCCAGTAGGTGCTCGCGTTGGCGGGGAGGGAGAAGCCGACGTCGTTGAGTGCCTGCAGGCACTCGGCGACCACGTGGTGCGCGCCGTCCTCGTTGCCGACCACCGCGACGGCCGCCACCTTGCCGGTCGTGGGGTAGTGGCCGTCGTCGTCGGCCTCGCCGAGCTCACCGTCGAGCCTCTCCAGCACCATCTTGCAGACCGACGGCTGGCCCATCCAGATGGGCGTCGAGATCACCACGATGTCCGCGTCGAGCACACGACGGCGCACCGACGGCCACTCGTCGCCATCGCCCTCGTCGGTGGACACGCCGAAGCGGATGTCGTGGTCGACTACCCGGACTGTCTCCCCCGTCACCCCGAAGCTGTCCAGGGCGGCCAGCACCTGTCCGGCCAGCAGCATGGAGCTGGACTCCTCCGGTGACCTCTTGAGGGTGCAGTCGAGGACCACGGCGCTCAGATCGTTCATGGTTCCCTCCTGGCGGGACGTCGGGGACGGCCTCCTTCGCGGGTACCCGCCGCCGGCGGGCGCCATGCCGGGGCTGCCGCGCGCAGCCGCATCCACCACGTCCGCGGGGGTACGACTCCCCGAGGGCGCGAGCGGCGCGCCGCCGACCGGACCCAGGAGGACACGTGCGCTTCGGATACTTCCTCTCCTGCGAGGAGTACACCCCCGAGCAGCTCGTCGAGCAGGCCGTCGCTGCCGAGGCAGCGGGCTTCGACGCGCTGTGGATCAGCGACCACTTCCACCCGTGGAACGACGAGCAGGGACAGAGCCCGTTCGTGTGGTCGGTGATCGGGGCACTGTCGCAGGCGGTCTCGCTCCCCGTGACCACGGCGGTCACCTGTCCCACCGTGCGCACGCATCCCGTCGTCGTCGCGCAGGCCGCCGCGACGTCGGCACGGATGCTGGGTGGCCGGTTCATCCTGGGCGTCGGCACCGGTGAGGCTCTCAACGAGCACGTCCTCGGCGGCCCTTGGCCGTCGCTCGACGTACGCCTCGAGATGCTCGAGGAGGCCGTCGACCTGATTCGGCAGCTCTGGAGCGGCGAGGTCGTCACCCGGGAAGGCAAGCACTACCGGGTCGACACCGCCCGGATCTACACGCTGCCCGACGAGCCGCCGCCCGTGTACGTCTCGGCGTTCGGCCCCAAGGCCCTGGAGACGGCAGCACGCATCGGTGACGGGTTCATCAACACCACCGACGACGCCGACATGGTCGCAGCCTTCAAGGAGAAGTCCGGCGGCAAGCCCGCCCAGGGCGGCGTCAAGGTCGCGTGGGCCGGCACCGCGGACGAGGGGGTGGGGCACGCGCACCGGCTGTGGTCGAACGCCGGCCTGCCCGGCGAGCTCGCGCAGGTGCTCCCATCCCCCAAGCACTTCGAGCAGGCCTCGCAGCTCGTCACGCGGGAGTCCACGGCGGACAGCGTCGTCGCCGGCCCCGACGTCGCCGAGCACGTGCAGCAGCTGCGGTCCTACGTGGAGGCGGGGTACGACGAGGTGTACGTCGCCAACATGGGTCCGCACTACCTCGCCATGATCTCCGCCTACGGCCGAGAGGTCCTGCCCGAGCTGCGCAGCACCTCCGGCCGACCCTGACGGCCCACCGCCGGAGCCGCGTCCACCCGACGCCAGCCGACACCGTCCCGCGTGACGAGGCCCCGACGCTCGAACGCCTCGAGCCACCCCTCCATCGGCCACTCCCCCCACCGGGCGTGGAAGAGCGCGCCGTTGCGGAGGATGTCGTCGAGGTGCCGGACCGGCGGGTCCTCCACCGGGTGGTGCTGGTGGTAGGCGCGGGCCGAACCCACCCAGCCCATCGCGAGCCCGCGGCCGGCCAGCTGGAAGGCGAAGTCGGTGTCCTCGCCGCCGTAGCCGGTGTAGAGCCCGCAGAACCCGCCGGAGCGGGCCCAGGCCTCGGCGGAGAGCGCGAAGGAGAGTGACCAGAACAGGCGCGGGTCCGCGCCCTCGACCAGCTCACCCGGCACCGGCGCCGGCCGCGCCGGGTGCGGGTCGTCGAGCTCGTGCAGGTGGTCGAGCGCGGTGTCCCCTGCCGTCGGGGCGAGGTAGGTGACCGGCCCGGACCACACGGTGCCCGGACGCGCCGCGACCGCGCCGGCGTAGGAGCTGGTCAGTGCCTCGCCCGCCAGGCAGTCCACGTCGAGGAGGAGGACGACGTCGGCGCCCCGCTCGAGCACGGACGCGACGCCCTGGTTGCGCGCGGCGGCCAGCGGCAGCGCGCGGGGGTCCGCCGGCAGCCGGACGACGCGACGGCGCAGCCCCGCCACCGTCCGTTCCTCGATCGTCGGGTCGCCCATGGCCACGACGACGTAGTCGTCGGGCCGACGTTGCTGCCGAGCGAGGGAGACGTGCTGGGCCTCGAGGTGACGGTGCCTGCCTCGCGCCAGGGTGACCACCCCGACCCGGCTCACCGTCGGCCACCCAGCACGGACTCCACGATCCCGGCGAAGCGTCGCGCCGCGGCACCGTCGCACCACGAGGACCAGCCGTCGCCGTCGAGGGCCGTAGCCCTCTCCAGCCGCTCGGCCCAGCCCTCGACCGGGAGATCGTCCTCGACGAGCACGGGCCATGGTCCGCGCCGCAGCGCCGCGGCCGTCGTGACCTGCTCGTCGTGGGGACGGGGCTGCGGCACGACTATCGCGGGACGGCGCAGCGCCGCGACCTCGGCCACGGCGTTCTGCCCGGCGTGGGTGACGACGACGTCGGCGTCGGCGATCGCCGACTCGGGGTCCTCTTCCCAGATCCCCTCCGCGCCACCGAGCACGGTCCAGGTCCAGCCCGGGGTCTGACCTCGGGCCGCCGCCAGCTGCTCCGGGGTCACCGAGTCCCCTCCGCTGCCGAGCAGGACGGTGACCCTTCCGGACCCCTCGGGTCGGTCACGTCGGACCGGTCCGGGTCGCACCGGGAACCGCGACAGCGCACCGATCGGGCGCAGGCGCTCCTCGACCTCGGCCGGGACGTCGCGCAGCATGCCGGGCGCCTGGTCGGGCCACAGCGCCACCAGCTGCTCGGCGGTGTCGAAGGCGAGGCGGTGGGGGGCGTCCCCTCGGGACCCCGGCAGCACGACGAGGACGACCGGGATCCCGAGCAGACGCGCCAGCAGCGCCACCTCCACCGACACGTCGACGACCATCAGCTCGGGCGAGACGTGATGGATCCAGGAGGCGATCTCGGCCATCCGGAAGGCCAGGCCCGGGTGCCGGACCGGCGCCCAGTGCAGCCGGCCCCCGGCGGTGAGGTCCTGGTGGAGCGGTCCGTCGTCGTCGCGAGCCAGGTCGACCCACGACCCGGGCCACTCCCTGGGCCTGGGCAGCGACGAGAGCCCCGTGACGGGGATGTCCAGGGCAGTCGCCAGAGCGGCGGCCCGGTGCAGGTGACCGCTGCCCTGGTGGTGGACGTAGTAGCCGATCACGCGGCGTCCGCCCCGGACACCGTCGAGACGTAGAGCTTCTCGTAGTCGTCCAGCATCCGGTCCAGACAGCAATGCTCGAGGGCGTGCCGCCTGGTGGTGGTGCGAGACCGCCCTGCCGCGTCCCCCACGGCCGCGGCCAGGGCGTCGACGTCCCCGGGGTCGACCAGCACCCCCACCTCGTCGGGGACCACCTCGGGGAGGGCGCCGCGCCGGTACCCCGCCACCGGGGTCCCGCAGGCCATCGCCTCGGCGGCGACCAGGCCGTAGGGCTCGTCCCAGGCGGGTGTCACCAGCGCGACCGTCGCCTGGCCGAGCAGCCGGTCGAGGGCGCGGTGGTCCAGGTGGCCCACGTGCACGGCACTGCGTCCGAGCCGCGGGACCACCTCCCGTTCGTAGTACAGCGGGTCCCCCACCGGCCCGGCCAGCACGAGGGGCAGGCCCGCCAGCCGACAGGCGTCCATGGCCTCGTGCGGTGCCTTCTCGGGGACGATCCGACCCGACCACACGGCGGGTCCGTCACCCCGTCCGAGGCTCCAGGCGTCCACGGGGATGCCGTTGAGGATGGGCGTGCTGGCCACGACGTGGGACCACGCCCGTGCCGTGGCCCGGCTGACGGCCGCGAACCGGGATACGCCCGGGCTCAGGGCCACCGCGGACTCCAGCCACGGCAGGGGCGGGGTGTGCAGGCTGGTGACCACGGGCACCGGCAACGTCGAGGCCATGGCCACCGGCAAGTGGTGGAGGCTGTTGTTGTGCACCACGTCGAACCGGTCGCCGGCCGACCGCGCGAGCTCGAGCATCAGCCCCAGGTAGGCGTGGTGCTCCTCGATCCAGCGCCGGGGCGGGGCGTTGACGTCCGAGAGCGACTGCTCGCTCGGCTCGAACACGGGGCACGGCAGCACGGCCACGGGTAGTGCCGGGTCCGAGCCGGCACCCGCGAAGAGCGACACCTCGTGCCCCCGGGCGACCAGCCCGCGGGCGAGGGCGTGCGTCATCGCCTCGAGCCCTCCAGCGAACGGCTCGCGGACCGGGAACGAGCTGGCGGCGACCAGGCAGATGCGCACGCGTTCACCCACCGAGCAGGTCGTCGTAGAGGCGGCCGTGGGCCTCGGCCACCGCGGCCCGCTGGTCGCGTCGCTCATCGATCGTCGCGCCGAACCGGGGCCGCTCGTCGTACGCCGTGACCAGGGCCGCCGCCAGGCTCGCGGGGTCGAAGCCGTCCTCGTCGTGCCGGTAGCTCAGCACCGGCCCCTGCTCGGCGAAGTAGCCGCAGGTGGGGGCGACGACGGTGGTCCCGAGGTCCCGGCAGGCCTCGAGCCAGCCGGAGTGGGTGCCGAACCGGTAGGGCAGCACCGACACGTCCAGCGAGGCCAGGTAGTTCCAGAGCTCACGGTCCGGCAGGAAGTCGTGGACGTGCAGCTCGAGGTCGCCGGATGCCTCGTGCCTGCTCAGGAACGCGGCCAGCCGGGCGTCTCGCCGGGCCCCGTCGTCCTCGAGGACATCCCGGTGCGCATTGACCTGGAGCACGGCCCCCGGGAGCCCCCGCACCGTGTCCACCAGCGTGGGCAGGATGCGCATCGGGTCCATGCTCGCCCGCAGCGACTTCACGTGCAGGCCCACCCGGAGCCGAGGTGCTCGTCGACGGGCGCGGCAGTCGTGCGCGATGGCCATGGTCCGGAGGTCCACGACGTGCGGGTGGGGCAGCACCAGGGCTTCCCGGCCCCAGCGACGCCGGATCTCGGCGGCCGCGCCCTCGGTCAGGGTGACCAGGGCATCGGCGGCAGGGACCAGCACGTCGAGCTGCGCGTCGTGAAGGTGGCGCGACTCGTGGTGCGGGTTGCGGAGGTCGTGCACGGTGTAGACGAACGGCGTCCCCTTGGCCACCAGTTCGCCGGTGAGGTGCCGCAGGTCCTCCGGCGAACGGGCGTCGAAGCCGAATTGCAGGTGGAAGACGTCGAAGTCGGCCTCCCGCACCCACCGGGGGTCGAGCATCACCGGCGGCCACCACTTCTCGACGGCCGACCGCGACGGGAGGTCCGGGTCGGGATCGGCCAGGCGACGCGGGCCCGGGCCGACCTCCGGTGCGAGGTGTCGGACATAGACGTGGTTGGCAGGCACGGAGGCGACGACGACGGAGGGCGCGCCGGCGGCGGCCCGCGGCGCCCGGGCCGGAACTGTGGTCATGGCCGGCTGGTACCCCTGCCATCGGTCTCCATGACGAGCACAGGAAGAAACCGCCCGATCGGGTGACCTGCGCGGCGGTGGACGAGAGGGTGCCGCGGCGTACATGACGGTCCCCGCCGGGGGTACGGAGGACCTGTCCCTCTTGAAGACGGGGGACCGAGGGTGTCCTTCCTAAGATGTGCACGGAGGTACGCAGCCATTCCCGCAAACGACTCAGGGGGAGCCGCGTGGTGCTGGAGCCGATACCGGAGACCTGTCAGGCGATCGAGGAGCTCGAGCCTCTCGCCGACGACGACGTGCTGAGCCGGCTGTGCAGCATGGGGAGCCGGGTCCGTGAGATCGTGCCCGACTGCCTCGGGGTCAGCCTCGCCACCCGCCAGCACGGCGTGACGTTCCTGCTTCTCGCCTCCCGGACCGAGATCGCCGTCCTCGACGCCTTCCAGCAGCAGCCGGGCAGCCCCGCCCCGGAGGTCGTGCCCGACACCGCTGACCCCCTCGACGAGCACACGTGGTGGCTCGGCGGCCGGGCCACCGCCGCCAGCGGTGTGGCCACCACCCTGACCCTGCCCATCGTGGACGCCGGGACCGTGACCGGCAGCGTCAACCTGTACGGCGGTTCGGTGCACGCCTTCGACGGCCACCACGAGCAGCTGGCCGAGGTCTTCTCGGCCTGGGCGCCCGGCGCCGTCAGCAACGCGGACCTCTCCTTCGCCGCGCTGGGGCAGGCGCGCGAGGCACCGTCGCGACTGCGAGCCGAGGCGAGGCTGGCCGCCGCCGTCGGGCTCCTGGCGGGGTACCTCGACATCACGGTCGAGCACGCCCGGCGCCTCCTGTCCCGGGCCGCGCGTCGGGCGGGCATCGACGAGGTGCAGCTCGCGGAGGCCCTGCTGGGACTGGCGCAGGGCGGCTCCACCGACTGAGTCGTCATCGGTGATTCACCCCCGCGGGTGGTTTGTGGGACCACCTCGCGGGCCACGATGAAGTCGACTCCGACAGTGGTCGAAACATCGCGCCACCGGACGCATTCCCAGCAGTGGGAGGTGTTTCTCGGTGCAGACCCCCGATACCGAGCTCCACGCTCAACGACGACACGACCAGGGATCGCGACGCGCCACACGGCGAGCCGACACGGTCAAGCTGCTCAAGGAGGCCTCGAGCACCGACTCCGCATCGGAGCGGGCGAGACTGCTCGACGAGGCGATCCGGCTCAACCTGGACGTCGCCGGTGACATCGCCCGTCGCTACCACGGGCGCGGCATTCCCGACGACGACATCGACCAAGTGGCGAACCTGGGACTGGTCAAGGCCGTGCACGGTTTCGACCCCTCCCGGGGCAACGACTTCCTCAGCTACGCCGTCCCCACCGTGCGCGGGGAGGTCCGTCGCTACTTCCGCGACTGCGGGTGGACGATCCGCCCGCCGCGGGTGGTGCAGGAGATCCAGACCCGGATCGCGGACGCGGAAGGAGCCCTCTACCAGCAGCTGGGACGCTCGCCGCGGCCGAGCGAGATCGCCCGGCACCTGGGGATCGAGCCGGACGTGGTCCGTGAGGCGTTGGCCGCGAACGGCTGCTTCACCCCCTCGTCCCTCGACAGCGTCGGCACCGACGGTGAGGCCCCGGGCAGCCGAATGGGTGGCGCCGATCCCGGCTTCGACAACGTCGAGGCGCGAGTCGTGCTCAAGAGCCTGCTGACCGACCTCACCCCCCGCGAGCGCCGGTTGCTGGAGATGCGGTTCTTCGGCGGCTGTACGCAGGCCGAGATCGGCGCCGACATAGGGGTGACGCAGATGCAGGTCTCGCGGCTGCTCAGCCGGTTGCTCGCCCGCCTCCGTGAGCGCCTGGAGTCCGAGCACGTGGGCGGGGCTGCCTGACACGGCACCCCTCGAGACCCCCGAGCCGTACCCCAGAGGTCCCGAAGTTCCCCGTCGGTGTTTCAGTGCTTGTCGGACAGGGAAGTTCGTCCGTGAAGAGGGACACTGGGTGTCAGGCACGGACGTAGGAGGAGCGACTGATGACCGTCGGTCCGGTGCGGCTGGCCGTCGTCGGGGCCAACGACATCGTCTCGAGGGGTGTCGCCGCGCTCGTCGCAGAGTTCCCCGGCCGGGTGCGGCTCGTGCCGTACCCGCCGGACCCCGAGGGCGCCGACCCGGACGTAGTCCTGTACGACGTGGTGCACCTGCACACCGGTGACGGCCACGACTTCGACCTCCTCGTCAAGGAGACGTCGGCGGCGGTGCTGGTGCTCGCCCGGGAACCCAGGCCGGACCTCACCGCCTGTGCGCTGGCCCGCGGGGCTGACGCCTGGGTGTCCCTGGAGGCGAGCAGCGACGAGCTGCTGCAGGCCGTCGAGTCGGCCGCGGCCGGTGGTCCCGACGAGGTGTCCGCCGTGCCGGCGCCCCGGTCCGCCATGCGCCTCCCCTCGGGTGTCAACCTGTCCGCCCGCGAGCTCGAGATGCTCGTGTGCATCAGCGAGGACCTGCGCAACAGCGAGATCGCTGAGCGCTTCTACCTGAGCGTGAACTCGGTCAAGACCTACATCCGCAGCGCCTACCGCAAGATCGGCGTCAACAACCGTGCCCAGGCGGTCCTGTGGTGCGTCCAGCACGGCATCCCCCAGCAGCATCCGCGTGACGCGAGGGCCGACATGGGTCGCCCCTGAAGCGGGTACCGGCACAGGACACCGCGGCCCCTCGGCCGCGAAGACTGTGTGGAGGGAATGGCTTCATGAATCTGGACACGGTGGTGCTCGACGTCGACGGCACCCTGGTCGACTCGGTCTACGTGCACGTGGCCGCGTGGCGGGCCGCGTTCGCCGAGGTGGGCGTCGACGTGCCGACCTACCGGATCCACCGGGCGATCGGCATGGGTGGAGACCGGCTGGTCGGTGAGGTGGCCGGCGCGGCGACCGAGCGTGCCGTGGGAGACGCCGTGCGCGAGCGACACGGTCACCACTTCGAGGAGCGGTTCGGCCAGGTGACGGCCCTGGACGGGGCCGCCGATCTCCTGCAGCTGCTGCGGGAGCGGGGCACGACGGTCGTGGTGGCCAGCTCCGGCGAGCAGGAGCAGACCGACCGGCTGCTCGAGCTGGTCGGCAACGCCGACCTCCTCCACGAGCGGGTGTCGGGATCAGAGGCGGAGAGCAGCAAGCCCGCCCCCGACCTGATCGAGGTGGCTCTCGAACGAGTGGGCGCCGACAGCGCCCTGGTGGTGGGCGACGCGGTCTGGGACGTGGAGTCCGCGCGGAAGGCAGGCGTCCCCTGCGTCGGTCTGCTCACCGGTGGCTTCTCCGCCGACGAGCTGCGCGAGGCGGGCGCGGCCGAGGTCCTGGCCACGCCCCGGGACCTGGTCGAGCGCTTCGACGAGGTCGTCGAGCGCGTGCGGGCCCGCAGCACCTAGACCCGGTCCCCCCGCACGTCGTCGACCCGGACGCGGGCGTTCGCGCGGGGCATAAGGTGCCTTGTCGTGGGAGGAGACCCGGCTGTGCCAGACCCGAGACGTCGTACGCCGCGCACCGACAGCGTGCTCACCGACGCCCGTGTCGAGGCGGCAACGGCTCGGCTGGGTCGGGCCCGGGTCAAGGCCGCCGTCGTCGAGGCCCTCGAGGCCTGCCGCCAGGGCCGCGTGCAGCCCGAGGACGTCGTGGCCGAGGCGTTGGCAGCGCTGCCCCGGAGCAACGCGTCCCTGCGCCCGGTTGTCAACGCCACCGGCGTCGTCGTGCACACCAACCTCGGCCGGGCGCCGCTCTCCGCGGCGGCGGTCGAGGCCCTGACGACCGCCGCCGGGACGACCGACGTCGAGCTCGACCTCGCAACCGGACGACGCGGGTCGCGCGGTGCCGCCGCCCTCGCCGCGCTGGCGGCGGTCGTGCCGGCCGCGGGCGGCGTCCACGTGGTCAACAACGGTGCCGCGGCCCTCGCCCTCGTGACCTGCGCCCTGACGGCAGAGTCGGACGGTCCGCGACGCGAGGTCGTCGTGACCCGCGGCGAGATGGTCGAGATCGGCGACGGGTTCAGGATCCCCGAGCTGCTCGAGTCGGTGGGCGCCCGCCTGCGCGAGGTCGGCACCACCAACCGGGTCCATCTCCAGGACTACGCCGCCGCGGTCGACGACCGGACCGCCTTCGTGCTCAAGGTCCACCCGTCCAACTTCCGTGTCGAGGGGTTCACCTCCAGCGTCCCCGTGGCCGAGCTGGCGCGGCTGGCCGGCGAGCGTGGCGTCCCCCTCGTGGTCGACATCGGCTCGGGACTGCTGGCCTCGCACCCGCGCCTTCCCGACGAGCCCGACGCTGCCTCCTGCCTGGCCGCCGGCGCCGACCTGGTCACCGCCTCGGGCGACAAGCTGCTGGGCGGGCCGCAGTGCGGGCTCCTGCTCGGCCGCGCCGACCTCGTACAGCGCCTGCGGCGGCACCCCCTCGCCCGTGCCCTGCGAGTCGACAAGCTCACCCTCGCCGCGCTGGAGGCCACGCTCACCGGCCCGGCTCCTCCGGTCGTCGAGGTCCTCGACCGACGCCCCGACGCGCTGATGGCCCGGGCCCGGCGACTGGCGCTCGCGCTCGGCGCGGCGGCCGAGGCGGTGCCGTCCGAGGGGGCGGTGGGCGGCGGCGGCGCCCCCGGGGTCGTCCTGCCCAGCGCCGCCGTGGCGCTGCCGGCCCGGCTCGCCGAGCCGCTGCGGCTGGGGCCCACGCCGGTGGTCGGCCGGGTCCGCGAGGGCCGGCTGCTCCTCGACCTGCTCGCTGTGCCGGACCAGCAGGACGAGATCGTGCTGGAGGCCGTGCGACGCGTGCTCGAGCAGGCCGATCCGGACACCGGAGGGCGGGACACCCCCGGACGGACGGCCTGACGTGCACGTCGTCGCGACCGCGGGCCACGTCGACCACGGCAAGTCCACGCTCGTCCGGGCGCTCACCGGCAGCGACCCGGACCGGCTCGAGGAGGAACGCCGGCGCGGGCTCTCGATCGAGCTCGGCTACGCGTGGACGGCTCTGCCCGGCGCCGACGGTCGCCCGCCCGTCGACGTCGCGTTCGTCGACGTGCCGGGGCACCAGCGCTTCGTCTCCACCGCGCTCGCCGGCGTGGGCCCGGTGCCGGTCGCGCTGTTCGTGGTCGCGGCCGACGACCCCTGGATGCCCCAGGCCGCCGAGCACCTGGCCGCTCTCGACGCACTCGGCGTCAGCCACGGCGTCCTGGCCGTCACCCGCTGCGACCTCGCCGACCCTGCGCCCGCGCTGGCCCGGGCCCGCGAGGAGCTCGCTCGCACCAGCCTGCGCGAAGCACCCGCGGTCGTCGTGAGCGGCCGCACGGGCGCCGGGCTCGACCGGTTGCGCGCCGTGCTCGCCGAGGTGCTGGCCGGCGTACCTTCCCCGGATCCCGGGGCCGACGTCCGGCTGTGGGTGGACCGCCGGTTCACGGTGCACGGCACCGGGACCGTCGTCACCGGCACCCTGACCGCCGGCACCGTCGCCGTCGGCGACGTGCTGGCCGTGGGTGACCGGCCTGTGCGGGTGCGCGGACTCGAGTCGCTCGGCCGGCCGGTGCAGCGGGCCAGCGGCGTCGCCCGGGTCGCGCTGGACCTCGGTGGTCGCGCGCCGGAGGCGCTGACGCGCGGTTCGGTCCTCACCACCCCGGACGCCTTCGAGCAGACCAGCCTGGTCGACGTCGAGCTGCGGGGCGGTGGCGACGCGCGGCTGCCGGAGCGGCCGGTGCTGCACGTGGGCGCGGCGAGGACCGCCGTCCGGGCCCGGCCGCTGGGCGCGCACCACGCCCGCCTGGCCCTCGAGCAACCCCTGCCGCTGCGGGTCGGCGACCGGGCGATCCTGCGCGACCCGGGGAGCAGGACCGTGTGGGGCGTGCGGGTGCTGGACCCGGTCCCTCCAGCCCTGGGGCGGCGCGGTGCCGCGGCCGCCCGCGCCGCCGAGCTCGCGACGTACGACGGCACGGCGGCCGGCCGGTTCGCCACCCGCGACCTGGAGCGCCGCAGCCTGCTGCGGCGCATCGGCGTGGACGACGCGACCCTGCCGAGCGGGACCGTGGCCACCGGCGACTGGCTCGTCTCCCCGGCCGGCGCCGACCGGCTGCGCCGCGAGCTGGTCACCGCGGTCGAGCGGCTGGCGACCCCACTGCAGCCCGGCGTCCCGGAGCGGGCCCTGGCGCGCGAGCTGGGACTGCCCGATCCCGGGCTGGTCGCCGCGCTCGTGGAGCGGCCGCTGCGGATCGAGCACGGGCGGGTCCACCACCGCTCCGTCAGCGACCTGCCGCCCGCCCTGGCCGCCGCCGTTGACGCGCTGCGCGCGGACCTGGCCGACGCGCCGTTCGTCGCGCCCACCGCCGACCGTCTCGCCGAGCTCGGCCTCGACCCGCGCTCGGTCGCCGCCCTGCACCGCTCGGGCCACCTCCTGCGCCTCGCCGAGGGCGTGGTGCTGCTGCCGGGTGCCGACCTCCGGGCCACGGAGCTGCTCGCCGACATCCCCCGGCCGTTCACCGCGAGCGAGGCCCGCCAGGCGCTCGGCACCAGCAGGCGCGTCGTCCTCCCGCTCCTGGACCACCTCGACCGGACCGGACGCACGGTGCGGCTGCCCGACGACCGCAGGCGCCTGCGCGGTCCGGTGGATGACCTGGCTGGGCATCACACCTAGCCGTTGGCGAGCGCTGCGGCAGCGACGCGAAGGTCCGCGACGAAGTCCGCGTAGTCCTGCTCCCGCTGCCGCGACCGGAGCACCGCCGACCGGTGGGTCGTGGCCACCACCCACTCCGGCGCGGACGCCACCGCACCGGCTCCGGGGAGCTCCCCGGGCCACGGGCGGAGCTCGCCGCGCGCCTCACCGACCCGGAACGTCGAGCCGTACAACGCCTGTCCTGCGGTGCCGCCCAGCACGACGAGTCCCGTCGGTCGCACCACCGAACAGCTCGGCGACCAGCCACGGACCGCAGGCGGCGACGTGGACCCGGCTGGGTGACGTGTGGATCCGCTGCTTGCCGCGCGTGCCGGACCAGCGGAAGTGCTTGACGACGTTGGTGCGGAAGACCCGGTCGGGCTCGATCCCGGCATCCTCGAGCGCCCGGTCCAGCAGCCGCCCGGCGGGTCCCACGAACGGCCTGCCCTCGACGTCCTCCCGATCACCGGGCTGCTCCCCCACCACCATCAGGTCGGCACCGGCACGTCCCACGCCCATGACCGCCTGCGTGGCGCCTCGATGCAGCTCGCAGCCGCGGCACTCCTGCATCGGCTCGGTGAGGGCTCGCAGCGACGGACGCGCGGGCACCCACCGTGCTGCGCCAGGACGGTCCTCGCCCAGGGCCACCTCGCTCGCGATGCTCCACCCGACGCGCTCTCGTACCCACGCCCTCTCCCGGCATGTGGTCACCGGTCGCGGGTACCTGCCCCTCGTGGAGGTCGACGAGCTGCTCCGGGAGCACGGCACGACGTACGCCGAGCAGGCGGGCATCACCCTGCGGAACAAGCCGGCACCGCTCTACCAGCTGCTGGTGCTCACCACCCTGTCCTCGATCCGGATCTCGGCCGACACGGCCGCCGAGGCGGCCCACGAGCTGTTCCGGGCCGGCTGGCGCACGCCGGAGCGGATGCGCGCCTCCACCTGGCAGCAGCGGGTGGACGCACTCGGCCGCGGGGGCTACCGGCGCTACGACGAGAGCACCGCCACCTACCTCGACGACAGCGCCACGATGGTCCTCGAGGAGCATGGCGGCGACCTGCGCGGGCTCCGGCGAGGCCGGTCGGGGACGACGGCCGACCTGGCCGAGGCGCTCCAGCGCTTCCCGAGGGTCGGTCCCACCGGCGCCTCGATCTTCTGCCGCGAGGTCCAGGCCGTGTGGCCCGAGGTGGCCCCCTTCTTCGACCGCCGGGCGCTGGACTCCGCTCGCGAGCTCGGCCTGCCGACGGACCCCGAGCGGTTGGCCGCCCTGGTGCCGGCGCACCAGGTCGCGGCCCTGTCCGCCGCGCTGGTCCGGCACGGGCTGCAGCGCGGGCGGGGAGCCCGCAGGAGCTGACTGCCTAGGCCGACAGGCCCGGCCCCTCGTGCGCCTCGTTGGCCGCCCCGCAGTTCGGGCAGACCACGACCGCGTCGACGATGTCCTGCACGCCTCGGGCCCCGCGGACGAGCAGGAAGGTGCAGTCGCCGCAGATCAGGTCGACGTCGCCGAAGCTGATGAACAGCGGGCCGATCCGGTCCTCGTCGAGGCGGCGGATGACCGGACGAACGTCCGGCACCGCGTCGGGCACGACACGCAGCAGCTCGTAGGGCACTCCCCCACGATCCGGGGTCGTCCCCACAATTGACTAGGGACCTATGGCCCTGACAGGTCAGCCTGCCGGCGTCGGCATGAGCCGATTGTGACAGGGGTCTTGGGGAGACGGCCGTGCCCTCACCCCGGCTGGGGGACGTGTCGCACCCGGCGGCGTACCTAGCGTGGCGGCATGGCGAGAGCGGACCAGCAGACCGGCCGTTGGTGGCACCTGCGGTGGGGCGACCTCGGGCGCGGCGCCGCGGCGCTGCTGGGCTCGGCCCTCGGCCTGGGGATCGCCTCGTGGGTGGTGCCCGACTTCGACATCGGCGGCGTGGAGCGGGCGGTGGTCGGCGCGGTGCTGATCGCCGTCGTGGGCGCGGTCCTGCGTCCGGTCCTGGTGCGCCTGGCCGTCCTCCTCGGCTGGGTGGGTGCAATCCTCATCGGGCTCACCGGCCAGGCGATCGTGATCTGGCTGGTGGTCTGGGACTTCTCGGGCGAGCAGGACAACCCGGCGTTCCTGTCCGTGTTCGTCGCCTCGTGGATCGTCGCGGGCGTCTCGACCGCGCTGGTCTGGGTCGCCACGGCCGGCACCGACGACGCCGTCACCGCGGGTCTCCTGCGTCGCGCCCGGAGGTCCCGGCCGCCCGTGCTCGACGACCCGGACCTGCCGGGGGTCGTCTTCATCCAGGCGGACGGGGTGCCCTTCCCGGTGCTGGAGTGGGGGGTCCGGGCCGGGACCCTGCCGACGCTGTCCCGCTGGGTGCGCAGCGGGAGCCACCGGATGGCCGAGTGGCGCCCGAAGCTCCCCGCCACGACCCCGGCCAGCCAGATGGGCATCCTGCACGGCACCATCGACGGGATCCCCGCCTTCCGCTGGCTGGAGCGCAGCACCGGGCAGGTGCTGGTGGCGAACAAGCCTGCGGACGCCGCGGTGATCGAGGCCCGGCACTCCGACGGCCTCGGCCTCCTGGCCGACGACGGGGTCTCGGTCAGCAACCTCTTCACCGGCGACGCGCCCACGGCGTACGCCACGATGAGCGCGGTCCACCGCACCCGCGAGACCAAGCACGCGCGCTTCGCCCTCTCCACGTTCCTGGCCCGGCCGGACGGGATGGCGCGCAGCCTGTCGCGCACCGTGAGCGAGATCGTCCGCGAGCGCTTCCAGTCCTCGCGCGCCCGGCGCCGGGACGTGCACCCGCGGGTGGCCCGGCCGTGGGGCTTCGCGTTCGAGCGGGCCGCGCTGAGCGGGGTGCTGCGCGACCTGAACACCACCCTCGTGGCCGACTCGATGCTCCAGGGGCGGCGGTCGGTCTACGTGGACTACGTCGACTACGACGCGGTGGCCCACCATGCCGGCCTCATGCAGCCGGAGTCCCTCGCCGCCCTCGAGGGGATCGACGCGGTGATCGGCCAGCTCGAGCGGGTGGCGGCGGTGGCCCCGCGCACCTACCACTTCGTGGTGCTCTCCGACCACGGCCAGTCGCAGGGCGAGGTGTTCGCGTCGCGGTACGGCGAGGACCTCGCTGCGCTGGTGCGACGCCTCAGCGCCCTCGACGTGCTCGGGGCCGAGGAGAACGCCGAGGCGAGCGGGTCGCTGAACTCCGTGATGGCCTCGACCGGCGGCACCGACACCGTCCTCGGTCGGGCCCTGAGCCGGGCCTCGGACCGCCTCTCCGAGCGGAAGCTGGAGGTGCACCAGCCGGCCGTGGGCAAGGAAGGCGCCGCCGGGGCCGAGCCCGCAGCCGGAAGCGAGCCGGACGGGGACGGCTTCGTGGTCTTCGGCTCGGGCAACCTCGGGCTCGTCTACGTCGCGGGCGAGAAGCAGCGGCTCACCCTGGACCAGCTGACCGAGCGCTTCCCGGCGCTGCTGCCCGGCCTGGTGACGCACCCGGGCATCGGCTTCGCCGTCGTGGACACCGCCGACCACGGTCCCGTGGTCCTCGGGGCCCGCGGCGAGCACCGGGTCCGCGAGGGGGTCGTGGTCGGCGACGACCCGCTGGCTGCGTACGGCCCGGAGGCCGCGGAGTTCGTGCTGCGCGCGGCGAGCATGGACGAGGCGCCCGACATCTACGTCAACAGCCTGGTCGACGACCTCGGGGAGGTGGCGGCGTTCGAGGGCCTGGTCGGCTGCCACGGCGGGCTCGGCGGGTGGCAGGACCGCGCCATGGTCGTCTGGCCGGCCGAGCTCCCGCCGCCCGGTCCGATGGTGGTCGGTGCGGACGCGATGCACCGGCTCCTCGTCGGGTGGCTCGAGCACCTGGGCCACCGCGGGAGCCTCGGGGCGCGCGAGACGAGCACGGCCCCGGCACGGACGCCCTGAGGCCCGACGCCCTCGCGGGTCAGGTGCGGTCGTACCGGTTGAAGAGCTTCGACTCCGGGTCGTCCGGGTGTCCGGCACTCCCGCCGAGGAACGAGGTCCCCCGACGCTTGCGGTCCACCCACAGCGCGGAGCCGAGCAGCAGCAGTGCCACAGCCAGCGTGAAGAGCACGAACATGACGCCTCCAGTGGGCCGGGCGGCTCGGGACCTCCCGGCCACCCCTCCATGCTCGGCCCGGTCCGGCCGTGGTGTCGATGGCCTGTCTGGGCGAAGTCCCGCTGGTGCCGGCCGGTGCCCGGGCGCATGCTGAGCAGGTGGACGAACGCGAAGCCGCCCTGGCCCGGGCCGAGGACCACGCACTGACCTGGCTGGCCACGCTTCGGGACCGTCCGGTGGCAGCCCGGGCCGACGTGGCCGAGGTCGTCGCCCGGCTGGGCACCGAGCTCCCTGACGGCCCCACCGACGCCGACCAGGTGGTCGACCTGCTGGCCGGGGCCTGCGAGCCCGGCCTCACCGCCATGCCCTCCGGCCGGTTCTTCGGATTCGTCATCGGCGGCTCGCACCCGGCCGCGCTGGGCGCCGACTGGCTGGTCAGCGCCTGGGACCAGAACGCCGTGCTGCGCGCCGCCACCCCGGCGTACGCCGCCGTCGAGGACGTGACCAGCACGTGGCTGCTCGACCTACTCGGGCTCCCCGGGCAGAGCGCGGTCGGCTTCGTCACCGGCGCCACGACCTCGAACCTCACCTGCCTGGCCGCGGCACGCGACGAGGTGCTGCGCCGGGCCGGGTGGGACGTGGCGCGCGACGGCCTCACCGGCTCGCCGGGGGTCCGCGTTCTCGTGGGTGCCGAGCGCCACGACACGGTCGACGTGGCGCTGCGCTACCTCGGCCTGGGCGTGCCGGAGGTCGTGCCCGCCGACGACCAGGGCCGGATCGACCCCGACGCCCTGGCCGCCGCGCTGGCCCGTGGTCCGGCCGGCCCCACGATCGTGGTGCTGCAGGCCGGCAACGTGCACTCGGGCGCCTTCGACCCCTTCGGCCCGACGATCGCCGCCGCGCACGAGCACGGCGCGTGGGTGCACGTCGACGGCGCCTTCGGCCTGTTCGCGGCCGCCTCCGCGCGGTACCGCCACCTCGTCGAGGGGTACGACGCCGCCGACTCCTGGACCACCGACGCCCACAAGACCCTCAACGTCCCCTACGACTGCGGGATCGCGATCGTCCGCGACGCGGCCTCGCTGCGGGCGGCGATGGGCATGCACGGCGACTACCTGATCCAGGACGCCGAGGGCGATCCGTTCGAGAAGGTGCCCGAGACGTCGCGCCGGGCCCGGGCGGTGCCGGTGTGGGCGGTGCTGCGCGCCCTCGGGCGCGCCGGTGTGTCCGAGCTGGTCGACGGGTTCTGCCGCCACGCCTGCGACTTCGCCGCGGGAGTCGCCTCCATCGACGGCGCCGAGGTGCTCAACGACGTGGTCTTCACGCAGGTCTGCGTCGCGTTCGGCAGCGACGAGCGGACCCACGCCGTGGTCCGCGGCGTGCTCGAGGACGGTACGTCGTGGATGAGCGGGTCCCGCTGGCGCGACCGGGCGATCGTGCGGATCTCGGTCAGCAACTGGTCCACGACCGACGAGGACGTCGAGCGCAGCCTCGATGCGCTGCGACGGGTGGCGGCCGCGACGGGCGAGCCGGGCCTCAGCCCCCGAGGGTGAAGGCCACGCGACGGTTGGCGACGTCGGCCTCGGCCAGCCGCACCGACACCTGCTCGCCGAGCGGCAACGGTGCCGGCGAGGTGACCGGCGCCTCGATCGCGGGGTCCTGGACGGTGACCACGCCCCGGGTGCCGTCCTTCTCGGCGACGTCGACGACCACCCCCTCGAAGAGCTGACCGACACGGTCCTTGAGGACCCCGGCCTCGACCAGGTCGAGGACGGCCGCTTCGTACTGGTGGGCCCGCCGTCCTGAGTCCTGCAGCAGGCCGGGCAGCAGGTCCAGCTCCTCGAGCACCCACGTCGGCACCGGCTCACCGGCACAGAGGGACACGCAGATCTCGCCGGCGTACCGGTCGCCGAGACGACGCAGCGGCGCGGTCACGTGGGCGTACTCCGCCGCGAGTGCGGCATGCCGCGGAGCGGCCGGCACCTCGCCGTCGAAGCCGACGTACCCGCTCCCGCGCAGCAGCCGGGTGCAGGCCGTGACCATGGCCGCGTGCAGCGGCTTCCCGGGGTCGAGGGACCGGATGAACTCGGGGTAGTCCTGCTCGGCCGGCCAGTCCAGGCCCAGCGCCCGCGCGGTCCGGTGCAGCCGCTGCACGTCACGAGGATCCGGGGTCGGCAGCGTCCGCAGCAGGCCGACCCGTGCCTGCACCATCAGCGACGCCGCCCCGAAGCCGGTCAGCAGCGAGAGCTGGGCGTTCCACTCCTCGACCGGGAGCAGTGTGCGGTACTCCAGTCGCCACACGTCGTCGGTGACGTCCACCTCCTGCTCGGGCAGCGGCAACGAGACCCCGCCGCGCGCGGCCTCCCGCGCGAGACGAAGCGGGCCGACCTCGGCCAGCAGCGCCAGGGACCCGTCGGCGTTCCCCTCGTCGATCAGCCGCTGCGCACCCTCGTAGTCCAGCCGCGCGGTGGAACGGACCCGGGCGCGCTCCACGCTCACCCCCGTGCACTCCCCCGCTGCGTCCACCCGGAGCGTCCACAGCAGCGCCGGCCGCACCTGGTCGGGCAGCAGCGATGCGGCGTCCTCGGAGAGCACCGGCGGGTGCAGGGCGACGCGCGAGTCCGCGCCGTACAACGTCTCGCCGCGGCGGTGCGCCTCGACGTCGACCGGGTCCCCGGGCGTCACGAACGCGGCCACGTCGGCGATCGCGTAGTGCACGACGTAGCCGTCGCCGTCGCGCTCGAGGTGCAGTGCCTGGTCGAGGTCCAACGAGCCCGGCGGGTCGATGGTCACGAACGGGATGTCGGTCCGGTCGAGGTCGGGCATCCGCGGGCGGTCCGCGGCGCGGGCCGCGGCCCGCTCGACCTCGTCGGGGAAGCGGGGCGAGACCCCCAGCTCGTCCTGGATGTGGCGGATCCCGGAGCGCAGGCTCTGCGCCGCCACGCCCTCGTCGGCGGACCGGACTCGCACCACTCGGTTGCTCGGCATGGCAGGCACCCTAGCCTTGGTCCGTGCTCATCGTGCTCCCCCCGAGCGAGGGCAAGTCCGCGCCGTCGCGCGGCAAGCCGCTCGACCTCGACACCCTGTCCTTCCCGTCGCTGACCCCGGCCCGCGAGGCGGTGCTGGCGGCGCTGGTCGACCTGTGCTCCGGCGACCCCGCGGACGCCGCGCGCACGCTCGGGCTCGGTGGGACGCAGGCCGAGCTGGTCGAGCTGAACGCCGGGCTGCGCACCGCGCCGACCGCCCGGGCGGACCGGATCTACTCCGGTGTGCTGTACGACGCGCTCGACGTCGCCACCCTGTCGGCGGCCGCCAAGCGGCGCGCCGGCTCCCGGCTGGCCGTGACGTCGTCGCTCTTCGGCCTGGTCCGCCCGGCCGACCGGATCCCGGCGTACCGCCTCTCGGGCGACACGACCCTCCCGGGTCTGGGCGCGATCGCCGGGACCTGGCGCGATGCCCTCGGCCCGGCGGTCACCGACAGCCTCGGCGCCGGCCTGCTCGTCGACCTGCGGTCCAGCACGTACGCCGCGTTCTGGCGGCCGCCGGCCGACCTGGCGCCTCGGGTGGCGACGGTCCGGGTCCTGCACGAGGCCAACGGCAAGCGGCAGGTGGTCAGCCACTTCAACAAGGCGACCAAGGGCCGCATCGTGCGGGCGGTGCTCGAGCACGGCGGCAGCCCGCGCACGCCGGGCGAACTGGCCGACCTCCTCGGTGAGCTCGGCTGGAAGGTCGAGCCCGGTGA
Organism: Nocardioides sp. GCM10023255; assembly: GCF_042653125.1. Classification (NCBI taxonomy): domain Bacteria; kingdom Bacillati; phylum Actinomycetota; class Actinomycetes; order Propionibacteriales; family Nocardioidaceae; genus Nocardioides; species Nocardioides sp. GCM10023255. The sequence goes on from NZ_JBHSHU010000010.1 coordinate 428,199, forward strand.
GCCGACCCGCAAGGGCACGCAGCTCGACGTGGTGGTCAGCGAGATCTGATCCGCCCGAGGCCGGGCGGTGAGCCAGCCACCGTTTCCGACACGAGAACGGTGCGCCACTCACCGTCAGCCCACCCGCCCACACCCGGGCGGTGAACCAGCCACCGAATCCGACCCGAAAACGGTGCCCAGCTCACCGCCAGCCCACCCACCCACACCCAGGCGGTGAACCAGCCACCGAATCCGACCCGAAAACGGTGCCCAACTCACCGCCAGCCCACCCGCCCACACCCGGGCGGTCAGCCAGCCACCGTTTCCGACCCGGAAAAGGTGCCCAGCTCACCGCCAGCCGGACCGACCCGGGCGCGCGCACCCGGGCGCTCCTACCAGCGACCGCCCGCGCCGAACACGTCGTTCCCCGGCGGCAGCGCGTTGTACATCCGCAGCGACGCGCGCTCCTCGGACCCGTCCCGGCCGCCGCGGAAGAACGACAGCACCGTCACCGACGCCGGCGAGAGCTCCATCCGGAACACCGACGACAACGGAGCGTCGACCGTGTGCGCGACGAGCGTCTTGATCGGCGTCACGTGGCTGACCACGACCACCGTCTTGCTCCCGTGCTGGTCGAGCAGCCGCTGCAGCCCGTCCAGCACCCGCTTCTCCACCACGCGGAACGACTCGCCTCCCCCGGGCGCGACGTCCAGTGACCCGAGCCAGGCGTCGAGCGCGTCGGGGTGCTGCTCGGCGACCTCGGCGAACGTCTTGCCGTCCCAGGCGCCGAACTCCATCTCCGCGAAGCCGTGCTCGACCTCCACCGTGCGACCGAGCCGCTCGGCCACGATCTCCGCGGTCTCGAGCGTGCGCCGGACCGGCGAGGAGATGACCGCGTCGACCGCCTCGGCCAGCGGGGCCAGCCAGTCGGCGACCGCACGGGCCTGGTCACGGCCCTCGTCGCTGAGCCCGGGGTTGGCGCTCGCCAGTCCACCGGAGAACCGCTTCTCGACGGTGTGGGCGGTGACGCCGTGGCGCACCAGGATCACCGTCGTCGGCTCCCCCGACGGCGCCGACCAGCCGCGCGTCGGCGTCTCCTCGGGGTTCTCGATCTCCTCGATCAACGACTCCGCGGAGGGGTTCTCGCCCACGACGGTGACGCCGCTGCGGATCCCGTCGAGGGCCTCGTTGGCGAGCCGGTCGGCGTGGGAGTTCTGCGCCCGCGGCACCCAGGTGTACGTCGTGCCGAACGGCGCCAGCCGGCTCGCCTCCCTGGCCAGCGGCTTCATGTCCGGGTGCTTGACCTGCCAGCGACCCGACATCTGCTCGACGACGAGCTTGGAGTCCATCCGGACCTCGACCTCGGCCTCGGGGGCGTGCTCCTGCGCCAGCCGCAGCCCGGCGATCAGGCCGGAGTACTCCGCGACGTTGTTGGTCGCGACCCCGATCGTGGTGCCCTCCTCGGCGATCACCTCGCCGGTGTCGGCGTCCTTGAGCACCACGCCGTACGCCGCGGGGCCGGGGTTGCCGCGCGAGCCGCCGTCGGCCTCGATGAGGACGGCGCGACGGGTCACTGCGTCGGTCCCCTCACAGCCCCGACTCGGGGGTGCGGACCAGGATCCGCGAGCACTCCTCGCAGCGGACCACCTCGTCGCTGGGCGCCTTCTTGATGACGGCGAGCTCCGCGGTGTCGATCCCGAGCTGGCAGCCGGTGCAGCGGCGCTGGTGCAGCGCGGCCGCGCCGACGCCGCCCTTCTGGGTGCGCAGCTTCTCATAGAGGGCCATCAGGTCCGCCGGCATCCCCTCGACGGCGGTGGCGCGCTCGGCGGCCACCTGCGTCAGCGCGGCGTCGATCTCGGCCAGCTTCTCGTCCCGGGTCGCAGCGAGCGTGGCGAGCCGGGCATCGGCGGCGTCGACCTGCTCGGCCAGCTCGTCGAGCGAGCGCTGGGCGTCCTCGAGACGGGCCATCACCTCGAGCTCGTCGTCCTCGAGCGAGGAGATGCGCCGCTCCAGCGAGACGAGCTCGTGCTGCATCCGCTCGAGGTCCTTGGGGTTGGTGATCAGCCCCTTGTCCATGCGGTCGCGGTCCCGCACCCGGCGCGCCTTGACCTGCTCGACGTCGGCGTCGACCTTCTTCTGCTCGGCGGTCAGGTCGTCCACCTCGATCCGGGCGTCGCGCGCCTGGTTGTCCAGGGTCGTGCGGCTCGCCTGGAGCGTGGCCATCTCGGCGAGCTCCGGCAGGTTCGCCCGCTGGTGGCGCAGCTGGTCGGCGCGCAGGTCGAGGCCCTGGACGTCGAGCAGCTTCAGTTGGGCGAAGGGGTCGGCTTTCAGCGTGGGCTCCTCGGTCGGGGTCGGTCAGGTGCGGAAGGTCCACGGGTCGGTGCACTCCGTGCTGACCCGGGTCTCCACCGTATCGCCCAGCGCCTCGGCGAGCCGCGTCCGGACCACCGGCAGCCAGGTCCACTCGGCGGCCCAGTGCGGGACGTCGACCAGGGCGGGGCCGTCCTTCTCGAGGAACTCCCCCGCCGGGTGGTGCCGCAGGTCGCTGGTGACGTAGACGTCCGCGTCCGTCCGCAGCACCGTGTCGAGCAGGAAGTCGCCGGCTCCGCCGCACACCGCGACCCGCCGGACGACCCGGTCGGGGTCCCCGGCCACCCGCACCCCGTGGGCGGTGGCGGGCAGCGCCCCGGCCACGGTCTCGGCGAAGCCCCGCAGGGTCGTCTCCGCGACGCTCCCGATCCGTCCTGCGCCGGTCGGGGCGGTGCCGGGGTCGGCGAGCTCCACGACGTCGTACGCCGGCTCCTCGTACGGGTGGACGGTCAGCATCGCAGCCACCACCGCCGTGCGCCGCCCGCGCGGCAGCACCACCTCGACCCGCACCTCGTCGACGACCTCGGCGGTGCCCACGGACCCGATCGAGGGCGCGGCCCCCTCGAGGGGACGGAACCGGCCCTCGCCGGGGGTGGAGAACGACGCCTGGTCGTAGTCGCCGATCCGGCCCGCGCCGGCGTCGGCGAGAGCGGCCCGGACCCGGTCTGCGTCAGCGACCGGGACGTAGACCGTCAGCTTGTCCTGCGGGCCGTCCCCGCCGGCCACCAACGGGGCGAGGTCGGTCAGCCCGAGCGCGGTGGCCATCGCCTCGGAGACGCCGCCGACCGCCCGGTCGGCGTTGGTGTGTGCGGTGAGCAGCGCGCACCCGGCGCCGGCGAGCGTCGCGAGGGTGCGTCCCTTGGGCGTGGTCGCGGCGAACCCGTGCACCGGCTTGAGGAACAGCGGGTGGTGGACCACCAGCAGGTCGGCACCCCACGCAGCCGCCTCCCGCGCCACCTCGAGGGCAGGGTCGACGGCGAACATCACCTTGCCGACGTCCGCGCCCGGGTCGCCGTACACGAGCCCCACCGCGTCCCACCCGTCCGCCGTCGCAGGCGGGTACCACCCGTGGAGCAGGTCGACGACGTCGCTGATCTTCGGCATGCGGCGAGGCTATCGCCGACCCGTCGCAGCTTCACGCCGTACGACGCCGACCCGTCGCAGCTTCACGCCGTACGACGCCGACCCGTCGCAACTTCACGCCGTACGACACCGACCCGTCGCAGTTTCACCGCCCCGGCCTAGGGTCGAGGCATGTCCGTCGTGAAGATCAATGCCATCTCCGTCCCGCCGCAGGCCCACGAGGAGCTCGAGCGCCGCTTCGCCGCCCGGGCGCACACGATCGACGAGGCCGCGGGCTTCCTCGGGTTCCAGCTGCTCCGGCCGGTCAAGGGCGACGAGCGCTACTTCGTCGTCACGCACTGGGAGGACGAGGCGTCGTTCCTCGCCTGGCGCGACGGCGACGCCCGCCAGGCCCACGCCGGCGAGCGCGCGAAGCCGGTCGCCTCCGGCGCGGACCTGCTGGAGTTCGAAGTCGTCCTCGACGTGCAGCCCGGACGGGACGCCGCTAGTTGACCTGCCGGTCGCGGCCCTCCCAGTACGGCGCCCGCAGCTTGAACTTCTGCAGCTTGCCGGTGGCGGTGCGGGCCAGCACCTCGCGGAACTCGATCGACGTCGGCGCCTTGTAGCCGGCCGCCCTCTGCTTGCACCACGCGATCAGCTCGGCCTCGGTGACGGTGGAACCCTCGGCGAGCACGACGAGCGCCTTGATGGTCTCGCCCCACTTCTCGCTCGGGACCCCGATCACGGCCACCTCGGCGACGTCGGGGTGCGAGAACAGCGTGTCCTCCACCTCGATCGACGAGACGTTCTCGCCACCGGTGATGATGACGTCCTTCTTGCGGTCCTGGATGGTCAGGTAGCCGTCGTCGCCGATGACACCTCCGTCGCCGGTGTGGAACCAGCCGCCCTCGAGCGCGCGAGCCGACTCCTCGGGCTGGTCCCAGTAGCCCTCGAGCACGACGTTCGACCGGGCCAGCACCTCGCCCTCGTGCTCGCCGGGCCCACCGATGTCGAGGCGTACGCCGATCGCCGGGACGCCGGCGCGGGTGAGCCGGCCGGCGCGCTCCTCGGCGGAGAGGTGGTCCCACTCCGCCCGCGTCCGGTTGACCGTGAGCAGCGGCGAGGTCTCGGTCAAGCCGTAGATCTGGATGAACTCCCAGCCGAGCTCCTCCTCGACCCTCGCCACGGTCTTCGTCGGCGGGGGCGCTCCGGCCATGATGATGCGGACCCGGTCGCGCCCGGGGATCTCGCCCTCCCAGGTCTGGGCGGCCTCGAGCACGGCGGCGGCCACGGCCGGGGCCGCGCACATCACCGTCACCCCGTGCTGCTCGACGCGCCGCAGGATCTCGGCGCCGTCGATCTTGCGGATGACGACCTGCCTGGCGCCCAGGCCGGTCATCGTGAACGGCATCCCCCACCCGTTCGCGTGGAACATCGGCAGCGTGTGCAGGTAGACGTCCCGATCGGTGACACCGGCGTGCAGCCCGAAGGTCACGGCGTTGACCCAGATGTTGCGGTGGGTGATCTGCACGCCCTTGGGGCGTGCGGTGGTCCCCGACGTGTAGTTGATGCAGGCCGTCGCGTTCTCGTCCGGCTCCCACGGCCGCGGCTCGCTGCCCTCGGGGGCGAAGAGGTCGTCGTCCTGGCCCAGCACGAAGCGGTGCTCGGCCGTGACGTCGGCCAGCTCCTCGTCCAGCTCGGGGTCGACCAGCAGCACCCGGGCGCCGGAGTGCTGGACGATGTAGCGCACCTCGTCGGGACGCAGCCGGAAGTTCACGGGCACCAGCACCCGGCCGAAGCCGGTGACCCCGAAGAACGAGGTCAGCAGCCGTGCACTGTTGTGGCTCACGATCGCGACCCGGTCGCCGAACCCGATGCCCAGCTCGTCGAGCTTCGCCGCCTGCCGGCGGGCCAGCGCCCCGATCTCGGCGTAGGTCAGCTCGCCGCCGCCGAGGGGCGCGGCCGGCTGGGCGGGCTCGTCGACGACCCCGACCCGCTCGCCGTAGACCTGCACGGCACGGTCGATGAAGTCGGAAACACTGAACGGGACGATCATGCTGCCTCCTGCGTCCGGACGTGATCGCCGCCACTCTAGCCACGGCAACGTCGGTCCGAGGTTGGCCGCCGGAGCCCCACCTGACCTGCCTCATCTCGATGAGAGTCCTCTCATCGAGCTCTCACGCCGGACCCACGATGGGGCAGGATCGTGGCTGGCATGAGCACGCTGGCGAAGATCCTGGTCACGCTCGGCCTCGTCCTCCCGCTGGGAGCCTTCGTGGCCGGGTCGCTCGCCGCGTCCGGCGCCGAGGACCCCGGCCCACGGGAGACCATCGTCATCCGCGACTCCCCCACCCGCTCCGCCTCACCGCACGACGACCGGAGCCCGTCCTCGCGCCCCTCGCGCGAGACCCACCACGACGGCCCGGAGGTCGTGACCCCCAGCCTCGACGACCTCGGCGACGACCACGGGGGCGACCGCGCCGGCGACGGTGGGGGCCACGGCAGCGACGACAGCGGCCGGGACGACCACACCAGCGGACACGGTCGCGACGACGGCGAGGGGCGCGGCGACGACAGCGTCTCCAGCGGCGGCTCCGACGACTCCGGCGGTGGTGGCCACGGCTGAGCCGCCCCCACCTCGTCCCGACGCCCGACCGGCACGGTCGGGCGTCTCGGTGCGCACCCGGATCACCGCCGCCGTCGCCCTGCTCGTGCTGATCACGCTGACCGCCGCGGGGGCGATCGTCTACGTGATCGAGTCCCGGCGCATCGACGAGCGAATGTACGCCCAGGTCGACCACGAGATCGCCGAGCTCACCGCCCTCCAGGAGACCGGGGTCGACCCCGCGACCCAGCAGCCGTACGCCGGCGTGAAGCCGCTGCTGCGTGGCTTCCTCGAGAGCAAGGTCCCCGACGAGAACGAGATCCTGGTCGCCTGGCTGGGTGGCGAGCCCCGCTACGTCAGCGCCTCCGGCACCGGCGAGGCCTACCTGGAGAGCCGGGCCTTCCGCGACACCGTCGCTCCCCTGGTAGGCCGCAACGACACGGTGCACGTGCAGGTCCCGTCGTACGGCGACGCGCTGGTCACCGTCCAGACGGTGGCCGACCCCGGGTCGACCGGGGCGCTGGTCGTGGTGACCTACCTCGAGAAGGCCCAGGCCGACCTGATGGCGACGATGCGCACCTACGCGATCGTCGCCCTGCTCTCGCTGCTCCTCGTCACCGCGTTCGCGGGCTGGCTCTCGGGTCGGCTGCTCGCCCCGCTGCGCACGCTGCGCGAGACGACCGAGGAGATCGGCGAGACCGACCTGTCCCGGCGCCTGCCGGTACGGGGCAACGACGACATCACCGCGCTCACCCGCACCGTCAACGGCATGCTGGAGCGGCTCGAGGCCGCGTTCGTCGGTCAGCGCGAGTTCCTCGACGACGCCGGGCACGAGCTCAAGACTCCGCTGACCGTGCTGCGCGGCCACCTCGAGCTGCTCGACACCGCCAACGCCGCCGACGTGGCGGAGACCCGGGAGCTGCTGCTCGAGGAGGTCGACCGGATGTCGCGGCTGGTCGGAGACCTGATCCTGCTCGCCAAGAGCGACCGCCCGGACTTCGTGACCACCCGCCCGGCGGACCTGTCCCGGCTCACCGAGGACCTCCTCGCCAAGGCGCGCGGGCTCGGCGACCGGCGCTGGCAGCTCGACGGCGTCGCCGACGTCAAGGTCGTCGTCGACGAGCAACGGATCACCCAGGCGGTGCTCCAGCTCGCCGACAACGCCGTGAAGCACACCGCACCGGGCGACGTGGTCGCCATCGGCTCGTCGTACGACGGCGGCACCGCCCGGATCTGGGTGCGCGACAGCGGACCCGGGGTGCCCGCGGCGGACCGGGAGCGGATCTTCGAGCGGTTCGGCCGCAGCGCGGTGCCCGACGGTGACGAGGGCTTCGGCCTCGGGCTGTCGATCGTCTCGGCCATCGTCGCCGCGCACGGCGGCACGGTCCGGGTCGAGGACGAGGCCCCCCACGGCGCACGGTTCGTGGTCACGCTGCCCGTGGCCGGCCCGGACAGCGAGGAGGCCCCGTGGCACGCATCCTGATCGTCGAGGACGAGGCGCGGATCGCGTCGTTCGTCGCCAAGGGCCTGCGCGCCGACGGACACCTCGCGACGGTCGTCGCCGACGGCCGTGAGGGCCTCGACGAGGCCCTCAGCGGCAACCACGACCTCGTGGTCCTCGACATCGGGCTCCCGGGCATGGACGGGTTCGAGGTGCTGGAGCACCTGCGCGCCCAGGGCTCGACGGTGCCGGTGGTCGTGCTGACCGCCCGCGACTCGGTGACCGACACGGTCTCGGCGCTCGAGGGCGGCGCCGACGACTACATGCCCAAGCCCTTCCGGTTCGCCGAGCTGCTGGCCCGGGTCCGGCTGCGGCTGCGCACGCCGGGGACGGCCGACGGCGTACCCCGCGACGACGCCCTCGACGCCGGCGGCGTGCGGCTGGACCTGCGCACCCGCCGCGCAACGGTCGACGGGCGGCAGGTCGACCTCTCGGCCCGCGAGTTCGCGCTCGCGGAGATCTTCATGCTCAACGCCGGCCAGGTCCTCTCCCGCGAACAGCTGCTCGACCAGGTGTGGGGCTTCGACTTCGACCCCGGCTCGAACGTCGTGGACGTGTACGTCGGCTACCTGCGTCGCAAGTTCGGGGCCGCGGCGATCGAGACGGTCCGCGGCATGGGCTACCGCTTCACCACCTGATCCCCGCCGCCGGGCGCCCCGACGAGGGCACCGCGGTCGTCGCGGTGCCCTCGTCGGGTGGGGTCGTCGGCGGCTCAGTCGTCGGAGCCGTGGCCACCCCCGCCGTGGTCGTCCCCGCCCTCGTGGTGGCCACCGTGGTCGTCACCCGCCTCGTGGTGCCGGCCGCCGTGGTGGGCCCCGTCCTCGGCGTGGTCACGACCGCGGTCGTCCCGCCGACCGTCGTCGCCACCGTGGTGGCGCCCACCGTGGTGGCGCCCACCGTGGTGGCGCCCGTGGTCGTCGCCGGCCTCGTGGTGCCGGCCGCCGTGATGGGCCCCGTCCTCGGCGTGGTCACGGCCCCGGTCGTCGGCGGTCCGCGTGACCGTGGACGAGTCGTCGCCCCCGTGGGCGAACGCCGTCGGAACCGCGGTGCCGACCACCCCCGCGGTGAGGAGCCCGGCGATGCCCGTCGACGCGATGGTCAGCAGCTTGTTCATGGTGTGTCCTCTCGTCCGGGCCGAGGCCCTCGTGTGCTGTCGAGAAGGACGGTGCCGGGTGGCGGTGAGCCGGCCGTGAGCCCGCGATGAGAGCCCTCTCACCACCTCAGGACAGGTGCTTGAGCGCCTCGCGCCGGGACAGGCCCGAGAGCCGGCCGTCGAGCCGGTCCACCTCGGCGCGCACCCAGTCCGGGTCGGTCCGGGCGAGGTCGCGCAGCGCCCAGCCGATGGCCTTGCGCAGCCAGAACGACGTGTCGTCGACGTTCGCCTCGACCGCGTGCCGCAGCAGGTCGAGGTCGGTCGCGTCGCGGCGCCCCAGCTGGCAGATGACGGCCGTGCGCCGCAGCCACAGGTCGTCCGCGTTCGCCCAGGCCCGCACCACCGGGCCCATCTCGTCCGGGTGCCCGGCGAGCACGGCGCCGGCGAGGTGCACAGCCACGTCGTCGACGAGGTCCCACCAGGCGCCGGTCCTCACGAGGTGCTCCACGAGCGGCACCAGCGCGGGGTCGCGCCACGCGCGGGCCCGGCGGTGCTCGGCCAGCGCCAGCGCGGCGTACCTCTCCTCACGGTGCGTGGCCCCGTCCCACAGCGTCCGCACCGTCGCCTCCCACTCGGCACGCGACGCGGGTGCGTACGTCGCCAGCAGCGGCCTGAGCAGTGCCTTGAGCTGGGGCGAGCTGATCCCGTGGAACGGCATCTCGGACTTCATGTACCGCTGCTGCGCCACCGCCCGCTCGGGGTCCCCGGCGCCGGCCAGCGCCTGCCGGACCGCGGCGACGAGGGTGAGGTCGGCTGCGTCCACCCGCGCAGAGTAGTGGCGGTACGACGACGAGCGGCCGCGGTGGCCGCTCTCCTCACTCGCCGAACGCTTCGAGCAGCCTGGCCCGCTCGGCCTCGGTCAGGTTGGAGTCCACGAGCTTGGTGTGCACGCCTCGGAAGCGCTCCGCGACCCGGTCGAGGTTCCCTTCCTCGGTGACCACGAACAGCGCCGAGGTCCCCTCGACCACCTCGCCGCGGATCAGCTCGAGCTGCTCCTCGGTGATGCCGAGCCCCTGGGTCGCCTTGCTGAAGGCTCCCAACGCGGCTCCGGCAGCGACACCGAGCACGGGCACCGTGAAGAGCGCTCCGACCAGCAGTCCCCAGAGCGCACCCCAGCCTGCTCCGCGCTTGGTCTCCTCGCGGCCGTGCTGCATCGTGGGGTGCTTGGCGCCGAGCGGCCACGAGATGACGGCATGGTCGACGATCCTGACCAGGTGGTCGGCCTGAGCGCCCTCGAGCAACGACTCCGCGTGCTGCGCACCCTCGGGACTCTCGAACTTCCACACGGTGAATGCGGTCATGACGCCCTCCTCGGCCGATGAGATCCCCGGAAGGTACGCCGTCGGGCCGTGCCGGCGGATCGTCCGCCGTGCATGAGACGCAGCACCGGTGGCCGCGCAGGAGTGGGCGCAGAGGGGATCGAACCCCCGACCAGCCGGGTGTAAGCCGACCGCTCTACCGCTGAGCTATACGCCCTCGAAGCCCGCACAGAGTAGCGAGCGAGAGCCCTGCCCGCGAACACGGGACCAGGTGCCGAAATGAGTCGAACCGCTGGCGTCTCGGGTCACCAGCGGTTCGACGAGGACAAGACTACGGGTGCCACCCAAGCCCTGTCAGCGAAATCCGGAGAAGTCGTTGAAGGTCGCCGTACCTTGTCCAGACCGGCGCGACGGGCTACGCGGCCGCCAGCAGCTGCTTGAGGTGCTCGTCGAGGTCGCGTCCCTCGGGCATGGCGTTGTGCACCGCCCAGCGGACCACGCCCTCCTTGTCGATGACGTAGGACGACCTCCGGGCGCAACCCTTCTTCTCGTCGAAGACCCCATAGGCCCGGCAGACCTCGCCGTGCGGCCAGAAGTCCGAGAGGAGCGGGAAGTTGAGCCCGTCCTGGTCGGCGAAGGCACGCAACGAGTAGACGGGGTCGCACGAGATGCCGAGGATCTCGGTGTCGAAGGTCATGAACTCGGCGAGCCGGTCCCGGATCTGGGCCATCTCGCCCTGGCAGACCCCGGAGAAGGCGTAGGGGTAGAACACGAGGGCGACCGCCTTGCGGCCGCGGAACGAGGACAGCGACACGTCCTGCCCGAACTGGTCGCGCAGGGTGAAGTCGGGCGCCGGACCGCCCGGGGAGAGCTCACTCATGATGCCGCCATCCTTGCACCCGCCCCCGACAGACCCACGCCGGAGGCCGCCGATCGGGCGGTACGGCGCTCAGTCGTGCTGCACCAGGTCCTTCTTGAGCACCTTGCCGGTCGCGTTGCGGGGCAGCTCGTCCAGGAAGACGATGTCGCGCGGCACCTTGTAGCGGGCGAGGTTCTTCTTCACCCACGCCTTGAGGTCGTCCTCGGTCGCCGAGCTGCCGTCCTTGAGCGAGACGAACGCGCGCAGCCGCTTGCCGTAGTCGTCGTCGTCGACCCCGATCGCGGCCACCTCGGCCACCGCCTCGTGCCGGGCCAGGCAGTCCTCGACCTCCTTGGGGAAGACGTTCTCCCCGCCGGAGACGATCATCTCGTCGTCGCGGCCCTCGACGTAGAGCCGGCCGTCGTCGCCGATCCGGCCGACGTCGCCGCTGGACATCAGCCCGTCGACGACCTCCTTGTGCCCGCCGCCGGTGTAGCCCTCGAAGAGCAGCCCGTTGCCGACGAAGATCCGGCCGGCCTCGCCGTGCGGCAGCTCCTTGCCGTCGGGGTCGAGGATCTTGACCGTCGTCGCCCACGGCGGCCGGCCGGCGGACGACGGGGCCTCCCGCAGGTCGACCGGGGTGGCGATCGAGGCGTAGGCGACCTCGGTCGAGCCGTAGATGTTGTAGAGGTTGTCGCCGAAGTGGTCCATCCAGTCCAGGGCGAGGTCGCCGGGCAGCGCTGAGCCGGACGCCGCGACGACCTTGACCGTGGAGAGGTCGTGCTTCGCCAGCGTCTCCTCCGGCAGCGCCATGATGCGCTGCAGCATCACGGGGATCACGGCGAGCGAGTCGCACCGCTCCGCCTCGGTGACCCGCAGGCACTCCTCGGGGTCGAAGCGGCGCCGCAGCACCACCGTGGATCCGAGCAGCATGGCCATCGCGAGGTGGGCGAACCCCCAGGTGTGGAACAGCGGGGCGGCGATGTGGGTGCGCCAGCCGTGGCGCAGCGGCATTCGCGAGAGCAGGGAGACGGCCGCGTCGATGCCGGCCTCGTTGCGCGGCGCGCCCTTGGGGGTGCCGGTGGTGCCGGAGGTGAGGATCACGATGCGGGAGTGCCGCTCGGGCGGTTCGAGGTCGTCGCCGGGGTGCGCGTCGATCAGGTCCTCGAGCGTCTCGGCGTCGACCTCGCCGTCGGTCCAGGCCACGATCCGGTGCTGCATGTCCGCACCGGCGAGGAGCTCGGTGAACTCCTGGTCGTGGATCACCGCGGTGGGCTTCTCCCGCTCCAGGACGTCGACCAGCTGGGGCCCGGCGAACGCGGTGTTGAGGTAGAGGATGTCGGCGCCGAGCTTCGCAGCGGCGACGCTGGCGTCGACGAAGCCGCGGTGGTTGCGGCACATGACCGCGACCCCGTCGCCCTCCGAGACGCCGCGCTCGGCCAGGGCCCGGGCCAGGCTGTTGGAGCGCCGGTGCAGCTCCCCGAACGTCAACGAGCCCAGCTCGTCGACGAGGCCCTCCTGGTGGGGAGCCCGGATCGCGAGCGCGGTGAAGCCGCCCGCCGGGCCGGTCCCCCACTGGCGCAGGGCGCGCGCCATCCCGGCCAGCACGACCGGCGAGTAGGGCCGGATGATCCCGGCTTCGGTGAGGACCTTGAGGCTGGTGCCGGCGGCGGCCGCCCTGCCGAGGACTTGTCGGATCACGCTGCTCCTAACTGCGCGAGCCCCCCGGCGTTACGAGCCGCGAGGTCAGGCGGGCGTCTTCGGGGCCACCAGGCGGGTGGCCTGCCAGTCCTTGCTGACGGCCGCCGTCGTGGTCTGGGACAGGCCCGCGATCGGCGCGGCCTCGGCGATGTCGGCGGCGTCCACGGAGTTGGGGCGGCCCACCTTGGGGGTGAGCAGCCAGATGGCGCCCCCACCCACCAGGTCGGTCAGCGCGTCGACGAGGCCGTCGACCAGGTCGCCGTCCTCGGCGCGCCACCAGAGGAGCACCGCGTCCACGACGTTGCCGTAGTCGCCGTCGACCATGTCGGCGTCGATGTGGTCCTCGATCGCGACGCGGAGCCCGTCGTCGGTGTCGTTGTCCCAGCCCAGCTCCTGGATGACCATGCCGGGCTTGAAGCCCAGCCGGTCCGCAGGACCGGCAGCAGGTCCATCAGTCTGGGTGGACCCGCCACCCGCGGTCGAACTCACTGAATCCTCCAGTCGCGTCGGATCAGCCACCCGGCTCCCGGGTGGCGTTGTCGCAAGGTGTGGAGTAGTCCAGCGGAAGTGGTGCCCCGGCGCAACCCGTGTCCGCAGGATGTTGGGGACCAAAACACCGCGGGAGCCGTCCCGACCCCCGTCTCAGGCGTGCACGCCGCCCGCCTGACGGACCTACCGCCGGGTAAATTTCGTGTGCTCGGCACGCGTGCAACGATGAGACGGTGACCGAAGACTCCACCACTGGTTCAGGCACTGGTCCTGGCACGGGCTCCGACACCCAGCGGAGCGGCTCCATCCCCTCGGTGATCCACGAGGGTCTGCCCACCCAGCTGCCCGACATCGACCCCGACGAGACGCAGGACTGGATCGACTCCTTCGACTCCCTCGTCGACGAGCGCGGCCGCGAGCGTGCCCGCTACGTCATGCTGCGGCTGCTCGAGCGCGCCCGGGAGACCCAGGTGGGCGTGCCTGCGCTGCGCAGCACCGACTACATCAACACGATCCCGCCCGAGCGCGAGCCGTGGTTCCCCGGCGACGAGGAGATCGAGCGGCGGATCCGCGCCTTCATCCGCTGGAACGCCGCCGTCATGGTGTCCAGCGCCAACCGCAAGGGCCTCGAGGTCGGCGGCCACATCGCCACCTACCAGTCCTCGGCCAGCCTCTACGAGGTCGGCTTCAACCACTTCTTCAAGGGCAAGGACGCCCCGGGCGGCGGCGACCAGATCTACATCCAGGGCCACGCCTCCCCCGGCGTCTACTCCCGCGCGTTCCTCGAGGGCCGCCTCGACGAGGAGCAGCTCTACCGGTTCCGCCAGGAGGTCCAGCACGGACCCGGCGCCGGCCTCCCGTCGTACCCCCACCCCCGGCTGATGTCGGACTTCTGGGAGTTCCCGACGGTCTCGATGGGCCTGACCGGCATCAACTCGATCTACCAGGCGCGGTTCAACCGCTACCTGCACAACCGCGGCGTCAAGGACACCAGCGAGCAGCACGTGTGGGCCTTCCTCGGCGACGGCGAGATGGCCGAGCCCGAGTCGCTGGGCGCCATCCGGATCGCGGCCCGCGAGGAGCTCGACAACCTCACCTGGGTCATCAACTGCAACCTGCAGCAGCTCGACGGCCCGGTCACCGGCAACGGCAAGATCATCCAGGAGCTGGAGGCCAACTTCCGCGGCGCCGGCTGGAACGTCATCAAGGTCGTCTGGGGCCGCGAGTGGGACCAGCTGCTCGCCCGCGACGTCGACGGCGTGCTCGTCAACCGGATGAACAACACCCCGGACGGCGCGTTCCAGACCTACTCGGTCGAGAGCGGCGAGTACATCCGCGACAGCTTCTTCGGCGGTGACCCGCGGCTGCGCAAGATGGTCGAGCACATGAGCGACGAGCAGATCCGCAAGCTCCCCCGCGGCGGCCACGACTACCGCAAGGTGTACGCCGCGTTCGACGCGGCGAGCAAGCACGTCGGCCAGCCGACGGTGATCCTGGCCAAGACCATCAAGGGCTGGACGATCGACGCCCTCGAGGGCAAGAACGCCACCCACCAGATGAAGAAGCTGACCCAGGACGATCTCAAGAGGTTCCGGGACCGTCTCTACCTGCCGATCTCCGACCGCGACCTCGAGCGCTCCTACGAGGAGACCGGCGCGGCGCCGTTCTTCCACCCCGGTGAGAACGCCCCCGAGATCGAGTACATGATGGAGCGGCGCAAGGCCCTCGGCGGGTCCGTCCCGCGGCGGGTGGTGCGGGCCAAGAGCCTGCAGCTGCCCGGCGACGGCGTCTACTCCGAGCTCAAGCAGGGGTCGGGGAAGAACTCCATCGCGACCACGATGGCGGTCGTCCGGCTGCTCAAGGACTGGATGAAGGACCCGGAGATCGGCAAGCGCATCGTGCCGATCGCCCCGGACGAGTACCGCACGTTCGGCATGGACTCGATGTTCCCGAGCGCCAAGGTCTACAACCCCGCCGGGCAGAAGTACGAGTCGGTCGACCGGAAGTTGTTGCTCTCCTACAAGGAGTCGCAGCAGGGCCAGATGCTGCACGAGGGCATCTCCGAGGCCGGCGCGATGGCCTCCGCGACCGCTGCGGGCTCGGCGTACTCCACGCACGGCGAGCACATGATCCCGTTCTACATCTTCTACTCGATGTTCGGGTTCCAGCGCACCGGCGACTCGATCTGGGCGATGGCCGACCAGCTGGCCCGCGGGTTCCTGATCGGCGCGACGGCCGGTCGCACCACGCTGACCGGCGAGGGCCTGCAGCACGCCGACGGACACTCGCCGCTGCTCGCGGCGACCAACCCGGCGGTCGTGCACTACGACCCGGCGTTCGCCTACGAGGTCAGCCACATCATGCAGTCGGGCCTCGAGCGGATGTACGGCTCCACCGAGGCGCGCCCGCACGGCGAGGACGTCATCTTCTACATCACCGTCTACAACGAGCCCGTGCAGCAGCCGGCCGAGCCCGAGGGCGTCGACGTGGAGGGCATCCTCAAGGGCATCCACCGCGTCTCCACCGCCGACGGCGAGGGCCCGCGCGTCCAGCTGCTGGCCTCCGGTGTCGGCTTCCCGTGGGTGAAGGAGGCGGCGCGGATCCTGGCCGAGGAGTGGGGCGTGCAGGCCGACACCTGGTCGGTCACCTCGTGGAACGAGCTGGCCCGCGACGGTGCCGCGGCCGAGGAGTGGAACCTCCTCCACCCGGGCGAGTCCCCGCGCACGGCCTACGTCGCCGACAAGCTGGCCGGGGTCCAGGGACCGGTCGTGGCGGTCTCGGACTACATGCGGGCCGTCCCGCTGCAGATCGCGCGCTGGGTGCCGGGCGACTACCGCGTCCTCGGCGCCGACGGGTTCGGCTTCGCCGACACCCGCCCGGCGGCCCGTCGCTACTTCCACATCGACGCCCAGTCGGTGGTCGTGCAGACCCTGCAGGCGCTCGCCGACGCCGGCGAGGTCGAGCGGGAGACGGTCGAGAAGGCCTTCGCGCAGTACCGCATCGACGACCCGACCGCGGTCGCCGGCGTGAAGCAGGAGGGCGGCGACGCCTGACGCGAGTCACCCGCGCACGCCGAGTCGGCGTTGCTTCGACCCCCTCGAGGGCGTCGAGCAACGCCGACTCGGCGATTTCAGGCGCTGGGGAGCGCCGTGACCGTGGCGGTCGGACGCGCGCTGGCGTGGCCGTTCCTGAGCAGGTTGCGGAACCGCACCCGGCTGTACGCCGCCGGCTGGGTCGAGCGGATGAACTCGTGGACGATCTTGGCGAAGCGGTGCGGGTGGTCCTTGTGCGGGAAGTGGCCGGCGTTCGGGATCACCTCGACCCGGGCCGCGGGCGCGAGCGCGGCCGCGTTGCTGGCGTGCCGCACCGGGATGACCCGGTCGTCGCGGCCCCACACGACGGCCATCGGCATCGCCTCGGTGAGGTAGGCGCGGTCGGCCATGGTCACGATCTGGCCGCGCCAGTCCACCACGGCACGGACGACGTGCCGGATGGCGTGCCGCGCGTGCGGGTCCTTGAAGGAGTCGAAGATCTCGGCGACCTCGTCGAGGTCCCGGGTGTGCTTCCACGGCGCGCGGGACAGGGTGCGCAGCCCCGCCTTGCCGGCGTGCCGCACCCCCGGCAGCGTCAGCAGGCCCATCACCTGGTGGAACCCGGGGGTGGTGATGGCGCGGATCGCCGGGCTCACCTCGGGACCGAGACCGCCGGAGGCCACCAGCATCAGCCGCTCGGTGCGCTCGGGGAACTGGTAGGCGAACTGCATCGCCACACCACCGCCGAAGCTGTGGCCGATCACGGTGGCCTTGTCGATCCCGAGGACCGTCAGCAGGTCGCGCATGCCGTTGGCGTAACCGCCCACGCTGTAGTCCGCACGCGGCTTGTCCGAGAGGCCGTGCCCCAGCAGGTCCGGCGCGATCACGGTGTAGCGCCTGGCCAGCGAGTCGATCACCGGCTCCCACGTCGTGTGGTCGCAGCCGAGGCCGTGCAGGAGCAGCACGACGGGCCCCTGGCCGGCCTTGACGAACGCGCGCCGGTGGCCGTGGAGCGTGACGTACTGGACTTCGTGCGGCGTGCTGGACACCGACCCTCCTGAAATGCCGGAACGACCCGGCTCGATGAAGGATTCAACCAGAACTGGTTGCAGTTCGGGACCCTGAAACCCTTATTTCACCGGGGTGTCACGTGGATCGGCTGTTCGACTAGCCTCGAACCGTGCCCTCCACGTCGCCCGTCGTACCCAGCAGGCGCGCGGCCGATGCGCTCCAGCGCTCCACGGGCGCGATGAGCACCTCCGCCATGGCCCGGATGGAGGCCGACATGCGGTGGTTCCGGGAGCTCAGCGCCGAGGACCGCTCCTGGGTGGGACTGATCGTGCAGGCCGGCATCCGGGGCTTCGTGGACTGGTACCGCCTCGAGAGCGGGCAGCCCGACGACGGCGGGGGCTCCGCCGTGGCCGCCTCGGTGTTCGGCGCTGCGCCCCGGGCGCTCGCCGGCGTGATCAACCTGAGGCAGACCGTGGACCTGGTCCGGCTCTCGATCGAGGTGGTGGAGAGCAACATCGACTCGATCGTGGACCCCGAGGACGCCCCCGACGTGCACGCCGCGGTGCTCCGCTACGCCCGCGAGGTCGCCTTCGCCACGGCCGAGGTCTATGCCCGGGCCGCCGAGCTCCGCGGTGCGTGGGACGCCCGGCTCGAGGCGCTCGTCGTCGACGCCGTGCTGCGCTCGGAGGCGGACGAGACGCTGCTCTCCCGGGCCAGCGCCCTGGGGTGGACCGCCCGCGGCGACGTGACCGTCGTGCTCGGCTCGGTGCCCGCGCAGCGCACGGAGACCGACCTCTTCGACGAGGTACGCCGCAGCGCGCGGTCGGCGGACATGGACGCCCTCTGCGCGGTCCAGGGCGAGCGCCTGGTCGTCCTCCTCGGCGGCGTCACCGACCCGCGCGCCGCCGCCGAGTCGGTCGTGCACCTGTTCGGCGAGGGGCCGGTCGTGGTCGGCCCGGTGGCCGACGACCTCGGTGACGCCCACATCTCGGCGCGGGCGGCCGTCTCGGCCCACCGTTCCGCCGCCGGCTGGCCCGAGGCGCCCCGGCCGGTGCGCAGCAGCGAGCTGCTGCCCGAGCGCGCGCTGGCCGGCGACGGCCACGCCCGCCGGTACCTCGTCGAGGAGGTCTACCTGCCGCTGGTGCGGGCCAGGGGCACGCTGATCGAGACCCTGGGCGCCTACTTCCACCACGGCGCCTCCATCGAGGCGGCGTCACGAGCGCTCTTCGTGCACGCCAACACGGTCCGCTACCGGCTGCGCCAGGTCGCCGACCTCACCGGCTACTCGCCTGCCCAGCCCCGCGACGCGTTCACCCTCGAGATCGCGCTGGTCCTCGGTCGCCAGTCGGGTCGCGGCGAGGAGCCCGCCACCCCCTCCGCCTGATTTGTAGGAAACCTACAAAGAACCCCCCTGCAGATTCGTGCGCGCCCGAGGCGATGCAGCGGCCCCGGCACGGCAGAGTTGATGTCGTGCTCGTCATCGTCGCTCCCGGTCAGGGCGCCCAGTCGCCAGGCTTCCTCACGCCCTGGCTCGAGGACGCCACCTTCGCCTCGCGGTTCCAGCCGCTCTCCGCCGCCGCCGAGCTGGACCTCGTCCACTTCGGCACCGAGGCCGACGCGGAGACCATCCGGGACACCCGGGTGGCCCAGCCGCTGCTGGTCGCCACCGGCCTGGCCGCCTTCGACGTGCTCGCCCCGGCCGACGGCGTCGGGGCCGTGTCCGGCCACAGCGTCGGCGAGCTCGCCGCCGCGGCGATCGCCGGGGCCGTCACCGCGGACGAGGCCATGGTGCTGGTCCGCGAGCGCGGCAACGCGATGGCCGAGGCCGCCGCTGCCACCCCCACCGGCATGACCGCCGTCCTCGGCGGCGACCGTGACGACGTCCTCGCCACGCTCCAGCGGCACGGCCTGACCCCCGCGAACGACAACGGGCCGGGACAGATCGTCGCCGCCGGCACCCGCGAGCAGCTCGAGGCCCTCGCCGGCGACCCGCCGGCCAAGGCCCGGCTCACCCCGCTCAGCGTCGCCGGCGCCTTCCACACCGAGCACATGGCACCGGCCGTCGGTCACCTCGAGAAGCTCGCCTCCGGCATGGCGACGCAGTCCCCGGCCATCCCGGTGATCTCGAACCGTGACGGCGAGGTCGTGCGGGACGGCGCCGAGGTCCTCGAGCGGATCGTCGGCCAGATCGCCAACCCGGTGCGCTGGGACCTGTGCATGGAGACCATGCGTGGCCTCGGCGTGACCGGGGTCCTCGAGCTGCCGCCGGCCGGCGTGCTCACCGGCATCGCCAAGCGCAACCTCAAGGGCGTCGAGACCTTCGCCCTCAAGACCCCCGACCAGCTCGACGAGGCTCGGGCCTTCTGCGAGAAGCACGCGAACGGAGCCTCCTGATGGGTGCCTTCCAGTCCTCCCAGGGCGCCCCGCACGCCGCCATCCTCGGCGTCGGCGCCTACCGCCCCTCACGCATCGTCCCCAACGCCGACATCGTCGAGGCGATCGACTCCAGCGACGAGTGGATCCAGCAGCGCTCCGGCATCAAGCAGCGCCGCTGGGCCACGCCCGAGGAGACCGTGCAGATGATGTCGGTGGCGGCCTCGCGGCAGGCCCTGGAGCGCGCCGGCATCGACGCGCAGCAGATCGACTGCGTCGTGGTCGCCACCGTGAGCCACATGCTGCAGACGCCCGCCGTGGCGACCGCGATCGCGCACGAGCTCGGCACCGACCAGGCGGCGGCCTTCGACATCTCGGCCGCGTGCGCGGGCTTCTGCCACGCCGTGGCGATGGCCTCGGACTTCGTCCGGGCCGGCAGCGCCCGCCACGTCCTGGTGATCGGCGTCGAGCGCCTCTCGGACCTGACCGACGTCGGTGACCGCGGCACGGCGTTCATCTTCGCCGACGGCGCCGGTGCCGTGGTCGTCGGTCCCAGCGAGACGCCCGGCATCGGCCCGGTCGTGTGGGGCTCCGACGGCGAGCAGTTCGACCTGATCCGGCAGCGCGAGGACTGGCGCGACGTCGTCGCCTCGACCGACCCGGTGATGCCCCACCTCGTCATGCAGGGCAACCCCGTCTTCCGCTGGGCCTCGTTCGCCATGGCCAAGATAGGCCAGCAGGCGCTCGACCGGGCCGGTGTCAGCATCGAGGACCTCGACGTCTTCGTGCCCCACCAGGCCAACATGCGCATCATCGACGCGATGGCGCGGTCCATGAAGCTCCCCGAGCGGGTCAGGATCGCCCGCGACATCGCCGAGCAGGGCAACACCTCGGCCGCCTCCATCCCCCTTGCCCTCGAGCGCATGATCGCGGAGGGTGACGCGAAGAGCGGCGACACCGCCCTGCTGATCGCGTTCGGCGCCGGCCTGGCCTACGCCGCCCAGGTCGTCACCGTCCCCTGAGCGGCCCCACAGACGCACCACCCACTGCACATCACCAACGAGAGGAACCACCCCAGATGGCCACCACCGAAGAGATCCGCGCCGACCTCGCCGACATCGTCAACGAGGTCGCCGGCGTCGACGCCGACGACGTCCAGCTCGACAAGTCGTTCGTCGACGACCTCGACGTCGACTCGTTGTCCATGGTCGAGGTCGTCGTGGCCGCGGAGGAGAAGTTCGGCGTCTCGATCCCCGACGACGAGGTCAAGAACCTCAAGACCGTCGGTGACGCCGTCGCGTTCATCGAGCGCGCCCAGGGCTGACCCGCCCTCCAGCGCCCGTTCCCGGGGGCGCCGGCCCCGACCAGGTGGCCGGCGCCCGCCAGCAGCAGTCGAGATGTGAGGAAGAGATGAGCCGCACAAGAGTCGTGGTGACCGGACTCGGCACCACCAGCCCGGTCGGAGGCGACGTCGCGAGCACGTGGGACTCGCTCGTGAACGGACGCTCCGGCGTACGCGCCCTGACCGACGAGTGGGCCGCGGACATGCCGGTCAAGATCGCCGGCCGGGTGGCCGTCGAGCCCACCGAGGTCCTCGAGCGGGTCAAGGCCCGCCGGCTCGACCGCTCCTCGCAGTTCGCGATGGTCGCGGCGATGGAGGCCTGGCGCGACGCCGGCCTCGACGCCGCTCAGGAGGCCGGCGAGCTCGACCACGACCGGATCGGCGTCGCCATGGCCTCCGGCATCGGAGGCGTGAACACCCTCCTCGACAACTACGACGCGCTCAAGGAGAAGGGCCCGCGTCGGGTCTCCCCGCTGGCCGTCCCGATGCTGATGCCGAACGCCCCCGCCGCGCAGATCAGCCTGCACGTCGGCGCCCGCGCCGCCGTGAACACCCCCGTGTCGGCCTGCGCCTCCGGCAACGAGGGCATCGCCCTGGCCGTCGACCAGATCCGGCTCGGCCGCGCCGACGTCGTCGTCGCCGGCGGCACCGAGGCCGCGATCCACCCGCTGCCGATGGCGGCGTTCGCGAACATGATGGCGCTCTCGAAGAACCCCGGTGACCCGACCACGGTCTCGCGGCCGTGGGACACCGGCCGCGACGGCTTCGTCCTCGGCGAGGGTGCCGGTGTGCTGGTCCTCGAGTCCGAGGAGCACGCGAAGGCCCGTGGCGCCCGGATCTACGCCGAGGTGCTCGGCGCCGGCATCACCGCCGACGCCCACGACATCGCCCAGCCCGACCCCGCGGGCCGCGGTGGAGCGCGTGCGATCGTCCGTGCTCTCCAGGAGTCGGAGATCTCCCCCGCCGACATCGTGCACATCAACGCGCACGCCACGTCGACCCCGCAGGGCGACATCGCCGAGGGCCTGATGATCCACGCGACGCTCGGCAAGCACGCCGACGACGTGGTGGTCACCAGCACCAAGTCCATGACCGGACACCTGCTCGGTGGCGCCGGCGCCCTCGAGGCGATCGCCGTCGTGATGGCCCTGCACCACCGGGTCGCCCCGCCGACGATCAACCTCGACAACCTCGACCCGCAGGTCGAGCTCGACATCGCCACCAAGCCGCGCGACCTGCCGCAGGGCCAGATCGCGGCGCTGAACAACTCGTTCGGCTTCGGCGGCGCCAACGTCGCGGTGGCGTTCGGCAGCGTCTGATCCCCTCCCCGCGGGAGCGGGGGCGTAACGAGTCGGTGTGGC
Source organism: Nocardioides sp. GCM10023255 (assembly GCF_042653125.1). Lineage (NCBI taxonomy): Bacteria > Bacillati > Actinomycetota > Actinomycetes > Propionibacteriales > Nocardioidaceae > Nocardioides > Nocardioides sp. GCM10023255. The sequence goes on from NZ_JBHSHU010000010.1 coordinate 450,296, forward strand.
GGGCGTTGTACCTCATGACGCCCGTCACACCGTTTCTGTCTGCCCTCGGGAGGGACCCATGCTGCGCCCGGCGATCCTCGCCCTGCTGTCCACCCTCCTGAGCAGTCTGGTGGTGGTGACGGGTCCGGTGCCGGCCGAGGCCAGGTCCTACGGACGGACGGGCGCGCCCGACGGGATCCTGCGCGACGGGTGCCACAACTACCGCTACCACTACCGGGTGCGGCCACCCACCGGCGACTGGGTGCTCGAGACCTTCCTGATCGACCCGCGCGGCGAGCGGCTCGCCTCCGGAGCCTTCATCTCCGACTCCGACCCGCGCCGCGGGCACGGCAAGTTCCGCTTCTGCCGCTACAGCACCAGGGCGGGACGGTTCACCATCCGCGCCAAGCTGACCTGGTACGACGGCTACGACGAGCACCGGACCCGGCTCGAGCGGTCGCACTTCCGCCTCCGCCGGCCCTGAGCCTCGCCTCGCAGCCCGACGGGCACCCCGCCGGGCTCCCCCCGCCGGGGTCGGTCCGGGACGCTCAGACGACCTGGTGCAGCCACCGCACGGGCGCACCGTCGCCGGCGTACCGGAACGTCTCGAGCTCGTCGTCCCACGGCTTGCCGAGCAGCTTGTCGATCTCGACCAGCAGCGTGGTGTCGCCCAGCGCGGCCTTCACGACCGCCGCCTTGAGCCGGTCCTCGGGGATCATGATGTCGCCGTGCAGGCCGGTGACGGCGTGGAAGACGCCCAGCTCGGGCGTGTAGGAGAAGCGCGCACCCTCCGAGGACGACGTGGGCTCCTCGGTGATCTCGAAGCGGAGGTGGTTCCAGCCGCGCAGCGCCGACGCCACGGCGGCAGCCGAGCCCCCCGGGCCCGCCCACGACAGCTCGGCGCGGTAGGTCCCCGCCTGCGCGGGCTGCGGCGTCCAGTCCAGGCTCACGGGCGCGCCTAGTACGCCCCCGACGGCCCACTCGATGTGCGGGCACAGCGCGGACGGCGCCGAGTGGACATACAGGATGCCCCGGGTGGCGGAGCCGTTCGGGCGGGTGGCAGTGCGTGCGGTCACTGTGACCTCCTCCATCTCCGGCGTGAGATACGCCTTCCCCAGCGGTCTGACACGTTGGACATGAAGGATGTCGAGTGACACCTGTGTAAGTTGTGACCCCATTGTGGCGTATGTGGCGCCTGAGCACCAGCGAAACCGGAAGACTCGGTGGAACGTGTCGGCCGGGCGCCGCGCTCCCCACCGACCCGCTGGCCGGCCTCGCTCAGACCAGGCGGACCGCCGCCGGATCGACCACGTTGGCGACGTCGCGCACCGCCCCGAGCAGCATCCCGTCCCCGACCACCAGCGGGCCGTCGATCACGTCGAGGACCAGGCAGGTGATGTTGTCGCGGCCACCGGCGACGAGCGCCGACTGGGTGAGCACGGCCGCGGCCGAGTGGGGGTCGTGCAGCCGCAGCACCTCGGCGATCCGGGCGTCGTCCACGAGGTCGGTGAGGCCGTCGCTGCACAGCAGCAGCCGGTCGCCGTCACGGACGTCGAGCTCGACGAGGTCCACCGTCACAGCGTCCCCGGCCGGGTTGGAGTCCAGGCACCGCAGGACCACGTTGCGCCAGGGGTGCACGGCCGCCCGCTCCGGATCCAGCTGGCCACCGTCCATGAGCTGCTGCACATAGGTGTGGTCACGCGACACCTGCGTCAGCACGCCGTCACGGAGCTGGTAGGCGCGGGAGTCACCCACGTGACCGAGGACGACACGCTGCCCGTCGCACAGGACCACCGACAGCGTGGTGGCCATGCCATCGCGGGCCGCGTCCTCCAGCACGCCGTGGACGAGGCTGGCGCGGGCCGAGGCGACGGCGTCCCGGACGAGCCCCTCGAGGTCCTGGCCGAAGCGGCTCAGGGCCATCGCGGAGACGACGTACGCCGTCGTCGCCGAGGCGACCTCGCCGGCGGCCGCTCCCCCGACCCCGTCGGCGACCAGCGCGACGTACGGCGCGACGAACGCGGAGTCCTCGTTGTGCTCGCGCACCCGACCTACGTCGCTGACACCGGCTCCCGAGAATCTCAGCATCGTCGTCCCTCTCGTGCGGACAGACCTGCAGTAGACCCCCGTGGCACACGCGGGGTCAACCCCCGCGGTGCGGCGGTCGATGGCAGCCTGCCCACCCGGTCGGTGTCTCAATCCTCCGGCCTGACCGGAGGTCCGGATCAGTCCTGGCGGCGCTCGAGCTTCTCGGCGCGCTCCGCTGCGTCGGTGATCTCGTCGGCGTCGATCGCGTGCGTCCGGTGGAACCATGCCAACGCGTCCGTCTCGCGACCGGCCGCCTCGAGCGTGTCCGCGTAGGCGTAGCGCAGGCGCACCACCCACGAGGCGCGGTTCTTGGAGTTCAGCGGCGCCAGCTCGAGCGTGCGCAGCGCGGCGTCGAGCTGACCCATGTCCCGGCGGGCGCCCGCCTCGACGATGGTCATCTCGGCCTTCGCCTCCGGGGCGAAGTTCACCACCGACGGGCTCTTGGCGAGCTTGAGCGCCTGGTCCGGCTGGCCCAGCGCCCGGTGGCAGTCGGCCATGATCGGCAGGTAGGCCGTGGCACCGTTCATCCGCTTGGCGGCGCGCAGCTCGGCCAGCGCCTCGGCGTAGTGTCCTGCGGCGTACGCCGCCTCGCCCGTCGCCTCCCGCACGACGGCCAACCGTGGCGCGCGCGCCCGGGCGGCCAGCGTGTGCTGGTAGGCGGTCTCCGGGTCCTCGTCCACGAGCATGCCGGCCGCCGCGAGGTGGCGCGCCACGCGCGAGGCCAGCTTCTCCGGCAGACCCTTGAGCTGCGCGGTCACCGACCGGTCCAGCTCGCGCCCGGTGATCTCCTCCGGGAGGTCCGGGCCGTCGTACCGCGCCTGCTCGGCCGTGCGGTCACCCTGCTTGTCCGCGGGGCGCTTCCAGTCGTTCTTGCGGCCGGGACGCTCCCCGCGCGAGCCGCGGTCCGAACGCTCTCCGCGCGTGCCGCGGTCCGGCCGGTCCCCACGCGACGCGCGCTCGGGCCGGTCCCCGCGGGAGCGGTCCGTCGACCCCTTGCCCCCACGGCCCTGGGGGCCCTCACGACGAGGGCCGGCGCTGCGACCTCCATCGCCAGCGGGACGCTTGCTGCGACGGTCATCGGCCACGGTCACACACTTCCTTCGACGGTTCGGGGGTAAATAGCGTAGAGGCCACCTTGCGGTGGCCTCTACGGAGTGTATGTCCGGCGGCGTCCTACTCTCCCACAACCTCGCGGTTGCAGTACCATCGGCGCTGAAAGGCT
>NZ_JBHSHU010000011.1:0-121383 GCF_042653125.1 Nocardioides sp. GCM10023255
CGTGGGCACCGCGCCGGCGGCGGCGCCCGCGCGCAGCCTGCTCACGGTCAGCGCACCGCGTCGCGTGACCCGCGCGGCCAGGTCCCGCTCGTGCACGGCGCGCGCGCCGGCCGCCGCACGGACGTCCACGTCGCGCGGCAGGGGGGCACGCGACGCGCACGCCGATCCCAGTGCGGCCAGTGCGACCGACGCGCGCGTGAGGGCGCCGGCGAGGACCAGCGAGGGGTCGACGACCGCGCCGCCCAGCCGGCCGGCGTGCACGGGCGCCCCTCCCACGTCGACGCTCACCCGGAGCGGGACCGCGCCGCGCTGCGAGACCGTGACGGTGGGCCGGCCCGGCCCCGCCGCCCGGGTGTCGGTCACGACGACCGCGGCCACCGGTCCGGCCAGCGGGCCTCGCCGCCACGACGCGAGCACCGTCTCGAGGCCGGGGCTCCCCACCTCCTCCGTGCCGTCGACCACCGTCACCACCTCTCCCGGTGGGCCACCCGCCGCCGACCAGGTCGCGAGGGCCACGAGGTGCGCCATGAGCTGGCCCTTGTCGTCGCTCGCGCCTCGGGCCTGCAGGCGGTCCCCGATCCTGGTGGGCTCGAAGGGCGGCGTGGACCAGCCCGGCCCCGGCGGCTTCACGTCGAGGTGCCCGTAGACCACCGTGAGGGGCGTCGGCCGGCCGTGCCGCGCGGGGGTGCGCGCGACCACGACCGGTCCGGCGGACGTACGCCGCGTGGTCACCACGGGCGTGCCGCGCCGCAGCCAGCCGGCCACCCACGCGGCGGCACGGTCCACGTCACCCGCGTGCGCCGCCGAGCCGCTCACCGACGGGATGCGGAGCCAGTCCTCGAGCCGGGGGAGGGCCGCCACCGCGGAGCGTGCCCCGGCGGCACGGACCGCCCCGAGACGGACGTCCACGTGCGGTCAGCGCGGCGCCGGGCGGCGTACCCCGGCGCGCCCGCCGCGGTAGGTGCCGCGGCCCCCGCGGCGCGGGTAGACCGGCGGCACCTTGCGCCGCGGCTGCACCAGCCCCGGCGGCACCGTGAGCGGGCTGCGCTCGGCCACGGGCGCGGCGATGCCGGACTGCCCGAGCTGCTCCCAGGGGAGCACCCGGTCGCTGCCGGTGCGCCGCGCGAGGCTCATCGCCTGGGCGGAGGTGAGCCACTCCTCGGCGGGCTCCGCGATGTTCATCAGCATCGCCTCGAACTCGCCGCGCGAGGTCTCCAGGATGTGCGGGCCGGCCAGCCAGCGCAGCACGTCGCGACCGGTGACGGCCATCCGCTGGCGTGGCGAGCTCTGCAGCCGCTCGTCGAAGTAGCGGATCAGGACCTCGTCGACCACGTCCCAGGCGTTGTCCGCCCCGAACAGGTCCTTGACGTCCTCGGACCCCAGGATCCGGAAGCACTCCTCGAGCACCTGCATGACCTCGATGCGCATCACGTTGAGGTGGCCGAACGAGGTGAACTTCAGGTTGTTGCGCAGGTCGAGACCCGCACGCCTGACCACCGCGATCGAGCCGAAGCTCGGGTCGATCGCGCGTTCGCGGATGACGTCGGAGATCCGCTTGTCGCGCCAGAACAGCGTGACCTGGTTGACGAAGTGGCCGAAGAGCATGTGGAAATCGGTGTTCGGCCTGCTCTGCGCCGATCCCAGCCCGCGGCCGTAGCCGAGCACCCGGCGGTAGGCGTCGTGCCGGTCCTTGCGGGTGTAGCGCAGCACGTCGCGCCGGTCGAACTGGTAGAGCCGGTAGGCACCGGGCCCCGCCGAGAGCCGGACGGCGCCGCTCTCGAAGAGCTCCTTGAGCTTCTGCACGACCTTGAAGACGCCGATCTGCTCGTGCTGGTAGAGGTAGTAGAGGTCGCCGACCGCAACGATGCGCTCGGAGTTGACGGTCTCGTCGTACGGCGTGACGCCGTGCGTGGTGAGCGTGTCGCCGAAGTCCTGGGCGGCCTCCGGCCCGATGCCCACCAGGGCTGCGAGCCCGCGGTCCGGCGGTGCCGCCGCGTCGTCGTCCGCGTGGACCGCCGCGGCCTCCAGGTCGTCGATCTGCTGGTTCAGCTCCTCGGCCAGCGCCGGGTTGGACACCAGGCTGCCGGACAGCTGGTCCGCGACCTGCTGGCGGAGCGCCTGGATCCGGTCGAGCCGCTCCTGGTACTGCTTCTCGGTCAGCATCTCAGTGGCCTTCCTCGTTCGTGTCCGCCTCGCTCAACCCCTCCAGGTGGGCCTGGAGGTAGCCGTGCACCGACTCACCTGCGCCGCGGGCCTCGTCCAGGAGCGATCGCATGCGGCGGGCCACCGCGAGCTCCTCCTGACGGGCGGCGGCGGTCTCGGCCAGGTCCTGCAGCCGCGCCTCCTCCACCCCCGCGTCGTCCTCCAGCGCCGTCAGCTTGCGGGTCAGCGCGCTCTTGGGGCTGCCGGTCCGCTGCTCGCGCTCGAGCCGGACGTCCTCGATCTCCGCGCGGAGCGCCTCGAACCGCCGCCGCGCCTCCTCGAACTCGCCGGCCGCGACGACGTACTCCGCCTCCGCCCGGTCGTGCTCCTGCGTCACGCGGTCGGCCATCTCGGCCAGGGTCCGGCGCACGAAGTCGGCGTTGCCGACCGCGTTCCCGGCCTCCTCCGGCGGCGACGGCGGGTGCGTCCGGCGCCAGCGCGCGGCGTTCTCACCGAGCCGGCCGCTCGGCGGCGAGGTGGTCGCGGTCCGACCGCCGCCCGGGTCGGGGCCGACCCGGCTCAGCAGCTTCTTCTGCGGGCGCTTGGCCGGCCGGTCGGCGCGAACCAGGCGGGGCCAGGTGGTGGGCACCGGCGCGTGCACCGCGCGCCCGGTCTCGCTGTCGATGATCGCCACCGGTGCGTCGGCCGCAGGGAAGACCGCGCCGTCCGAGGCGATCCAGATCTTCGCCTCCTCGAGGATCGGGGCGATCTCGGAGTAGCGGAACAGCCCTGAGATGCTCTCGTCGTCGGCCGTGACCGTGCCCGGTATGGGTCGGACCAGCTTCCTGACGTTCAGCGTCTCCACCCGGCAGCCGTCCCCGTCCCGACGCAGCTTCCTCGGCACGAAGGCGGGCTCGTAGGTCGACCGGAGGTTCAGGCCGCGGAACTCGACGTTGACCGCTTCCTTGCCCGACTTGCCGGGCACGGTGTGCCCGAGGGACGACACGCTGATGTCGACCAGCACCACGCCCGCCCAGCGGCCGATCCGCTGAGCCCTGCGGGCCAGCTCGAAGAGCAGCCGGCACAGGCTGGCGACCGCGATCTGCACCCGCGCGGCGTACATCCCCGGCGGCCAGTCGTGGCAGCAGGAGGCCGGCAGGTAGCGCACGGGCGGCTCGTCCTCGTCGCCGGTCGTGGGCAGCAGCGGGTCGGCCAGGAACCGCTTGAAGGTGTCGGCGAGGGCCACCGCCGTCGGCGCCAGCGCGGCGACGATGCCGTCGCGGCCGGCGTCCTGGGCCAGCCGACGGCCCTCGTCGTGGAGGAACGCCGACAGCCAGCTCAGCAGACCGTCGAGGGTCAGGTTGGTCCGGTTGTCCAGCGGGATGGTCTGGCGCTCCGCGGAGCCGATCAGCACCGAGTCGAGCACCGTCTCGAGCTCCTCGACCTGGTCGGCCGCCGCGTCCATCAGGCGCGAGACGTGGATCAGCTCGGTGCCGAGGAACCCGTTGCCGGCGGTGCCGGAGAAGCGGCCCCGCTGGGCGCCCCACGCGCTGCGCAGGTCGCGCACCAGGTCGACGAGCGTCCAGAACGCCGTACGACGGCCCTCCTCCTCGATCGTGTTCACGTTGTCGTCGACGAGGCCGAAGCGCTCACGCAGCGCGCCGAGCTGGCCGCCGACCCCGTCCGCGTCGTCGTCGCCCCGGCCGACGAGGCCGTCGAAGTAGCTGTCGACCATGGCCACGCGCGGCCCACCGGGCAGGCCCATCTCGTCGACGAGGCTCTGCACGCTGTTGCGCACGATCACCCGGTAGGCCTCCATGTCGTCGAGGTCGCCGTCGGTGCGCAACGGGGTCAGCCCGTCGAGGATGCGCAGGATCTCGGCGCGCGCGATGGTGGCCCGCCGGTACAGCGAGGCCTGCCCGCCGCTGACGGCGCCGAGGTCGGCCTGGATGGCGTAGCCGCGGGGCACGAACTGTGACTCGACGTGGCCCTCGACCCGCACCAGCCGGAACGCCGCGGTGAGGGCGTCCACGAACGCCTTGGGGTCCTGCTCGCGGCTGCGCACGCCGAGGACGTTGCGGATCGCGGTCCGGACCGCCGGGCCCTGGTCGAGGGCCGGCACGGCCACCGACCGGGCGGGGGTCTCGACCATCGCGGGAAACGCCTGGTCGACGTCGACCACGGGGATCGTGGGGGGCTGGGCTTGGTTCGTGGTCACGATGTCCTCCAGTTGCTCGACGAGGGAGGGGCGGTCGTTGCCCTGCCTCCGGGTTCGGTGTTCTCGACTGCCGGTTCGGGGTGCCGCAACCAGAGCGTCACCAGGTCGGCGACCTCCAGCCAGACCCTGCGGGCCGCGGCCGCGGTCTCGGCGAGTGGCTGCTCGCACCGCTGCTGGGACTGCTCGATGCTGCCCTGCCAGGCCTGCCAGTCCCGGCCGCCGCGGCGGGCGACCTGGCGCATCGCGGCGGTTGCGGCGTAGGAGCGGAGGTCGCGCCAGTAGCACTGGCTCGCGGCGGCGAGCGCCTCGTCGATCAGCGGCATCCGCCGGGAGACCGGCACCGGCCCGTCGAGGGCGGCGAGCTCCTGGCTGACGGCGACGACCGAGGACTGCAGCTCCGAGACCTGCTCGGCAAAGTGGTCGACGGCGGCCATCTCGCAGCCGTCGGGGCGGTCCTCGTGCGCGATCATCACCAGCTCGGTGACGGCCTCGGACAGGCGGGCGGTGGCGGCTCGCAGGTCACGCAGGGCGAGGGAGATCGTCATGTGCTCACGTCCCGGAGAGTGCGGAGTAGAAGTTGCGCATCAGCACGTCGGGGGTGGCCAGCCGGCGGTCGACGGCGATGCGGACCGCCCCGATCAGGAAGCGCTCGGGGACCACGCCGGGGTCGACGCCGCGGGCCAGACGGCCTGCTGCCTCCTCGATCATCGCCTGCTGGCGCGGGGTGAACGTGATCACCTGGCGCAGCGACTTGTCGCCGAGCGAGGGGAACTTGGTGTAGCAGATCGCGTCCACCACCACCCGGACCGCCTCGGGCAGCGACTCGAGCATGGGACGCGGGATCGTCGTGCCCGCCGTGGAGGGGTAGAGCCGTCGCCACAGCCGCTCGTAGTCGGCGGCGATCGTGTCGAAGCCCATCCGGCGCAGCAGGTGGGTGGACAGGAAGGTCCGCAGGTACGGCGTCGGGTGCACGCCGCGCGGGGAGAAGGCCAGCACCTGCGCGGGCGACCGGCCGATGACGTCCATGAGCGAGGCCACGAACGCCTCCCCACCGAGCATGCAGCCCACGAGGTCGGCGAACACCTCCCGATCCCAGGAGGACCAGGTCCGCGCGACCGAGGGGGGCAGTCCGGCGGCCAGCAGCGCCCGGTGCACGGTCCGCGGGACCTCCTTCTCGAGCGCGAGCTCGTTCTGCAGGTTGTGGCAGACCTCGTGCAGCACCGCGCCCATCGTCCAGGGGTTCACCAGCCGGTGGTAGGGCAGCTGCACCAACGGGAACGGGTTGAGCTGGCGGCCCAGCTTGCGCAGCGGGATGTTGCGGCGGTAGGTCGCGGGGGAGAAGCCGGTGCGCATGTAGGCGAAGGGGCCGGGGCTCGGGATCGAGCGGGGCCTGCCCAGGTGCATGTGCACGTGCTGGTAGCAGTCGAGGGCGATCTTGTCGCAGGCGTAGAGCCAGTCACCGAAGGCGCCCTGCCGCTGCCCGAACAGCTCGAAGTAGAAGTCCCAGACCCGCTCGGTGGCGCGGACCCAGTCGTGGGCCCTGCTCTTGAGGTCGAGCAGCGCCCCCAGGTCGCTGCCCGAGCCGGCGGCCTCCACCTCGAGGACCGCGGTCTCCAGGGGGCGCCGCAGGCGGGCGAGCAGGTCGTTGACCGCCTGCACGTGCCCCTCGGACGGCCGGGCCACCCCGGTGCCGAACTCGGAACGCCGGAAGTCGCGCAGCGCCTCGAGGTGGCGTCTGACGTTGACGCCCTGGCTCACCGCGAACGCGGCGACCGGGTCGGGTGCGGAGCCGGCCCTCCGCACCCCCACGCGAGCGGGGTGGGTCGGGCCGACCCGCTCAGCGACGGCGGACACGGCGGGCCACCCGCCGGTTCACCGGGCGCACCGCCGGGCGCGCCACGGGCCGCCGGTAGCCGCGGCCGGGCCGCCCGCTGTAGACGCGGTACGGGCGGTTGCCGCGGCGGCGCGCGTTCCAGGCGGCGCGTCGCTGCCAGCGCCGGTCGAACGTGGTGACCGCCCGCACGGGCGAGGCGGGTTGCCGCAGCACCCGCCCGGTCATGGTGCCGAGCGTGCGGACCACGGTCGTGGCATCGATCGGCACACCGTTGGCGGCCTGGTCGGCCAGGCTCTGGGCGGTCCGCTGCAGCACCACCGGCAGCGCCCTGACCATGCGCCGGGTCTGCGGGCTGCGCCGGAGCCGGCGGGCGATCCGCGTGGCACCGCGGATCAGGGCCGGAGCGTTGCGGGCGAGCACCGAGGCGGCACGCGGGATCAGCCGCGCGGCGATCGGGACCAGCGCCCCGACGAAGGCCTCGGCCTCGGCCTCGCTCTGCGCCCGCTCGGCGCGGACGGCGAGGTGCGCCATCGTCTCGGCGTCGCGGTAGATGCGCCGCACCGGGTTGACGAACCCCTCGGCCTCCTCCTCGGCCTCGTCCTCGAACTCCTCCTCGAGCTCGGCCTCGGACTCCATCTCCATCTCCGCCTCGGCCTCGAACTCGAACTCGAACTCCTCCTCGAGCTCGGTCTCGTACTCCGACTCCAGCTCGTACTCCGCCTCGTACTCCTCCTCGCCGAGCAGGGAGCCGGCGATCGAGGCGAGCGGGCCGAGGAACGACTCGTCCTCGAGCTCCTCCTCGAGCTCGTACTCACCCTCGAGCTCCGACTCGTACTCGTCCTCGTACTCGCCCTGGATGGCGGGGTAGCGGTGGTTCAACGTGGTCATGTCGACTCCTCCTGGTGCGGGCTGGTGGGCGGGGCGGTCAGCGCCGCCGGCCGGCGGCCACGCCCACGGGGCGTCCGGACGGCACCGCGCCGCGGGGGACCTTGACGTCGCTGACGACCCGGACCGTCCGGGCGGGTGCGCCGCCGCGAGCGGGGACCCGGACCGGGGTCACGACCCGGACGAAACCGGGACGGGGCCGGGCGACACGGGTTCCGGCGCGCACGGTGCGCACGGCCGTGGGGCGGCGGCGGATCGTCGCCGGTCCGCGGCGCGCGCCGGCGTACGTCGGGCGCCGGTAGCCGGGGCGCGGGCGACGGCGGTTGACCTGGGCCAGTCCGCGGGCGTGGCGGCGGGACACCGCACGCTGCCAGCGGCCGTCGGCCAGCACCCGCTGGGCACTGCCGGCCATCACGGCCCCGACGTCCTCGGGACGCAGCCGACGGCCGCCGGCCTGCAGCTGGGCCAGTGTCCGGGCGCTGGAGCCCACGATGCCCGGGACCAGGCGGACACCCGGACGGCTGGCGGGGTTGCGGTGCAGCACCCGGGTCAGGACCGCGGCGCCGCGCAGCAGGTGGGGGAGCAGCCGCTCGAGCTCGCGGCGCTCGCGGGCGCTGATGGTCATCGCGACCGCGGAGCCGACGAAGCTCTCGGCCTCCGCCTCGGACTCCGTCGCGGAGGCGCGGGCGGCGAGGTACTCCGCCTGGGCCTGGCTCGAGGTGACCGGCGCGGTGGCCATCTCCTCCAGCTCCGACTCGAGCTCGTCCTCGAACTCACCCTCGAGCTGGGAGGTCACGGCCTTGGCGAGCATGCCGGCGGCGGGGCCGCCGACCGCGGTGGCCAGCAGCGGCGCCGCGGTCTTCGCGATGCGCTTGAGCATCGGGGCCGCCCGGCGCAGCGCCTTGCCGATCCGCTTGAAGAACAGCTCGGCCTCCGCTTCCGCCTCGTCCTCGTACTCGCCCTCGAGCTCGTACTCCTCCTCGCCGAGGAGGGAGCCGGCGATCTTCGCGAGGCCGCCGAGGAACGCCTCGTCCTCGTACTCGTCCTCCGTCTCGCCCTCGAACTCGGACTCGAGCTCCATCTCGAACTCGTCCTCGTACTCGCCCTCGAGCTCCTCCTCCATCTCGAGCTCGTACTCGTCCTCGTACTCCTCCTCACCGAGGAGGGAGCCGGCGATCCTGGCGATGCCCCCGAGGAAGGCCTCGTCCTCCGCTTCGTACTCCTCCTCCATCTCGAGCTCGTCCTCGAACTCGGTGTGCGCCTGCGTCATGGGCCTTGTCCTCTCAGCGCTTTCGAGCCGGCGGGCGGACCCGGGGTTCCGGGAGCGCCGGTGTGGTGGCCACCAGTGAACGGCGAGGGGGGCGGACGCAGTAGTCCCACGAGCGGGGTCGCCGGACCGGGGTCGGGCAGGCGTGGTCACCGGGTCCGGGTCGCTGTTCCGGGGTCGCCCGGAGATGTGTCACCGGGACGCGCAACCACGAGCGTGCGACCCCGGCCGGGCCAGGAGTCCTGGCCCGGGAGGGTCAGGCGGTGACGGTGACGGGTAGCCCGGTCAGCGCGGCGTTGCCGGACACGTCGAGCCTCGCGGGGTCGGTGAGGTCGTTGATGGAGACGCCGGGGACCGCGGCCGCTCCGGTCATCCGGGTGCCCGGGAGCGCGTGCCCGTAGCCGTGGGGGAGGGACACGACGCCGCGCATCATCTCCTCGCTGGCGCTCACCTCCACCCGTACCTTCCCGACGGCGGAGGCGACGGTGACGACGGAGCCGTCGGCCAGCCCGCGTGCGGTCAGGTCCGCCGGGTTCATGAGCAGCTGGTGGCGGGGCCGGCCGCGGGTCAGCCGCTCGGCGTTGTGGAGCCAGGAGTTGCAGTCACGCTGGTGGCGACGCCCGACGAGGAGCAGCCCGTCGGGGTCCGGCTGCGGCACCGTGCGCAGCCGCTCGAGGTCGTCGAGCACCAGCGGCGGCGCGGCCCGGACCCGCCCGCCGGGGTGGGGCAGCCGCTCGGGGAGCTGCCCGGCGCGGAGCGGACCGAGGTCGATGCCGCTGGGGTGGGCGCGCAGCCGGCGCAGGGTGACCCCCGAACGACCCCGGCGCAGCAGCAGCCCGACCAGCACCGTCGGGCTGGCCGACAGCCGCGCCCGCTGGGCCAGCCGCTTGCGCAGCGGGGGCTTGACGCGCAGGAGCGCGGTCGTGCGCCGGGCCAGCTCGCGGTAGATCTGCCAGTCGTGCAGCGCGCCCTTCTCGGGCTCCAGCACGGCGGGGGTGAACCGCGCCGTGTCGCGCACGGCCAGCAGGTGGAACACCAGGTCGTAGTGGTCGCGCTCGAGCGCGGTGGTCGGCGGCAGGATCACGTCGGCGTGCCGGGTGGTCTCGTTGACGTAGATGTCGACGGCGACCATGAAGTCCAGACCGGCGACCGCCCGGTCCAGCGCCGCCCCGTCGGGGGTCGACAGGACGGGGTTGCCGGCCAGCGTCAGCAGCGCCCGCACCTGGCCCTCGCCGGGGGTCTCGATCTCCTCGCGCAGCGCGGCCACCGGCAGCTCGCCGGCGAACTCCGGCAGCCCGCGCACCCGGCTGCGCCACAGGTCGTGGTGGCCGCGCCCGATCAGGCCGGTGCCGACCGCGTCGATCGCGGGGTGGGTGAGCATCGCGCCGCCGACCCGGTCGAGGTTGCCGGTCAGCAGGTTGAGCAGCTGGACCGCCCACTGGCACACGGTGCCGAAGGCGTGCGTGGACACCCCGACGCGCCCGTAGGCGACCGCGCCGTCGGCGGCCGCGAAGTCGCGGGTGATCCGGCGGATGTCGTCGGCGGCCAGGCCGCTGACCGCCTCGGCCCGCTCCGGGGTGAAGTCGGCGACGGCCGCGGTGGCCTCGTCCAGCCCGTCGACGTACGACGGCGGACACGTCAGCCCCTCGGCGACGAGGACGTTGACCATGGCGAGCAGCACGAACGCATCCGTCCCGGGCCGCACGAAGTGGTGCTCGTCGGCCGCCCGGGCGGTCTCGGTGCGGCGCGGGTCGAGCACGACCATCCGGCCGCCGCGCGCCTTCAGCTCGCGCAACCGGGCCGGGAAGTCCGGCGCGGTCATCAGCGAGCCGTTGGACGCCATCGGGTTGGCGCCGAGCACGAGGAAGTACGACGTGCGGTCGAGGTCCGGGACGGGCAGGAACAGCTGGTGGCCGTACATCAGGTGGGCCACCAGCTGGTGGGGGAGCTGGTCGACCGAGGTCGCGCTGAACTTGTTCCGCGTGCGGAACCCCTTCACCAGGGCCGTGCCGTGGGTCATCGAGCCCAGGCTGTGCACGTTGGGGTTGCCGAGGTAGATCGCGAGCGCGTCGCGGCCGTGGTCGTTGATCGCGGCGGCCAGGCCCTCGGCCGCGAGGTCGAGGGCCTCGTCCCAGCCGATCTCCTCCCACCGGACCTCCGGCTCGTCACCACCGGGACTCGTCGAGACCACCCGGCGGACGGGTCGGCGCAGCCGGTCGGGGTCGGCGTGCACATCGGCCAGCGCGATCCCCTTGGGGCAGATGTGGCCGCGCGAGAGCGGGTCCTCGGGGTTGCCCCGGATCCCGGTCACGACGCCGTCCTCCAGGGTGATGCGCAGGCCGCAGATCGCCTCGCACAGGTTGCACACGCCGATCCTGGTGGTCTGCATCACCGCATCCTCGCACCCCGAACGGGGTATGGATCGTTGGCACGCTCAAGTCCGCCCCGCCGGGGGCGGCACGATCGAAGGGACGCAACCGATGGGATACGGACTCGGAGTCTTCCTGCTCGCGCTGGGGCTGATCCTCGCGCTGGCGGTCACGGACTCGCTGAGCGGTGTCGACCTGACGATGGTGGGGTGGATCCTCACGCTCGCCGGCGTGCTGGTCATCGTGCTCACCGCGGCGCAGGCCAACCGCAGCCGCCGCTCGGCCGCCGTGACGACCCACGCGGACGGCTCGCGCACCGTCACCGAGCGCCGGGACGACGCGCCGCCGGCCGTCTGACCGCCGGCGGTCCGACCGCCCGTGACCGCCCCGGCCCGACCTCGTCGGGCCGGGGCGGTCGTGTGCCGGTCCGGCGAGGGGTCGGTGCCGCCTGCGCTCGGATTGGGTGGAGCACGCGCGGATTGATAGTCTTCACCGGTTGCCCCGACGTGGGCGACGTCCACGCACCACTGCCGTCCAACGGCCGCGGATCCAGAGTGCCCGGGTGAACAGGCCCCGGCGCGCCGCGCAACCAAGCACCGGAAGGAGCCCCGCATGTCGATCGGTACCGACGCGGAGACCAAGAAGAAGATCATCGCCGAGTACGCCACGACCGAGGGCGACACCGGTTCGCCCGAGGTGCAGATCGCGCTGCTGAGCCACCGCATCAGCCACCTCACCGAGCACCTCAAGACCCACAAGCACGACCACCACAGCCGTCGTGGCCTGCTGCTGCTCGTCGGTCAGCGCCGTCGCCTGCTGAACTACCTGCAGAAGACGGAGATCGACCGCTACCGCTCGATCGTCGAGCGTCTCGGCCTGCGTCGATGACCTTCGGAGCGGCTGCCCTTCCGGGCAGCCGCTCCCGTCACATTTCGGTCCTTTCCCGCTAGGGTCGGACCGGCACCAACAACTGAAACGCAACGCACGACCCACCAGGAGCGACCCGCCCGTTTCGGCCCGGTCCTCGGTAGTGGCTCTCAGGATCCCGACAGCTCGACCACCGGGCGCACGTCGCCCGGCCACCGGATTCCGGTGCGGGCACGGATCTGCGGGCCTCGATCGAAGACCGGCCCCCTCCCGTGGACGTCAGCACAGACGTCACGCCGAGGGACCCGGCGGGGGCTCGTCCCGAGACCCCGCCGCCAGAGCGGGACGCCGCGGATCGCTCCGCGAACAAGAAGGATGTACCCCTTTGACTGACACCAACGCCGGGGGTCCCGTGATCTCCGCCGTCGAGACCGTCCTCGACAACGGCAAGTTCGGCACCCGCACGGTCAAGTTCGAGACCGGGCTCCTCGCCCGCCAGGCCGCCGGTTCGGTGACCGCCTACCTCGACGACGACACCATGCTGCTGTCGGCGACCACCGCCGGCAAGCACCCCAAGGACCACTTCGACTTCTTCCCCCTGACGATCGACGTCGAGGAGCGGATGTACGCCGCGGGCCAGATCCCCGGCTCGTTCTTCCGGTCCGAGGGTCGTCCGGGCGAGGACGCCATCCTCACCTGCCGCCTGATCGACCGCCCGCTGCGCCCGACCTTCAAGAAGGGCCTGCGCAACGAGGTCCAGGTCGTCATCACCGTCATGGCGCTCAACCCCGACACGCCGTACGACGTGCTCGCGATCAACGCCGCGTCGATGTCGACCCAGCTCTCCGGCCTGCCGTTCTCCGGCCCGGTCGGCGGCGTCCGCGTCGCCCTGATCGAGGGCCAGTGGGTCGCGTTCCCGACGCACAGCCAGCTCGAGGACGCCGTCTTCGACATGGTCGTGGCCGGTCGGGTGACCGAGACCGGTGACGTCGCGATCATGATGGTCGAGGCCGAGGCCACCGAGCAGACCTGGACCCTGGTCCGCAGCGGTGTCCAGGCGCCGACCGAGGAGATCGTCGCCGGCGGTCTCGACGCCGCCAAGCCGTTCATCAAGCAGCTGTGCGACGCCCAGGTGGAGCTGGCCAAGGAGGCCGCCAAGCCGGTCCAGGAGTTCCCGATCTTCCTCGACTACGAGGACGACGTGTACGCCGCCGTCGAGGCCGCCGCCAAGGACGACACCGCCGCCGCGATGACGATCGGCGACAAGCAGGAGCGCGAGGCCCGGGTCGACGAGATCAAGGCCGGCCTGCTCGAGAAGCTCGCCGACCAGTTCGAGGGTCGTGAGAAGGAGATCGGCGCGGCGTTCCGCTCGCTGAACAAGCAGCTCGTCCGCGAGCGCGTCCTGCGCGACAAGGTCCGCATCGACGGCCGCGGCCTGGCCGACATCCGTCCGCTGCACGCCGAGGTCGCCGTGGTCCCGCGCGTCCACGGCTCCTCGCTGTTCGAGCGCGGCGAGACCCAGATCCTGGGTGTCACCACGCTGGACATGCTGAAGATGGAGCAGCAGCTCGACACCCTCTCCCCGGAGAAGTCGCGCCGCTACATGCACAAGTACGTCTTCCCGCCGTTCTCCACCGGTGAGACCGGTCGCGTGGGCTCGCCCAAGCGCCGCGAGGTCGGCCACGGTGCGCTCGCGCGCCGCGCGCTGCTGCCGGTGCTGCCGACGCGTGAGGAGTTCCCCTACGCGATCCGCCAGCTCTCCGAGGCCATGGGCTCCAACGGCTCCACCTCGATGGGCTCGGTCTGCGCCTCGACGATGTCGCTGCTCCAGGCCGGCGTGCCGCTGCGCGCCTCGGTCGCCGGCATCGCGATGGGCCTGATCTCGGGCGAGGTCGACGGCCAGACGCAGTACGTCGCCCTCACCGACATCCTCGGTGCCGAGGACGCGTTCGGCGACATGGACTTCAAGGTCGCCGGCACCCGCGAGTTCGTGACCGCGCTGCAGCTCGACACCAAGCTCGACGGGATCCCGGCCGAGGTCCTCGCCCAGGCGCTGACCCAGGCCAAGGACGCCCGCCTGGCGATCCTCGACGTCATGGCCGAGGCCATCGACGAGCCCGAGGAGATGTCGGTCCACGCGCCGCGCATCATCAGCCTGAAGGTGCCCGTCGACAAGATCGGCGAGGTCATCGGCCCCAAGGGCAAGGTGATCAACCAGATCCAGGACGACACCGGCGCCACGCTGTCCATCGAGGACGACGGCACCGTCTACATCGGTGCCACCAACGGTGAGGCCGCCGAGGCCGCCCGCGCCGCCGTCAACGCGATCGCCAACCCGACGATGCCCGAGGTCGGCGAGCGCTACCTCGGCACCGTCGTGAAGACGACCAACTTCGGTGCGTTCGTCTCGCTGCTGCCCGGCAAGGACGGCCTGCTGCACATCAGCAAGCTGCGCCCGCTCGCCGGCGGCAAGCGCGTCGACGCGGTCGAGGACGTCGTCTCGGTCGGCCAGAAGATCCAGGTCCAGATCGCCGAGATCGACGACCGCGGCAAGCTCTCCCTGATCCCGGTGGTCGAGGAGGGCGAGGGCTCCGAGGAGCCGGCCGACGAGGCTGCCGCCGAGGCTGCGGAGTGATCACTGCGTGAGCAAGCACGACGCTCCGACGACCGGCCAGCAGGCTTCTGCTGGCCGGTCGTCCGGTTCCACCCCGAAGTCCGCCCGCAAGAGCGGGACCACCAGGACCCTGCAGACGGTCACCGACGCCGAGGGCCAGGTGACCTCGCGCGTGCGGCGTACCGTCCTGCCCGGTGGCCTGCGCGTCATCTCCGAGAACATGGCGGGCGTCCGCTCCGCCAGCATCGGCGTCTGGGTCGGGGTGGGCTCGCGCGACGAGACCCCCGCGCTGCACGGCTGCTCGCACTTCCTCGAGCACCTGCTGTTCAAGGGGACCGCCGAGCGCTCCGCGCTCGACATCTCCATCGCGCTGGACGCGGTGGGTGGCGAGTTCAACGCGTTCACCGCCAAGGAGTACACCTGCTTCCACGCGCGGGTCCTCGACGAGGACCTGCCGCTGGCGGTGGACGTGCTCGGCGACATGATCACCAGCTCGCGGCTCGACCCCGAGGACGTCGAGGCCGAGCGTGACGTGATCCTCGACGAGATCGCGATGCACGACGACGACCCCGACGACGTGGTGCACAACCTGTTCGCCGCGCAGGCGTGGGGCGACTCCCCGCTGGGCCGGCCGATCGCCGGCACCGAGGAGTCGATCCGGGCGCTGACGCGCGACCAGATCGCCCGCTTCCACCGGCGCCACTACCGGCCCGCCACCATGGTGGTCGCCGCCGCCGGCAACGTCGACCACCAGGCGCTGGTGCGCCAGGTGCGCAAGGCCTTCGGGCGCAACGGCTGGCTGGACCGCGAGGAGGCCCCGGTGCCGCCGCGGCACGCGGCGCGTACCCGCCGCGTCACGCCCGGCACGATCGGCGCGCAGCGTCCCTTCGAGCAGGTCAACGTCGTGCTGGGGATGGAGGGGCTCACCCGCCAGGACGACCGGCGCTTCGCGCTGGGTGTGCTCAACACCGCGCTCGGCGGCGGCACGTCCTCGCGGCTCTTCCAGGAGGTGCGTGAGCGTCGCGGGCTCGCCTACTCGGTGTTCTCCTTCGCCAGCCACCACGCGGACTCGGGCCTGGTCGGCGTCTCGGTCGGCTGCCTGCCCAGCAAGCTCGACGACGTGCTGACCGTGGTCCGCGCCGAGCTCGCGAAGGTCGCCGCCGACGGGATCACCGCCGAGGAGCTCTCCCGCGGCAAGGGGATGCTGCGCGGGGGGCTGGTGCTCGGTCTGGAGGACTCCGGGTCGCGGATGTCACGGATCGGCAAGGCCGAGCTCGTCTACGACGAGCTGCTGAGCATCGACGAGGTGATCGCGCGCATCGACGGCGTGACCCTCGAGGAGGTGCGCGAGGTGGCCGCCGAGCTGTTCTCCCGGCCGGAGATCCTGGCGGTCGTCGGCCCGTCCTGAGCGCACGCTCAGACGACGAGGACGACGACGCCGGCGCAGGCCGCGGCGAAGAGCACGCTGGTGAACGTGCCGATGATGAAGCGCTCGGCCGCACCCGTCCGGACGCCGTCCTCGGCCGCCCGCAGCTCGGGGTAGCGTCCGAGCCCCTTCAGCGCCAGCACCACGGCCAGGCCCTCGGGCCAGCCGGCGACGAGGGAGGCGAAGATCGCGGCCCGCTCCAGGGCCCCGATCCAGGCGCCGCCCCGCAGCACCTGGCCGGCCCGGTCCATGGACCGGGCCTCGGTCTCGCCCCGGTCGACCAGGGCGAAGACGCGGGAGGTGACGGGGCCGCCGCCGACCACGGCCAGGGCACCCGCGAGCGCGACCAGCGCGACCCGGCCGCCGCGACCGTCGAGGGTGACGTCGGCGGGGACCGCGGCGACCAGCGCGGCGGCCGCGAGCAGCACCAGGCTGGCCGGCGCCCAGATGCGCAGCCCGAGCCGGGACCAGCCCCAGGCTCCTGCCACGACGCCGCAGGCCAGCAGGGTGACGACCAGCTGCCCGTAGTTCCCCGGGGTCACGCGTCCACCTCCGTGCCGAGCAGGTCGTCGGCGAGGTGCGTGACCAGCTCGCGGGCCCGCCGGCCCTCGACGATGCCGGCCGCCTGGGCGCGCTGGCTGACGGCGGACTGGCTGATGCCGAGCCGCTGCGCGGCCTCCTCGTAGGAGAGGCCCTCGTCGACGAGGTCGGCGACCTCCCACCCGCGGGCGGTGCGTCGGGCGAGCACGGCGGCCCACAGCCACAGCGTCGTCTCCAGGGCGCGCGCCGCGGGGGAGTCGCCGGCCACCCGCAGGTGCCAGGGGCTGTTCTTGGCGGTCGTCACGGCCTGGCGCGCGTGGAGGTACGCCGGCCCGCGGCCGGCGTTCGCGTGCTCCGGCAGCGGCAGCTCGACCTCACCGATGCCGATCCCGATGTTCCAGGCGGCCTCGCGCAGCAGCGCCTCCACGACCGGGGCGAGGGCGGCGGGGTCGTCGAGCACGCCCTGGAACTCGTCGCCGGCGGTGCGCTCGAACGGGCGGAGCAGGGCGACACCCGCCAGCGCCTCGAGGGTCGCGGGGATGCGGTCGTCGCTGGTGCGACTGCCCCGCTGGTCCACGGTCAGGACGGCAACGGCCACGGCTGCCTCCTCGGTCTCGGCCTGATGGCCACCGTACTTAAGGAAATTGCCTAATGCAAGCCGCGCATCAGGAAA
Source organism: Nocardioides sp. GCM10023255 (assembly GCF_042653125.1). NCBI lineage: Bacteria > Bacillati > Actinomycetota > Actinomycetes > Propionibacteriales > Nocardioidaceae > Nocardioides > Nocardioides sp. GCM10023255. Next base: position 16,836 of record NZ_JBHSHU010000011.1, read on the forward strand.
TAGACTTATCGACGGCCGATGATGCCGACGACGGCCGGGGCTTTCTGCTCCACGACCGAGACCCGGAAGCCGCTGCCGGCCAGGGCGGCCGAGGCCTTCTGCACGATGGTCGGGACCAGCTCGGCCCGGTTGGCCTCGTAGAACAGGAAGACGGCGCCGCCGGGCAGGACACGCTCGTGCAGGAGGGCCACCTCGTCGGCGCACTCGCGCACCCAGAAGAGGTTGACGTTGAAGGCGAACACCTTGTGCAGTCGCTTGACCGGGACCCGCAGGGTGGCGAGGTCGATCTGCCGCACGGTGAGGCGGCCCGCCTCGACGTACTTCGCGTTGCGCCGCTTGGTCCGGTCCACGCCGGACTCGGAGCGGTCGATCGCGAAGAGCTTGCCGGTCTGCAGCTTGCTGCAGATGAGCTCGGCGCCAGCCCCCGGACCGCACCCGATCTCGAGCACGTGGTCGGCCGGCTGGACGTCCATGAGGTCCACTGCCCACCGGATGCGCGCCGGAATCGTCTGCACCACCATGGGTCACAGCCTGCCAGAAGGGCGCGGAGGGCGTCACCGGACCTCGCCGTGTCCTGCATGGCCTAGGTTGTGGCGGTGAGCACGAAGCGGAACGTGGCGAAGGTGGGCGTGCTGGGCGCACGCGGCAAGGTGGGGTCCGAGGTCTGCCGGGCGGTGGACGCGGTCGACGACCTGGAGCTGGTGGCGCGGGTCGACGCCGGCGACCCGATCGAGGAGGTCACCTCGGCCGGGGTCGACGCCGTCGTCGACTTCACCCACCCCGACGTGGTGATGGCCAACCTCGAGTTCTGCATCCGCAACGGCATCCACGCCGTGGTCGGCACGACCGGGTTCGACGACGAGCGGCTCGACACGCTGCGGGGCTGGCTGGCGGACTCCCCGGGGACCGGAGTGCTGATCGCCCCCAACTTCTCGATCGGCGCGATCCTGATGATGCGCTTCGCCGCGGTCGCGGCGCCGTTCTACGAGTCCGTCGAGGTGGTCGAGCTGCACCACCCCGACAAGGCCGACGCACCGTCCGGCACCGCACGGCGCACGGCGGAGCTCATCGCTGCCGCGCGGGCCGAGGCCGGGTGCGGGCCGGTGCCCGACGCGACCAGCACCGCCCTCGAAGGCGCACGCGGCGCCGACGTCGCCGGGATCCGCGTGCACGGCCTGCGGATCCGCGGGCTGGTCGCCCACCAGGAGGTCGTCCTCGGCGGCGTGGGGGAGACCCTCACCATCCGGCACGACTCGCTGGACCGGGCGTCCTTCACCCCGGGCGTGCTGACCGGGCTGCGCGCGATCGCGGACCACCCGGGCCTCACCGTCGGCCTGGAAGGCTTCCTCGACCTCGGCTGAGCGCCCGCAGGAACTGCAGGTTCGTGCGCTGCACGAATCTGCAGGTGACCCTGCGTTCCCTCTCTCGTTGGGCCTTGCAACGCTCTGCGGGCCGCTCTCCCTCCAGGAAGCGGCCAGTCAACTTCGGGTACGACGAGAGGGATGTTCATGCGCAGGACTTTGGGGCTCGCCACCGTGGCGGTGCTGGCCGCCGGCACCATCGGCACCCAGGCCGGATCCGCCAACGGCCAGGCCGCCGGGGCGCCGAACCCGGTGACCGCGGCCGTCACGGCACTCCAGCAGCACCCCGGGGCGGCTCGCGACGCCGCGGGCCAGGCCTTCCGGGCCACCGACACCGTCATCGACCGGGACGGCAGCGCCCACGTGCGGATGGAGCGGACGTTCCACGGGATCCCGGTGCTCGGTGGCGACCTCGTCGTCCACCAGGGCCCCGAGGCGGGTTGGCAGGGCGTGAGCCAGACGCTGGCGGCCCCGCTGCACCTCTCGACGACGCCCACCGTCACCGCCGCGACCGCCTCCGCGCGCGCCCTGGCTCCGGCGAGGGCGACGCGCACCATCTCCGGCCTCGAGGCCAGCGGTGAGCCCCGCCTCGTCGTGGACGCCACCTCGGGCACCCCGCGGCTGGCGTGGGAGGTCCTCACCGGTGGCGTGCAGGAGGACGGCACGCCCAGCCGGCTCGCGTCGTACGTCGACGCCCGCACCGGCACGGTCCTGCGCCGCGAGGAGCAGATCCAGACCGTGGACGGCTCCGGCCAGTCGCTCTACGGCGGCACGGTGCCGCTGCAGCTGACGCTGTCGGGCTCGACCTACCAGCTCAAGGACCCGACCCGCGGGAACACCTACACGACCGACATGAACAACAAGTCGGACTCCTACCTGTGCCAGCTCTTCGGCAGCGGCTGCGCCACCGGGACGCTGTTCACCAGCCCGGACAACCTGTTCGGCAACGGCTCCACCAGCAGCCGCGAGTCCGCCGCGGTCGACGCGCAGTACGGCACCAACATGACGTGGGACTTCTACAAGAACACGTACGGCCGCAACGGCATCTTCGGCAACGGCACCGGCTCCTACAACCGGGTGCACTACGGCAACGGCTACGTCAACGCCTTCTGGGACGGCACCAAGATGACCTACGGCGACGGCGACGGGACCAGCTACGGCCCGCTCACCTCGCTCGACGTCGCGGGCCACGAGATGTCGCACGGCGTCACCGAGAACACCGCCGGCCTGACCTACTCGGGCGAGTCCGGCGGCCTGAACGAGGCGACCTCGGACATCTTCGGCACGATGGTGGAGTTCTACGCCGCGAACAGCAACGACCCGGGCGACTACCTGATCGGCGAGGAGTTCGACCTCAAGCAACACGCCGGCTTCCGCCGGATGGACAAGCCCAGCAGCGACGGCGCGTCGTACGACTGCTGGTCGACGCTGGTCGGCCAGGACGACGTGCACTACTCCTCGGGCGTCGGCAACCACTTCTTCTACCTGCTCTCGGAGGGCTCGGGCGCCAAGACCCTGAACGGCGTCTCCTACAACAGCCCGACCTGCAACGGCTCCACCGTCACCGGCATCGGCCGCGACGCCGCCGCGAAGATCTGGTACCGCGCGCTGACGGTCTACATGACCTCCAGCACCAACTACAAGGGCGCCCGCACCGCCACGCTCAACGCCGCCAAGGACCTGTACGGCGCCACGAGCGCGCAGTACAACGCCGTGGCCGCGGCCTGGAGCGCGGTCAACGTCGCCTGACGGCGTCCCGAACGGGGGAGAGGGCCCGCACCGGTGACCGGTGCGGGCCCTCTGTCCGTCCGAGCCTCTGTCCGTGCGAGCCCGGGCCGCGGCGACCTCGTGACTACGGCTCGACGGTGACCTTGATGGCCTCGCCCTTCTCGACGATCGAGAACGCGTCGAGGACCCGCTCCAGCGGGATGTGCTCGGTGATCAGGTCCTTGACCGGGACCTGGCCGGTGGCGATGTACTCCAGCGCCCGCTTGTTGTGCTCGGGCGCCGACCCGTTGGCGCCGTGGATGTGCAGCTGGCGGTAGTGCACGAGGTTGGAGTCGCAGGTGATGGTGGGGTTGGTCTTGGGGAGGCCGCCGAAGAAGGAGATCCGGCCGTTGCGGGCGGCCATCGAGATGGCCTGCTCCTGGGTGACGTTCGCAGCGGTGGCGGTGATGATGACGTCCGCGCCCCGACCGCCGGTGAGCTCCATGACCCGCTCGACCACGTCGACCTCGGCGCCGTTGATCACCTCGTCGGGCTGGACCGCGTCCGCCGACATCTTCAGCCGCTCGGCGTTGACGTCGACGAGGAAGACCTTGCCGACCTTGTGCACGCCGCGGGCGATGCGGATGTGCATGCAGCCGATCGGCCCCGCGCCGAAAACGACGACGGTGTCGCCCTCCTCGATGCCGAGCAGCTCCTGGGCGTTGATCGCGCAGGCGAACGGCTCGGCGGCGGAGGCCTCGTCGTACCCCACGTTGTCGGGGATGCGGTTGAGCCCGTCGACCTTGAGGACCTGCTGGGGCACGATCATGTACTCGGCGAAGCCGCCGTCGTACTGGTAGCCGACCGAGGTCTGGTTCTGGCAGACGGCCATCCAGCCCTTGTCGCACTCGTAGCAGTCACCGCAGGGAACCGCCGCGATGACCTGCGCCCGGTCGCCGACCTGCCACTGCGAGCCGTACGTCGCGTTGACGTCGGCGCCGACCTCCACGACCTCGCCGGCGATCTCGTGGCCGATGGTGCGCGGGGGAGTGAGGTTCTGGTGGCCGTTGTGCAGGATCTTCACGTCGGTGCCGCAGGTCGAGCAGTTGCGGACGCGCAGCTTGATCTCGCCCGGCCCGCACTCGGGTTCCGGCACGTCCTCGAGGCGCAGGTCCTCGGGGGCGTAGAAGCGCAGTGCCTTCATGGTTCCTCCTGGTCGCTACACGGGTGTGGGCCGACACTACCACCCGTATATCTGTGTTTGCCTGTGAATCTGTTGGCTAAAAGCCTTGACGTGGGCATTTTCGGCGGGATATACAGACAATCACAGATCCGCATGACGTGCGTCACACAGCGGCCCGCGCGCGCGGATGAGGAGCGGCCAGCCTCGGCTGGCTTTCCTGAGGAGGAAATGAGCATGGCGACTGCCACGCAGAACCCGGTCGCACGCCGCTCGGCGCGCGTCCACGTGCAGAAGTTCGGGACGTTCCTGTCCAACATGATCATGCCGAACATCGGCGCGATCATCGCCTGGGGTCTGATCACCGCGTTCTTCATCCCCGACGGATGGACCCCGAACGAGAAGATCGCCACGATGGTCGGCCCGGCCATCTTCTACCTGCTGCCGATCCTGATCGCCTACACGGGCGGCAAGATCGTCTACGACGTCCGCGGCGGCGTCGTCGGCGCGTTCTCGGTCATGGGCGTCATCATGGCCACCAGCGACCCGGTCTTCATCGGTGACAAGGGTGGCTCCCCGATGTTCCTCGGGGCCATGATCATGGGACCGCTCACGGCGCTGGGGATGAAGCACCTCGACGCCCTCTGGAGCCACCGGATCCGACCCGGCTTCGAGATGCTGGTCAACAACTTCTCGGCCGGGATCTTCGCGGGGATCATGGCCATCCTGGGCATGTTCGCGCTGGCTCCGGTCCTGCGCCAGTTCACGGAGTGGCTCGGCGACGCCGTCAACACCCTGGTCGACCACGGCCTGCTCCCGCTGACCTCGATCTTCATCGAGCCGGCGAAGGTGCTGTTCCTCAACAACGCGATCAACCACGGCGTGCTCACACCCCTCGGCATCCAGGAGGCCGCCGACAAGGGTCAGTCGGTGCTGTTCCTGCTCGAGGCCAACCCCGGCCCGGGCGCCGGCCTGCTGCTGGCCTACACGTTCTTCGGCAAGGGCCTCGCCAAGGCCTCCGCCCCCGGCGCGCTGATCATCCAGTTCTTCGGCGGCATCCACGAGATCTACTTCCCGTACATCCTGATGAAGCCCAAGATGATCCTGGCCACGCTCGCGGGGGGCATGACGGGGGTCTTCCTGCTCGTGCTCTTCGACGTCGGGCTGCGCGCACCGGCCGCTCCGGGCTCGATCATCGCGGTGTACGCCCAGACGCCGGGCGGTGACTTCCTCGGCATCACGGTGGGTGTCTTCGGTGCTGCCGCAGTCTCGTTCCTCGTCGGGTCGGTGCTGCTGAAGATGGACCGCGCCGAGGACGGTGACCTGCTCGACGCCACCGCCACCATGGAGGCGATGAAGGGCAAGAAGTCGCTGGCCTCCGACGTGCTCGCCGTCGACGCCCTCGGTGAGCACCACCAGGGTCCGATCCGCGACATCGTCTTCGCCTGCGACGCGGGGATGGGGTCCTCCGCGATGGGTGCGTCGGTCCTGCGACGCAAGATCCAGGCGGCCGGCTTCGGCGACGTCACGGTCATCAACAAGGCGATCGCCAACCTCGCCGACGAGCACGACCTGGTGGTCACCCACCAGGACCTCACCGAGCGGGCGCAGCAGCGCACGCCCTCGGCGCTGCACGTGTCGGTCGACAACTTCATGGGCAGCCCGCGGTACGACGAGATCGTCGAGCTGCTGCACGCGACCAACGCCGACGGGGCCGGAGCAGCCGCTGCGCCGCTGGCGGCCGAGGACGAGGAGGTCATGCAGGTCCTCGCCGAGGAGTCGATCGTCCTCGAGGGACGTGCCCGGACCCGTGACGAGGCGATCACCGAGGCCGGACGGCTGCTGGTGGCCTGCGGCGCGGTCGACGAGGCGTACGTCGACGCGATGCACGAGCGCGAGCGGTCGGTGTCCACCCACATGGGCAACCTGCTCGCGATCCCGCACGGCACCAACGAGGCCAAGCCGTCGATCCGGCGGACGGCGATCTCGTTCGTCCGGTACTCCGACGGGATCGACTGGAAGGGCAAGGAGGCGAAGTTCGTGATCGGGATCGCCGGCGCGGGCAAGGACCACCTCGCCCTGCTCGGCCAGATCGCGCAGGTGTTCGTCGACCCGGCCCGGGTTGCCGAGCTCGAGGCGGCCCAGTCACCGGCCGACGTGCTCCGGCTGCTCGGCGGCGTGAGCGCCGGCGCCGGGGCCTGACCCCGTCGTACCACTCGGCGCCGGGAGGCCCCGCACCCTCGGGTGCGGGGCCTCCCGGCGCTCTCAGGCCCAGACGCGCAGCAGCGCCGCGGTGAGGGCCGCTGCGAAGACCACCACCAGGAACGGGGCCCGGAGGACCAGCAGGCCCACGGCCACGGCCATCCCCGCGACCCGGGCGTCCAGCACGAGCCCCTGCCCGCTCGCGAGCACCTGCACCGCCACCAGCGCTGCGAGCAGCGCCACGGGCACCAGGTCGGCCACCCGCTCGACGACCGGGTGGTCGAGCACCCGCGCCGGCACCGAGAGCCCGGCCAGCTTGAGCAGGTAGCAGCCCAACCCGCCGAGGACGATCGCGGCCCACGTCATCGAGGTGGCTCCGGCAGCTCGGTGGGGTCGGCCCGGTGGGTGAGGACGCCGGCGAGCAGCGCCACCCCGGCCGCGGCCAGCACGGGTACGCCGGCCGGAGAGTGCGGCACGGTCGCCAGGGCCACGGCGGCGGCCGCCAGCGCCACGAGCCGGTTGCGGGCGTCCTTCAGGCGCGGCCACAGCAGGGCGAGGAATGCCGCCCCCACCGCGGCGTCGAGCCCGTAGGTGCGGGGGTCGCCGATGGCGGTGCCGGCCACCGCACCCAGCAGGGTCGCGAGGTTCCAGAGCACGAAGATGGTCACGCCGGTCGTGAGGAAGCCGAGCCGGGCGGCGGCGGTGCTCGGTCGCGTCACCGACATCGCCGTGGACTCGTCGATCAGCACGTGCGCCGCCAGGAGGCGACGGGCCCCCGACCAGCGCAGCAGGGGGGCCAGGCGCAGCCCGTACAACGTGTTGCGGGTGCCGAGCAGCAGGGCGGTCAGGGCTCCGGGGAGCGGGGCGCCACCGGCGGCGAGCACACCGGCGAACGCGAACTGCGAGGCGCCCGTGAACATGACCAGGGACAGCGCGCAGGTCTGCGCGACGCTCAGCCCGGCAGCCACGGAGACGGCGCCGAACGACACGCCGTACGCCCCGGTGGCGATGCCCACCCCGAGACTGTCACGGACGATCGCGCCGCGGTCGGCGGGCGTCAGGGTCTCGTCGGGCACCCGGCGACCGTAACAACGGCCGCGCAGGACGGCGGCCCGGTCTCAGTGCCGGCGGACGCGCACCGGTCGGGAGGGCGTGTGGAAGTCGTGGACGAGCGCGTAGGCCAGCAGCAGCCCGGCCACCGCACCCATGACGGCCCCCGCCGAGACGGCGACCGGAAGGGCGGTGAAGTGGGCGAGCCAGGCGCCGGACGCGACGCCGATGACGAGCGCGGCGGCCACCAGGACCAGCCGGTGGAGCCGAGGAAGAGGACCGAACACTGAAGACACCCCGTTCTGCGGCGGCGCCACCCGGAGTCGAGTGCGTGCCGACGTCCTCCATGGTCACCCTCCGGGCCGGAAAATCAAGAGCCTTCCGGCCCCGGCCCGGTCCAGCGCCGCTCAGTCCAGTGCGGTGTGCAGGCGCACCTCGCGGACGCGGGTGGTGCCCTGCCCGTCGAGGTCGAGCTCGCGGTGCGCCCCGTCGGTGGCCCAGCCCGCCCCGGTGAGGAAGCCGCGCAGGGCGTCGTCGGTGGAGACCGCCCACAGCACCGCCCGGGTGAAGCGGTCTGCCCGCAGCGTGTCCACGGCCGCCTGCAGCAACCGCGACCCGTGCCCGCGCCCCAGGTCGGCCGGGTCGACGGTGATCTCCCGCAGCTCCGCGTCGGCGACCGGGTCGCAGTCCGGGTCGGACGCCGGGGAGGTGACCGCGAGGCCCACGACCCGGTTGCGCTCCAGGGCGACCAGCACCCGGTTGCGGGCGTCGCCGGGGGAGACCAGCGAGGCCCGCCAGGCGGCCGCCGCGGCCTCGACGTCCGAGGGCAGCGACTCGGCGGGCACCAGGCCGGCGTACTTCTCCCGCCAGGCGCGCAGCTGCAGCTCGGCGACGGCCGGGGCGTCGTCCGCCCAGGCCACGCGCACGGACACGTCGGCGGTCGGGCTGGTCATGCCGCCATCCTGACAGTGCGGCCCGCGACGGCCGCCGGGGGACCTTGGCGGCCGGCCCTAAGGTCGAGCCATGGAGATTCGCAACCTCGGAGCGAGCGGCCTGAAGATCTCGGCCATCGCCTACGGAAACTGGCTCACCCACGGTTCCCAGGTCGAGGAGGACGCCGCCACCGCATGCGTGCGTCAGGCCCTCGACGAGGGCATCACGACCTTCGACACCGCAGACGTCTACGCGAACACGAAGGCGGAGACCGTCCTCGGCAAGGCCCTGAAGGGCGAGCGGCGCGAGGGCCTGGAGATCTTCACCAAGGTCTACTGGCCCACCGGCCCGGGCAAGCACAACGACCACGGACTGTCCCGCAAGCACATCATGGAGTCTATCGACGGGTCGCTCTCGCGGCTCGGCACCGACTACGTCGACCTCTACCAGGCTCACCGCTACGACTACGAGACCCCGCTCGAGGAGACGATGGAGGCCTTCGCCGACGTCGTCCGGCAGGGCAAGGCGCTCTACATCGGCGTCTCGGAGTGGCGCGCCGAGGAGATCCGGGCTGCGCACGCCCTCGCTCGGGAGCTGCGGATCCCGCTGGTCTCGAACCAGCCGCAGTACAACATGCTCTGGCGCGTGATCGAGGCTGAGGTGGTCCCGACCTGCGAGGAGCTCGGTATCGGCCAGATCGTCTGGTCGCCGATCGCGCAGGGTGCCCTGACCGGCAAGTACAAGCCCGGCCAGCCGCACCCCGAGGGGTCGCGCGCCACCGACAGCAAGGGGGGCGCGGACATGATCTCGCGCTGGCTCGACGACGACGTGCTCGGTCGGGTCCAGGACCTGCAGCCCGTCGCCGACGAGGCGGGCCTGTCGCTGGCCCAGCTCGCGGTGGCGTGGGTGCTGCAGAACAGCAACGTCTCGGCCGCCATCATCGGCGCCTCCAGGCCCGAGCAGGTCACCGAGAACGTGCGGGCCGCGGGCGTCAAGCTCGAGGACACCCAGCTGAAGCGGATCGACGAGGTGCTCGGCGACGTCGTGGAGCGCGACCCGGGGAAGACGCAGTCGCCGCGGCGCCGCGACTTCTGAGGCACGGCGCCGGCGCACGGCCCGGCGAGCAGGAACGACGAAGGGGCCGCCCCCGGCCGGGGGCGGCCCCTTCGTCGGTCGTCCGGGGTCAGCGGTAGTGCTCGGGCAGCTTCTGCCCGATCTTCACCTTGGCCTTGGGGAGTCGCATGAACTTCATCTGGAGCGCGCGCGTCACGGCGTAGTAGGTGGTGCCCTTGAGTGGCTCGCCCGGGAAGCGGCGGGTCAGCTCGCGGCGCAGCCGGAAGCGCAGGAAGAGCATGTCGGCGACGACGAGCAGGATCGTGCCCATCAGCACGGTGTTGCCGATCGCGGCCAGCCGGGCGTTGCCCGAGTAGCCCAGGACCATGGTGACCACGAGCAGCGGCACCATCAGCTCGATGAAGGAGAACCGGCTGTCGACGAAGTCGCGGATGAAGCGGCGCACCGGGCCCTGGTCGCGCGCCAGGTAGTAGCGCTCGTCACCGGCCTTCATCGCCGCGCGCACCTTCTGGCTGGACTCGGCGCGCGACGCACGCTGCGCGGCGGCCATCTCCTTGCGGGTGCGGGGGGTCTTGGCCCGGGCCTTCGCCGCGGCCTCGGCCTCGCGGCGCGACGGCGTGGGCCGCCCCTTGCCGCCGGGCTTGGCCGGGGTCTGCTCGGACGAGGGAGCGGGGGAGTCGGTCTTGCTGCGACGGAACAACGCGGGGCCTTCTCGAATGCTGCGAAACGGGTCGGGGCAACCCTACCGGCGTCCTCGCACGGCCTTGCTTTTGCGCCTAGGGTTGAGGCACACCGAGAATCACGTTGCGAGAGGGACCGCACCCCATGAGCCTCATGAAGCGCATCAGCCTGATCTTCCGCTCGAAGGCCAACAAGGCCCTCGACCGGGCCGAGGACCCGCGCGAGACCCTCGACTACAGCTACCAGCGCCAGCTCGACCTGCTCTCAAAGGTGCGCCGCGGCGTCGCCGACGTCGCGACCAGCCGCAAGCGGGTGGAGCTGCAGGTCAACCAGCTCGAGCAGCAGTCGGCCAAGCTGAGCGACCAGGCGCAGAAGGCCATCAGCATGGGGCGCGAGGACCTCGCCCGCGAGGCGCTGACCCGCAAGTCCGGGCTCACCAGCCAGATCAACGACCTCAAGGCCCAGCACGCCCAGCTCCAGGGCGAGGAGGAGAAGCTCACCCTCGCCCAGCAGCGGCTGCAGGCCAAGGTCGAGTCCTTCCGCACGCGCAAGGAGACGATCAAGGCGACGTACACCGCGGCCGAGGCGCAGACCCGGATCAACGAGGCGATGTCCGGCATCGGCGAGGAGATGGGCGACGTCGGCATGGCCATCCAGCGCGCCGAGGACAAGACCGCGCAGATGCAGGCGCGCGCCGGTGCCATCGACGAGCTGATCGCGTCGGGTGCGCTCGAGGACGTCAGCTCCACCAACGGCGGCGACGACATCGCGCGCGAGCTGGACTCGATGAGCTCCCAGGCCGACGTCGAGGCCGAGCTGGCCCGCCTCAAGGCGGGTGCGCAGCCGCAGGCGATCGAGCCCGGCCAGGACGGCGGCGCCATCATCGAGGCCGAGCCGGAGAAGCGCACGACCGGGGACCAGTCGTGATCATCCGGATCCTCGGGGAGGGGCAGTACGACGTCTCCGAGGACGCCCTGCCCCGGCTCAACGAGCTCGACTCGGCGGTCGAGTCGGCGGTCGAGCGCAGCGACGAGACCGCCTTCGCCGCCGCTCTCGCCGAGCTGCTGGAGGGCGTGCGCACGGTCGGCGTGCCCCACCCGGCCGATGCGCTGGACGAGTCCGACCTGATCCTCCCGCCGTCCGACGCCACCCTCGAGGAGGTCCGGGAGCTGCTCTCGGACGAGGGGCTGATCCCCGGGTGAGCTGCCCGGTTTCGGCCGCCTGCTTGAATTTCTGACATGGCGCACTCCCGGTTCATCAAGGACACGGGCCTCACCGCGCGGATGACGCTGGTGATGTTCCTGCTCGGCGCGCTGTTCGTCGGGCTCGTCGTCGGCCTGATGCTGGTCTTCGCGGGCAGTGGCAACTCCGGGCTCGCCTTCGTCATCGGCGTGGCCGGCCTGGGCGTGGCCTGGTGGCAGTGGTACTCCTCGGACAAGCTGGCCATGAAGGCGATGCGGGCTCGCGAGGTGACGCCCGAGCAGGCGCCCGAGCTGCACGGCATGATCGACCGGCTCTGCGCCCTGGCCGACATGCCGAAGCCGCGGGTGGGCATCGCCGACATGGCGATCCCGAACGCCTTCGCGACCGGCCGCTCCCCGGACCGGTCCGTGGTGTGCGTGACCACGGGGATCCTGAGCACCCTGGACGCCGAGGAGATGGAGGCCGTGCTCGCGCACGAGCTCTCCCACGTCGCCCACCGCGACGTCCTGGTGATGACCGTGGCCTCGTCCGCCGGCATCGCGGCCGGGATGCTGACGCGCGGCGCGCAGTACGGCGGACTCGGGCTCTTCGGCGGACGCCGCGACAACAACAACGGCGTCCCCGTGTGGCTGGTCGTGCTGGTGGTGAGCCTGGTCGTCTACGCCATCAGCTTCTTCCTGCTCAAGCTGCTCTCGCGCTACCGCGAGCTGGCCGCCGACCGGGCGGGGGCCTACCTCACCATGAAGCCGGCCGCGCTCGCCTCGGCGCTGCAGAAGATCACCGGGGAGATGAACACCATCCCCCAGCGCGACCTGCGTGCGTCCAACGCCATGAACGCGTTCTTCATCGCCCCGGCCGTCCGGGGTGTCTCGCTGAGCACCCTCACCTCCACGCACCCGACGCTCGAGCAGCGGCTGGAGCAGCTGGCCCGGATCCAGGCCGAGCTCGGCCGCCCCGGGCAGTGAGCGCCCGCTGATGGGGTTCTGGGACGCCGTGACCGGGCGGTCGCGCCCGAAGGCCGCCAACCTCGACTCGCTGTTCCTGGTGCCGAGCGCCGCGATCACCCTGCAGACCTCGCTGGGCCTCGCGCCCACCGGGGAGGGAGCGGTCTGCTACCGGGCGGCGGCCGGCGTGGCCTTCCAGCAGACCCAGGACGACGTGGTCGCGCTGCTCAACGACGACCCGACGGCACCCGACGTGTCGGTCTCGCGGGACGACTTCGGCTTCACCTGGCTGGTGGCGCACCGCGACCCGGCCGACACAGGCGGCCTCTGCACCGACCTGCACGCGGTCAACACCGCGCTCGAGGACCAGGGCTTCGGGGCCGGCCTGCTCTGCTCGGTGGTGCCGTTCGCCGACGCCACCGCACGGCGCGTGGGCCTGGTCTACCTCTACAAGCAGGGCACCTTCTACCCGTTCGCGCCCACCGGTCCGCAGACCCGCGACAACCTGCTGGAGATCCAGGTCCGCGACCAGCTGGCGGCCGAGCTGCCGATGGAGCGTGACCTGTCGCGGTGGCTGGCGCTGTGGGGCGCACCCGGCCTGTGACACCTGTCCCACTATCCTCACCCCTGCGGAGGAGCGGCGCGGGGACAGGGAGCAGCAGCGTGAGGAACGTGGTCGACGAGCACAGGGTCGCCGAGATCGCCCACTACGAGGTGCTGGTCCGCCCACCCCGCCAGGACCTGGTCGCGCTGGTCGAGGTCGCGGCCCAGGTGGCGCAGGTGCCCATGGCCACGATCAACCTGATCACTGCGACCGAGCAGCACCAGATCGCGACCACCGGCTTCGACGCGTCGGTGTGCCGGCGCGAGGACTCGATGTGCGCCGCGGTGCTGCACGTCGGCCACCCGGTGATCGTGTCCGACGCCAGCCGCGACGAGCGGTTCCGGGACAACCCCTTCGTCACCGGCGAGATCGGCCACGTCCGCTTCTACGCCACGCACCAGCTGGTGACCCCGCAGGGCGTCGTCATCGGCACCCTCTGCGTCTTCGACGAGCGGCCGCGCACGCTGACCCCGGACCAGGAGCACGCGCTGGCCTCGCTCGCGGACCGCGTCGTGGACCTGCTGGAGCTGGACCTGCGGACCCGGGAGCTCGAGGACCTGCACGACGAGCTGGAGCGCTCGAACGAGCAGCTGGCGGCCTTCGCCGGCCAGGTCAGCCACGACCTGCGCAACCCGCTGGCCGCGTTGTCGATCTCGCTGCGGCTGCTCGACGAGAAGGCACGCCACCTCGAGCCGGGGCCCGACACGGAGATGATCGCCCGGCTCGCGGGTCGTGCCATCGCCGGAGCGGACCGGATGCAGGCCCTCATCGACGACCTGCTCGCCTACGCGCGACTGGGCGGCGAGCTGTCCCGGGTCGAGGTCGACCTGGCGAGGACGATGGCCGAGGTGCGTGAGGACCTGGGCCCGGCCCTCGAGGGCGCCACGCTCGAGGTCGGGGACCTGCCCACCGTCGAGGGTGACGCCGTCCAGCTGCGGGCGGTTCTGCAGAACCTCGTCGCCAACGCCGCCAAGTTCACCTGCCCCGGGGAGCCGGCCCACGTCGCGGTCGACTCCGTCCGGACCGCCGACGGCTGGCGGGTGCGGGTGGTGGACCACGGGCTCGGCGTACCGGAGGGGGACCGCGAGCGGGTCTTCGAGCCCTTCACGCGCGTCCACCCACGGGTGCCCGGCTCGGGCATCGGGCTGGCCACCGTGCGCCGGGTGGTCGAGGCGCACGGCGGCCGGATCGGGCTCGAGGGCACGCCCGGCGGCGGCACGACGGCCTGGTTCGAGCTGCCCGCCTGACCGCGCGACGACGCCGGCGGCCGGGTCAGTCCTTGTGGGACCGGCCCGGCAGGTCGAGCATCCGCTGCAGCGCCACCTGGGCCCACCGCTCGGTCTCGGGGTCCACCTCGATCCGGTTCACGACGGTGCCTGCCACGAGCGACTCCAGCGCCCAGACCAGGTGCGGGAGGTCGATGCGGTTCATCGTGGAGCAGTAGCACACGGTCTTGTCGAGGAAGACGATCTGCTTGTCGGGGTGCGCGGCCGCGAGCCGCTTGACGAGGTTCAGCTCGGTCCCGATCGCCCAGCTCGACCCGGCCGGGGCTGCCTCGATCGTCTTGATGATGAACTCCGTGGAGCCCACCAGGTCGGCCTTGAGCACGACCTCGTGCTGGCACTCGGGGTGGACCAGGACCTGCACGCCGGGGATCGTGGCGCGCAGCTCGTCGACGACGTCGGGGGAGAAGCGGCCGTGCACGGAGCAGTGGCCCTTCCACAGGATCATCCGCGCGTCACGGAGCTGCTCGGCCGACAGCCCGCCGTTCGGCTGGCGCGGGTCCCACACGACGCAGTCGTCGAGGGTGAGGCCCATCTGCAGGACCGCGGTGTTGCGGCCCAGGTGCTGGTCGGGCAGGAAGAGGACCTTGGCGTCCGGCTTCTGCGCGAAGGCCCACTCCAGCGCGACCTCGGCGTTGGAGGAGGTGCAGACGGCGCCGCCGTTGCGACCGCAGAACGCCTTGATGTCGGCGGAGGAGTTCATGTAGGTGACGGGGACCACGGAGTCGGCGATGCCGGCATCGGTGAGCGCGTCCCACGCCGCCTCGACCTGGGCCAGGCGCGCCATGTCGGCCATCGAGCAGCCGGCTGCGAGGTCGGGCAGCACGACCTGCTGGTCGGGCCCGGTCAGGATGTCGGCCGACTCGGCCATGAAGTGCACGCCGCAGAACACGATGTACTCGGCCTCCGGCCGCGCGGCCGCGTCCCGGGCGAGCTTGAAGGAGTCGCCGGTGACGTCGGCGAACTGGATGACCTCGTCGCGCTGGTAGTGGTGACCGAGGACGAACACCTTCTCGCCGAGGGCCTCCTTGGCCGCGCGGGCGCGCGCCACCAGGTCGGGGTCGGAGGCGGGCGGCAGGTCGCCCGGGCACTCGACGCCGCGCTCGGATGAGGGGTCGCGGCCGAGTCCGAGCGGCAGCAGCGGCAGGTCCACAGTGGTCATGCGCACAGTCTAGTGAGGGTCAGAGAAGCGCCCCGTTGTGGAGGTACGGCGTGGGCGGCGCCATGGAGCGGAGGCCGAGGTAGCCCTCCTGGTGCAGCTCGAGGCGGGCCGCCATCCCCACGTCGACCGCCCACTCGTTGGCGGCCGTGACGTGGCCGATCACCACCTCGCCCTCGGCGTCGGCGAGGGCGGCCCACAGCAGCCGGGTCGCCGTGCGCCGGTTGGTGGCGGCGAGCAGCGCGACGTTGCCCTTCTCGTCGACGTACGCGTAGCCCGACCCGGTGGTGGTGTCCGAGACCAGCAGCCGCCAGAAGCCCAGCATGACCTCGTGGTCCGGACCGTGCGCCGCCCCGCGGGTCCGCCGGTCGATCGAGTCCATCAGGTCGACGTCCCCGACCGAGCCCTCCCGGACCTTCTCGACCACGGGGATCGCGGACCGGTCGACCGTGCCGCTGAGGAACATCTGCGGGTGCAGGGAGAAGCCGGCGAGGCGGTAGCGGCGGGCCGCCTTCGGGTCCGACGACGCGGCCAGCATCCCCCGCCGGGACCCGCGACCGTGGTGGAGGGCCGCCGCCAGCAGCGTCTTGCCGATGCCGCGGCCCTGCAACCCGGGCCGCACGGCGTACGTCGCCAGGCACCACAGCTTCTCCCGGTTGAAGGAGGTGGCCATGCCCACCATCGTGGCGCCGTCCTCGGCGACCCAGCACCCACCCGGGTCGGTCTCGAGGAAGTGGAGGGTGCGCGTCACCCAGTTGGCACCGCGGGCGGCGGGTCGAAGCTCGGGCTCGGGCCAGGAGCGGCGGTGCATCCGGGTGTCCAGCTCGTGGAACCCCTCCGCGCTCAGCCTCTCGGCCGCCGGCACGTCCTCGGGGCGCATCGGGCGGATCGTCACGTCGTTCACAGGGATGACCCTAGACACGCGCCGGGGCTCTGGGACGATGCCCGGCATGCGCATCCTCGTGGCCCCCGACAAGTTCGCCGGCACGCTCACCGCCGTGGAGGCGGCCGAGGCCGTTGCGGCGGGCTGGCGGCGGCACGCCCCCGACGACGAGCTCGACCCGGCGCCGATGTCCGACGGGGGACCGGGCTTCGTGGACGTGCTGCACGCCGCCCTCGGCGGTGAGCTGCTCGCGGTGACCGTCCGCGGGCCGCGCGGCGACGGCGTCCCGGCCACGCTGCTCCTGCACGGCGACACGGCGTACGTCGAGAGCGCCCAGGCCTGCGGGCTGCACCTGACCGGTGGTGACGGCGCCGAGGACGCGACGACGTACGGCGTCGGCGAGCTGGTCGCCGAGGCCGTCGACGCCGGGGCCACCACCGTCGTGGTGGGGCTGGGCGGCAGCGGCACCAACGACGGTGGGGCAGGACTGCTGGCGGCGCTCGGAGCCGAGGCGGACCGACCGCTGGACGCCGGAGGGGCCGCCCTGGCGGGGGTCACGCGCGTCGACCTCGCCGCGGCTCGGGAGCGTCTCGCGCAGGTGCGCCTGGTCGCCGCGTCCGACGTGGAGAACCCGCTCACCGGGCTGTTCGGTGCGACCAAGGTGTTCGGCCCCCAGAAGGGGATCGTCGAGGAACGGCTGCCCGTGCTCGACGGTCACCTCGAGGAGCTCGCGGCCGCGGTGGACCGGCGCACCGCGCTGGAGAAGGGCGCCGGCGCCGCGGGCGGCCTCGGGTTCGCGCTGCTCGCGCTCGGCGCCACCCGGGAGCCCGGGATCGGCCTCGTGGCCGAGGCCGTCGGGCTGGCGGGCCGGGCCCGGGCGGCCGACCTCGTGGTGACCGGGGAGGGCGCGTTCGACTACTCCAGCCGCGCCGGCAAGGTGCCGTACGGCGTGGCCACCGTCGCCGGGGAGGCGGTCCGTCCGTGCGTCGTGCTGGCCGGACGGGTGCTCGTGGGGGCCCGTGAGATGCGTGCCCTGGGCGTGGAGTCGGCGTACGCGCTGGTCGACATCGTGGGGGAGGAGCGGGCCCTGGGCGACCCGGCCGCCGCGCTGGCCGACGTGGCAGAGCGGGTCGCGCGCACCTGGTCTCCCCAGGACCGTCGTTGACGGATGGTCGGTGACCCCGGGTGGAATATCCGGCGGTGTGCGACCATTGAAGCCAGTAACAACCCCTCAGCCAACTTGGGAGCACGCGACATGACCGAGCAGGTCGAGACCACCACCGAGCGCCGTACCGACCAGATCAACCTGAGCCCGGTCGCCGCTGCCAAGGTGAAGAGCCTCCTCGAGCAGGAGGGCCGCGACGACCTTTCCCTGCGCATCTCCGTGCAGCCGGGCGGCTGCTCGGGCCTGCGCTACCAGCTCTTCTTCGACGAGCGCAGCCTCGACGGTGACGTGGTCACCGACTTCGACGGTGTCGCCGTGGTCGTCGACCGGATGAGCGTCCCCTACCTCAACGGCGCGATGATCGACTTCGTCGACTCGATCGAGAAGCAGGGCTTCACCATCGACAACCCGAACGCCACGGGTTCGTGCGCGTGCGGCGACTCGTTCCACTGAGCCGCTCGTCGACCTGAGCACACGAAAGCCCCCGCCGCTCGGCGGGGGCTTTCGCGTTCGTCGGGTGCGGGTCAGTCGAGGTGCAGGTGCAGCGCGTTCGCGATCCGCGTGGCCGCCTCGGTGATCTCGATCTCGCCACGCTTGGTGACCTCGCGCGGGTAGTCCTCGAAGCGGATGCTGGGGGCCGGGCGGACGGCGGCCGCGGCAACGCGCTGGAGCCGCAGGTTGGCGCCGGTGGCGCGGCAGTCGGCCGACATCTCGGCCGGGGTCGAGGCGTCGTCGTAGGCGAGGCGGGCAGGGGGCTTCGCAGCGGTCATGTCAACGACGCTATTGGCTACCGCCGGGTACCCGAAGCGGTACCCACCGGTAGTGTCTCGTGTCATGTCGTTGCTCATCGCGGGATCGATCGCCACCGACCACCTGATGACGTTCGGGGGCCGGTTCGCCGACTCCCTGGTCGTCGAGCAGCTGGACAAGCTGTCGGTCTCCTTCCTCGTCGAGGACCTCGAGATCCGCCGCGGGGGAGTCGCCCCCAACATGTGCTTCGGCCTCGGTCGGCTGGGGCTGCGTCCCGTGCTGGTGGGCGCCGCCGGAGAAGACTTCGCCGACTACCGCTCCTGGCTGGAGCGGCACGGCGTCGACTGCGACTCGGTGCACATCTCCGAGAGCCGCCACACCGCGCGGTTCGTGTGCACCAGCGACTCCACGATGGCGCAGTTCGCGTCCTTCTACCCCGGCGCGATGAGCGAGGCCAGGCTGATCGAGCTGGCCCCGATCGTGGCCCGCGTCGGTGCGCCGGACTACGTCCTGATCGGCGCCGACGACCCCGACGGGATGCTGCGTCACACCGAGGAGTGCCTGCAGCGCGGCTACCCGTTCATCGCCGACCCGAGCCAGCAGCTCGCGTTCGGCGAGGGCGACATGATCCGCAAGCTGATCGACGGCGCCGCGATCCTGTTCTCCAACGAGTACGAGTCGCACATGATCGAGTCCAAGACGGGCTGGAGCCAGGACGACATCCTGGCCCGGGTGGGGATCCAGGTGACGACCCTCGGCGCCGACGGCGTCCGCATCCTGCGCAAGGGCGAGGACACCATCGAGCTGCCCGCCGCCAAGAACGTCGCCGCTCTCGAGCCGACCGGTGTCGGCGACGCGTTCCGGGCCGGCTTCCTGGGCGCGATGACCTGGGACGTGGGCCTGGAGCGCTCGGCCCAGGTCGGGTGCGTGCTGGCGGCGTACGTCGTCGAGACGGTCGGGACGCAGGAGTACTCCTTCACCGCCGAGGAGTTCCTCGGCCGCGTCGAGGAGTCCTACGGGTCCGACGCGGCCGCGGACATCGAGCCGCACCTCGCCGGCATCCCGCACTCGCACTGACCCGGGCGGGTCACGACCGCCGGCGTACGACGTAGCGCGGGGTGCCGTCGGCGGCGACGTCCTCCCCGACGTACTCCTGCCCGCGCATCCGGCACCAGGCCGGCACGTCGACCCCGGCGGCCACGTCGGTCGCGACGACCGCGATCGTGCCGCCGACCGGCACGTCGGTGAGGTGGCGGCCCAGCTCGATGACGGGCAGCGGGCAGGGCTTCCCACGGCAGTCGAGCTCGAGGTCGGCGTCCACTAGAGCCCGACCTCGGCGCGGATGTCCCGGACGACCTCGGGCAGCACGCGCAGGAACCCGTCCACGTCCTCCTCGGTCGTGTCGCGGGTCAGGGACACCCGGACGTTGCCGTGGGTCAGCACCCCCATCGCGGTGAGGACGTGGCTGGGCTCGAGGGTGGACGCGGTGCACGCCGAGCCGCTGGCGACGCCGAAGCCGCGCCTGTCGAGCTCGGTGACCAGCGCCTCGCCGTCGACGTACAGGCAGGAGAACGTCACCAGGTGGGGTAGCCGGTCGACCGGGTCGCCCACCACCTCGACGTCGGGGATGGCCCCGGCGGCGTCCCGGATCCGGTCGACCATGGCGACGTGACGGGCGTTGACCCCGTCGCGCTCGGCCACGACGGCCTGCAGGGCTGCGGCTGCGGCGAGTGCTCCCGGGACGTCGGGGAAGCCGCCCCCGAAGTCCTCGAGCGCCATCTCGCCCGGGAAGGGGTTGCCCCAGCGGGCCCCCTTGCGGAGCAGCAGGAGACCGACCCCCGCCGGGCCGCCCCACTTGTGCGCCGAGGCCGCGGCCGCGGTCCAGCCGGAAGGCAGGTCGAGACGTCCCGCGGCCGCGCAGGCGTCGACCAGCAGCGGGACGCCGCTGCCGGCCAGCCGTTCGGCCACGCGCGGGACGGGCTGCGTGGTGGCCACCTCGTGGTTGGCGGCCTGGAGGGCCGCGACGGCGACACCCGGCGCCAGGCAGGCCTCGACGAAGGCGTCGGCGTCGACCCGGCCGGACCCGTCGACCGGCACCTGCACCGGTGCCGCGTCGTCGCGACGGGCCAGCCAGGACACGGCGTGCCGCACGGCGGAGTGCTCCACCGAGGAGAGGACCGCCGTGCTGCCGCGCACCGGGTTGCCCGCGACCAGCCCCAGCAGGCCACGGTGGACCGCGTCGGTGCCGGAGGACGTGAAGGTGACCTCGTCGCGGCGCACGCCGAGGCACTGGGCGACGACCTCGCGGGCGTTGTCGAGCAGCAGCCGCGCCGAGCGGCCGGCGCCGTGCAGGCGCCGCGGGTCGGCGTACCCCTGGTCGAGGGCAGCGAGGAGGACGTCGCGCGCAGCAGGGTGCAGCGGCTCCGACGAGGCGGAGTCGAGGTAGGCGCTGTGGCGTCGGCCCGCGACCGGCCCGGGCGCCCCCGCGGCATTTGTCACAGGTCGAACCTAGACCACGCGCAGGCGGGGGCGGCGCGGGTGCCCCGGCGGACCACCCCGGGTGCGATTCCGATAGTCTTCTGCGTATCCGTGATCGTTGAGAGAGAGGCTCGTTCGTGGGTCTGCAACTCCCCAAGCGTGCGGCCGGGAACCTGCGCCGAGTGGCTCTGCCGGTCGCGCTGGGCACCAGCCTGTTGCTGTTGAGCAGCTGCTCGTCCGAGACCAAGGCCGAGTGGAAGCGCGGCGCCATGCCCGACCCCGGGTCGGAGCAGGGTGAGCACATCCTGAGCCTGTGGCAGGGTGCGTGGATCGCGGCCCTCATCACCGGCGTCGTGGTCTGGGGCCTCATCTTCTACGCCGTGTTCCGCTACCGGCGGCGCAGCGAGGACGAGGTACCGATCCAGACGCGGTACAACCTCCCGCTCGAGATCTTCTACACGATCGCCCCGATCATCATGGTGATCGTGTTCTTCCAGCACACGGTGAACGTCCAGAACGCCGTGCTCGACGACGACCTCCCCGTGGACAACACGATCGAGGTCACCGGCCAGCAGTGGTCGTGGACGTTCAACTACGGCGTCGGCCAGATGGACGCTGCGGCGAACGACGACGCCGCCGACCAGGAGTACCCGTACTCCTCCTACGTCTACGAGGCCGGCACCGGCTCGCACATCCCGACGCTGGTGCTGCCGGTCGGCAAGACCACGCGGTTCAACCTGCACTCGCCCGACGTCATCCACGACTTCGGCGTCCCCGGCTTCCTGATGAAGATGGACGTCATCCCGGGCCGCGTGAACCACTACGAGATCACGCCCACCCGGACCGGTACGTACAAGGGCAAGTGCTACGAGCTCTGCGGGGTCTACCACTCGCGGATGCTCTTCAACGTCGAGGTCGTCAGCCAGGCCGACTACGAGCAGTACGTCTCCGACCTCCAGGCCGCCGGCCACGAGTCCGAGACCCCGCTCATCGGCGCGGAAGACGCCTACACCCAGGCCGGGCTCGAGTCCGGCGCAGAGTCCGACGGAGGCGCGGAGTGACCGCCACAGCTGCACAGCCGACGACCGTCACCGGTCGCAAGACCCTCGGCCAGCAGGTCGTCCGGGTCCTCACCACCACCGACCACAAGCTGATCGGCAAGCTCTACCTCGGGACCTCGTTCGCGTGGTTCCTCATCGGCGGCGTGATGGCGCTGCTGATCCGTTCCGAGCTGGCCTACCCCGGCATGCAGGTCGTGAACGACGAGCTCTACAACCAGCTCTTCACCATGCACGGCACGATCATGCTGCTGCTGTTCGCGACGCCGCTGTTCTTCGGCTTCGGCAACGTGATCATGCCGCTGCAGATCGGCTCTCCCGACGTGGCGTTCCCGCGCCTGAACATGTTCAGCTACTGGCTGTTCCTGTTCGGCGGCCTGATCGCCGCCTCGGGCTTCCTGACGCCCCAGGGTGCGGCCGACTTCGGCTGGTTCGCCTACACCCCGCTGTCGGACGCCGTCCGGTCGCCGGGCGTCGGTGGCGACCTGTGGATCATGGGTCTGTGGATGGCCGGCCTGGGCACGATCCTGGGTGCGGTCAACTTCATCACCACGATCATCTGCATGCGTGCGCCCGGCATGACCATGTTCCGGATGCCGATCTTCGTCTGGAACACGCTGGTCACGAGCCTGCTCGTGCTGATCGCCTTCCCCGTCCTCGCCGGCGCGCTGCTCTCGCTCGAGGCCGACCGCCAGCTCGGCGCCCACGTCTTCGACGCGGCGCACGGTGGCGCGATCCTGTGGCAGCACCTGTTCTGGTTCTTCGGCCACCCGGAGGTCTACATCATCGCGCTGCCGTTCTTCGGCATCGTGACCGAGATCCTGCCGGTGTTCAGCCGCAAGCCGATCTTCGGCTACGTCGGCCTGGTCGGCGCCACGCTCGGCATCGCGATCCTCTCGGTCGCCGTGTGGGCCCACCACATGTTCGTCACCGGCGCGGTCGACCTGCCGTTCTTCTCCGGCATGACGTTCCTGATCGCGGTGCCGACCGGCGTGAAGTTCTTCAACTGGATCGGCACGATGTGGGGCGGGTCCCTGTCCTTCGACACACCGATGCTCTGGTCGGTCGGCTTCCTGACGACGTTCCTCTTCGGTGGCCTGACCGGCATCATCCTGGCCAGCCCGCCGCTGGACTTCCACGTCTCGGACTCCTACTTCGTGGTCGCCCACTTCCACTACGTGGTCTTCGGCACCGTCGTGTTCGCGATGTTCGCCGGGTTCTACTTCTGGTGGCCGAAGATGACCGGCCGGATGCTCGACGAGCGCCTCGGCAAGGTGCACTTCTGGCTGCTGTTCGTCGGCTTCCACCTGACCTTCCTGGTGCAGCACTGGCTGGGCGTCGAGGGCATGCCCCGTCGCTACGCCGACTACCTGCCCGAGGACGGCTTCACCACCCTCAACCAGGTCTCCACGGTCGGTGCGTTCCTGCTGGCCAGCTCCACGCTGCCGTTCCTGTACAACGTGTACATCTCGCGGAAGGCGCCGCTGGTCGAGACCGACGACCCGTGGGGCTGGGGCCGCTCCCTGGAGTGGGCCACCTCGTGCCCGCCGCCTCGCCACAACTTCGTGACGATCCCGCGGATCCGCTCCGAGTCGCCCGCGTTCGACCTGCACCACCCCGAGGTCGCCGCGATCGAGCTGGAGCAGAACGAGGCGGCCCGCGACGGTGACTTCGCCGACGCGCCCGACATGGAGGGCCGCCGGGAGCACGTCACCGGCCGCACCGACACCGATCCCCGCAACCCGGGGGAGGAGAACGCCTGATGAAGTCCGAGGCCTGGATCTTCGGGATCTGCACCGTCTTCTTCGTCCTGGTCAGCCCCGCCTACTGGCTGATCACCGGCGACTGGACGGGCACCTCAGCCCTCACCATGACCACGCTGCTCTCGGCCATGGTCACGATGTACCTCGGCTTCCACGCCAACAAGATGGACCCGCGTCCGGAGGACCGCAAGGACGCCGAGATCGCGGACGGTGCGGGGGAGCTGGGCTTCTTCCCGCCGTACTCCTGGTGGCCGCTGTGGTGCGGCGCGACCCTGGGCGTCGTCGTGTTCGGCACCGCCGCGGGCGCATGGTGGCTGCTGATCATCGGGGTCGCCCTCGGCGCCCTGGCGCTGTCCGGGTGGATCTTCGAGTACTACCGCGGCGAGCACGCCCACTGAGGCCCGTCGCTGCATTCCTCGGCCCCGCGTGAGCGTTCACACGTCGCGCGGGGCCGAGGCATGTCCGCTCCAGCGGTTACGCTGGTCCGGAGTCCGCTGACGTCTGCACTGGGGAGTTCCTGCATGTCCGAGAGTCGTGTTCGCGCCCACAACCGGGGACGGCGCCTGCGCCGTGGCCTGGCCGGCGTGGCGACCCTCGCCCTGGCGAGCGTCCCCCTGGCGGCCTGCCAGTCCGACGAGTCCGGCCCCGTGGGGGCCGACGGTTCCGAGCCGAGCAGCAGCGCCTCGTCGACCGTCGACCCGGTCAAGGTGACCACGGAGGTCGGCAGGAACAGCCACTCCGTCCCCGTCGACCGGACCGTGAAGGTCTCCGCCACGGGTGGGCGGCTGGACTCGGTGACCGTGAAGTCGCCGGCCGGTCCGCTGCCCGGCGACCTCTCGGGCGACGGCAGCACCTGGACGGCCAGCGGTCGGCTCGAGCCCGGCACGACGTACGTCGTGCGGTCGGTCGCGCAGCGCAGCGACGGCACCGAGGTCACCCGGACCTCCCGGTTCCAGACCGAGGACCTCACCCTGGACCAGCAGACGTTCGCCTCGGTGGCGCCGCTGCAGGACGAGACCGTGGGCGTCGGCATGCCGGTCATCGTGACCTTCGACGTGCCCGTGACCGACAAGGCCTCGATCGAGAAGCACATGTCGGTGAGTGCGTCGCCCCGGCAGCCGGGCTCGTGGCACTGGATCAGCGACACCGAGGTGCACTGGCGTCCGCGCGCCTACTGGAAGGCCGGCACCGACGTCTCCGTCGACGTCGACATCAACTCCGTCCCGGCCGGCGCGGGCATCTACGGCCAGGAGAGCCGTCACGTCGACTTCCACGTCGGCGACGCCCACGTCTACAAGGTGAACGCGCAGACGCACCAGATGCAGGTCTTCTCGAACGGCAAGCTGCTGCGGACCATCCCGATCACCACCGGCAAGGCCGGGTTCACCACCCGATCCGGCACGAAGGTCATCATCGAGAAGTTCGAGACCAAGCGGATGAACTCCGAGACCGTGGGCATCGGCAAGAACAACCCGGACTACTACGACATCGACGACGTCAAGTACGCCATGCGGCTGACCTACTCCGGCGAGTTCATCCACGCGGCCCCGTGGTCGGTGGCCTCGCAGGGGTCCGCGAACGTCTCCCACGGGTGCACCGGCATGAGCACCGACAACGCCAAGTGGCTCTACGACATGACCATCCGTGGCGACGTCGTCCAGTACACCGGCACGGACCGGCAGATGACCCTCACGAACGGCTACGGCGACTGGAACGAGTCCTACGCCGACTACCGCGGCGGCTCCGCCCTCTCCTGACACCGACCCGTCGCAGGTTGACGGTGAGGATCGTCGACCCGTCGCAGGTCGACCGTGAGGATCGTCGACCCGTCGCAGGTCGACCGTGAGAATCGTCGACCCGTCGCAGGTCGACCGTGGAGATCGTCGACCCGTCGCAGGTCGACCGTGAGGATCGTCGACCCGTCGCAGGTCGACCGTGTCGGGTGCCACCTGCTGCTCACAGGGCAGGCTCGCGCGCTGCCCTTCCACAGGCGGTTGTCCGCCTGGTGTGGGGTGCTCGTGACCGGGCATCGGCGCAGGTATGGAACTCGAACCCACTCCCGGGACCCGGGGCGGTCCCGCCGCCCCGGTCCCCGTCGACCGTCCGTTCACCCGGGCCCAGGTGGTCCGCGACGGAGTCACCGATCGCCAGCTCGCCGCCTGGTGCTCCAGCGGCGACCTCGTGAATCCCCTCCAGGGCGTCTACCACGCGTCCCAGCTACCCGACGGTCTGGATCTGCGCATCGGCTGCCTCAAGCTGGTCGTTCCCGACGATGCCGTCATCACCGACCGGACCGCAGGCTGGCTCCACGGTGCCCCCATGATCCTGGCACCGAACGATCACCTGGCGGTGCCGCCCGTGTCCATGTTCCGACCGCCCGGGTACCGGCTGCGCAACGAGCTGGCCGCCAGCGGTGAGCGCACCTTCGCGGCGGGGGAGGTGGTCGACCTGGACGGCCTGCGGGTCACCTCCAAGCTGCGCACCACCTGTGACCTCGGCATGATGCGCGGCCGGGACCAGGCGTTCGCGGCCATGGGCGCGATGATGGCAGTGGCGGGCGACGAGTTCGGCATCGCAGAGCTGGTGGACCAGGGGGACCGCTTCCGGGGCTACCGCCGCGTTCGGCAGTTCCGTCAGCTCGCGCCGATGGTGGATCCGCGACCACAGTCCCCACCGGAGCACATCCTCCTGCTGCGTTGGCTCGACTGCCCGTCGCTCCCCGTCGTGACGCCACAGCTGCAGGTCGTCGGTCCGGAGGGTCACTTCTACCTCGATCTCGGGGTCGAGGGCCTGGGGTACGGCGCGGAGTACGACGGCGACCGCTGGCACGGCCCTGAGCAGCAGCGTCACGACCGCGCGCGCCGAGGATGGTTGGCCGAGCACGGGGAGTGGCTGATCGACGTGTTCGTGGACAGGCACCTCTTCGGTAGCGTCCAGGCCGTCGAGCGACGCCTGTACGCCGGTGTCGCCGAGGCGAAGCGACGCCTCGGCCGTCGTGCGTGGCGAGGTCAGGACCGCGGTCCGGATCGTGCCCGCTTCTGGTGAAGCTGCGACGGGTCGGCGTGGTGGGGCGTGAAGCAGCGCCGGGTCGGCGTGCTCGGGCGTGAAGCTGCGACGGGTCGGCGTGCTCGGGCGTGAAGCTGCGACAGGTCGGCGTGCTCGGGCGTGAAGCTGCGACGGGTCGGCATGACGACGGCCCGCCCGGAACGAGTCCGGACGGGCCGTCGTGGTGATCGCGGTCGCTCAGTGGGAGCGGAGGTGCTCCTCGTCGACGAGGTGGTGCCCGTCGAACTGGTGGCCGTCCGCCGGGTGGTCGAGACCCGCCTGGAGAGCCTGCTCGTGCTCGGCGTGGTGGTGGGCCTCCTCGAGCTCCTCGGCGGTCGGCTTCTGCACGTTGTCGGCGTACATCAGCGTCGCGAGCTTCGCCTTCAGCTTCTGCGAGCGCGTACCCGGGGCCGGCACGCCGTTGGCGTCCGTCTCCGCGGTCTCGATCGCGTGCAGGTCGTCCCGCTCGCGGGCCGTCATGGCGTAGGCCCGGGCCGGGTCGATCGGCAGGTGCCGCTCGCTGTAGCCGCCCTCGGGGGAGCGCATGATGATGCCCGTCTCGTAGCCGTGCAGCAGGGTCTCGTTGTCGTGACGCTGCAGCGAGATGCACCAACGGCGCGTGATGAAGAACGCGATGGCCGGACCGACGAAGACGGCCACCCGCATGAAGTAGGTGATCTGGTTGATGCTGGCGTGCAGCTTGATCGCGATGATGTCGTTGCCGCCCGCGGCCCACATCAGGCCGTAGAAGGTCATCAGCGAGACCATGACCGCCGTGCGCGTCGGCGCGTTGCGCGGCCGCTCGAGGAGGTGGTGGTCGCGCTTGTCACCGGTGATCCAGGACTCCAGGAACGGGAGCAGCAGCAGGATCGTGAACATCAGCCCGGGCAGCACGATGATCGGCAGGAAGACGTTGAAGGGGAACGTGTGACCCCAGAACGCGAACTCCCAGCCCGGCATGATGCGCAGCGCGCCGTCGGGCCAGCCCATGTACCAGTCGGGCTGCGAGCCGGCCGTGACCTTGGTCGGGTCGTAGGGGCCGAACTTCCACACCGGGTTGATCGTCAGCAGGCCACCCATGATGGCGCTGACGCCGAAGACGATGAAGAAGAAGCCACCCGCCTTGGCGGCGTACACCGGCAGCATCGGGAAGCCGACGACGTTCTGCTCGGTGCGGCCGGGGCCAGGCCACTGCGTGTGCTTGTGGTAGACGAGCAGCAGCATGTGGGCGGCGATCAGCGCGAGCAGGATGCCCGGGATGAGCAGCACGTGCACGGTGAACAGGCGCGGGATGATCGCGTCACCGGGGAACTCGCCGCCGAAGATGAAGAACGACAGGTAGCTGCCGACCAGCGGGATCGACTTCATGAAGCCGTCCGCCGCGCGGACGCCGGTGCCGGAGAGCAGGTCGTCGGGCAGGGAGTAGCCGGTGAAGCCCTCCAGGGTGCCGAGGAGCAGCAGCAGGCAGCCGATCACCCAGTTGAGCTCGCGCGGCTTGCGGAACGCGCCGGTGAAGTAGACGCGCAGCAGGTGGATCATCATCGCCGCGATGAACAGCATGGCGGCCCAGTGGTGCATCTGCCTCATCAGCAGACCGCCACGGACGTCGAAGGACAGCTTCAGGCTCGAGGCGTAGGCCTCCGACATGGTGACGCCGCGCAGCGGGTCGTAGGAGCCTTCGTACTGGACCTCGCCCATGCTGGGCGTGAACCACAGGGTGAGGAAGACGCCGGAGAGGAGCAGCACGACGAAACTCCACAGCGCGATCTCACCGAGCATGAAGGACCAGTGGTCGGGGAAGACCTTGCGCAGGTTCTTCTTCATCACCGTGGCCAGACCGAGGCGGTCGTCGGCCCAGGTGGCGGCGGCGCCGATCTTGCTCGGCTTCTTCGCGGTGGCGGCGCTGGTGTTGCTCGTGGCCACCTTGCTGGTGTCGATGCTCACGACGGGTCACGCTCCCAGAAACTCGGTCCCACGGGTTCGGTGAAGTCACTCATGGCAACCAGGTAACCCTCATCATCCACGGTCAGCGGCAGCTGGGGAAGGGCGTGGCCGGCGGGCCCGAAGATCACCCGACCCGAGTCGGTCAGGTCGAAGGTCGACTGGTGGCACGGGCACAGCAGGTGGTGGGTGGTCCGCTCGTTCAGCGAGATCGGGCAGCCCACGTGGGTGCAGATCTTGGAGTAGACGACGATCCCGTCCACCGACCAGTTGAGGGTCTGCTCGGAGACGATGTCGTCGGGCTCCATCCTCGCCACGATGACGGCGGCCTTCACGCGCTCCTGCTGCAGCTCGACGCCCTCGAGCTCGGGGTAGCCGTTCTCCTCGGTCGGGAAGATCGCCTCCGGCTCGGCGTTGACCAGGTCGCCGATCTCGAGGTCGGAGACCTTGATCGGCGTGCCGACCACGTCGCGGACGACGCGCATGCCCTTGGCCCAGATCGTGTGGTTCAGCTTGTCGCCCGGCAGCGGACCGAGGTCGCGCAGCAGCACGATCGCCGGGAGGCCCAGGATGCCGACCGCACCCAGCAGGCTGTTGCGGACCAGGGGGCGACGGCCGATGCCGGACTCCTCGAGGCCGGCGCCGAGCGCGGCCAGCGTGGCCTCGCGGTCCTCGTCGGAGGACTTGGCGGGGTGGCGGTACTCGACGATCTCGTGGTCACCCATGAGCTTGCGCGCCCACTGGATGATGCCGATGCCGATGAAGAGCAGGGCACCGCCGAGGAAGCAGCCCAGCGTCACGTTGGAGGCGCCGAGGCCACCCACGGTGTCCCACTCGGCCCCGATGTCGAAGGCGAAGTACGACACGAGGAACAGCACCGCGCAGATCATCGACAGGCCGAACAGTGCGGCGACCTGGCGCTCGGCGCGCTTCTCGGCCTTGGCGTCGACGTCGGTCGGGCGCCACTGGTGGGCCGGCAGGCCCGGGTTCGCGATCGGCTCGTCCTCGAACGTGGCCGGGACGAGGTCGTGCGAGTCGTGGGAGTCGCTCACGCTTCCACCTTCTTCTTGTTCGAGCGCGTGGTGTGGGCGGCGATCCAGACGGCGAAGCCGACGAGCGAGCCCAGTCCGACCAGCCAGGCGAAGAGCCCCTCGCTCACGGGACCGAGGCCGCCGAGGCCGAAGCCGCCGTAGCCGGGCGCCTCCTCCAGCGAGCCGAGGTAGGCGATGACGTCACGCTTCTCCTCGGGCGAGAGGTTGCCGTTGGAGAAGTTGTCCATGGCCTGCGGACCGGTGAGCATCGCCTCGTAGATGTACTTGGGCTCGACGCCACGGATCTTGGGGGCGTAGCCGCCCCGCGGCATGGCGCCGCCGGAGCCCTCGAAGTTGTGGCACGCCGTGCAGTTGGTCAGGAAGATCTGGCCGCCGCGGACGATGGCCTCCTCGCGCTCGGCGTCGCTGAGGCCCTCGATGCTGTAGTCGTCCTTGGTCGGGATCGACGGGCCGGGGCCGAGGGAGGCGACGTACGCCGCGAGCTGGGCGATCTCCTCGTCGGTGTAGACGACCTTCTTGCGGGGCGCCTGCGCGCCCGGCTGGGCCATCGGCATGCGGCCGGTGCCGACCTGGAAGTCGACCGCCGCGGCGCCGACGCCCACCAGCGAGGGGCCGATCTGGTTGCCGTTCTGGGTCCTCACGCCCTCGCCGTTCTGGCCGTGGCAGAACGCGCAGCCGACGAGGAAGAGCTCCCGGCCCTTCGCCGCCTGGTCGGCGTCGCTCTCGGCCTGGTCGGCCTGGGCGGGGGAGAAGGCGGCGTACAGGGTGCCGGTCATCAGCAGCCCGAGCAGCAGCACCACGAGCCCGGCGAGCGGTCCGCGGCGGTGGCGTGAGAGTCGACCGGCGGAGCGGTTCAGGAGACGCACATTGAGTCCTTGCTGGGAGTCCTGGTGGGGTCCGACGTGGGGGTCACTTGACGAGGTAGATGGTCGCGAACAGCCCGATCCACACCACGTCGACGAAGTGCCAGTAGTAGGAGACGACGATCGCGCTGACCGCCTGTTCGTGGGTGAACCTGCGGGCCATGAACGTGCGTCCCAGCACGAACAGGAAGGCGATCAGACCGCCGGTCACGTGCAGACCGTGGAAGCCGGTGGTCAGGTAGAACATCGTGCCGTAGGCGGAGTCCTGGATGGTCACGCCCTCCTTGACCAGGGAGGCGTACTCGGTGGCCTGGCCGCCGATGAAGACCGCACCCATGACGTAGGTCAGCACGAACCACTCGCGCAGGCCCCAGCCCTTGACCTGCCAGACCGAGCCGGAGCGGCCGACCTGGCCGCGCTCCGCGGCGAAGACGCCGAGCTGGCAGGTGAGCGACGACAGCACCAGGATCGTGGTGTTCACCGACGCGAACGGGATGTTCAGCTTCTCGGTGTTGGCCGCCCACAGATCCGGGCTCACCGCGCGGATCGTGAAGTACGACGCGAACAGGGCCGCGAAGAACATCAGCTCACTGGAGAGCCAGATGATCGTCCCGACGCTGACCATGCTCGGTCGGTCGTGGTGCCCGTGCAGTCGGGATGCCGGAATCGCAGTTGCAGTCGCCACGGACGCCATTATGTCGTGGCGCGTCAACGAGGGCACCCCGACCCCCTCCTGTTGCGGGGTCGTAATGTTCACACCGTGCTGAGTGCCTCGTCCGTCACCGTCTGGGACGCCGCGGAGGCCCTCCCCAGGTTCACGATGGGGCGGGTGTTCACGGAGTGGTCGCTCGAGCCGCTGCCCTTCGTCATCACGGTCTGGGCGGCGGGTCTCTACCTGCTCGGCGTGGTCACGCTGCACCGCCGGGGCGACCGCTGGCCGGTGGGTCGGACGGTGTCGTTCGTCGTCGTCGGCATGGGGTCGTTCTACGTCGCCACGGCCTCCGGCCTGGGGGCCTACGACCTGACCCTGCTGAGCGTGCACATGGTCCAGCACATGATGCTCTCGATGCTGGTACCGCTGGCGCTCGCGCTGGGCGCCCCGGTCACGCTCGCGCTGCGGACGCTGCCCGCCCGCCCGCGAGCCTGGCTGCTGGTGGTGCTGCACTCGCGGGTCGCCCGGGTCCTCTCGTTCCCGCCGCTGACGCTGGCCCTCTACGTGGTCTCGCCGTGGGCGCTGTACTTCTCCGGCTGGTACGACGCCTCGCTGCACTCGACGTACGTCCACGAGATGATGCACGTGCACCTGGTCCTGGTCGGGGCGCTGTTCTTCTGGCCCCTGATGGGCATCGACCCGGTCCCCGGACGCGTCGGCTACCCGGCGCGGATGCTGCTCGTGGTGCTCACGCTGCCGTTCCACGCGTTCCTGGGGGTCACGATCATGGGCCAGGAGGGCCTGATCGGCCACGACTGGTACCCCTCCCTCCACGACGGGCCGATGGGCGCCTGGCTGCCCGACCCGCACGACGACCAGCACCTCGCCGGCGGGATCCTGTGGGGCTCCGGCGACCTGATCGGCCTGGTCTTCTTCGGCGTCCTCTTCGCGCAGTGGGTGCGCTCCTCGATGAAGGAGGCGGCCCGCGAGGACCGGCGCCTGGACCTGCTCGAGGCCCGCGCCGCCGCACGCGCGTCGGGCACGGCGACGACCAGCCCGGTCACGCCCGGCGCGGACCGGTAGCATCGCCGCCGTGAGCGACTCGACCTCGACCCGGACCGCGCCCCTGAAGGTGCTCGTCTACAGCGACGACGTCAACACCCGCCAGCAGGTGATCCTCGCCCTGGGCCGTCGCCCCCATCCCGACCTCCCCGAGGTGGAGTACGTCGAGGTGGCGACCGAGCCCGTCGTGATCGCGAACATGGACGCGGGGCAGATCGACCTCGCGATCCTCGACGGCGAGGCGGTGCCCGCCGGTGGCATGGGGATCGCCAAGCAGCTCAAGGACGAGATCTACCAGTGCCCGCCCGTGCTGGTGCTGACCGGCCGCCCCCAGGACGCCTGGCTGGCCACCTGGTCGCGGGCGGAGGCCGCCGTGCCGCACCCGATCGACCCGATCCAGCTCGCCGAGACCGTGGTGACGCTGCTGCGCTCGCGCGTGCCCGCCACCAGCTGACGGCCCCACGGGCCACCCGAAGGACTCTGTGATGACCACCTGGCCCGAGGTTCTCGGCGCGCTCGTCGACCGGACCGACCTCTCCGCGGAGCAGACCGCGTGGGCGATGGAGGAGATCCTCGAGGGGCAGGCGACGCCGGCCCAGATCGCGGGTTTCGCCGTGGCGCTGCGCGCCAAGGGCGAGACCACCGAGGAGGTGCTCGGGCTCGCGGATGCGATGTACGCCCGCGCCACACCGATCAGCGTGCCGGGACGCCTGCTCGACGTCGTCGGGACCGGGATGGACCGGTCGATGTCGGTCAACATCTCCACCATGTCCGCGATCGTCGCGGCCGGCGCGGGCGCGCTCGTGGTCAAGCACGGCAACCGGTCCGCATCGTCGAAGTCCGGGTCGGCGGACGTGCTGGAGTCGCTCGGCATCCGGCTGGACCTGCCCGCCGCACGGGTGGCCGAGGTGGCCTCGGAGGCCGGCATCACCTTCTGCTTCTCCGCCGCGTTCCACCCGGCGATGCGGCACGCGGCCGTGCCGCGACGCGAGCTGGGCATCGGCACCACCTTCAACTTCCTCGGCCCGCTCACGAACCCGACCCGTCCCCAGGCCCAGGCGATCGGCTGCGCCGACGCCCGGATGGCCCCGGTCATGGCCGGCGTCTTCGCGCGCCGCGGCCTCGACGCGTGGGTCTTCCGCGGTGACGACGGGCTCGACGAGCTGACCACCACGACCACGTCGTCGGTGTGGATGGTGCGCGAGGGCCGGGTCGCCACCGCGACGGTCGACCCGCGGCGGCACGGCATCGCGCTCAGCAGCGCCGAGGCGCTGCGCGGCGGCGACGCCGCCCACAACGCGGAGGTCGTGCTGCGGCTGCTCGACGGCGAGCAGGGTGCCGTGCGCGACGCGGTGCTGCTCAACGCAGGAGCCGCTCTCGCGGTGTACGACGAGGTCCCGGGCAGCGTCGACGACGCGCTCGCCGCCGGCCTCGAGAAGGCGCGCCGCTCCATCGACTCCGGGCAGGCCAGGGCCGCCCTGGAGCGCTGGGTGGCCGCCTCGGCCGCCTGAGCGTTCACGTGCCGGGCGTTCACGTGCCGGGCGTCGACGAGCGGAGACTGGGCGATCAGGCGAGGTCGAGCACCCAGGACTCGCCCTCGCGGCGGAAGCCGAGCCGGTCGTAGTAGGCGCCGACCATCGCCGGCGGCGTCACCACGCGGTGGAACCCGTGCTCGCGCAGCAGGCCGCTGCGCCGCCAGACGAACTCGCCGGGGGAGAAGTCGCGGAACCGGGGCGTGACGTAGTCCAGGACCACGTGTGCAACCTCGCCCTCGGCGCGCAGGAGCACGACGCCGACGGTCTCGTCACCGGTCACGACGACGAACGCGTGGCCGTCGGTGTCGGTGGGGTCCCACAGGAAGTCGGGCTGGAACTTCAGGATGTCGGCGCCGTGGACCCGCAGCACGTGCCGGAGGTACTCGTCACCGGGCGCCACCTCCACGGCGCCGAAGACCGTCTCGTCGTGGCGCTGGCGCAGCAGCCGCACGATGAACCACACGTTAATGGCCGCGAGCACGGCGTTCATGCCCACCATCGGCCACACGCCGATGAGGGCGTTGAAGGCCAGCAGGATCAGGCAGGCCAGCAGGTTGAGCGTGCGGAACCGCAGTACCCGCGCCTGCAGCAGCGAGAAGACCAGCAGGGCGCTGCCGCCCCAGCCCAGGACATCGAGCCAGTGGTCGGAGAACCAGCCCACGCGCTCAGTCCAGGCCGAGCGAGAACGCCGACTCCAGGTCGTGGCGGGAGTAGGCGCGGAAGGCGATGTGCGTCTCGGTCGAGGTGACCCCCGGGACCTTGTTGAGCCGGTCGGCGACCACGTTGGCCACGTCGTCGTGGTCGCGCACCCGCACCAGGGCGATCAGGTCGATCTGGCCGGTCACGGAGTAGACCTCGCTGACGCCCTCGAGGGCGGCGATCTCCTCCGCGACCTCGGGGATCCGGGCGACGTCGGCCTTGACGAAGACGATGGCGGTGATCACGGACGACAGGCTAGGGCATGGGGCGTCGCAGGGGGCCTCTCACCGGGCGGGCTGGTGCACCGGGGCGAGGCCGCGGCGGTCCTCGAAGGGCACCAGCGACTCGCGCGACTGGTGCACGGCGTCGTGGATCGCG
The DNA here is from genome assembly GCF_042653125.1 of Nocardioides sp. GCM10023255. NCBI lineage: Bacteria > Bacillati > Actinomycetota > Actinomycetes > Propionibacteriales > Nocardioidaceae > Nocardioides > Nocardioides sp. GCM10023255. Next base: position 51,541 of record NZ_JBHSHU010000011.1, read on the forward strand.
AGATGCCGGGTCGCGCCGGCCACCGGGCAGGTCCACTCGCCGTCGACCTCGACCAGCCTGATCCCCGGCGACTCCAGCCAGCGCAGGATCTTCTCCGTCTCCTCCGCGGTCGCGGCCGGCACCGGGCCCGGGGCACCGGCGACGGTCTCGGCGCTGGCCCGCAGCTCGGAGACGTACTGGTGGGCGTCGGCGCCGGGCGGGATGGTCCCGGCGGCCGCCAGCCGGCCGAAGCGCACGACGTGGACCGCCCACCGGCCGTCGTCCTCGCGGCGTGCGGCGACCACCTCGGGGCAGCGGGTGAGCGCGGAGAGCCGTTGCGTGCGGGCGGCGGCGCGCACGAACGCCGCCAGCCGGTCGCGGTGGATGCCGGCCTCCTCGAAGCGTTCGTCGGCGGCCAGCGCGGCCATCCGGCTGTTGATCGCGTCGACCACCTCGTCGGGGCGGCGCAGCAGCGAGTCGCGCAGCTGGCGCACCACCGCGGCGTACGTCGTGGGGTCGACGCTGCCGTCGCAGGGGGAGAGGCAGCGCCCCATCTCGGCCAGGACGCAGGCGGCGCGGGACGGCTCGCGGGAGAGCCGGTCGGAGCACTGCCGGACCGGGAAGGTGTCGTGCAGCGCGGCCAGGCACTTCTCGGCGGACTTCTTCGAGGAGAACGGGCCGAGGTAGTCGGCGTCGTCGTCGAGGACCCGTCGCACCAGCGACAGGCGCGGCCACGGCTCACGGGTGAGCTTGACGAAGTGGACCTTCTCCGGGAACCGGGAGCGCCGGTTGTAGCGCGGCTTGTGCTCGGCGATCAGCCTCAGCTCGCGCACCTCGGCCTCCAGCGTGGTCGCGCACTCGATCCCGTCCACCCGGGAGGCCAGGCCCACCATCTCGCCCATCCGCGAGCGGGTCTCGGAGGCGGTGAAGTAGGAGCGGACGCGGGTGCGCAGGTCACGCGAGGTGCCGACGTAGAGGACGCGGGCGCGCTCGTCGCGGAAGAGGTAGACGCCCGGGGAGTGCGGCAGCGCCTCGGCGAGGTGACGCTTCTTGCGCTGGGCGGTGGTGACGCGCGAGGAGAACGTCTGCAGCTCCTCCAGCGTGTGCACGCCGAGGCCGCCGAGCCGCTCCATCAGGCCGTGCAGCACGTCGACGGTGGCCCGGGCGTCGGACAGCGCGCGGTGGTTGGGCGTGGTGCCCGAGTTGAACACCCGGGCCAGCGAGGAGAGCTTGCAGTTGGGCGCGTCGTCGCGGGTGATGACCCGGCGGGCCAGCTTGGCCGTGTCGAGCACCTCGAACCGGGGCCACGGGCGGCCCTGCTGCTCGGCGAAGTGCTTGAGGAAGCCCACGTCGAAGGGGGCGTTGTGGGCGACCAGGACCGTGCCGGCGGCGAACTCCAGGAACGCCGGGAGCGCGGACTCGATCGGCGGCGCGTCGGCGACCATGGTGTTGCTGATGCCGGTCAGGACGGCGATGAAGGCGGGGATCTCGGCGCGCGGGTTGACCAGCGTCTGGAACTCCGAGAGGACCTCGCCGCCGCGCACCTTGACCGCACCGATCTCGGTGATCATCGAGCCGCCCTGGGCGGAGCCACCGGTCGTCTCGAGGTCGACGACGCAGAAGGTGATGTCACGCAGCGGTCGTCCCAGCTCGTCGAAACTTCGTTGCGACTCCCACCGGGAAGGCGCACCGTGGGTGGCGCTGCTCATGTCCTCGACGCTAGAGGCGCGCACCGACAGTCCGCCGGCGACGCGCGGACTACCCTGTCGACGAGGCCCGACCAGCCGAACGACCCGACCACCCGACCGGAGCGAGGAGTGCCGTGAGCACCGTGATTCCCGACGCGGCCCACCGCTGGCGCTGCTCCGGCTGCGGCAACCTCACCCGCTTCGACGTGGCCCGCAGCCGACGGACCCGCGAGTTCTGGCACTTCGACCTCGCCGGTGACCACCGGGTCGAGGAGACCGAGGTGGTCGCCGAGGCGGTGACCTCCGTGGTCTGTCGCTGGTGCGGCCGCGACGACGCCGTCGAGGTGGTGCCGAGGGTCGAGCTCGTGGACGGCTCGGGGAACGGCCCGGGGAACGGCTGAGCGTGACAGCCGTGTCCAGCACCCCGCCCACGCTCGGCGGGCTGCCCGACGCCGTGCGTACGCGCGTCGTGGCGCTCACCGCCGACGCGCTGCCCGACGTCGTACGCCTCCCACCGGCGCTGCGCCGCGTCGCCGGCTTCGCCCCGCAGCGGCGGGCCCGGCTCGGGAGCAGCGCGATCGTCGCCTCGCTGGAGTCCGACGACGAGTTCCGCGAGCGGGTGGGCACGCAGGTGCTGGCCCGCACGTCGTACGACGCGGCCGCGCTGGTCGCCGGTCCGCAGGCGGTGTCCGGCGACCCGGTCGAGATGGCGGCCGTGACCTGGCTGGTCCGCCCCGACGGCTGGGAGGACGCCGTGGTCTCGCTCAGCCAGGACCTGCGCGGTCCCGACAGCGCCGAGCGGGAGGCGGCCGAGGCCGTGCGGCTGCGGGAGAAGCTGGCCGACGCCGAGCAGGCGCTGCACGACGCCCGGGCCAGGCTGCGCGCCCAGGTGGAGGAGTACAAGACCGAGAACGCCTCGCTGCGCCGCAAGCTCGGCGAGTCCCGGACCGCCGAGCGTGCGGCCCGGGCGGCGCACGAGGAGCTGGTGCGCGCGGTCGAGGAGTCGCGCGCCGCCGACGCGGACCGCTGGGCCGGCCAGGACAAGGAGCTGCGTCGGCTGCGCGCCCGGGTGGCGCAGCTGGAGGCCGAGGCGACGGCCGACCGGCGGGCGGCGCGTTCGGACCGCGACGAGGTGACCGTGCGGGCCCGGCTGCTGCTCGACACCGTGATCGACGCGGCGTCCGGGCTGCGCCGAGAGCTGGCGCTGCCCGGGGTCGAGGGGGCACCGGGGGACCGCCTCGAGGCGGAGCTCACCCGGGTCGCCGAGGGGCGCGCGGCCGGCTCCGTCGCCGGTGGGCCGGCGCTGCTCGAGCGGATGCTCGCGATGCCACGCGCCCGGTTGATCGTCGACGGCTACAACGTCAGCAAGACCGCGTGGCCGACCTCGCCCCTGGACGCCCAGCGGACGCGGCTGCTGCAGGGGCTGGCGCCGCTGGTGGCCCGGCTGGGCGTCGAGACGACCGTGGTCTTCGACGCGGCGTCCGCGACGGCCCGCACCGTCGCCCCGGCCCCGAGGGGCGTCAAGGTCGTGTTCAGCCCCGAGGGCGTGATCGCCGACGACGTCATCCGCGACCTGGTCGCGGCCGAGCCCACCGGGCGGGTGGTCGTGGTCGTCAGCAGCGACCAGGAGGTCGCCGCCGACGTGGCCCGGGCGGGGGCGCGGGCCCACCCCGCGGAGGCGCTGGTCGGCCTGCTGAGCTGACCAGGGGGCGGGGGCCGACACGCCGGTGCCCGGCCGACGCGGGCCGCGGTGTCGGTGGCGGGTGGCAGCGTCACCGGCATGACGACGCGAATCGACTGCGACACCTGCGTGGTGCGCGGCCTGGCGTGCCACGACTGCGTGGTGACCGTGCTGCTGGGGCCGCCCCCCGAGCTGACCTTCGACGACGACGAGCGCCGTGCGCTCGACGTCCTGGCCGAGGGTGGCCTCGTGCCGCCCCTCCGGCTCGTCCAGCCCATCGCCGGCCGCGACATCGAGTCGGCGTGACCACAGTGACGAATGTGACAGGAGTGTGCTCCTGAGGGTCGGCCGTGGCCAGAAACACGGCCCAACATGGGGAGGGGAGTTTGATGCTCCGCCCGACCCCCCACTAGTGTGTGGCGCTCAGGTGTCCGTGAACGTGGATCAGACCGGATCCACGCGGGCACCGCGCTGAGTCTCGGGCCCTCTCGGAGGCCCGGGAGCCGGGGAACCAACCCACCTGGGGTGAATCGCCCGCAAGGCGTCGGCACTCGTGCCGGCGAGGAGCGGGAGTAGGGCCTGTCGTGCCCGAACCCGTCAGCTCACCCGGTAGGCGTACGACACGCAAGGGAGACCGCCCGCTCGTGCTGAACGGTCGGAAGCGCACCATCACGCGCCCTATCGGCGCTGCCCTGTCCGGACTCGCCCTCGCGGCCGTGGTGGGAGTCGTCCCCTCGACGCCCGCCGGCGCGGAGCCGAGCATCGACGACGTCAAGAGCCGCGTCGACACGCTGTACCACCAGGCCGAGCAGGCCTCGGAGCGGTACAACGACGCCCGGCTCGAGCTCAAGGAGCTCAACCAGGAGCTGGTCTCGCTCAAGGCCGACCAGGCTCGCCAGGACAAGCGTCTCGGCGCCGTCCAGGAGCAGGTCAAGGACTCGATCGTGCACCAGTACGAAGGCGAGAGCCTCTCGGCGGTCGGCGAGGTCGTCGTGTCCGACGATCCCCAGGCGTTCCTGTCCCAGCTCTCGACCATGTCGGCGTTCAACGACATGCAGGGCCAGCTGTTCGACGACTACGCCACCGAGGCCAAGGCGCTCGACATCCGCCGCTCGGCGACCGAGAAGCGCGCCGCCCGGATCGCGGAGCTCAAGAAGGGCCTCGCCGAGGACAAGGCGGCCATCGACGACAAGCTCTCCGAGGCCAAGTCCCTGCTCGGCAAGCTCGAGGCCGAGCAGCGCGACGCCCTCACCTCGCGCAGCACCACCCGCACGCCCGAGGTCTCGGCCTCCGGCCGGGCCGCCGCCGCGGTGCAGTACGCCATGGCCCAGGTCGGCAAGGCCTACGTCTACGGCGCCGCCGGCCCCAGCGCGTTCGACTGCTCGGGCCTGACGATGATGGCCTGGGCGCAGGCGGGCGTGGCGCTGCCGCACTCCTCCAGCGCCCAGTACAACAGCGGCCCGCACATCCCGGAGTCCGAGCTAATGCCCGGCGACCTGGTCTTCTACTACAGCCCGATCAGCCACGTCGGCATGTACATCGGCAACGGCATGATCGTGAACGCGGAGAACCCCAGCGCCGGCGTGAAGGTCACCAGCCTGCACACGATGCCGTACGTCGGTGCGGTCCGCCCTGGCTGATCGCACGTCCGGGAAGGCCGGTCGCCCCCTGCTGTGGGCGACCGGCCTTTCGCTGTCCCTGGTGCTGGTCGCGGCGCTCGTCGTCCGGCTGGTCCTCGACGACGACCCGTACGTCGCCACCCCCTCTGCCGGGCCGGCCGCCCGGGTGGAGCCGGGGGCGGCCGCCGCAGCGCTGCACGACCTCGAGACCGCGGTGGCCGCCCGGGACGCTGCCGCCGCGCGCGCCCTCGCACCCCCGGACGACGAGGCGGCCGCCACGCTGCTGGCCGCCGTGGTCGGCAACGCCCGCGCCCTGCGGGTCGAGGACTTCTCGCTGCGCTACGTCGACGAGGAGGGGGCCGTGGCCCCGGACGGGTCCTGGTCGGCCGCCGTCGACGCGACCTGGCGGTTCGCCGGCTTCGACCGCGCCCCGGCGCGGGCCGAGGTCACCGTCCGCTTCGTGGCTGACGGGGACCGGGTGGCCGTCGACGGCTTCGGGGGCGGCGACCGCCGCGACCCGCTGTGGCTGCACGAGCCGCTCCGCGTGCTCCGGTCCCCGGGATCACTCGTGATGGTCGCCGGTCCGTCCCGGCGGGCCGAGCAGTACGCCGCGCGCGCCCGGGCCGCGGTGCCGGTCGTACGCCGGGTGCTGCCGGGGTGGCGCTCGGGGCTGGTCGTCGAGGTGCCCGCCACGGCCCGCGACCTCGACGCGGCACTGGCCGCCGACCCGGGGGAGTACGCCAACATCGCCGCGGTGACCGCCACGGTGGACGGGTCGCTGACGCCCTCGTCCCCGGTGCACGTCTTCGTCAACCCGGAGGTCTTCGGCGACCTGCGCCCCCAGGGCGCGCAGGTGGTGATGAGCCACGAGGCCGTCCACGTCGCCACCGACGCGGCGACCAGCGGCATGCCGCTGTGGCTGCTCGAGGGCTTCGCCGACTACGTCGCCCTGCGCGACGTCGCCCTGCCGCTGTCCACGACCGCCGGCCAGATCACCCGGCAGGTGCGTCGCGAAGGGGCCCCGAGCAGGCTGCCGGACGCCGCGGAGTTCGACACCACCACGACGCACCTCGGCGCGTCGTACGAGGGCGCCTGGCTGGCCTGCCGGTTGCTGGCCCGGACCGGAGGAGAGGCGGCGCTGGTGCGCTTCTACGAGCAGGTCGACGCCGGCACCGGGCTCGGCCCCGCCCTCAGGTCGACGTTCGGCCTGAGCGTCGCCGAGCTGACCACGCGGTGGCGGCGGCTCCTGACAGACTTGGCGTCGTGACCCCCGAGGACCGCAGGACGTCCGTCGTCGTCCTCGTCGTCGGGGGAGTGCTGCTCGCCGGCCTGGCCGCCTGGCTCGTGCCCTGGCACCCGGTGCCGGGCGGCACGCCCGGTCCCGCGGCCCCCGGCTCGGTCTTCACGCAGGCCCAGGTCGACCGGGCCGAGGCGTTCTCGTCCGGCGCCCGGTGGTGGAGCTGGAGCTCGCTGGCGGTCTCGTTGCTGGTGGCCTGCTGGTTCGGGTTCACCCGGGTCGGCGGCGACCTGGTGGAGCGGCTGCGCGGCCCGTGGTGGTGGCGGGTGGTCCTCGCGGTGGTCGGCCTCGAGCTGGTCGGTCGCGTCGTGACCCTGCCGTTCGCGGTCCTGCTGCACCGGCACCTGGTGGCCTACGGCCTCAGCACCCAGCCGTGGAGCGGCTTCGCCGCCGACGTGGCCCGCAGCGAGTTGGTCGCGGTCGTGACGACGTCGCTCGCGCTGGTGGTCCTGGTCGGCTGCGCGCGGCGCTGGCGGCGCGCCTGGCCGGCGGTGGCCGGAGGGCTGCTCGCCTGCCTGGTGCTGGTCGGGTCGTTCGTCTACCCCCTGCTGGTCGAGCCGCTGTTCAACTCGTTCACGCCGCTGCCCGACGGCGACCTGCGCACCCGCATCCTCGCGCTCGCGGACGCCGAGCACGTGCCCGTCGACGACGTGCTGGTCGCCGACGCCTCGCGTCGTACGACGACCCTGAACGCCTACGTGTCCGGCTTCGGCGGAACCCGGCGCGTCGTCGTCTACGACAACCTGGTGCGTGACCTGCCCGAGGACCAGGCACTGTCCGTCGTGGCCCACGAGCTGGCGCACGCCCGGCACGACGACGTGCTGGTCGGCTCGGTGCTCGGTGCCGCCGGCGCGCTGGCGGGGGTCGGCCTGCTCGGGCTGCTCGTCGGGGCGCTGGGCCGGCGCAGGTCCATGGGGGACCCGGCGGTGGTGCCGCTGGTCCTCGCCCTGGTGGCCCTGGGCACCCTGCTGGCGAGCCCGGTGCAGAACACCGTCAGCCGGATGATCGAGACGCGGGCCGACGTCGACGCCCTCGAGGCGACCCACGACCCCACCGCCTTCGAGGCGATGCAGCGCGAGCTGGCGCTGAAGTCGCTGGCCGACCCGACCCCGCCCGCGTGGTCGCAGCTGTGGTTCGGCAGCCACCCCACGACCCTGACGCGGATCGCGATCGCCCGGCAGCTCGCCGACCGGACCGGCGAGGGGTAGTCGGTCGGGAGCAGCCGCTCAGGAGTAGAGCGCGGCGACCTCGTCGCGGAACTCGCGCATCACGACGTTGCGCTTGAGCTTGAGGCTGGGCGTGAGCTGGCCGCCCTCCTCGGTCCACTCGTCGGGGAGGATCGAGAACTTGCGGATCGACTCGGCCTTGGACACCGCCTTGTTGGCCTCGTCCACCGCGCCCTGGATCTCCGCCTGCAGGTCGGGGTCGTCGATCAGGTCGGCGACCCCGCCGGACTTCCCGTGGGTCTCCGCCCAGGCCGGGAGGGACTCGGTGTCGAGGGTGATCAGGGCGCCGATGAACGGCTGGCCGTCGCCGACCACGACGCACTGGTCGACGAGGTGGTGGGCACGCAGGCGGTCCTCGAGCACGGCCGGGGCGACGTTCTTGCCGCCGGCGGTGACCAGGATCTCCTTCTTGCGGCCGGTGATCCGCACGAAGCCCTCGTCGTCGACCTCGCCCACGTCGCCGGTGTGGAACCAGCCGTCGCGCTGGAGGGCCTCGCGGGTGGCCTCCTCGTTGTTCCAGTAGCCGGCGAAGACCTGGCCGCCCTTGAAGAGCAGCTCGCCGTCGTCGGCCACCCGGACCGCGGTGCCGGGGAAGGGGCGACCGACGGTGCCGATCTTGACGGCGTCCGGGACGTTGGCGCTCAGCGCGGCCGTGGTCTCGGTCAGGCCGTAGCCCTCGAGGACGGTCAGGCCGATGCCGCGGTAGAAGTGGCCGAGCCGGTCGCCGAGGGGGGCGCCGCCGGACACGGCGTACTCGCAGCGCCCGCCGAGGGCGTCGCGCAGCTTGGCGTAGACCAGGCGCGAGAAGACGGCGTGACGGGCTCGCAGCGGCAGCGAGGGCCGGCCCTTGTCCTGGGCCCGGGACCACGCGATCGCGGTCTCGGCGGCGAGGTCGAAGACCTTGCCGCGGCCGTCGGCGGTGGCCTTCTGCGAGGCGGTGTTGAAGACCTTCTCGAAGACGCGGGGGACCGCGAGGATGAACGTCGGGCGGAACTCCTGCAGGTCGGCCAGCAGGTTCTTGATGTCGGCGCTGTGGCCGAGCCGGGTCCGAGACTTCACCGCGCCGATCTGGATGATCCGGGCGAAGACGTGGGCGAGCGGGAGGAAGAGCAGGGTGGCGGCGCCCTCGGTCGCGAACAGCCGCTCCATCTCCTCGACCGCGACGCCGAGCTCGAACATGAAGTTGCCGTGGGTGAGCATGCAGCCCTTGGGCCGCCCGGTGGTGCCCGAGGTGTAGATGAGGGTGGCGAGGTCGAGGGGAGTGGCGGACCGGCGCCGCTCCTCGAGCACGTCGTCGGCGATGTCCTGGCCCAGCCGGGTCAGCACGTCCACCGCGTTGTCGGCGATCGACCACACGTGGTTGAGGTCGTCGAGGTCGCCGCGCGCCTCGGCGACGCGGGCGACGTGGTCGGCGCCCTCCGCCACGACGGCCCGGGCGCCGGAGTCCTTCAGGATCCAGGCGATCTGCTCGGCCGACGAGGTCTCGTAGACCGGCACGGTGACCGCGCCGGCGAACCAGATGGCGTAGTCGAGCAGCGTCCACTCGTAGCGGGTCTTGGAGATCAGGGCCACCCGGTCCCCGGGCTCGATCCCGGCGGCCACGAGGCCCTTGGCCACCCCGGTCACCTCGGTGAGGAAGGTCGCCGCGGTGACGTCCTCCCATCCCGCGGAGGTGTGGCGGCTGAAGACCACCGCGTCGGGCGCCTCGTGGGCGTTGTCCACCACGTCGTCGGTGAGGTTGCCCGTGGCCGGGACCTCGATCGTCAGGGGCGTGGAGAACTCACGCACGGTGCCTCCTCGGGGCTGTTCCGCCGAGCAGGCCGTCACGGTCGACGGCGCGGCTGCAGCACTGGGTGAACGCGGGTCATCGACGGAGGTTACCGTTGCCGGACGGGCCGCTCGCATCCGGTACGCTCGCTCCCCGACGCGACCACGCAGCCGGGGCCGGTGCCCCTGCGACGACGGACAGGCCCACCACCCAGCCGAGGAGCCCCATGGCCGAGCAGACGACGTCCTCGATCGAGATCGAGGCCGCTCCCGCCGACGTCATGGCCGTCATCGCGGACTTCGACGCCTACCCCCAGTGGGCCAAGGGCGTGCGGACCGCGGACGTCGTCTCCGCCTACGACACCGGCGCGGCCGCCGGCCGGGCCGAGCAGGTCTTCTTCGAGCTCGACGTGTCACCGATCAAGGACGAGTACACCCTGGCCTACGAGTGGGACGCCGACCGCACGGTCACGTGGACCCTCGTCGAGGGCAAGATGCTGCGCGCTCTCGACGGCGCGTACGTCCTCCGGGAGCGTGCCAGCGGCCTGACCGAGGTGACCTACCAGCTCGCCCTCGACGTCTCCATCCCGCTGATCGGCATGCTCAAGCGCAAGGGCGAGAAGATCCTGATCGACACTGCGCTCAAGGGCCTGAAGAAGCGCGTCGAGACGCTCGGCTGACCCGGGCGGCGACCAGCTCACCGTGCGCATCCTCCTGTTCACCGGCAAGGGCGGCGTCGGCAAGTCGACCGTGGCGGCAGGGACCGCCGCGCTGGCTGCAGCCGAGGGGCACCGCACGCTGGTGCTCTCGACCGACCCGGCGCACTCGCTGGCGGACGCGTTCGGTGCCGAGGTCGGCCCCGAGCCCACGGCGGTCGCGGACCACCTCTTCGTGCAGCAGGTCGACGCGCAGCTGCGGTTCGAGCAGTCGTGGGCCGAGATCCAGCGCTACCTGCTCTCGGTCCTCGACGTCGCCGGCGTGGACCCGCTCGCCGCCGAGGAGCTGACCGTCATCCCGGGTGCCGAGGAGGTCCTCGCGCTGCTCGAGCTGCGCCTGCACGCCCTGTCGGGGGACTGGGACGTCATCGTGGTCGACTGCGCCCCCACGGCGGAGACGCTCCGGCTGCTCGCGCTGCCCGAGGCGCTCGGCTGGTACATGCACCGGGTGCTCCCCGTCGAGCGCCGCGTCGTCAAGGCCCTCAAGCCGGTCCTCTCCCGGGCCGCGGGGGTGCCGATGCCGGGCGACAGCGTCTTCGACGCCGTGGAGCGGCTGCACGCCGAGCTCGACGAGGTGCGGGCGCTGCTGTCCGGCCCCGACGCGAGCGTCCGGTTGGTCCTGACCCCGGAGAACGTCGTGCTCGCCGAGGCGCGTCGCTCCTACACGACCCTCTCGCTCTACGGCTACCGCGTCGACGGCGTCGTCGCGAACCGCGTCTTCCCCACAGGCGGCAGCGACGACTGGCGCAACGGCTGGGTCGCCGCCCAGGACCAGGTGCTGGCGGAGACCGCCCAGTCCTTTGCCGGGCTGCCGATCTGGCGCTCGGTCTACCGCACCGGCGAGCCGGTCGGCGTGGAGACGCTGACCACCCTCGCCCGCGAGCTGTACGACGGCGACGACCCGCTGCGCGCGCCGGCCGGCGGTGGCCCCTTCCGGGTCAGCCGCAACAGCCGCGGGGCGGTGCTGAGGCTGGCGCTGCCCAACGTCTCCCGCGCCGAGGTCGATCTCGCGCGCCATGGCGACGACCTCGTCGTGACCGTGGGGTCGTATCGTCGTCTCCTCACGCTGCCCGCGGGACTCTCGCGGCACCGGATCGCCGGTGCCCGGGTGGACGAGGGTGAGCTGCAGGTGAGGTTCGAGGCGACCGGAGCAGGAGCACAGACGTGAGCGAGGCAGGCGGCCCGGGACCGGGCGACCCCACCTCCGGGGAGCACGTGGGCAGCGTGGCCGAGGAGGCGATGAAGCTCTTCGGTGCGCTCTCGGACTGGGCGCGCGACCACGGCGGCGACCTCGGGCAGGGAGTGGGTGGCCTCGTCGACCAGGCGGTCGCCGCCGCGCACGACGTCGACGAGCACATCGCCACCGGTGCGCCCGAGTGCACGTACTGCCCGATCTGCCGCGCGGTGCACGTCGTGCGCCAGACCAGCCCGGAGGTGCGCGCCCACCTCGCCACGGCGGCGTCGTCGCTGCTGCAGGCCGCGGCCGGGATGCTCGCGACGACGGTGCCGGACAGGGGCCGGGACAACGACGCGGGGGTCGAGCGGATCGACCTGGATGACGACACGGACGGGGCCTGGCCCGAGGAGGACGACGAATGACGCTGGCCTGTGGGATCGACGTCGGTGGCACCAAGATCGCCGGCGGGGTCGTCGACGAGGACGGGAACATCCTCGAGGAGCTGAGGGTGGAGTCCCCGGCGACCGATGCCGAGGCGATCGAGTCGGCGATCGCCGACCTGGTCGCGCAGTTCGCGTCCCGCCACCGGATCGAGGCGGTGGGCGTGGGCGCCGCCGGCTACGTCGACAAGGCGCGCTCCGTGGTGCTGTTCGCCCCCAACCTGGCCTGGCGCAACGTGGACCTGCGGACCGACCTCGAGAAGCGCGTCGAGCTGCCGGTCGTCATCGAGAACGACGCCAACGCGGCCGCGTGGGGCGAGTTCCGCTTCGGTGCCGGCCACGACGTCGACGACCTGCTGCTCGTGACTGTCGGCACCGGCGTCGGCGGTGGCCTCGTCCTGGACGGGGCGCTCTACCGCGGCGCGTTCGGTGTCGGCGCGGAGATCGGCCACATGCGGGTCGTCCCCGACGGCATCCTGTGCGGCTGCGGCAAGCACGGCTGCTTCGAGCAGTACGCCAGCGGCTCGGCGCTGGTCCGGGAGGTGCGGGCCGCGGCCGCCCGGGGCTCCGCATCGGCCGCGGGGCTCCTGGAGCGCGCCGGTGGCGACCCGCAGCAGATCACCGGGCCGCTGGTCACCGAGGCGGCCCGGGCCGGTGACCGGTTCGCAGTCGGCCAGCTCGCCGTCCTCGGCACCTGGCTCGGCGAGGGGATCGCGTCGCTGACCGAGGTCCTCGACCCCGCGGTGGTCGTCATCGGCGGTGGGGTCAGCGAGGCAGACGAGCTGCTGCTGGACCCGATCCGGACGGCCTTCGCCGCGCAGATGCCCGACCGGGACTTCCGGCCGAGCCTGGAGATCCGCAAGGCGCGGCTGGGCAACCGGGCGGGGCTCATCGGCGCTGCCGACCTCGCGCGGAGCTAGCCGTGCCGCTCTTCATCGGCGTCGACGTCGGGGGCACCAAGGTGCTGGCCGCCGCCGTGTCCACCTCGGGCCGGCTGGTGCGCACCGCCCGCCGCTCGACCCCGGGTCGCACCGTGGACTCCACCGTGGTGGAGGACGCGCTCACCGAGGCCGTCCGGGACGTCGCCCGCGGCCGCCGCGTCGACGGCGTGGGCATCGCCGCGGCCGGCTTCGTCGACGCGGCGGGGGAGCGGGTGATGTTCGCCCCGCACCTGCCGTTCCGCGGCGAGGAGGTCCGGGCCCGGCTGATGGAGCGCTGGGACACCACGGTCGTGCTCGACAACGACGCCAACTGCACGGCCCGGGCCGAGTGTGCCTACGGCGCGGCCCGGGGCGCCAGCGACAGCATCGTCGTGACCCTGGGCACCGGCATCGGCGGCGCCGTCGTCATCGACGGGCGGGTGCACCGGGGCAGCAACGGCATGGCGGGCGAGTTCGGGCACATGCAGGTCGTGCCGGACGGGCTGCCCTGCGAGTGCGGCGGCCGCGGCTGCTGGGAGCAGTACTCCAGCGGCAACGCCCTGGCGCGGTTCGCCCGGGCGCGGCTCACGCGCTCGGCGCGCCTCCAGGAGCTCTGCGGCGGGGACGTCGACCAGCTCACCGGCCCGATGGTCACGACCGCGGCCGAGGCGGGCGACCCGGTCGCGCTGGAGGCGTTCGCCTCCGTCGGGGACTGGCTCGGTGTCGGCCTGGCCAACCTCGTGGCCGCCTTCGACCCCGAGGTCGTGGTGGTCGGCGGCGGGCTGTCCGCGGCGGGAGAGCTGTTGCTGGACCCGGCCCGCACCGCGCTGGGCGGCTCGCTCGTCGGCGTGGGCCACCGGGTGGTCCCGCCCGTGCTGCGGGCCACGCTGGGGTCCGAGGCCGGCGCCGTGGGGGCCGCCGACCTCGTGCGGACCGTCGTACGCGGCGAGAGCCGTTGGCTCAGGAGCGCCGGTAGTCGGGGACGAGCTCTACGGCGAGCTGCTCGAGGAACAGCCCCACGTCTGTGACGATGCCGCGGGCCTGCGAGGAGCCGCGGTCGGCGAGCTTGGTGACCGTCGCGGGGTTGATGTCGACGCAGACCAGCGGAATCGACGCCGGCAGGATGTTGCCGGTCGCGACCGAGTGCAGCATGGTCGCGACCATCAGGCAGAACCCCACGTCGGTGAGGTGGGCGCGCATCGCGCGCTGGCCCTCGATCACGTCGGTGTAGACGTCGGGGAGGGGACCGTCGTCGCGGACCGACCCCACCAGCACGAACTCCTTGCCGTGGGTGACCAGGGCGTGCATGATGCCGCCGGTCAGCACGCCGGACTCGACCGCGGCGCCGATCGAGCCCTCCTTGCGGATGGTGTTCAGCGCGCGGATGTGGTGCTCGTGGCCGTGCTCGACGCCGCTGCCCATGGCGAGGTCCACGCCCAGGCTGGTTCCGTAGAGCGCGGACTCGATGTCGTGCGTGGCCAGCGCGTTGCCGGCGAAGAGCACGTCGACGAAGCCCGCGTGGACCATCGCGACCATGGCCGGCGCGGCGCCGGTGTGGACGACACCGGGGCCACCGACCCACAGCACCTTCTTGCCCGCGGCCCTCGCCTCGCGCATGCCGTCGGCGACCTGCCGCACGAGCACGGCCTGCGGCTTCTCCGAGGACACGTCGGACTCCATGAAGCCGAAGCTGCCCGCGGTCTTGTCGGGCTTCGGCACGCTCACCTGGACGCCGGCGGCGCCGCAGACGACGAGCATGCCGGCCCGGACGTCGGACATGGGCAGGGTGTAGACCCGGTGGGGGGCACCGTGGGCGTCCCGCTCGAGCACCAGGCCGCAGTCCATCTCGGGGTTGGCGACGTTGAGCCAGCGCCCGTCGACCCGGACCCGCGTCTCGAGGTTGGTCGTGGAGTAGAAGCCGTCGGGGAAGACGCCGTCGGTCTCCGTCACGGCCACGTCGGCCTCGCCGGGGTCGACCATGTTGACGCCGCGGGTCTGCAGCCGCATCAGCAGCCGCTGCAGTGCCTCGTCGTCGTCAGCGGTGACCGTGATGACCGCATGGGAGGTGTCGTCGGTCTCCCGACCGACGTCGAACCGGTCGATGGTGTAGTCGCCGCTGTACTCACGGATGTCGTCCAGCACCCGGGACAGGATGCCGTGGTCCATCAGGTGGCCGCTGATCTCGACGGTCTCGCTCTCGCTCACGGGGCGAGCCTAGGGCACGTCCCGCGCGGGCTCCCAGGGCCTACAGTCGCGCGCCGTCGTCGAACGGGTCCCGCGGCTCGCGAGGCATCCGCACGACGAGGTAGACGAACCCGCCGACGAACCACGCCACCAGCAGGTAGCCGATCCACGAGGTGAAGTGGAGCCCAGCGAGGAGCGCGACGAGCAGGATGGCGGGCGCGCCGAAGACCCCGCCCCAGGCGACCAGCCGGTCGGGGGTGACGTGGGGCAGCGGCGGTGGCGGCGGGGGGACGAAGCGCTCCGCCTCCGGCTCCGGCTCGGGCTCCCGCGCGGGCTCCCGCTCGGGCAGGTCGACGTCACCGGAGGGTCCGGGGGCGGGCTGGGCCGGCTCGACGTCGTCGAGCTCGGGACGGTCGCCGTAGTTCTCGACGATCGCGCGCCAGGCCTCGTCCTCGCTGTCGGGTTGCACCCGTCGAGGGTAGGTCCTGGCTGGGCACGGGACCACCGCGCCCACCTGGTTTTCCTCAGGATGCGGTGACGCGGGCGACGAAGGCGGCGGACTCGTCGAAGATCAGGTCGGCGTCGTTGTCGAGGGTCGCCACGTGGTAGCTGTTCTCGAGACGGCGGACGGTCACGTCGCGCGAGGACACCGCGCCCAGGATCCGCGGCTCGGAGGACTCGTCGACGACCTTGTCCACGGTCGAGCGGAAGTAGAGCAGCGGGGCGGTGACGCGGGGCAGGTCGGCCACCAGCGTCGGCCAGGCGCGGAACATCGAGTGCGCGGCCCGCAGCGGGGTGCGCTCGTAGCCGTGCTCCACGACGCCGGGCTTCTTGATGTCGTTGGTGATGCCGGGGAACGACGGGACCACGTGCTTGAGCACGGGCAGCAGCTTCACGTCGAGGCGCTTGGTCGCCACGGCCGGGTTGACCACGACCACGCCCGCGACCCGGTCGGACCGGTCCGCGGCCAGCTGCAGCACCAGCGCGCCGCCCATGGACAGGCCGGCGACCACGACGCCGTCGTTCTCGGCCGCGAGCTTGTCGAAGGCCCGGGTCAGCTCGGCGTACCAGTCGGCCCAGGTGGTGCGGTTCATCTCCTGCCAGGTGGTGCCGTGGCCCGGGAGCAGCGGCATCTCGACGGCGTACCCGAGCTCGGCGAGGTGCTCGGCCCACGGCCGCATCGAGGCCGGCGAGCCGGTGAACCCGTGGCTGAGCAGCACGCCGACCCGGCGCCCGCCGGTCAGCTCGGGTCGGGCCGCGGCCGAGAGGGGGGAGTGGAGAGCGTCGATCGCCATGCGCGCATTGTGCCCCAGCGCACCCCTTCGCGCGCGCAGGTCCGGACGAGTGCAACTCGGCAGTAGGCTTCGCAGCAACGGTCCGATCGGGCGGCAGCGCAGGGTGTGGAGGTCAACGGTGTTCTACTGGTTCCTGAAGTGGGTCGCCCTCGGTCCGTGGCTCCGGCTGGTGTTCCGGCCGCGGGTCTCCGGGGCCGAGAACGTCCCCGCGGAGGGGCCGGCGATCCTGGCCAGCAACCACCTCTCCTACGCCGACTGGCTGTTCATGCCGCTCACGCTGCCGCGGCGGGTCACCTTCGTGGCCAAGGCGGAGTACTTCACCGGCCGCGGGGTCAAGGGGTGGCTGCAGAAGACCTTCTTCTCCGGCTCGGGCCAGGTGCCGATCGACCGTTCCGGCGCGGACGCCGCGGCCGGCGCCCTGATGTCGGCCAAGCGCGTCCTCGGCGAGGGTGGGCTCTTCGGGATCTACCCCGAAGGCACCCGCTCGCACGACGGCCGCCTCTACCGCGGCAAGACCGGCGTCGCCCGGCTCGCGCTGGAGACGGGCGTGCCGGTGATCCCGGTCGCCGTCGTCGGCACCGACGTGGTCGCCCCGCCCGGCAAGAAGTTCGGCTCGTTCACGCGCCCCGTGGTGCGGTTCGGCACGCCGCTGGACTTCTCGCGCTACGAGGGCATGGAGAACGACCGCTACATCCTGCGCTCGATCACCGACGAGATCATGTACGAGATCATGCGGCTCTCCGGGCAGGAGTACGTCGACATGTACGCCAGCCGGGCCAAGGAGGAGTCCAAGCGGCTGGAGAAGGAAGCCGCCGACGCCACCGCCGCCGACGAGCAGAAGAAGGCGTCCTGACCGCCACCTCCCACGGATCCGCCCCCCTCGGGTCGGGCCCGGCAGCGGTCGCGGTCGAGAGCCGGCTGCTCCGCGCGCTGGCCGTGCTGCGCGTGGTCGTCCTGGTCAACGCGGTCGCGCTCAACCTCTGGCGTGCCGACAACTTCGCCCACCCGGTGGCCGGGGCGCTCTGCGTCGCGCTGATGCTCGCCTGGACCGGCGTCGCGCTGTGGGCGTACGCCGCCCCGGCCCGCCGCACGCCGCTGCTGCTGGTCCTCGACCTGGCCGTCGCCGTGGCGCTGGTGCTGCTCTCGCCGGTCGTCAAGGGGGACGGCATGCAGGCCACCGTCCCGGGCTTCTGGGTGATGGGCGCCCTGCTGGCCTGGGCGGTGCACTGGCGGTGGCTCGGCGGGCTGGTCGCCGGCCTGGTGCTCGCCGCCGCCGACCTGGCCGTGCGCACCGAGCTGACCCAGGCCAACTACGGCAACGTCTTCCTGCTCCTCATCGGCGGCCCGGTCGTCGGCTTCATGAGCGGCTCGCTCCAGCAGATGGCCGACGAGCGCGACCAGGCGGAGCGGGCGGCGGCAGCGGCCGCGGAGCGGGCCCGGCTGGCGCGTGCCGTGCACGACGGCGTCCTGCAGGTGCTGGCGCTGGTCCAGCGTCGCGGCGCCGAGCTGGGCGGCGAGGCCGCCGAGCTGGGTCGGCTCGCCGGCGAGCAGGAGGCGGCGCTGCGGACGTTGGTCCGCAACCAGGACGCCGTCGGTCCCGCCCCGGCCGGGGTCGACCGACCGACGGACCTGGCCGCCGCCCTGGCCCGGCTGGAGGCGACCCGGCCGGTCAGCGTGGCCGCGCCTGCGGACGCCGTACCGCTCCCGGCGCCGGTGGCGCGCGAGCTGGTCGCCGTCGTCGAGGCGTGCCTGGACAACGTGGCCCGGCACGTCGGCCCCGACGCGCACGCGTGGGTGCTGCTCGAGAGCCTGCCCGACCGGCTGGAGCTGAGCGTCCGGGACGAAGGGCCGGGGATCCCGGCGGGCCGGCTGGCCGAGGCCGAGCGGGAGGGACGGCTCGGCGTGGTCGAGTCGATCCGGGGGAGGGTGGTCGACCTCGGTGGCACCGCCACCCTGACGACCGGCTCGTTCGGCACCGAGTGGGAGATCTGCGTCCCTCGCCCCTGAGGGCTCAGGCGACGGTCGCCAGCAGCCGGGCCAGCTCGTCGCGGTCGTGCAGCCCGTCCGCTGCTGGCGGCGGGGGCGGGTCGGCGGGAGGCAGCCGGCCCAGCACCGAGCGGGCCAGTGCGGTGGTCTCCCGGCGCGCGACCACGCGGTCGTCGTCCATCACCATCGAGGCGCGCATGACGATCCGGAACAGGTCCGGGTCGTTGCCGGCGGCTCGCTCGAGGTCCCTCGCACCGATCGGGTGGCCGTCCGGGAGCTCGACGTCGGGTGCGTTGGCCGGGGCCGGGACGCCCTCCACGGCGGCGCGGAGCTTGCGGCCGACCGCCGCGTCGGTCGCGGTGGCCTCGCGGTAGTACACCGCGAGCACCCGCCGTTGCCAGGCAGCGAGGGCGACCGTCGCATCGTCGTCCGGTCCGGCCGCCAGCAGGTCGTGGAGCGCTCCGGCGCCGGCCAGGCCCATCGCGATGCCGCGGCCGCGCGTGGGGTTGGTCATCGCCAGGGAGTCGCCGACCTGGTGCAGCCCCAGCACCACCGGCCGACCGTCGCGGACGGTGCTGCGGAAGCGGTTGTCGAGCGAGCCCAGGCAGAACACGGGCGTGGTCGGCTGCATCGCGTCGAGCCAGGTCGCGAGACCGGTGTTGCCGCGGGCCACGGCCGTGAAGGCGTCCTCGTCGCGGACCTGCTTGAAGAGCGGGTCGCCGTCGTGGACGCAGAGCGCCAGCATCGCGGTGTCGTTGTCGCCGAGGAACAGCAGCTGCAGGAAGCTCGGGTACTCGTGGGCCTCGAGGTAGCCGCGGTTCGGCCGTGGGGCGCGGGCCGGGTCGACCCGGAAGTGCCGGGTGTAGTAGCGCACCGTGCTCGGGTCCACCTGCTCCACCAGCGGATGGCCGAATCCGGCGAGCCAGCCCGGCACGGGCGAGCGCCGGCCGCCGGCGTCGACCACCACGTCGGCCTCGACGTCGCCGCCGTCGGCGAGGCCGAGGCCCCGCACGCGGGGGAGCGGTCCCGCCTCGTCGAGGACCAGGCCGGTGGCGCGGGTGTGCAGCACCTCCACGCCCGGCTCCGCGGCCAGCGCCCGGCCGACGACGCGGTCCAGCGTGACGCGGCGGCAGCGCAGGGTGGTGAGCTCGTCGTCGCGGGGGCGGCCGCCGTCGAGGAGGGGCGGGGGCACCATGTCACCGAGCCGGACCACCGGGGCGCCGGCGTCCGTCACCGCGGTCGCCACGTCGGGGAGCCGGGTGGCCAGCTCGTGCCACGCCCGGGCCATGAATCCGTGCGCCTGCACGGCATGGGGCGCGCCGGGCCGGGGCTCGACGGTGTCCCGGTCCGAGCTGAAACGGCTGTGCTCCGGGTCGACCACCGTCACCCGCCAGCCGCTGCGCGCGAACAGCAGCGCCGTGGCGGCACCCACCACGGACCCGCCGAGCACGGCCAGCCGGGGCATGCTCCGACGCTAGGACCGGTGGGTGGGGGTGTCGATGGCCCGACCGGGCCAGCTGCCGCGGCGCGGTGGGTACGACGGCCGCCGTACCCTCGCCTGCGTGACCATCCACAGCGAGCACCCGTTCCTGGACCCCGAGCCGGACCCGGTCCGCCGGTGGCGCGGCCGGCTCGGCGGCGCGGTGAGCCTGTGGACGTCCGGGGACGAGCACGGCCGCGCCGGCCTCACGGTGTCGTCCCTCATGGTCGCGGGCGGTGAGCCGGCGCGCGTGCTGGCCCTGGTCGACCCGGACTCCGACCTGGCCGACGTGCTGGGACGGACCCGGCGGGCGGTGGTGCAGCTGCTCGAGTGGGCGCACCGCGACCTCGCCGAGGCGTTCGCCGGCACGGCGCCGGCGCCGGGCGGGCCGTTCCGCACCGGGGAGTTCGGGCCGACGCCGTGGGGGCCGCGGCTGCTCACCGCGCCGACCTGGTTGGGCGTGGCGCTCGAGACGACGACCGAGGTCGGCTGGTCGACGCTGGTCGCCTGCACCGTCGAGCACGTGGAGGTGGGGGAGGACGACGTACCCCTCCTGCACCGTCGGGGTCGCTACAGTCGCGGCCAGTGACGCGCTGCCCGGGACGGGCGGCCGGCGAGGCGTGAGGGGCGACGGGTGGACGAGCCGGTGAGGATCATGGTGGTCGACGACCACCCGATGTGGCGCGACGCGGTCGAGCGCGACCTCGCGGCGGCCGGGTTCGACGTCGTCGCGGTCGCGGCGAGCGGCGGCGAGGCGCTGGCGAGGTTCGCGGCCACCCGCCCGCGGGTGGTCGTGCTCGACCTGCAGATCCCCGAGCCCGGCGGTGTCGAGGTCACGGCCGAGGTGATCCGCCAGGACCCGGGCGCGCGGGTGCTGATCCTGTCGGCCTCGGGGGAGCAGGCCGACGTGCTGGCGGCGGTCAAGGCGGGCGCCACGGGCTACCTGGTGAAGTCCGCGTCGCGGGAGGAGCTGTTGACCGCGGTGCGCCGCGTGGCCGCCGGCGACACCGTGTTCACCCCCGGGCTGGCCGGGCTGGTGCTGGGCGAGTTCCGGCGGCTCTCGGGGGCCGGGCCGGCAGCGGCCGACGACGACCCCGCACACCGCCCCGAGCTGACCGAGCGCGAGACCGAGGTGCTGCGGATGGTCGCCAAGGGGCTGTCCTACAAGCAGATCGCCGAGCGGCTGGTGCTCTCCCACCGGACCGTGCAGAACCACGTGCAGAACACCCTGCGCAAGCTCCAGATGCACAACCGCGTCGAGCTGACCCGCTACGCCATCGAGCAGGGGCTCGACGAGCCGGCCGGGGAGCCGGGACGTGGCTGACTCGGAGCCGGACCCGCTGCTCGCCGTCGCCGACGAGCTCTACGGGCTCGGCCTGCCGGAGTTCACCCCGGCGCGTGACGCCCACGCGAAGGAGCTGAAGGGCACGGACAAGGAGCTCTCCGCCCGGGTCAAGGCGCTGCGCAAGCCGTCGGTGGCCGCCTGGGTGGTCAACCTGTTGGTGCGCCGCGAGGCCGAGCAGGTGGGTCAGGTGCTGGCGGTGGGGGGCGCGCTGCGCGCCGCGCAGGCGGGCCTGGCCGGCGACGAGCTGCGGGCGCTGACCCGCCAGCGCCGGCAGCTGACCGCGGCCGTGGCCTCACGGGCGCGGGCGGTCGCGGCGGAGGCGGGGCAGCGGGTCACGTCCGCGGTGTCCGACCAGGTCGAGGCCACGCTGACCGCGGCGATCCTCGACGAGGACTGCGGCCGCGCAGTGCGCAGCGGGCTGCTGGTCACCGCGCTCGCGGCCACCGGTGTGGACGCCGTCGACCTCACGTCGGCGGTGGCGGTGCCGGAGGCGCTCGGGTTCACGGCGACGCCCCGGGACGCCGAGCCCGCGCCGCGGCCCGAGCTGCACGTCGTACCCGACCCCGAGGCGGACCGGAAGGCGCTGGCCGCGGCCCGCGAGGAGCTGGCCGAGGCCGACGCCGCCCTGGAGGCCGCGACCGGCGAGCTGGAGGCGGCCTCGGCCCGGGTCGGCGAGCTCGAGGCGCGGAGCCTGCAGGTCCAGGGCGAGATCGACGAGCTGCGCCGGCGCCTGGCCGCCCTCGAGGCACAGGCCGAGGAGGTCGACGACGAGGTCGAGGAGGCGGAGGACGCCCGCTCCGAGGCCGAGGCGGCGGTCGCCGACGCCACCCGAGCCCGGGACGCCGCCGCGGCGGCCCTGAGGAAGTTGAACGGATAGTCCGGCACGTTCTGGGCTTTGAAGGGATAGTCCGGCACGTTCTCCTCGTGGCGGCCGGGGCCGTCTCCGTGAAACGTGCCGGACTATCCGTCGAAATCGGCGTGGCTTCGGTCGCTGGGCTCGAAGCGGCGGTCGAGACGCCGGACCTGGCGCAGCTCGTCGGTCGAGGACCAGACCCCGGTGCCGAGGCCGGCGAGGAAGGCCGCCCCGAGGACGGTGCTGCCCGTGCCGGACGACCGCTCGACCGGGATCGCGGTCCGGTCGGCCAGGTCCTGGCAGAGCCGGTCGTCGGCAGCGGGGACGCCGTCGATGCGCAGCACGGACCCCGTCGGCATCCGCCCGAGCAGGTCGCACAGGTCGTCAGCGGTCGCGACGCCCCCGGCGGTCTCGCCCTCCAGCGCGTAGGTCAGCCCGCCGTCGGGGGAGCGCCAGGCCGCGGTCGACAGCAGTCCCGCGTCCGAGCGCACCAGGGCGGTGCCGGTGTTGGCGAGGACGGACCACTGGGTGCACGCGGCGTCGCCCTCGTCGAAGCAGGTCTGGCCGACGAGGGCCGACTGCTGGTCGCCTGCGATGCCCGCGATCGGCAGCGACAGGCCCAGGAACGACCGGGAGTCGGTCGTCGCGACCTCGCCCCAGCTCGGCACCAGCTCGGGCAGCGCGTCGAGGGGCACGCCGAACAGCGCGCAGAGCTCGTCGGACCACTCGCCCCCGGCCAGGTCGAGAAGCAGCGTGCGGCTGGCGTTCGAGACGTCGGTGACGTGGTAGGTCCCGCGGGTCATCCGGGCGACCAGGTAGGAGTCGACGGTGCCGAGGGCGTACCTCCCGGACTGCACGAGCGCCCACGTGTGCGGCTCGTGCTCGGCGAGCCACATGAGCTTGGTGGCCGAGGAGCAGGGATCCAGCCGGAGGCCGGTCAGCTCGGCCACCCGCTCCTCGTGGCCGGCGTCGCGCAGGCGGGTGCAGATGTCGGCGGTACGGCGGTCCTGCCGCACGATCGCCCTGCGTGGCGAGCCGAGGGTCTCCCGGTCCCACAGCAGGATCGTCCCGCGCTGGTTCGTGATGCCGAGCCCCTCCAGCCCACCGGGGTCGACCTGGCGGAGCACCTCGCGGGTCGCCGCGAGCGTCGCCTGCCAGATCTCCTCCGGGGCGTGCTCCAGCCAGCCCGGCTGCGGGACGTGCTGGTCGAGCTCTTGGAGGCCGGAGGCCAGGATCGAGCCGGCCCCGTCGACGACGACCGCGGTCACGCCGGTGGTGCCGGCGTCGATCGCGAGGACGCTCATCCGCCGCGGCCCCCACGCACGACCTCGAGGATCCGCCGGTCGATCCAGGACAGGTCCGGGGCCACCCGCATCTCGTAGTTCTCGGTGCCGACCCAGGCGTGGAAGTCGCGGTGGCCCCCGGCGTGCGCGAACTCCTCGAGCTCGCGCTCGATCTCGGGGGTGACCGGCACCTTCTCCTCCTCGGTCGAGGCGGTCAGGTAGAGCTCGCTGAGGTCCAGCAGCCGGGCCAGCTCGTCGATCGGGTCGCCCCCGCTGGACGCGGCGTCGTCGACGCGCAAGTCGACCGCGATGTCGTCGAGCCCGCCGTAGCCGGCCCCCTCGCGCACCACGAGCAGCGCGGCCGACTGCCGGCCGCGGCTGTCGCCGCCCGCGGCGTCACCGGCAGCCAGCGCGGCGAGCAGCCGCTGGGCCAGCGGGGCGTCCTCGGCCGACGCCAGCCACGCCTGCTCCATGGCCTCGACCACCTGCACCCCGGCCAGGATGTTGCCCTGGATGGCGTACCCCTCTCCGGTGACGCCGCCGGCCCAGTCCAGGCAGGCGTGCCCGGTGTGGGTGGCGGCGTTCCCGTCCAGGTCGACGATGCCGACCTGGCGGTGGTCGCGGCCCTCGTCGTCCTCCAGCAGCCGCTGGAGCGCCACGGCCGCGGTGGCGCCGTCGTCGAGGTGGGCGAGGGCCTGGCCCTTGTACGCCACGTTGGCGTCGGCCTGGGTCGCGATCGCGCCGACGCCGGCGACGGCGGCGGGGACCAGGGATCCGACGGCGAGGAACTTCGAGGCGACGGCGACACCCCAGGACTCACCGTCGGCGGAACGGGCCACGATCGAGAACGTCATGCCGCGACCCTAGTGCCGTCCCGGCGAAATGCGGTTGCCTTGAAGTGGGGTTGAAGAAGCAGGATGCAGGGGTGCTCGACAGACTCGGCTTCCCTTCCGTCGGCGATCACCGCCGCTTCGTCACCGCGATCGCCGTGGACGCCGTCGGCAGCGGCGTGTTCATGCCCGTCTGCGTGCTCTACTTCCTGGTCACGACCGACCTGTCCCTCGTGCAGGTCGGCGCGGCGATCTCGCTCGCCTCGGCGGTCGCGCTGCCGGCCGGTCCGCTGCTCGGCGGCCTCGTCGACAGGTACGGCGCCAAGCACGTGCTGCTCGCCGGCAACGCCCTGCAGGCGGTCGGCTTCGCGGCGTACCTGTTCACCGACTCGTTCGTCGCGCTGACGCTCTGGACGGTCGTGGTCACCGTGGGACGCACGGCGTTCTGGGGCTCCTACGGCAACATCGTCGCCGCGATCTCGGTGCCGGGGGAGCGCGAGAAGTGGTTCGGCTTCCTCGGGGCGCTGCGCAACGTCGGGTTCGCCCTCGGCGGGCTGCTGTCGGGCTTTGCGATCACGATCGGCACGACCACGGCGTACGCCGCGGTGGTGGTCGCCAACGCGGTCTCCTTCGCCTTCGCGTTCGTGCTGCTGCTGGCGGTGCCTCCCACACCCCGGACCGGGCACCGCAGCCCCGAGGGCGCCTGGGGGGTGGTGCTCAGGGACCGGCCCTACCGGCTGCTGTGGGTGACCCAGCTGGCCTACTCCACCTCGATGATGGTGCTGAACTTCGCGATGCCGGTGTACGCCACCACGGTGCTCGGGCTGCCGGGCTGGGTGACCGGAGCAGTGTTCACGCTGAACACCGTGATGGTCGGCTTCGGCCAGGGCCTGGCGGTGCGGGCGATGACCGGTGCGCGGCGCTGGCGGGTGCTGGTGCTGACCAACGCCGTGTTCGCCTCGTCGTTCGTCGTCATGCTCGGCGCCAGCCGGCTCTCGGTCGCCCTGGCCACGGTGGTCGTCCTGCTCGGGTCGGTCGTCTACACGGTGGGGGAGATGCTCGGTGGCCCGGTGCACGGCGCCCTGTCGGCCGAGGCGGCACCCGAGCACCTGCGCGGTCGCTACCTCTCGCTCATCCAGCTGGCGTGGAACCTCGCCAGCACCGTCGCCCCGGTGGCGTTCGCCTGGCTGCTGGACCGGGGTGCTGCGCCGATCTGGCTGGCCATGGTCGCGGTGGCCCTCGTCGGGGGGCTGCTGGCCAGCCGGCTCGGGACCACCCTCCCGCACGCCTCGCGGCCGGTGACGAACCGCGCCGAGGAGCCGGTCGCCGCCTGACCCCGGTTCGTGGACACCGGCAGCGGTCAGGCCTGGCTCGTGCTGAACGACCTCTCGGGCCAGACCCGCGCGTACCTGTTCGGACAGATGCTCGGGGTCGGGCTGATGTTCGGCAGCACGCTCGCGGCCAGCCCCGGTCGGCTCCGGCTGGTGGTCGCGCTGCTGGTCCTCGGGTTCTGGTCACCGTGGGGTCCGCCCTGGTGTTCACGCTGCGGATCCGCCGCGCGGACCGGGCCCTGCGTGCCGAGGTGGGACGCGGGAGCGGCGAGATCGCGGGCGCGACCCCCGACCGGATCGTCGCGATCGAGGCCGACCCCCGCTGGCGCACCGAACGGTTGCCCACCGACCGGTCCGTGGTGGGCGGCTGGCTGCCCGTCGCCGGGCTCGCCGTCCTCGGGATGCCCGCTGGGCTCGGCGCGGCCGCCGCGGTGGTCTCGCTCGCGGGCTGAGCCTGGTCTGGCCGGGCGCCCGCCCGGCCACTAGAGTCGAGAACTCCCTTGTTGAACGATCCAATCGAGGAGTGCACATGCGCGTCGGAGTGCTGACCGGAGGCGGGGACTGTCCCGGACTGAATGCCGTGATCAGGGCGGTGGTCCGCAAGGGCGTGCGCCAGCACGGCTTCGAGTTCGTCGGCTACCGCGACGGCTGGCGCGGCCCGCTGGAGGGCGTGACCATGGAGCTCGGGATCGAGCAGTGCCGCGGCATCCTGCCCCGGGGCGGCACCATCCTCGGCTCGTCGCGGACCAACCCGTTCAAGATCGAGAACGGCGTCGAGCGGATCAAGGACAATCTCGCCAAGGACGGCGTCGACGCCCTCGTGGCCATCGGCGGTGAGGACACCCTCGGGGTCGCCACCAAGCTGGCCGACCTGGGTGTGAACGTCGTCGGCGTGCCGAAGACCATCGACAACGACCTGTCCGGCACCGACTTCACCTTCGGCTTCGACACGGCGGTGAACATCGCCACCGAGGCCATCGACCGGCTGCACACGACGGCGGAGTCCCACCACCGGGTGCTCGTCGTCGAGGTGATGGGCCGCCACGCGGGCTGGATCGCCCTGCACTCCGGCATCGCCGGCGGCGCGAGCGCCGTGCTGATCCCCGAGCATCCGTTCGACATCGACGCGCTGTGCGCCTACGTCGAGGAGCGCTTCGAGACGCGCTACGCCCCGATCATCGTGGTCTCCGAGGGCGCGGTGCCCGCCGAGGGGGGCGACATGACGCTGCTGACGGGGGAGAAGGACGCCTTCGGGCACGTCCGCCTCGGCGGCATCGGTGAGCGGCTCGCCTCGGAGATCGAGACCCGGACCGGCAAGGAGGCGCGTGCGGTGGTGCTGGGACACACCCAGCGCGGCGGCACCCCGACCGCCTTCGACCGCTGGCTGGCCACCCGGTTCGGCCTGCAGGCCATCGACGCGGTGGCCGAGGGCGACTTCGGGAAGATGATGGCGCTGCGCGGCACCAAGATCATCCGGGTGCCGCTGATCGAGGGCACCGGTGAGCTCAAGCTGGTGAGCCCCGAGGAGTACGCCGAGGCCCAGGTCTTCTTCGGCTGATCCCCTCAGCCCTGGTCGGGACCGGCCAGCTCCACCACCAGGGCCCGGTGGTCCGACACCGGCAGCCGGGGTGCCTCGACCGCGGCGGCGCGGAGCGGACCGTCGGCGAGCACGTGGTCGAGCTGGCGGTCCGGCCGGTCGGCGGGGTACGTCGCGACGTCGGCGAGGCTGCGCAGGCCGGAGACCCGTTCCACGCGTGCCCGGCCGGCGTTCAGGTCGCCGAGCAGCAGCAACGGCCTGGGCGAGTCGCCGATCTCCCGCGCCAGGGCCCGCAGCTGGCGTCCCGCCGTCCACGGCACGAACGACAGGTGCGTGCCGACGACGGTCAGCCGCCCGCCCGGGGTCGACACCTCGGCCACCAGGGCCACCCGAGGCTCCTCGCGCCCGGGCGCGCGCAGCCGGACCGTGCACCAGGACCGGACCGGCAGCCTGCTGAGCAGGGCGATCCCGTACGCCGGGGTGCCGACGGCCTCGGAGCCGGTCGCGGCCACCCAGTCGCCCGGCAGCCCGGTCACTGCCGGCGCGAACCGGTGGGCGACCGCACCCATCGCCGCGGCCGCGACCGCCGTCAGGTCGGCACCGCCCGAACGGGGCTGGTCGCGGTCGACCTCCTGCAGCGCGAGCACGTCGGCGTCGAGGCGGCGTACCGCGTCGCCGAGGGCGCGCGGGTCGACGGGACCGCGCGGGCCGACCCGGCCGTGCAGGATGTTGAACGTCGCGACGCGCACCACCAGCACGCTACGAGATCGGGCCGTCTTCACTTTGCTAAAGAAATCATTGACATAGTGAAGATCACTCCTATGCTGTACATCACGTAGATCGAAGGAGAGCTCGTGACGAACGGCACCAGCAGGAGCACGGACGGCGTCTCGATGGAGGCCATGCAGGCCGACTTCGGGAGCCGGGTGCGCACGCTCCGCAAGGAGCGCCAGCTGACGACCGAGAAGCTCGCGGAGCTCGCTGGAGTCAGCTCCGGCTTGATCAGCCAGATCGAGCGCGGGCACGGCAACCCGTCCTTCGCGACCCTCGTCCAGCTGGCGCACGGGCTGCAGCTGCCCGTCGGCCAGCTGCTCCAGCCCAACGAGACCGAGCGTGTGGTGGTCCGCAAGGACGAGAGGCGACGCCTCGACAGCCACGGTCTCGCGGCCGGTGACGGCGGTGTCTACGAGCTGCTCACGCCGGACCTCAACGGTGCCCTCGAGGCCAACTGGGTGGTGACCCCACCCGGCTACGACACCACCGCGACGCCGTACCGCCACAACGGCGAGGAGTTCGGCATCGTGCTGTCCGGCACGAAGGACGTGTACCTCGACGGCGTGCGGCACCGCCTGCACGCGGGGGACTCGATCCGCTACGCCTCCACGATCCCGCACTGGTACGTCAACCCCTCGGACTCCGAGGAGTGCACGGCTGTCTGGGTGAGCACCCCGCCCACCTGGTAGTCCCCTTCTCCCTCCCCAGATGAGCAGGCCGCACCCTCGCGGCCCGGTACCCCCTACCCGTCTCCCGATCCCGGGCGCCCCGTCGCCGCGGGCTCCACCGAGCGCGCCCTGACGCAGGGCCCTCCCGTCCCCGAACCGGAGAGTTCGCCATGACCGCTACCCAGGAACCGGCCGTTCCCGCCACGGCACAGGTCACCACCCCCACGCCCACCACCAGACCCGCCTCGACCCGCCGGGCGATGCTCGGGCTCGGCCTGGGCAACACCCTCGAGTGGTACGACTGGATGATCTTCGGCCTGTTGGCCGCGTTCGTCGGCCCGCACTTCTTCGCCAGCTCCGACCCCGTGACCGCGACCCTGGACGCGCTGGCCGTCTTCGCCGTCGGGTTCTTCGTGCGCCCCCTCGGCGGCGCGCTCTTCGGCACCGTCGCGGACCGGATCGGCCGGCGCAGCGTGATGCTGTGGTCGGTCGGCACCATGGCGGTCACCACGCTGGTGATCGGCCTGCTCCCGACGTACGAGTCCATCGGTGTGGCCGCCCCGGCGCTGCTGCTGGTCTGCCGGCTGCTCCAGGGCCTCTCGACCGGCATCGAGGCGCCGCTGTCCACGGCGTACGCCGTCGAGGTGATGCCCGAGGGCCACGAGGGCCGCGCCGCCGGCTACATCAGCTTCTTCGTCAACGTCGGCATCCTGCTCGCCTCCCTGGTCAGCTTCGCCACCAGCTACGCCATCGGCGGCGACGCGATGGCCACGTGGGGCTGGCGGGTGCCGCTGCTCTTCGGCGCTGCGCTGAGCTTCTTCGTCCTCTACCTGCGCCGGGCGCTGCCGGAGACGCTGCACGAGCAGGAGAAGTCCGAGACCACCGGCGAGGCCTGGAAGGGCGTCGGCAGGCACTGGCTCGGACTGGCCGCGATCATCTTCGTCGTCGGTGCGGCGCAGGCCTACAACTACGCGTGGAACGTCGGCCTGCCGAGCCTGGCCCGCGGCTCGTACGGCGAGAACCCGACGACCGTCTTCGGCATCACCACGGCGCTCGGCGTCATCCTGCTCGTCGGCGCGATCGTCACCGGCCGCGTCGCCGACCGGGTGCGGCTCTCGCGAGCCTTCGTCGTCACCCGCCTCGCGGCCGTCCCGGGCGTCTTCCTGATGCTGCTCTACGCCGGCCCCGGCATCAGCACCTTCACGCTGGTCCTCCTCGGTGGCGGCGTCCTCCTGGTCGCGAACATGACCCTCTACAACGTCGTGTCGACCTCCCTGATGCCGAAGTACTGCCGGGCCACCGGCACCGGCCTGGGCTACGGCGTGGCCGTCGCGCTCTTCGGCGGCACCGCGTCCTACCTCCTGGTCTGGCTGCAGAGCCGCGACCTGCTCTGGGTCTTCCCCGTCTACACCGCCGCGCTGTCGGTCATCAGCGTTGTCCTGTACGCCGCCGCACGCCGCCACAGCGGCACCTTCGCCGGAGAGTGAGCACCACCCCATGAACACCCTGACACCCCAGGACCACCTCAGCACCAGCTCCGACGAGCTCACCGCCCCCGTGGTCCGCCGCAGCGACGTGGTCGTCGTGGGCGGCGGCCCGGCCGGGGTGAGCGCAGCGGTCGCTGCCGCCCGCAGCGGTGTCGACGTCACCCTCGTCGAGCGCTACTCCGCCCTCGGCGGCCTGGCGTCCGGCGGCATGGTGCTCGTCCTCGACGACATGGTCAACGGCGACGAGATCACCGTGACCGGCGTCGTCGACGAGTACGTCGAGCGGATGGCTCGCAAGAAGCTGGCGGTCTACCCGCCGGCCGAGGAGCGGGCCACCTCCCAGGAGCTCTGGAACAAGTGGGGCCGCTGGGGGACCTTCAACTTCCACTCCCACACCAACCCGAAGCCGATCTGCTACGCGGTCGCCTTCGACCCGGACGCGTGGAAGTCGACCTCGATCGACCTGGTCCGGGAGTCCGGGGTGCACCTGCGGATGCACAGCTGGTTCTCCCGGCCGATCGTGGACGACGGCGTGCTCAAGGGCGTCGTGGTGGAGACCAAGCAGGGCCCGCAGGCGATCCTCGGCGACGTCGTCATCGACACCACCGGCGACATCGACGTGGCCTCGCGCACAGGCACGCCCTACGTCCACGACAAGTACCTCGTCACCCTCGTCTTCCGGCTCGGCGGCGTGGACACCGACGCTGCGGAGCGGTTCGAGCAGGAGAACCCGCGCGAGGCCCGTGCGGTGAACCGGAAGATCAAGCGGCTGCTCGGCGGCGCCTGGGAGCTGTGGTGGCTCAAGACGCCGCTGCCCGGAGTTGTGTGGTGCAACACCCCGCACATGACCGGCTTCGACGGCGCCGACCCCGAGTCGCTGACCAACGCCGAGTTCGCCGCCCGCGAGCGGATCGGCAACGCCCTGGAGTCGATCCGGGCCGACCTGCCCGGCTTCGAGAACGCCTACGTCCTCGACGTCGCCCAGCAGATGGGCGTGCGGCAGACCCGGCTGCTGCAGGGGGAGTACGTCGTCACCAAGGACGACGTCGTGAGCCGTCGGCACTTCGCCGACTCCGTCGCCCGGGGACGTGACTACTACACGCCGTACCGCGCGCTGCTGCCCGTCGGCGTGGACCAGCTGCTGGTCGCCGGGCGACACTACTCGGCGACGCCCGAGGCGCAGCGCATGTCGCGCGAGATCCCTCCCTGCATGGCCCAGGGCCAGGCCGCCGGGATCGCCGCGGCGATCGCGGTGGAGAAGGCGCTGCCGGTGCGCGACGTGCCGGTCAGCGAGATCCAGCTGCGGATGCGCGACCAGGGCGCCGACCCGGGGGACAAGCCGGCAGCCAACGCGACCATCGACCCGAGCGAGGAGACCGACCGATGACCACGCCCCACGCCCCCGCCCGCGCCCTGGAGGGAGTCGTCGTCCTCGACTTCACCCAGGTCTACATGGGCCCCTCGGCCACCCAGATGCTCGCCGACTACGGGGCCGAGGTGATCAAGGTCGAGCGTCCCGTGTGGGGTGACCTGTCCCGCAACTCCCTGCCTGACCCCGCGGGCCAGGAGAACCCGATCTTCATCTCGATCAACCGCAACAAGCGGTCGGTGACCATCGACACCCGCACCGAGACCGGCCGCGAGGTCGTCCTCGACCTGGTGCGACGGGCCGACGTGGTCGTCAGCAACTTCCGCTCCGGCGTGATGGAGCGGATGGGCTTCGGCTACGAGGCCCTCACCGAGGTGAACCCGACGATCGTGTGGGCCTCCGGCACCGGGTTCGGGGAGGAGGGCCCCTACGCCCACAAGGGCGGCCAGGACGTGATCGCCCAGGCCTACTCGGGCGTGATGTGGCGCCGTTCCGACGACACCGTCCCGCTGTCGGTCTACCCGACCACGCTGTGCGACTACACGACCGGCATGCACCTGTGCCAGGGCATCCTGCTTGCGCTGATCGCCCGCGACCGCACCGGCGAGGGCCAGAAGGTGCAGGTCAACATGTACGACTCCATGCTGCACATGCAGATGCAGGAGGCCGCGACCCAGCTCAACCGCGGCCACGAGGTCAACTGGGCGGCGATGCCGCTGTCCGGGGTCTTCCCGACCAGCGACGGCGCCGTCTGCATGGTGGGCGCCTTCAAGGAGAACCCGCTGCGCGACATCTCCAAGGCGCTGGAGCTCGACGAGGACCTCTCCACCCGACCCGGCTACGACACGCTGGAGGGCCAGTTCGAGCACAAGCCCGAGCTGCAGGCGATCTTCCGCGAGCGCTTCGCCACCGACACCACCGCCCACTGGGTCGCGCGGCTCGAGGAGCAGGACATCCTGTGTGCCCCGGTCCGCAGCCTCGAGGAGGCGCTGGCCGACGAGCAGACCGCGGTCAACGGCATGGTGGTCGAGATGGAGCACCCGCACGGCGGCACCATGCGGGTCCTGAACTCGCCGATCCGCCTCTCGGGCACCCCGAACGACGCCCGCCGCCCCGCGCCCATGCTCGGCGAGCACAACGCCGAGGTGCTCCGCGAGCTCGGGTACGACGACGACCGGGTCGCCGAGATCCTCGAGGACGGGGTGATCCGATGAGCGCGGGGAGCACCGAGCCCCGGGTCGACGAGGTCCGCTACGAGCTCAAGGGGCACGTCGCCTGGGTGACCATCGACCGGCAGCACGTCCTCAACGCCGTGGACGAGGCGTCGTCCCGGCGCTGCACCGAGATCTGGGACGAGATCGAGCGCGACCCCGGCGTGCACGCCGTCGTGGTGACCGGCGCGGGCGAGCGGTCCTTCTGCACCGGCGCCGACATGTCGGCAGCCGGGGTCGGCAAGACCGGCATCGACTACTGGGCCGACCTCGACCCCGACGGGTTCGCCGGGTTGAGCCTGCGCCGCACCCTCGACGTCCCGGTGATCGCCCGCGTCAACGGCTACGCCTTCGGGGGCGGCATGGAGATCGTGCTGGGTGCCGACATCGTCGTGGCCGCCGAGCACGCACAGTTCGGGCTCACCGAGCCCCGGGTCGGGCGGCTGCCGCTCGACGGCGGCATCGTGAAGCTGGTGCGCCGGATCCCGCACACCCAGGCGATGTCGGTGCTGCTGACCGGCCGGCGCGTGCAGGCTGCGGAGATGCAGCGGATGGGCCTGGTCAACGAGGTCGTCCCGGCCGCGCAGCTCGACGAGGCCGTCGACCGCTGGCTGGCCGACATCCTGGCGTGCGCCCCCACGTCGCTGCGGGCGATCAAGCAGATCGTCAACCGCACCGACCACCTCACCGACACCGAGGCCCGGGGCCTGCGGCTCCCCGCCCTGGTGGAGGCACTCACCAGTCCCAACGCCGACGAGGGCGTCGCCGCCTTCCAGCAGAAGCGCAAGCCCGTCTGGAGCGACCGGTGAGCGGGCTGATGCGCCCGGGCGTCTGGGGCGTCCTGGCCACGCCGTTCTCGGGCTCGACCCTCGACGTCGACGACGGTGGCGTGGCCCGCCTGGTCGAGCACGCCGACGCCGCCGGCGTCACCGGGCTCACCGTGCTCGGCGTCTTCGGCGAGGCCGCCCGCCTGTCCTGGGCCGAGCGCCGCCTCGTCCTCGAGACCGTCCTGGACAGCACCGACCTGCCGCTGGTGGTCGGCTGCACGTCGCTGGCCACCGCGCCCGTCATCGACGAGGCACGGATGGCGGTCGAGCTGGTCGGCGACCGGCTCGCCGGGGTGATGGTGCAGGCCAACAGCGCCGACGCGCGCACCCTGGACAGCCACCTGCGCGCCGTCCACGAGGCCAGCGGCGCCGACGTCGTGGTCCAGGACTACCCGGTGGTCAGCGGCGTCTCCGTCTCCGCCACCGTGCTGGGTGACCTCGCCGCCCGCTCGCCGCACGTGGTGGCGGTGAAGGCCGAGGCACCGCCCACGCCGGTGGCGGTCGCCGAGCTGACCGGCCGCTGCGACGTACCGGTCTTCGGCGGCCTGGGCGGGATCAACCTGCTCGACGAGCTCGCCTGCGGCGCCGCCGGTGCGATGACCGGGTTCTCGTTCCCCGAGGCCCTGGTCGCGACCGTGCGGGCGTGGGACCCCTCCGACCCGGAGAAGAGTCGCGCCGAGCTGCTGGACCACCTGCCGCTGATCACCTTCGAGCAGCAGGTCGGCATCGCGCTGGCGGTGCGCAAGGAGTGCCTGCGCCGCCGGGGCCTGATCGCCGAGGCCGCGGTCCGGCCGCCCGCGCGCTCGCTGCCCGACTCGCTGCGTCCCGTCCTGAACGCCCACGTCGACCGCCTGGAGGCACACTGATGGATCTCGGAATCAAGGGACGTACGGCGCTGGTGCTGGCGTCCACCGGCGGCCTCGGTGCCGCGATCGCCACCGCGCTGGGCCACGAGGGCGCGAACGTCGTCGTCTGCGGACGCAACGGCGAGCGGGCCGAGGAGCTGGCCGCCTCGCTGCCCTCGGCCGTCGGCCTCACCGTCGACCTGACCGAGCCCGGTGCCGTCGACGCCCTGCTCGAGTCGACGCGGTCCGCGTTCGGGGACCCCGACATCGTGGTCCTCAACGGGCCCGGCCCCGCGCCGAGCCGGGCCGAGGACCTCGACGCGGACGGTGCCCGCGCGGCCGCCGAGCTGCTGCTCCTCCCGCACGTCGCGATGGTCCGGGCGACCCTCCCGGCGATGCGCGCGCGGGGCTGGGGGCGGATCCTCGCGGTCGGCTCCAGCGGGGTCGAGGCACCCCTGGCCAACCTCAGCGCGTCTAACGTGGGCCGCGCCGCGCTCGCGGCGTATCTCAAGACGCTGGCCTCGGAGGTCGCGGCCGACGGGGTCACCGTCAACATGCTGCTGCCCGGCCGCATCGGCACCGACCGGCTGACCCGGCTCGACGAGGCCGCCGCGGCCCGGCAGGGCCGGCCGGTCGAGGAGGTCCGGGCCGCGTCCCGGGCCGCGATCCCGGTGGGCCGCTACGGCGACCCGGCCGAGTTCGGCGCCGTCGGTGCCTTCCTGTGCAGCGCCCAGGCCTCCTACGTCACCGGCAGCCTCGTGCGCTGCGACGGTGGACTGCTCGCCCACCTCTGACCCGTCCCCGAACACCTGCCGCCTGCCCCCGACGGACAGGCTGTGCCACCCCTCCCGAGGAGAACCCCGTGACGAAGCACGCCCAGAACCTGGTCGACGGCGCCTGGACCGGCGCGTCCGCCACCGAACGACGCAACCCCGCACGACCCGGCGAGGTGGTGGCGACCTCGCCGTCGTCGACCGCCGCGGACGTGGACGGCGCCGTGGGTGCGGCGGCCGCCGCGCAGCCGGGCTGGGCCGCCCTGACCCCCGTGGCCCGGGGCGCTGTCCTCATGGACGCCGCCGACCTGCTGCGCCAGCGGCACGCCGACATCGCAAGCGACCTGGTCCGGGAGGAGGGCAAGACCCTCGCCGAGGCCACCGGGGAGGTGCGCCGCGCGATCGACGTGCTGCGCTTCTTCGGCGCCGGAGGCTGGCGCTCGACGGGGGAGACGCTGCCCAGCGTCGTCCCGAGCACCAGCATCCACACCCGCTCCGAGCCGCTCGGCGTGGTCGGCCTGGTCACGCCGTGGAACTTCCCGATCGCCATCCCGGCCTGGAAGATGGCGCCTGCGCTGGTCTCGGGCAATGCCGTGGTGATCAAGCCGGCCGAGCTCACGCCCCTCTCGGTGAACCACCTCGCCACCGCGCTGCTCGACGCCGGCCTGCCGGCGGGCGTCCTCAACGTCGTGCACGGCGAGGGATCCGTCGCCGGCGAGGCGCTGGTCGCCCACGAGGGCGTGGCCGCGGTGTCGTTCACCGGGTCCACCGCCGTCGGTCGCCACCTGCAGGAGGTGGTGGGGAGGCGACGGGCCCGGATCCAGCTCGAGATGGGCGGCAAGAACGCCTACCTCGTCCTCGACGACGCCGACGCCGAGGCCGCCGCGGCCACCGTCGCGGCAGGCGCCTTCGGGCTGACCGGCCAGGCGTGCACCGCCACCTCCCGGGTCTACGTGACCCCGGGCATCCGGGACACGTTCCTCAAGCTGCTCCGTGAGCGCGCGGCCGCCGTCCGGACCGGCGACGGCCTCGACCCGGCCACGACCATGGGGCCGGTGGTCTCCGAGGCGCAGCTGGCCAAGGACCTCGCCGCGATCGCGTCCGCCTCAGGCGCCGGCTACGAGACGGGGGAGACCCTCGTCGACCCCGAGGGCCAGGCGCTGCGGCCGGTCGTCTTCTCGGGCGTGCCGCACGAGAGCCCGATCGCCCGCGAGGAGGTGTTCGGCCCGGTGGTCGCGGTCGTCGACGTCGGGGACTACGAGGAGGGCCTGCGACTGGTCAACGACTCGACATACGGCCTCACCGCGGGCGTCTGCACCCGTGACCTCGCCACCGCCCACGACTTCGCCGCCAGGGCGCAGGTCGGCGTGGTCAAGGTCAACCGCCCGACGACCGGGCTGGACCTCAACGTCCCGTTCGGCGGCGTGCGGGACTCCTCGACCAACACGTTCCGGGAGCAGGGCGCCCGCGCCGTGGACTTCTACACCTGGTCCAAGAGCGTGTACGTCGGCCACGACCTGTGAGCCCCCGATGGTCGTGCTGAGGGAGCGGCTCGACCTGCGGGCCCTGCCCAAGGCCGAGCTGCACCTCCACCTCGAGGCCACGATCGCGGCCGACACGGCCCGGGAGCTCGCCGCGAGGGCGGGCCTCCCGGTGCCCCCGGCCGGACCGTTCGGCGGCCAGGCGGAGTTCGTGCGCGCCTACGAGGGCGCGCGCGACCTGGTGCGCTCGCTCGACGACGTACGCCGCCTCGCGGCCGAGCTGGCCTCCCGGCAGGCCGCGGACGGGGTGCTGTGGAGCGAGGTGCACCTCGCGCCCTCGACCTACGCCGGTCGGCTCGGGCCGGCGGACGGGCTGGTCGAGGCCTTCCTCGACGGGGCCGGTCACGGCGGGGCCGGTGGCCGCCTCGGGCTGGTCCTCGGGATCAACCGCGGCCTCCCGGTCGCCGAGGCCGTGGCGACCGTCGACCTGGCGCTGCGGTGGGCCGGCCGCGGCGTGGTCGCGCTCGGGATCGCGGGTGACGAGGCCGCCCACCCCCTGGAGCCCTTCGCGCCGGTGTTCGCGCGGGCCCGGGCGGCCGGACTCCCGGCCGTCCCGCACTGCGGTGAGGGCACCGGCCCCGCAGGGGTGCGGTCTGCGCTCGCGCTGCACCCGCAGCGCCTGTGCCACGGGCTCGGGGCCGCGGGGGAGGACGGCCTCCTCGACGAGCTGGCAGCGCGCGGGATCTGCCTGGACATGGCGCCGAGCTCCAACGTGGCGCTCGGGCTGGTCCCGTCGCTGGCGGAGCACCCGCTGCCCGGTCTCCTGCGGCGGGGCCTCGAGGTCACGGTGAGCACCGACATCCCGGGCTTCCTGGGGCACGGCCTGGTCGAGGAGCTCGAGCTGTGCCGCCGGGCCTGGGGGCTCGACGACGGCGAGCTGGCCCGGCTGGCGGCGACCTCGCTGCGGCGCTCCTCGGTGCCGCTGGACGATCGGATCCTGAGGAAATCCTGAGATCGGGCACCCCCGGGGGGTTTCCGGCCCCCACCCGCCGGGGAAAACTGTCCGGTCAACCGGCCGAGCGTCGAGCCGGTCCGATCAGGAGGCAAGCATGACCAGCAGTGCCACCGAGCACGTGGACGTCAACGGGCGCGAGCCTGACCTGAAGCGGGTGATGGGGCCGGGGCTCCTCCTGCTGTTCATCGTGGGCGACATCCTCGGCTCCGGCGTGTACGCCGTGACCGGCAAGCTCGCCGGGCAGGTGGGCGGCGTCGCCTGGCTGCCGTTCCTGGTGGCGTTCGCGGTGGCCACGCTCACGGCGTACTCCTACCTCGAGCTCGTCACGAAGTACCCCCAGGCCGCGGGCGCGGCGCTCTACACGCACAAGGCGTTCGGCATCCACTTCGTCACCTTCCTGGTGGCCTTCACAGTGGTGTGCTCGGGCATCACGAGTGCCTCGACGTCGGCCGGCCTGCTCTCGCAGAACCTGCTCATCGGGCTCGACGAGCTGCTGCCGGGCATCCCCACCGGTGACGGCGCGACGCTGGCCGTGGCGCTGCTGTTCATGGTGGTGCTGGCGATGATCAACCTGCGCGGCGTCGGCGAGAGCGTGAAGTTCAACGTCGTGCTGACGCTGATCGAGATGTCGGCGCTCGCGATCGTGATCGCGATCGGCTTCTGGGCGATCGGCAGCGGCGAGGGCGACACCTCCCGCATCACGGTCTTCGAGAATCCGGACGACAAGGGCCTGTTCATGGCCGTCACCATCGCGACCGCCATCGCGTTCTTCTCCATGGTCGGCTTCGAGGACTCGGTCAACATGGTCGAGGAGGTCAAGAACCCGGAGCGGATCTTCCCGAAGATGATGCTCACCGGCCTCGGCATCGCGGTCGTCATCTACATGCTGGTCGCGATCTCCGTGGTCGCGGTGATCCCGGCCGGCGACATCGCCGCCCCGAAGAACCCCGAGGCGGGGATCCTGCTCGACGTGGTGCGCGTCGGCGCCCCGGACCTGCCGATCGACAAGTTCTTCCCGTTCATGACGGTCTTCGCGGTCGCCAACACGGCCCTGATCAACATGCTCATGGCCAGCCGCCTCATCTACGGCATGGCCACCCAGGACGTGCTCCCGCGCAGCCTCGGCCGCGTCTCGCGCAAGCGCCGCTCGCCGTACACCGCGATCGCGTTCACGACCGTGCTGGCCCTGGCGCTGATCCTGGTGGTGCGGCTGCAGGCCGAGAGCACCATCGTCGTGGCCCTGTCCGGCACGACCGCCCTGCTCCTGCTCGCCGTCTTCACCGTCGTCAACGTCGCCTGCCTGGTGCTGCGCCGCGACCCCGCCCGCGGCACCTTCCGCGCGCCGACCGTGGTGCCGGTGCTCGGCGCCGTCTGCTGCGCCTACCTGCTGGGCCCGTGGGCCCGGCTCGAGGCCGACTTCATCCAGTACAAGATCGCGGCCGGCCTGCTCGGGCTCGGCGTCGTGCTGTGGGCCCTGACGTGGGCCACCAACCGCGGCGTCCGCGCCCAGAAGACCGGGTTCCGCGACATCGACCACCTCGAGGAGTAGTCCCCGGGTCGTCCTCGTCACAGCCGTCTCGCCGGCGTCCCGCCAGTTCGGGGCGCCGGCGTGTCGCGCGTACCCTTGACCGGTGAGCATTCCCGACCTCGAGGCCCTGCACGATCTCGGCCCGGCCCAGCAGCCGACGTACCCCGACCGGGGTGCCGTCGACGCTGCCGTCGCCCGGCTGCGCACCATGCCGCCGCTGGTCTTCGCGGGTGAGTGCGACGACCTCAAGGCCAAGATCGCGGCCGTCTCCCGCGGCGAGGCGTTCCTGCTCCAGGGCGGCGACTGCGCCGAGACCTTCGCCGGCGTCACCGCCGACAACGTCCGCAACAAGCTGCGCGTGCTGCTGCAGATGGCGGTCGTGCTGACCTACGCCGCATCTGTGCCGGTGGTGAAGGTCGGCCGCCTGGCCGGGCAGTACGCCAAGCCGCGCTCCTCGGACTTCGAGACCCGCGACGGGGTCACCCTGCCGGCCTACCGCGGCGACGCCGTCAACGGCTTCGACTTCACCGAGGCCGCGCGCATCCCGGACCCGCAGCGCCTGGTCGACGTCTACAACGCCTCCGCCGCGACGCTGAACCTCGTCCGCGCCTTCGTGACCGGCGGTTACGCCGACCTGCGCCAGGTCCACACCTGGAACACCGACTTCGTGCGCGAGTCGCCGGTCGGGCAGCAGTACGAAGCGATGGCCAACGAGATCGAGCGCGCGCTGACCTTCATGAAGGCGATCGGCGCCGACCCCGACGAGTTCCACCGCGTCGACTTCCACTCCAGCCACGAGGCGCTGGTGCTGGAGTACGAGCACGCGATGACCCGCATCGACTCGCGCACCGAGATGCCCTACGACGTCTCCGGCCACTTCGTGTGGATCGGCGAGCGCACCCGCCAGCTCGACAACGCCCACGTCGAGCTGCTCAGCCACATCCGCAACCCGATCGGCGTGAAGCTCGGCCCCACCACGACGCCGGACGACGCGCTGGCGCTGGCCGCCAAGCTCAACCCGACCAACGAGCCGGGCCGGCTCACCTTCATCACCCGCTTCGGCGCCGGGAAGATCCGCGACGGCCTGCCGCACCTGGTGGAGAAGGTCAACGCGGCCGGCATCGACGTGGCCTGGGTCTGCGACCCCATGCACGGCAACACCTTCGAGGCCTCCTCGGGCTACAAGACCCGTCGCTTCGACGACGTCATCGACGAGGTGCAGGGCTTCTTCGACGTGCACCGCTCGCTCGGCACCTGGCCCGGCGGCATCCACGTGGAGCTGACCGGCGACGACGTCACCGAGTGCGTCGGCGGCGGCGAGGAGCTGGCCGAGATGGACCTCGGCAACCGCTACGAGTCGGTCTGCGACCCGCGGCTGAACCGGGTGCAGTCCCTCGAGCTGGCGTTCCTCGTCGCGGAGATGCTCCGGAAGGCCTGATCGGCGCGGTCGTGCGGGCAGGGGTGCGCCCGGGCGCACTCCCCACCGCACGACTCGTTAGGTTGGGCGGGTGATCGACCTGCGCAGCGACACCCTGACCCGACCCACCGAGGCGATGCGCCGGGCGATGGCCTCCGCCGAGGTCGGCGACGACGTGTACGGCGAGGACCCCACCGTCGCCCGCCTCGAGGAGCGCGTGGCCGGGCTGCTCGGCCACGAGGCGGCGCTCTTCACCCCCACGGGCTCGATGGCCAACGTGCTCGCGGTCCGCTCGCTGGTGTCGGTGGGCCAGGAGGTGCTCTGCGAGGCCAGCGCCCACATCGCCCGTGCCGAGCTGGGCGCCCACGGTGCCTACACCGGGCTGACCATGCGGACGTGGACCCACTCGCGCGGGCAGGTCGACCTGCCCGCCATCCGGTCCATGCACGCCCCCGACATGGGTCCGTTCTTCGTGGCCACCGCGGCGTTCTCGGTCGAGAACACCCACAACTTCGCCGGCGGCACCGTGCTCCCGCTCGAGGACCTGCGCGACCTGCGCGAGCTCGCCACCGGCCTCGGGGTCGGTATCCACATGGACGGCGCCCGGCTCTGGAACGCCCACGTGGCCACGGGCGTCCCGCTCGCGGAGTACGGCGCGGTCGCCGACGTGCTGGCGGTCTGCCTCTCCAAGGGCCTGGGCGCGCCGGTGGGCTCGCTCATGGTGGGCAGCGCGGACGCCGTTGCCGAGGCGCGGATCTGGCGCAAGCGGATGGGCGGCGGGATGCGCCAGGTGGGCATCCTGGCCGCGGCAGGCCTGCACGCGCTCGAGCACCACGTGGAGCGGCTGGCCGACGACCACGCCCACGCGCGGCTGCTCGCCGAGGCCTGCGGGGTTGACCCGGCCGGCGTCGACACCAACATCGTGGTCGTCCCGCGCTCGGACGCGCCCGACTTCGTCGCCGCGGCCCGCGAGGCGGGGGTCCTGGTCTCGGCGGTCGGCCCCACCGCCGTACGCCTCGTCACGCACCTCGACGTGACCCGCGACGACGCCGAGAAGGCCGCCGCGGCCCTCGCCCGCCTGGCCTGACGCCGCACGTCACGCGTCGAACCGGCTCAGGCGGCCGGGCGTAGATTGCGGTATGACCAGTTCCCGGCGCTGGGCGGTCGTCGCCGCCCTCGTGCTGCTGGTCGTGGGCGTGCCCCTGGGTTGGCAGGCCCGCCCGGCCGGGGACCCGGCGGTGGGCGCCGCCGAGCTGCTGTCCCGGGTGCGGGCCTCGGAGGGCCGCGGCTACTCCGGGTACGTCGAGACCACCGGCACCCTCCAGCTGCCGGTGACCGACCGGTTCACCGACATCGGGGCCCTCTTCGGCGAGTCGAACCGGCTGCGCGTGTGGTGGCGCTCGGCCGACCACTGGCGCGTGGATCGCCTGCTCACCACCGGCGAGACCGACCTCGTGCACGACCTGAACCTCACCACCGAGTGGGACTACGAGCGCGGGGCGGCCCGGCGCAGCGTGGACCCGGGCATCCGGCTGCCGCGCACCGCCGACCTGCTGCCGACGACGCTGGCGCACCGGCTGCTCGACGACGTCGACGCCGCGCAGGTGACCCGGGTCCCCGCCGTACGGGTGGCGGGACGTGACGCGCCCGGGCTGCGGCTGGAGCCCGGCTCGCGGCAGAGCAGCATCGACCACGTGGACCTGTGGGCCGACCCGGACACCGGGTTGCCGCTGGCCGTCGAGGTGTACGACGCCGCCGACGTCGACCCGGTCTTCTCCACCCGGTTCCGTGAGCTCTCGACCACTCCACCGGACCGGAGCCGCACCCGGTTCGCCCCGCCGCCGGGAGCGGACGTGTCGTTCGAGGAGGTGCTCGACATCGCCGACGCCGCCGACCAGTTCGCCCCGTTCGTCCCGCCCGTCTCGCTCGCCGGGCTGGCGCGGTCGGCGAGCTCCCGGGGCGCGGTCGGGGTGTACGGCGCCGGCCTGACCCAGGTCCTCGCGATCCCGCTGTGGAGCCGCGCGGCAGACCCCCTCCGCGAGCAGCTGACCCGGACG
This sequence comes from Nocardioides sp. GCM10023255, assembly GCF_042653125.1. Lineage (NCBI taxonomy): Bacteria > Bacillati > Actinomycetota > Actinomycetes > Propionibacteriales > Nocardioidaceae > Nocardioides > Nocardioides sp. GCM10023255. Next base: position 93,627 of record NZ_JBHSHU010000011.1, read on the forward strand.
CCCGGCGTCCGCTCGGTCGACGAGGGGACGGTGCTGCGGGTCGGTCCCCTCGGCGTCCTGCTCACCGACCGGATGACGGGCGAGGAGGGCTACGGCGGAGGCTGGCTGCTCACCGGCACCGTCACCGACCGGACCCTGCTCACCGCGGCCGACGACCTCCTCGCCGGGGCCCGGTACGACGAGGGTCGGTACCCGTGATCCGCACCCGGGGACTGACCAAGCGCTACGGCCGCATCGTGGCGGTCACCGATCTCGACCTCGACGTGCGCGAGGGCGACGTCTACGGCTTCCTCGGCGCGAACGGGTCCGGGAAGACGACCACCGTGCGGATGCTGCTCGGGCTGGTGCTGGCGACCTCGGGCTCGATCGAGGTGCTGGACCGGCCGATGCCGCGGTCCGGCCGGGAGGTGCTGCCGCAGCTGGGCGCCCTGGTCGAGGGGCCGGCGGCGTACCCGCACCTCTCGGGGCGGGCCAACCTGGCGCTCTTCGACGCGATGGGGCGCGGCGGGGGGCGCTCGTCGCGGGCGGCCCGGGTCGAGGAGGCGTTGGAGCGGGTGGGTCTCGGCGGCGTGGACAAGCGGCCGGTGCACGCCTACTCGCTGGGCATGCGGCAGCGGCTGGGACTGGCCAACGCCCTGCTGCGCCGGCCGCGGCTGCTGGTGCTCGACGAGCCCACGAACGGGCTGGACCCCCAGGGCATCCACGAGATCCGGGACCTGCTGCTGGAGCTGAACGTGGCGGGCACGACCGTGTTCCTCTCGAGCCACCTGCTCGCGGAGATCGAGCAGATGTGCACGCGGGTGGGCGTCCTCGACGGTGGTCGGATGGTGCTCCAGGAGCAGCTCGACGTCCTGCGCCGGCCGACGGGACGCGTGGTCGTGCACACGCCCGACGCCGACCGGGTCCGCGGACTGCTGGACGGCCGGGTGGAGCACCAGGACGGGCACCGGCTGCTCGTCCGGGGCGACGACGTGGCGGCGCTCAACGCCCTGCTGGTGCAGGCGGGCATCCGGGTCGAGGGGCTGGCACCGGAGCGCCGGACCCTCGAGCAGGTCGTCCTGGAGGCGACCGGGCCGAGCGGCGACCGCGGCGGGAGCGGCGGGAGCGGCGGGAGCGGCGGGGTGGGCCGATGATCGCCGTCGAGCTGCGCAAGCTGGTGCTGAGCCGACGCACCTGGGTGACGATCGCGCTCATCGACGCCCTGCCGACGCTGGTGGCGGTCCTGCTCGCGGTCACCGACCTCGGGCCGCGGCCGGGGACCGGGCCGGCGTTCCTGTCCGCGGTGCTGACCGACGGCAGCCTCTACCCGCTCGCCGCGCTCGGCATCGTGCTCCCGCTCTTCCTCCCCATCGCGGTGGCGATCACGGCGGGGGAGGCGATCGCGGGCGAGGCGCAGGCCGGCACGCTGCGCTACCTGCTGGTCCGCCCGGTCGGGCGCACCCGGCTGCTGGTCGCCAAGCTGGTGAGCGTGATGGCGTTCGTGGTCCTCACCGTGCTCGTGGTGGCCGTGACGGCGTACGTCGTGGGCACCACGCTGCTCGGCCGCGGCGACGTCGCGGCGGCGACCACCAGCGTCTCCGGCACGTCGCTGTCCACCCAGGAGCTGCTGGGGCGCACCGGCCTGGCCCTGGCCTACGCCATGCTCTGCATGCTGGGTGTGGCCGCGATCGCGCTGTTCCTCTCCACGGTCGCCGAGTCGCCCCTGGGGGCCGCCCTGGGCACGCTGGCCGTGCTCATCGCATCCACGATCCTGCTGACCCTGGACGCGGCCGACGCGCTGCGGCCGTGGCTGCCGACCCGCTACTGGCTGGCCTTCGTCGACCTGTTCCGCGACCCGATCCTCTGGCGGGACGTGGTGCGTGGGGTGGCCCTGCAGGGGGTGTACGTCGTGGTGTTCCTGGCCGCCGCGTGGGCGAACTTCGCGACCAAGGACGTCACCGACTAGCCCTGGTCGGTCGCCCGGCCGCGGCACACGCCCGCGCCCGGGACCGCCGGCGGATCGGTGCCGAGCTCGAGGACGACCATCGCAGCGACGGTCGGGTCCCGCGGGACGTCGGCGTGCCCGAGGGTCTCGGGGCAGACCGACTGGACCGCGAACGCCACCGACCCGTCGAGACGACCGGACTCGGGCGGCACCACGACCTGGTCGTCGGTCGTCCAGATCGACACCCAGAGGGGGCCCGGTGGGGTCTCGTCCTCCGTCGCCAGCCGGCGCATCAGGTCGCTGTCGGGTGACAGCTGTCGGCAGGCAGCCGGGCAGGCGTCCGGTGCGAGGTCCCCGCCGAGCGCCGCGATGTCGGTGCCGTGGTGGGGGGAGGCCAGCGTGACGGCGCGGCGCACGACCTCGCCGCCGCCCTCCTCGGCGACCCAGAGCCGGACCACGACGCCGCCGGCTGAGTAGCCCACCACGTCGACCGACCCGGCTCCCGACCGGGTGAGCACGGCCTCGGCGGCGTCGGCGAGCGCCCGGGCCTGGGCGCGCAGGTCACCCGTGCCGCCGTCGAAGGCCGGAACGACGGTGACGTCGCGCCCGGCGGCCCGCAGACGGGCGGCCAGCACCTCGAGGCCCTCGGTGGAGCCCCCGTAGCCGGGCACCAGCAGCACCGGCCCCGGGTCGGACTGGGGTACGGCGTGCACCGGCTCGTCCCGGCTGCGCACCAGCGCCACCGCAGCGCCGGCGAGGAGCGCGAGGACGGCGAGTGCGGCGAGGACGAGGAAGAACCGCCGGCGCGCCGGGGACAGGGCGTCGAGCACGTGGCCAGTCTGCCCCCGGCGCACTCAGCGCAGTCGGGTCACTCCTGCCCGGGAGGCGGGGTGATCGGCCGGATCCGGGTGCGGCCGTCGTCCGCGCCGGCGTCGGCCGGCGGCCAGGTGGGCTGCCGCGGCGGCTGCGGGTTCCCGTGCGGCTGCGGCCAGGGAGCGCCGCCCGGGGCCGGGGGCGGCGGGGGCGGGGTCGCCGGCTGCCAGCCCTGCTGGGCCGGCTGCTGCTGCGGCTCCCAGCCCTGGTGGGGGTGCTGGGCCTGGGGGTGCGGAGCCTGCGGGTGCTGGGCCTGGGGGTGCTGGGCCTGCGGGCCACCTGGCTGCCAGGCAGGCGGGGGACCGGCCTGCCGACCGGGGTCGGACTGCATCCGGCCGGCCAGCGCCGAGGCCTGCGCGCGCAGGGTCGAGGCGTCCAGGGCCCGGCTCATCAGCGCCACCAGGCCGGCGCAGACGAGGGCGAACAGGGTGAGCAGCAGGGTCGCCTGCCAGCCGACCTGGCCCAGGAAGTAGCTGCCGCGGTAGTCCTCCTCCTCCAGGCTGAGCCCGGCGTGAGCCGAGGTGACGCGCGACATCAGCGGCAGCGCGACCAGCAGCAGGGCGACGAACACACCCAGGTTGCCGAGGATGCGCTGCGGCGCCGCGGTCTTGCGGGCCACCGCGAACGCGGCCAGGAAGAGCACGACCAGCATCACGACCGGCGCGGCCCACAGGCCGGGGGTGTCCTCGGCGTAGTGCGCGAGGTGGTGCAGCTCGCTGCTGTCACCGCCGCCGGGGCCGGACTCGTCCGAGCTCACGCCGTACGCCGCGCCGGAGCCGAGCGAGATCAGCCAGAAGCCGCCGCTCGCGATGAGCCCGAAGATCAGCGCGATGCCCGCCGACAGGTCGTCGTCGGTGGGGTCGTTGTCGTGGACCGTGTCGCCGGTGAAGATCAGCAGCAGCAGTCCGACGATGCCGGCCACCGGCAGCATCGCGACGATGGTGCCGACGCCGTACAACGGCGCCGCCGTCCAGTCGTGCACGCGCTGGACCGAGGCCGGCCACCAGTCGCGCCGCGACGCGTAGAGGACCGCGACCAGGGTCGCCAGGAGCATCACGAAGGACAGGAAGAACGCGCCCGCGATGCTCGGGCCCCAGGAGGCGTCGAAGCCCAGCTGGCGCGAGCTCAGCTCGGAGCCCCAGCCGCCGCCCAGCTTGTCGTTGTCGCCGCGGAAGACGATCGCGAACACCATCACCGCCAGGCCGAGGAGCAGGGCGGCACGGGCGGCGTCACCGATCGCGTCCGACACGCGCTGGTAGCGCCTGGTCACCCGGCGGAAGACCAGCGCGGCGGCCACCAGCGCGAGGATCGTGACGGTCAGCGGGAACATCCCGAGATGGGCGGACGCCTTCTCGCCACCGAAGTCGAGGTCGAGGACCAGGTCCGCACCGAAGGTCGCGGCCAGCAGCGTCGCCACGAGGGTGAGTCCGTTGTCCACGCCGAAGTCCTCGGGCTTGGACATCAGGGCGAGCACCGTGGACAGCACGCCGGCGACGCCGAGCGCGGTCGCCGCGGTGAGACCAGCGCCCAGCCAGTTGCCGACGAGGATCCGCTGCCAGTCGACCGAGGGCAGCGACGGGGAGGTCGAGCCCTGGGGGCGCGCCTGCGGGCCACCCTGCGGAGCGGCGTACGGCGTGCCCGTCGGAGGCGGAGGCAGGACGGGCGGCGCGCTCGGCGGTGCCGTGGGAGGCGCCGCCATCGGGGCGGTGGGCGGGGCTGCCGGAGGAGTCGCGGGTGGGGCCGCCGGTGGCATCACCGGGGCGGCCTGCAGCGGGGCCGTCGGGGTGTCCGAGCCGAGCGGTCGGCCGCAGCCGCCGCAGAAGCGACTCGTCTCGGGGTTCTCGGAGCCGCAGTGGGCGCAGGTGGGCATGGGTTTCCCGTCATCACAGGTGAGATGTGTCGCGCGGAAGGCTATCCCGCGCGCACCCTGCCCAAACCCGGCGCGGGCGTGGCCGGCGTACGCCGGTCCGGTGACGGTCCGGTCCGGCGTCGATCCGGCTCAGCCGGGCGCGCCCCGCAGGGTCACGTCGCTGATCGGCGTGTAGTTGCGTGCCGCGCGGCCCTTGCCCGGCTTCGAGACCGACAGCAGCCGCAGGGTGACGGTGCGGGTCGTGACCGGCTCGATCCGCAGGGTCTGCATCCGCATGGTGTCGCGCAGCGCCTGGGTGACCGTGGTGCCGTCGTCGAAGGCCCACTCGACCGTGAGGACGCGGCGGTTGCCGTGGTACCAGTCGAGGCTGCGGCCGCGCTGGTCGGCGGCGACCTTGGCGTAGCCGTTGATCATGCCGACAGCCGTCAGCCGGGTGTCGGTGGGCAGGTCGAAGGTGATCTCCTCGCCGGACCCGTCACCGGCCATCCGCCAGCAGGTCGAGGCCACGCCGTCGAGCATGTTGCGGGCGTCGTAGCGGACCATGTTGCCGCTGGTGTCCTGGTTGGGCGGTGCCGTCGCGGGCACCTTCGCCGTGGCCTCGCGCGCGAGGTCGCCGGGCTCGCCGTCCGGCGCGGTGGAGGGTTGCTTCCCGGAGCCCCCCGGCTCCTTCTTCGCGGTCGACTTCGCCTCGGCGCGGGCGGGCTGCTCGTCGTCGCCGCCGAGCAGCAGCCAGCCGCCGAGGGCGGCCACCAGCACCAGGACGGTCGCTCCGACCGCCCACGCGAGCCAGCCGCGGCCGGCACGGTGCGGGTCGCCGGCGGGCGGCTCGGGCGCCGGGACTACCTCGTCGGCGAAGAGCGGGAAGCGGGGTCCGTCGGTGCCGGCGGGCGGCGGTGGGGGAGCGCCGGCCGGGCCGGGCCGCCCGGGCTGCCTGGGCGGTCCGGCGGGAGGTGGTCCCACCGGGCCGGGTGCTGCGGCCGGGGGTGGCGTGGTTGGGGGTGGTGTGGTTGGGGGTGGTGTGGTCGGCACGGTCGGGACCGGGCGGGTCGCGCCGCCGTCGACCGCAGGGCGCTCTGCGGTGCCGGTGCGCCAGTCGTCGGGGTCGGCGTCGACCGGGAGCCGGGGGATCTGCCGGGTGCGCTCGTCGTGGTCCACGGCGACGTCGGCCCGGTGCTGCCCGGCACCCGGAGCCGGTGCCGGTGCCCGGAGCTCCTGCACCTCGGCGCCACACGCCGTGCAGAACCGGCCACCGCCGAGCTCGTGCCCGCAGCTCGCGCACGTGTCCACGTCACCCTCCTCCGGTCGATCTGGTCCGCAGGCCAGCGTAGGGGAGCGCCTGATCGCGGGGCGCGGCTGTCTCCGCGAGTGGGCGTGCACGGCCGGTGGTAGGGGGGCGCCTGCCGGGCCGGGCAGGTCCTGGGCTCCGGTCGGCGGCCGGCTTTCAGGTTGGTCGTGGTCGAGCTCTTGGCTGGCTGCGGACGGGGTCCGCTCGGGGTGGCTCGGCTCCCCGGCTTGCGGCTCCGCCGCTGCTCCGGCCGACCCGGTTCGGGCGCCTTGCGAGCCTGTCCACAGACTCGAAACTTTACTCGAATATGATGTTGACATGTCGTAGAATGAGGCATGGCAGTCAACCCGACCCCGATGACGCACCCACTGGTGCGCGGCGCCGGCGAGCTGGCTGCCCTGGTCACCGACCTGGCTTCCTGTGACCCCGGCTACCTCGACCCGGCCGAGAAGGAGACCGCGCTCGTGCTGCTGGGCCGCGCCAGCGAGCAGCTCGCCGCGATCCAGGGTCGACTCTTGGCCAACGCCGAGGACGTGGTGGTCGAGACCGGGGACCGGAACGTCGCCGCCTGGGCCGAGCGCACCCAGCACGCCGACTACCCGACGGTGGCCCGCCGGACCCGGCTGGGCGAGGCCCTGGACCGGCGGTGGCCGCGGCTGCAGGCCGCCTGCCTGGACGGCCGGGTCAACCAGGCCCAGGCGCAGGTGATCGTCACGGCGCTGGACGGGCTGCCGGACCGGCTCGGCCCCGAGCTGAGGACGAAGGCGGAGGCCCACCTGGTCGAGCAGGCCGCCCACTTCAGCCCCCGGGCCCTGAAAAGACTCGGCGAGCACCTGCTGGCGGTGCTGGCCCCCGAGATCGCCGACGCCGAGGAGCACCGCCGGCTCGAGGCCGAGGAACGCGCCGCCCGCCGCACCACCCGACTGACCCTGCGGGTCCGCGGCGACGGGTCCACCGACATTCAGATCCGGGTCCCCGACCACGTCGCCTCCCGGCTCAGGGTCTACCTCGAGGCCCTCGCCGCACCCCGACGCGACCACCTCACCGAGGCCGGGACGGGGAGCAGCGAGGGTGGGAGCAGCGAGGTGGAGCGGCTGCCCTACCCCCGCCGGCTCGGGGAGGCGTTCTGCGCCCTGCTCGAACGACTCCCCACCCAGGTGCTGCCGCAGCACGGCGGCACCGCCACCACCGTGATGGTCACCATCGACCTCGCCCAGCTCACGAGCGGGCTCGGGGCCGCGGGCCTGGCCACCGGCGACCGGATCACCGCCGCCCAGGCCCGCCGGCTGGCCTGCACCGCGCAGATCATCCCGGTCGTGCTCGGCGGCGACTCCGAGGTCCTCGACCTCGGCCGCACCCGCCGCCTCTTCTCACCCGCGCAACGCAAGGCCCTGCTCATCCGGGACCGACGCTGCCGCGGCGAGGGCTGCGCCATCCCGCCCGCCTGGTGCGAGGCCCACCACCTCAACACCCCCTGGGCCCAGGGCGGGAGGACCGACCTCGCCGACGGCGTGCTCCTCTGCTCCTGGCACCACCACCGCGCCCACGACCCCCGCTTCGGCACCGACCGGCTCCCCAACGGCGACGTCAGGTTCACCCGACGCAGGTAGGCCGACCACTGCCGGAGACCGCCGAACCCCAAGTGCCGCGTCACTCCGAGAGGAGGGGCGACGCCTGACCTGCGGCTGCGCCGGCGTCACAGGTGCATGCGCGAGCGAGCGTGTTGGCTTGCGGTGCCTGTGACGACCCGACGGCAACAAGCTCCAGACTCCTCTGGGATCGAGGTCGCGATGACGAGCGCCGACAACGACGACTTCGCGAGGGCCTACTCGCGAGAGAACGAGTACGGTCTCTTCAACCGGTACTACGAGGCGGCCGCCAGAGGCTGGGCTGACCTTCTGGCACCTCCCCTGCACGCCATGACGGATGCCTTTGCTGCCGCAGGGTTGCGCATCCACACCGTCAGCGAGCCACCTCTGGCGCCGGACACGCCCCAGGAGCTGCTTCCCCCGGGCTTGGAGGAACGCAGGTCGTTCATGCGCCTCCTGTTCTTCGTCCTCGAGGCCGTCTGAGATCGAGGTCCCGCCCGACCCGGCGGGGTCAGGCGAGCACACGCGGTCGTGCCCCGGCAGGGCGGAACCGTCCGTGCGGGGGCGCCGTCCAAACCGGCATGAGGACGGGAACCCGGCATCCACGACTGCGCGTTGCCGGAGGGGTGGTGGCGGTGACCGCGGCGGCGGCCGCCTGCTCCGCGGGGCAGCCGGGCGCGGGGGAGAGGTCGACGTCCACAGCCGACTGTGCCGTGGAGGTGCGCGTGGACGGGACCGTGTACGTCGAATCGGGCTTCGCCCCGCGGCCGCCAGGACGCCTGCTCGGCACCGCGGAGCTGGCGTCGTGCGCCGATGTCGGACGGGACGCGCCGGGCAGCTGGTTCGGTGACGACCCGCAGCAGGTCCGGGTGTGGGCGGTGCCCGGTCGCGACCCAGGCGACGTCGTGGCCATCCGGGCGCCCGGCGGGCAGCTGCGGATCCTCGAGGCGGTGGAGCCCGATCCGTGAGCGGTCAGCCGCGGATCCGTTCCCGCGCGTCCAGGCGCCCGACGACCGGCGGCAGCCGGCGTACCGCCTGGGCCAGCTCGCGCAGCTCCGTGCCCTGCAGGGCCTGCGGCCCGTCGCACAGGGCGGTCTCCGGGTCGGGGTGCACGTCCACGATGATCCCGTCGGCGCCGACCGCGATCGCCGCCCGCGAGAGCGGGACGACGAGGTCCTTGCGTCCGGCCGCGTGCGAGGGGTCGACGATGACCGGGAGGTGGCTGGCGGCCTGCACGACCGGGACCGCGGAGATGTCCAGGGTGTTGCGGGTGGCCGGCTCGAAGGTCCGGATCCCGCGCTCGCACAGGACCACGTCGAGGTTGCCGCGCTGCGCGATGTACTCCGCCGCCATCAGCCACTCCTCGATCGTGGCCGTCATGCCGCGCTTGAGCAGCACCGGCTTGCCGGCCTCGCCCACGGCCTGCAGCAGACCGAAGTTCGCCATGTTGCGGGTGCCGATCTGCAGCATGTCCGCGTGCTCGGCCACCACGGGTACGTCGCGGGCGTCGACCACCTCGGTGACGACCGGCAGCCCGGTGGCCTCCCGGGTCCTGCTCAGGATCCGCAGCCCCTCGACGCCGAGCCCCTGGAAGGCGTACGGCGAGGTCCGCGGCTTGAACGCGCCCCCGCGCAGCAGGGTCGCCCCGGCCGACTTCGCCATCCGCGCCGTCTCCAGGGTCTGCTCCGCCGTCTCGACCGCGCACGGCCCGGCGAGCAGCGTGAACGTGTCCGGGCCGATCGGCACCTGGTGGCCCTCCGGCCCCACCCAGACCGTCGACCGCTCGGGGTGGTGCTGGCGGCTGACCAGCTTGTACGGGTCGGAGATCCGGTGCACGTCCGCGACCCCGGGCAGGGTGCGCAGGTTCAGGTGGTGGAAGGAGTCGATGTCCCCGACCAGGCCGATGATCGTGCGCACCACCCCGGTGGAGACGAAGGCTTCGCCGCCGACCTCCTCGACCCGCGCGACCACGCGCGCGACGTCCTCGGGGGTGGCGTCCGGCGACATGACGACGACCATGGGCGGGTCCTCTGCTTCGGGGCGACCAGGGCGACCACGTCGTCGGGGTCGGGGTACCCCCGACGCTAGGCGAGGCAGGTGCAGGGCCGCGGGGGGACGCCCATGATGTGGGACCCGGGCAGCCGATGCTCACACGGTGAGGTGCTGGACCTCGCCCTCGACCTTGCGACGTGGCGCCAGCTCGACCACCAGCATCGCCGTCAGGACGAGCAGCCCGCCGGTCAGCATCCGCAGCGTGAACGACTCACCACCGAGCAGCACCGCGAAGAACGCCGCGAACACCGGCTCCATGCTCATGATGATCGCGCTGCGGGTCGGCGGCAGGTGGGCCTGCGCCCAGGTCTGGCCGAGCAGGGCCAGCGCACCCGCGAACAGCGCCATGTAGACCAGCGAGAGCCAGTCCGCGCCGGTCTGCGGCAGCACGATCCCGTCCGGCGCGGTGGCGGTCAGGCACACCAGTGCGATCACGACCAGCTGCACGATCGACATGCCGAGCGCCTCGTGCGGGGTGGACCACGCGCCCAGCCCGACGATGTGCAGGGCGTAGAGCCCCGCGGCCACCAGGGTGATCGCCTCGCCGTACCCCACGGAGAGGCCGTTCAGCGTCAGGACGGCCAGCCCCGCCATCGCCAGCAGGACCGCACCCCAGGTCACCGCCGTGATCCGGCTGCGCAGCAGGACGGCCGCGAACACCGGCGTCAGCACGACGTACATCCCGGTGATGAAGCCGGACACGCTCGCCGCGGTGTGCGCCAGGCCGGCGGTCTGCAGGATCTGCGCGACGCCGTACAGCAGCCCGAGCACGACGGCGCTGCGGCGCGCCTGTCGCGAGAGCCGCCCGACCGCGCGCGGCGCGACCACCAGCACCGCCACGCTCGCGACCGCGAACCGGACCGCGAGGAAGTCCAGGGTCGGGACCCGCTCGAGCAGGTCGTGGATCAGGAAGAACGTCGACCCCCACATCGCGGTGATCGCCAGCAGCGCACCGGTGGCGAGCAGGGACGTACGACGGTTCATCCGGCAGCGGTCAGGGTCAGCGCCTGCCGGCGCAGCTGCTTGAGCAGCGGGATGTCGACGTTGTCGGCGTCCCGGGAGCCCGGCGTCTCGAGCACGAACGGGACGCCCTCGGTCGCCGGGTGGGCGAAGAGCTCCTCGAACGCGCCGGTGCCGATGTGGCCCTGGCCGATCAGCTGGTGCCGGTCCTTGAAGGCGCCCCGCACGTCCATGGAGTCGTTGGCGTGCACCAGCCGCAGCCGCCCGGGCCCGCCGATCTCGACGATCCGGTCGACGGTCGCCGACGCGCCACCCGGCTCGTCGAGCGGGGCGCCCGCGGCGAACACGTGGCAGGTGTCCAGGCAGATGCCGGCCTTGGGGTGCCGGTCGAGGGCGGCCAGGTAGGGCTCGAGGTCGTCCACACCCGCGCACAGGGACCGGCCCTGGCCGGCGGTGGGCTCGAGCAGCAGCCACGGCGCGTCGTCCCCGGCCACGGCGTCCAGCAGCGGCAGCAGGCCCTCGCGCACCTGCCGCATGGCGGCGGCGTACCGCGCCGCGCCCTCGGCCGGGTCGGTGGACGGGTCGACGAAGGAACCGGTGTGCACGACGACGCCCTCGGCCCCGATCTCGGCGGCCCGGCGCAGGTTGTGGGCCACCGAGGCGACGGACTTCTCGTACGTCGCGGGCGTGGGGGAGCCGAGGTTCACCAGGTACGGCGCGTGGATGAAGGCGCGCATCCCGCGGCGCTCGAGCTCGGCCCGGAAGCGGGCGTCGTCGGCGGGCTTGCCGGCGCTGAGCGCCCAGCCGCGGGGGTTGCCGACGAAGATCTGGAGGGTCTCGCAGCCGAGCAGGTCGGCGTTGGCCAGCGCCCCGTCGACCAGCCCCTTGCCGACCAGCACGTGGGTGCCGATCGGGTTGCGGGCAGCATGGTCCACGGTGGGGTCGAGGGGCATGGGAGAAGCCTAGGTCGGCCCGCGCGACCGGGAAGAGCCGCCCTCGACGCCTGGTCCGGCAGGCGGCCTCAGAGGATGGAGAGCGTGACGGTCGACCCCTTGGGGATCATCGAGCCGGACCCCGGGTCGACCGAGTAGACGTAGCCGACCCCGATGTAGTGGTCGTTCTCCTTCACCTCGACCTTGAAGCCGAGCGCCTCGAGCTTGGCGGTCGCCGCCTCGACCCCGCTGGCCACCAGGCCGCCGGGCACCTCGACCAGCTCCGGTCCCTTGGAGACCACCAGCGTGACGGTGTCGCCGCGGTGGAGCGTGCCGCTCGTGGGCGTCTGGGAGATCACGTGCCCCTCGGGGACGGTGTCGGAGTACTCGCCGGAGCCGCGGTCGACCTCGAGGCCCTTGCCTCGGAGCGCCTGCTCGGCCCGGTCGGCGTCCTTGCCGGTCCAGTCGCGGACGGTGATCGGCCGCGGACCCTTGCTGACGATCAGGCTGACCGCGGTGTCGGGTCGCAGCGTGGTGCCGGCCTTCGGGTCGGTGCCCAGCACGGTGCCGTCGGGCACGGTCTCCGACCAGCGCTCGATGGTGCGGCCGTAGGACAGGTGGGCGCCCAGGATGGCGTCCTGGCCCTCGTCCTCGCTCATGCCCTTGGTGCGGGGTACGTCGTACCGCTCCTTGCCCAGCGACACGACCACGGTGACGGTGCCGCCGTCGAGGACGCGGGAGCCGGCGTCGGGGTCGGTGTCGATGACCCGGCCGGCCGGCACGGTCTCGGAGTAGGCCTTGTCGCCCATCTCGGCGTCCAGCCCGGCCGCCCGGAGCTTGTCGACCGCGGCCGACTTCGTCAGCCCGATCACGCCCGGGGTGGAGGTGTAACGGGCCCAGCCGAACCACCACGCGCCGGCGCCGGCGGCCGCGACGAGCAGCAGGAGGAGCACGAGCAGCATCGGCCCGCGACGCGAGCGTCGCGGGCGCCGCGGGGCGCCCCCACCGGGTGCGCGGGTCGGGGGCGACGGGGGGCGCTGGTCGGAGCGCGGGATCAGGCTGGTGCGCTCCGCGGCGTCCTGCCCCGCGGCGGCCGCGGCGGGCGCGAACAGGGCCGCGAGCTCGGCGCCGTCGAAGGGGTCGGGGGCGGTGTCGTGGCGCCCGCGGGGGACCTGCACGGCCACGGTGTCGTCGCCGGCCGGCCGCGTCAGGGCAGGGGCCAGGTCGGCGGTGAGCTCGGGATCATCCTGCACGCCGTCGGCGAGCGCGTGCGCGACCCGGCGCACCTGGTGCAGCAGCACGCCGGCGTCGGCGGGCCGCTGGGCCCGGTCGCGCGCGGTGGCCCGGGCGACCAGCGCGTCGACGTACGCCGGGATGCCGGGGACCAGCTGCGAGGGCGGGGGGACGTCCTCGTGCACGTGCTTGTAGGCGACCTGGATCGGGGACTCGCCCTCGTGCGGCTTGACGCCGGTGAGCAGCTCGAAGAGGACGACGCCCGCGGCGTACACGTCGGCGCGGGCGTCGGAACGCCCGTCGATGACCAGCTCGGGCGCGAGGTAGGAGACGGTGCCGATCAGGACGCCGCCGGTGGCGGTGTGCTGGGTGTCGGCGCTGACCGCCTTGGCCAGCCCGAAGTCGGCGACCTTGACCCGGCTCGCGCCGGAGCCGGGGTCGGTGGCGATCAGGACGTTCTCCGGCTTCACGTCGCGGTGGACCAGCCCGGCCCGGTGGGCCGTCGCGAGCGCGGAGAGCACGGGCTCGATGAGGGCCAGCGCGCGCGCCGGGCTCATCGGCGCCTCCTTGCGGATCACGTCGCGCAGCGTGTGGCCGGGGATGAGCTCCATCGCCAGGTAGACGGTGCCGTCGTCCTGCCCCTGGTCGTAGACCGCCACCACGTTGGGGTGCGACAGCCGCGCGGCCGCCCGGGCCTCCCGGACGAACCGCGCCGCGAACTCCTCGTCGTCGCCCATGCCGGGATGCATGATCTTGACGGCGACGGTGCGGTCCAGGCGGAGGTCGGTGGCCTCGTAGACGCTGGCCATGCCACCGCGCGCGATCCGCGGCCCGATCCGGTAGCGCCCGTCGAGGAGCCGGCCGCTCATGGGGTCGCCGACGACGGCGTCGGCGCCCGTGGGGGCGTGCCGATCTGACTGCCGACGTGGCTGCACAGCGACCCTCCTGCGGCCGGATGGGGAAGGATCCGGTGGCCCAATCGTACGGATCCGGCCGCCCGGCCCCGCGTCCAGGCGGCTCCCGGCGTGGCGCGGAACACGCGTGCCTCGCGCGGGGCCGGCTCGGGACCCCGCCGCGCGGATCGGTCCCGGCGGCCGGTCAGGCCGGCGGTCGACCCGCCTCGAGCCGGTTCTTGATGGCGAGCACGTTGGCCACGTAGTGCCTGGTCTCGGTGTAGAGACCGTCCGAGCGCACCGCCCCGAGGCCCTGGTAGTACGCGCCGACCTGGTGCCGGCGCGAGCCGGTCTCGTCGGCCAGGACACGCAGCAGCTCGACACCGGCGGTGGCGTTGTCGGCCAGCCGGTGCAGGTGCAGGCGCCGGCCGGTGTACATCGACATCCACGAGCCGGTGGCGGGCAGGACCTGCATCGCGCCGATCGCGCCGGCCTCCGAGCGCCGGTCCATCTGCCACCCCGACTCCTGCCAGGACACCGCGAGGGCGAGCTGCGGGTCGACGCCGTGGTCCACCGCGGTGCGCGCGACCGTACGCCGCACGGTCGCGGTCCCCGGGTCGGGTGCCGGGGTGCTGTGGTCCTGGTGGTGGCGGGTCTGGTGGTGGCGGGTCTGGTGGTGGCGGGTCTGGTGGTGCCGGGTCTGGTGGTGCCGGTGCTCGTGCGCGTGCGGGAGGGCCGAGAGCACCTGCGGGATCTCGAGGTGCTGCCCGACCCGGATGCCGGCGCCGGACCCGAGGTGGTTGTGCGAGATCAGCTCGGCGGTCCACGCGTGGTAGCGCACGGCGAGGCCGGTCACCGTCTCGCCGGGGCGCACCGTGTGGTCCAGGATCCGGCGGCCGGGTGGCAGGTCGCCGTCGGTGGCGCCGGCGGGGGTCGGCAGCAACAGCAGGGTCAGTCCGGCCAGGCCGGCGGTGAGCAGTCGTCTCGTCGATGACATCGGGGTCGACTCCCTTCGCGTCGCGCGGCACCCGGACCCGAGCGATCCGGTGGGGGAGGCCGCGGACGACGATCGACCGTAACCCGGCTGCGGCTGTGGCTCAAGTGACTGCAGTGACGGGGGAGCCTTCCTCCGGCTCGGGTTTTCGTCCCGGCACCGAGCAGTGGAAGAGTTGTCCCCATGAGCGAACCGAGACTTGCCGACGCCGACCTGGCCGCGCTGGTCCCCACCTGGCTGGACTGGGCCGAGACCGCCCGCCAGCTCGGGGTCACGGTGGGCAAGGTGCGCACGATGATCCGCGACCACGAGCTGGCTGCGGCCGTCCCCGCCCCCGGCGCCGGCCAGCAGGTCCCGGCCGACTTCGTCCAGGACGGCCTGGTCGTCAAGGGCCTGCCGGGCCTGCTCACCGTGCTGCACGACGGCGGGTACGACGACCGCGAGTGCATCGCGTGGCTGTTCACCGACGCCGACCTCCCGGGCCGGCCCATCGACGCGCTGCGTGAGAACCGTGGGTCCGAGGCCAAGCGCCGGGCCCAGGCGATGGCGTTCTGACCGGCACCTGACGCGACGCCTCTCCCCGAGCCGGCGCGGAGCCGGCGAGGTCGGACGGGGCGGTCGGACGGCGCGGTCAGACGGCGCGGTCGGTGGCCGCGGAGGCGAGGTCGCGCAGCACGCCGCGGGCCCGCTCGTCGACCTCGGCGCGGTCCAGGGCCGCGACCGCCCGGCCGGCGAGCTCGGAGATCACCGTCTCGACCTGGGCGTGGGCGCCCGAGGCGTCGATGATGCCGCGCAGCCGCTGCACGGCGGCCACGTCCAGCTGGGTGCCGAGCGAGGAGTGCAGCAGCTCGGCGTCTTCGCGGCCGGCGGCGTCCAGCGCGAGCGCGACCAGCACCGTGCGCTTGCCCTCCACGAGGTCGTCACCGGCCGGCTTGCCGGTGGTGGCGGGGTCGCCGAAGACGCCCAGCAGGTCGTCGCGCAGCTGGAAGGCCTCGCCCAGCGGCAGCCCGAAGGCGGTCAGCTCGCGCATCGTGCCGGCATCGGCCCCGGCGAGGGCGGCGCCGATGTGCAGCGGCCGCTCGATGGAGTACTTCGCGGACTTGTAGCGCAGGACCGTCATCGCCGCGTCCACGTCGGCGAGGCCGCGCGCCTGGACGGACACGTCGAGGAACTGCCCGGCGATCACCTCCGAGCGGCACCGGTCGAACACGTCGAGCGCGGGACCCACCTGCGCGGCGGGCAGCCCGCAGCGGCGCAGCAGCTCGTCGGCCCAGCTGAGCAGCAGGTCCCCGAGCAGGATCGCCGCGGCCGCGCCGTACTGCTCGGGCACGCCGCGCCAGCCGGCGCTGCGGTGGTCGGCCTCGAACTGGCGGTGCGTGGCGGGGCGGCCGCGCCGGGTGTCGGAGGCGTCCATCAGGTCGTCGTGGACGAGCGCGCTGGCGTGCAGCAGCTCCAGGGACGCGCACGCCCGGATCAGGGCGTCCTCCTCGTCGGGCCGGGACGCGACGTCGGGGGAGACCGCGAGGTGGCCCCAGTAGCAGAAGGCCGCGCGGAAGCGCTTGCCGCCGGACACCGAGGCCCGTGCCTCGTCCAGCAGCCGGGTTGCGTCGGGGCCGAGGGGGGCGAGCCGCTCCGCCTGCTCGTCGAGGAACGCGTCGAGCGTGGCCTGCACGCGGTCCCGGAACCCGGCACTGTCCCACCCGCTGCTCGTCACGCCGACGAGCGTAGCCACGGCCGCCTGCCTCGTGGACAACGCCCCGGCCACCGCGCCCCTGAACCTAGACTTCCGGGCATGACCGAGGACCGCGCCCAGAGCATCGGGGAGCTCATCCGCACGGGAGGACGCTCGTTCTCTTTCGAGTTCTTCCCGCCCAAGGACGAGGCGGGCGAGGAGCAGCTGTGGCGGGCGATCAGCGCCCTCGAGCCGCTGTGTCCGACCTTCGTGTCGGTGACGTACGGCGCCGGAGGCAGCACCCGTGACTCGACCGTCCGGCTCACCGAGCGGATCGTGCGCGAGACCTCGATGACGCCGATGGCGCACCTGACCTGCGTCGGCCACACCCGCGGTGAGCTCGAGCGGATCCTCGACTCCTACTCCGCCGCGGGCGTGCGGCACGTGATGGCGCTGCGCGGCGACCCCAGCGACGGGCCGCGGGCGCCGTGGACCGCGACGCCGGGCGGGCTGACCTACGCCAGCGAGCTGGTGGAGCTGGTCAAGGAGCGCGGGGAGTTCACCGTGGGCGTCGCGGCGTTCCCCGAGGGCCACCCGACCGCCGAGTCCCTCGACCACGACGCGGACGTGCTCGTGGCCAAGGTCCGCGCCGGCGCGGAGTTCGCGGTGACCCAGATGTTCTTCCGGGCCGCGGACTACTTCGGCCTCGTGGAGCGGGTGCGCGACCGTGGTGTCGAGGTGCCGATCCTGCCCGGGATCATGCCGATCCTGAACCTCAACGCCATCCGTCGCCAGGGTGAGCTGATCGGTGCCGACGTGCCCACGGAGGTGGTCGAGCGGATCTCGGCCCACGACGGTGACCCGGCCGCGGTGCGCGCCGAGGGGATCGCGGTCGCGGCCGAGCTGTGCGACGAGCTGCTGGACGGTGGCGCCCCGGGGCTGCACTTCTACACGCTGAACCGCTCCAGGGCCACGCTCGAGATCTTCTCCGCCCTCAACGTCACGGTCTGAGGCGGCGGCCCGCCGCGCTACCGCTCCGCGGGCCCGACGGCCTGGGCCACCAGCGCCGCGGACAGGCCGACGAAGGCCAGTCCGGCCCCCGGGGTGGCGTGCGCGCCGGCGGCGTACACGCCCGGGACAGGCGTGCCGGGGCCCAGCCGGCGGCGCACGGTCGCGCGGCCCTGCCACAGCACGCCGAGCGGCGAGCCGCCCCACTGCTCGACCAGGTCGCGCGGCGAGCGGTCCACCCGGGCGACGACCTGCTCGCGCACGTCGATGCCGTGCCGCGCCAGGGCGCGCAGCATGTCCTCGGCGAGGCGACCGCGGCCGTGGACCGTCCACGCGGCGTGCCCGGCCGGCGCCCGGCCACCGGTGCGCACGACCAGCATCGGGTCCCCGTGCAGGACGACCTCGCGGGGCAGGTCGGGCACCGGCCCCTCCAGCCCGACGTGGGCGACCACCGGGGGGATCGCCGGCATGGTGCGCTCCACGAAGCCCGCCAGGGCCGGGAGCCGGCGCGGGTCGATCGCGCAGACCACGACGTCGGCGTCGACCTCGCCGTCGGCGGTCGCCACCGCCGCGACCCGCCCGCCGCGCAGCACCAGGTCGATGACCTCGGTGGACGTGGCCACCTGCACCTTGCGGGTCTCGAGCCGGCGCCCCAGGGCCTCGGCGAGCACGCCCATCCCACCGGTCACGGTCCAGGCACCGAACCGCTGCTCGACGTACGCCGTCACGCCCAGCCAGGCGGGCACGTTGCGCAGGTCGTGGCCCTCGGCCACCAACGGGTGGCCGGCGACGAGACGGAGCCGCTCGTCCTTGAACGTCCGGCGCAGCCTTCTGTGCATCACCTCGCGGCTGTCCAGCCGGGCCGCGACGTCGCGGGGCAGGTCGTCGGGTCGCCAGGGGCGCTCGAGGTAGCCCTGGCGCAGCACGTCCCAGTCGTCGGCGTACGCCGACACGTGGTCGGCCCAGCGCCGGCCGAGCCCGGGCTCGAGGGCGTCGAAGGCGGCGATCTGCGCGGCCCGCGAGCCACCGGGCAGCCGGACCGAGGTGTCGTCCTCGAAGCGGTGCTCGCGGATGACGTCCAGGGGCACGAGCTCCAGCTCGCGCTCGAGCGGCCTGCCGGACTTGCGGAACAGGTCGCGGACCACGGCGGGCAGCAGCGCGGCGTGCGGGCCGGCGTCCCAGGCGAACCCGTCGGCGGTCTCCTCGACCAGCGCGCCGCCGAGCCTCTCCGAGCGCTCCAGCAGCGTGACCTCGTGGCCGAGCTTGGCCAGCCGCGCCGCCGCCGCCAGGCCGCCGAACCCGCCACCGACCACCACGACCCGCGCCATGGCGCCACACCCTACGGCCCGGGCTACGGCGTCGCCGTGCCTCCCGCGGTGCGCAGGTCCGGGGCCGCCTCGAGATCGCCGAAGCCGGTGCCGTGCTCGCGGTCCACGAAACGCAGCAGGGCGAGGTTGACCTCGGCCAGCCGCTCTCCCGGCGCCAGCGCCACGCCGGGGTCGAGCTTGGCGAAGAAGCCGGTCGGGGTGTCGGCGATCTCCACGGTGCTCCCGGCACCGGAGGCGGAGGTGCGGACGAGCTCCCTACCGTCCCAGCGGACCGGGTGCGAGAAGCTGCCGCCGACGCCGACCCCCTCACCGAACGCGACCGCCCTGCCGACCCGCTCGGCGTCCATCAGGTCGACGAGCCCCTCGAGGTCGGCGACGGTCAGCCCGGGGTCCACGCCGGCCACGAGGGCCGCCTGGAGGAAGGTGAAGAACCGGCGGTCCACCTCGGCGACCGTGGTCGCGCCCGCCGACATCCGGGTGTTGAGCTCGGTCGGGCGGAACCCGTCGGCGGTGAGGACGCCGTCGACCCCGAAGGCGCCGCGGTAGCCGTGCGCCTGCTGGAGGTGCGCCCCGACCCGGCGCACGACGTCACGCATCTGCTCGCGGTCCGCGGGCGGTGGGTCCCACGACGTGCCGAGCCCCCCGTAGACGAACCGCCGGCGCACCGGGTCGCGCAGCATGGCGATCTCGACCGGGCGCAGCGCGGCGGTGCCGTCGGGGAGCACGAATCCGTGGATCGAGCAGGGCACGCCGTCCAGGAACGGCATCACCCGCACCCGGTCGCAGCGTGGCCGGAAGAACCCCAGGGCTGCTGCCCGGTCGCCGCCGTCGCGGATCCAGCGCACGTAGTTGCCGCCGCCGTTGAAGCCGTCGCGCGCGTCGCCGGACCAGACGGCCCCCAGCGGCCCGGCCACCCGGTCGGTGGCGGCGGCGAGGGCGCCGTCGTCGGCGGGGACGATGAGGTACGGCGCGTGGGCGACCCCTGCGGCGGCCCAGACCTCGTCGGCCAGCATCTTGTCCTCGAGCGCCAGGAACGACGCCGGCCGGCCGCCCGTGACCGGACGCCCGAGGATCGGCTCGTCGGTGGTGACGAACGGGCTCGTGGACCAGATCCCGCGTCGGTGCGGGTCGAGCTCCTCGACGGCCGCCACCACGTGGTCGGGCAGGTCGTGGGCCAACCGGTCGTGGACGCGGAGCTCGTCGGTCACCGACGCCGTCGGCGGCGGCGCGACCTCGACCACCACGCACTCGCCCTCGGCCGGCACCGGCCCGGCGCCGCGGCTGGTCGAGACGACCAGGACCGGGCAGCCGAGCTCGCGCAACCAGCCGACGAGAGGCGTGAAGCCGGCGAGCACTCCCGGCCCGAGGAGGACCGGACGGCCCGCGAAGAGCTCACCGAGGCGCGCGGTCACCCGCGCCCGGGTGCCCGGGTCGGTGAGGTCGGTCGGCGGCTGCATGTCTCGACGCTAGTGAGGGGAGCGTGGGCCGGCCACCGGGATCCCGCTGCCCGGGCGCGGGTCGCGGCGGCGCCGCCACCGGCGCCAGCCGCGCCGGACCAGCCGCGCGAGCAGGAGCAGCAGGAGCAGCCCGGCCGCCAGCAGCACCGCCGCGATCGCGGCAGCGGCCCGGGGCTGCTCGATCGCGAACCACACGACCGCCAGCACCACGACGTCCTCGGCGATGCTGGCCGTGATGTTGGTGACCGGCTCCGGTGAGGAGTTGAGGGCCAGCCGTCCGCCCGCCTTGGCGAGGTGGGAGAGCAGCGCGGTCCCGCCGCCGACCACGCCGAGCACCGCCTCGTCCAGGGAGTCGGCCTGCCCCGCGATCAGCACGCCCACCACGGCGCCGGCGGTGGGGCGGATCGCCGTCGAGACCGCGTCCCACGTGGAGTCGACGTAGGGGATCTTGTCGGCCACGAACTCGAAGGCGTAGAGGAGGAACGCCACCGCCAGGACGTCCCAGCGGCCGAGCGCGTCAGGGACGTCGGCGAACCCGCCGAGACGGTCGGAGATGCCGAGCACGAGCACGACCAGGTAGCAGTTCACCCCGCTGGCCCAGCCGCTCGAGAACGCCAGTGCGAGCGAGTCCACGCGCGGAGTCTAGGTGACGCGGACTCAGTCGCAGGGGTAGCTGACGCCCGAGCTCGGGAGGGTCCACGGGCCGCACTCGCCGGGGTTGTCCGGCGGCTCCGGGATCACCAGCACCGGGTCGGTGCCGAGCTCGGCGAGGTCGTCGACGGGCACCCGGAGCTCCTCCTGCGCCGAGCCCAGGTCGGGGGCGTGCACGGTCTCCCTCACGTAGGTCAGGAAGGTCTCGGAGTGGATCACCTTGACGCTGCGCTCGAACCACAGCCGGCCCGGGTCGCCCCGGTCGAGGCGGTCCGAGCGGACCAGCATCCAGCCGTCGCCGGGCGCGAGCTCGCGCAGCGCGGCCAGCCGCTCGATCACCAGGTCGCCGTCCGGGGTGGTGGTGACCTCGCAGCGCAGGTAGGTGTGGGACCGCACGTCGTTCGCGCAGCTCTCGCGGGAGCTGCCCTCGGCCTCGCTGCGGGCGTGGCTGAGGTCGACGGAGAGGCGGTGGTCCCCGGTGCCGCCGTAGGAGATCGACATGCCGCTGGCCTTGTCGTACCACTTCGGCGGCAGCTCGTTGCCCTGCCCGTCGAAGGCCCCGAAGTCACCGGCCGGCAGGTCCGGGACGCTGCGCGAGAACACCGTAGACGCGTGCTCCTCCAGCAGCCGGGGCATCTGCTGGGCGTCGTAGTCGGCCAGCGCGCGACGGGTCGCCGGGTCGATGGCGGTCGTCGGGCCGTCCCCGCCCGGATCCGGCAGGGCCTGCGCGACGGCCACGCCGGCCGCGGTCACGACGACGGCGGCGACGGCGCCGGCGGCCAGGCGCTGTCCGCGCAGCCGCCGCCGACCGGCGCGGACCGCCGGGCCCGGGTCGGGGAGGTGGCCGGGCTCGTCGCGGGCGACGTGCTCGCGCAGGAGGGTGGTGAGGTCGTCGGCGGTCATCGGGTCTCCTCGGTGGCGATGAGCTCGGGCAGGTGGGTGCGCAGGGTCCCGAGGGCGCGCGCGGTCTGGCTCTTGACGGTTCCCTCCGCGACGCCGAGCAGCTCGGCGACCTCCGCGACCGGGAGGTCGTCGAGGAACCGCAGCGCGACGATCGCGCGCTGCCGCGCCGGCAGCACCGCCAGCGCGGCGCCGAGGTCCAGCCCGGTGGTCGGCTCCTCGCCCGGCCGGTCCGGCAGCTGGTCGGTCGGGCTCTCGGGACGGCGTCGGCGCAGGTGCGAGAGGCACTCGTTGACGACCACCTTGCGGGCGTACGCCGTGCGGGTGGCCGGCCGCGTCCGCGACCACACGGCGTACAGCTTGGCCATGCCCTGCTGGGTCAGGTCCTCGGCGAGGTGCCAGTCGCGCACCACGAGGTAGGCGGTGCGGCGCAGGCCGGGGCCGTGGACCGAGAAGAACTCCGTGAACTCCTGCTCACGCTGGTCGCGTCGCACGTGGGCAGCCTCCGGTCCGAGATGGGCGCCGCGCCACGGGTGGGCAGCGGTCTACCCGTTGTACGCCGCCCGCGGTCCCTGAGGTTCGCAGCGCCGCCCGGGAATGTCAGTGGGCCTTCCCGGCCGACTCCTGGGCCGACTCCTGGGCAGTCCCCTGGGCGGCGGTCACGCGGGCCAGCGCGTCCGCATCCCGGCCGACCACGGTGGTGCCGTCGGCGGCGGTGAGGATCGGGCGCTGGATGGTGGCCGGATGCGCGGCCATCGCCTCCAGCCACGCCGCGCGGCGGTCGGGCTCGCGGGGCAGGTCGATGCCGGCCTCGCGCGTCTCCTTCGGCCGGGCGACGTCCCAGGGCTCGAGCCCGAGCCTCGCCACCACCTCGCCGAGCTCGGCGGCGGTCGGCGGGTCGTCGAGGTAGCGGCGCACGGTGTACTCCACGCCGGCGGCGTCGAGCTCCGCGGTCGCAGCACGGCACTTCGAGCAGGCGGGGTTGAGCCAGATCTCCATCGTCCGGGCCCTCAGTCGACGTCGGTCTCGGTGGCGCCGGTGAGGGCGACCAGCTCGTCGTACGTCGTGGAGAACACCGCGGCGGGGTGGCCGGCGGCCGCCCACACCACGTCGTACTTCCGCAGCCAGGGGTCGAGGTAGGTCGGCACCGGCGCCGGGTGGCCGATGGGGGAGACGCCGCCGATGACCTGGCCGGTGTGCTCGCGGACGAACTCGGGCTTCGCGCGCCGCAGCTCCGCGACGCCGATGCGCTCGGCGACCTTCGCGGTGTCGACGCGGTGCGCGCCCGAGGTGAGGATCAGCACGGGGGTGCCGCCTGCGTCGAAGAGCAGGCTGTTGGCGATCGCGCCCACCTCGCAGCCCAGTGCCTCGGCGGCCAGTGCGGCGGTGTGGACCGAGTCGGGGAGAATGACGATCTCGCCCTGGCCGCCACGGCGCCGGTGCTCGTCTCGAAATAGGGTGATGGTGGGGTGCTCGGTCGTCATACTGCGACCCTAGCCAGAGGCGAGGCCACCGGTCCGGTGGGTTTTCGTGGTGCGTGCGCCGGTGGTCCGGCGCCTGAGAGGAGACTGGATGAGTCGGCAGCAGCCGCGCTCGGTGAGCGGTGCGACCTGGGTCCTGCTGGGGTTGGTCCTGCTGAGCGGGTTCACGGCCCTGCTCACGGTCATCCTGCGTGACGACCTGGTCAGCTCGTGGGCGGCAGGGCACCCCGACTCGACGGGCGACCTCAAGCCGCCGGCGTTCGTGCCCGTGGCGATCGTGCTCTTCGTGGTGTTCGCACTGCTGGCGGGCGTGCTGGCGGTGTTCCTGCGCAGCGGGCACAGCTGGGCACGGCTCTCGCTGACCGCGCTGGTGGGCTTCATGGCCGTCGCGACCCTGGCCGGGCTGCGCAGCGACCCGCCCCCGCTGTTCATCGTCCTCACCGTCGTCTCGGTGGTGCTCGACGCCGCCCTGCTGTTCTTCCTCTGGCACCGCGACACCAGCGCCTACATCCGCGGCGTCTGGCTCTCCTCGCACCCCGTCACCCGGCGGTGACGCGGCCGGCGCCCGAGGGCGCCGGCGATCTCTTGACGGACTGTCCGTGCCGAGGTGTAGCGTTCGGGGTGTTCGAACACGCGTTCGAACCCCGCTCGGCGGGGACGATCTCGACCCCGTCCCCGCCGGGCCGGCCCGGGGGTGACCCACGGCCGGTCGACGCGGGACCGGGGTCGGTGTCCGGGGTCGAGGGTGTGTGAGAGGTGGCGGCCAGATGAGGCGGTACGACGACCCCGTGGAGGTCCGCAAGGGCTGGGTGACGGGCGTGGAGGGTCCCGAGCAGTTCCTGTGGCGCGGGCGGCTGTGGAAGGTGCGGGCCGTGGTCGCGCACTGGGTGGAGACGTCGCCGTGGTGGCAGTCGTCCGGGGTGCGGGCGGCGGTCGGCTCCGACGACGTCCCGCTCGGGGGCTCGGGGTCGGTGGCTGCGGCCGGCGACCTCCTCGTCGAGCGCGAGCTCTGGCGGGTCGAGGCCGGCCGGGGCATGGGCCCGGCGGCCGGGTCCGGCGAGGGTGACGGCGGCGGGGTCTTCGACCTCTCCTTCGACTGGTCCGACGGTCGCTGGCAGCTCGTCGGCTGCGTGGACTGAGGGGTGGAGTCGATGAGCGTCCCCAACCCCTATGCCCTGCCGGCCACCACGCACTCCTACCTCGCCCGCTCGGCCGAGTCGCTGAGCGAGGCGATGGCGGCGACCGAGGTGCCCGCCCGCTACGCCTGCGCCCACGTGGCGGCGCTGCGGGCCGCGGCCGCCCTGCTGGCGGCCCGGGCGCACCCGGCGCCGGCGCGGCGCCGCCCGCAGAAGAACGCCTGGGTGCTGCTGGCCGAGGTGGCCCCCGAGCTCGAGGAGTGGGCCCGGTTCTTCGCGGCGGGCGCCGGCAAGCGAGCCGCGGCCGAGGCCGGTTCGACCCGCGCCGTCACCGAGCGCGAGGCCGACGACCTGGTGCGCGACTCCGACCGCTTCCTCGCCGTCGTCGAGCAGTGCCTCGGCCTGGTCCCGCACGCGCCGGCGCGCGCCCAGGTGGTGCGGCACGTGGGCTGAGCCTCGGCCTCCGGGCCGAGTTGACGTCTCCCCGGGGAGGCGTAGACTTCAGGTGTTCGAACATGTGTTCGACAAAACAGTCAGGGTCGAGCCGGCTGAGTGCGCAGGAGGCGACCCGTGCCCGATCCCTTCCCCCATCTCCACGTGGCCTCGGGCTACTCGCTGCAGTACGGCGCGTCCCACCCGCACACGCTCGTCGAGCGGGCCGTCGAGCACGAGATGGACACCCTGGCGCTGACCGACCGCGACGGCACCTACGGCGCGGTGAAGTTCGCCAAGGCGTGCCTGTCGGCGGGCGTGCGGCCGGTGCTGGGGGTCGACCTCGCCCACCGGCCCACGCTCACCACGACGTCGTCCGACGAGGTCGCCCGGGCCGGGCGCCCCCGGACCCCGGTGCGGGGCGGGGCGTTCCGGGACCCGCGGCTGCCCCGGGTGACGCTGCTGGCCAGCGGCCGGGCGGGGTGGGCGGCGGTGTGCCGGCTGGTCTCGGCCACCCACCTCGCCGGGGAGCGGGGGGTCCCGGTGCTCGACCCCGGCCTGCCGGAGGTGGCCGAGCTGCTCGGGTCCGGCGACCTGGTGGTGCTGCTCGGTCCGGCCTCCGAGCTCGGGGTCGCCGCCACCCGCCGCCGCGACGACCTCGCCGAGACGGTGCTCGCGCCGTGGCGGGCTCGGGTGCCCCGGGAGAACCTCCTGGTCGAGCTGGTCTCCCACCGGCTCGGCGCGTCCGGTGCCGGCTGGGGGCCCGGGACCACCCCGCACGCCGCCCGGATGGCCGGGGCGGCCCGCCGGGCCGGGCTGGGGACGGTGCTCACCAACGCGGTCCGCTACGCCGACCGTCGCGACGCCCCCACTGTCGACGTCCTCGACGCCGCCCGCCGGCTGGTCGCGCTCGATCGCCGGCACGTCGATCGGGGCAACGCGGAGGGGTTCTTGAAGTCCGGCAAGGAGATGGCCGAGGTCGCCGAGGAGATCAGCCGCCTCGCCGGGCTGGCCGCCGACCCGGCCCGCGAGGCCCGGCAGCTGCTGGCCCGCACCCGCGCGGTGGCGGACCGGTGCGCGCTCGACCCGCGCTCCGACCTGGGCCTGGGGGAGGTGCACTTCCCGGAGTTCGAGCTGGCCGCCGGGGGCGTCACCCCGCGGCCCACGCCGGGAGCAGGTCCGGCCGACGCCCTGCTCCGCGCCCGCTGCGAGGGCGCGATCGGGGACCGCTACGGCTCGGGGCCGAGACAGGTCGTGTGGAAGCGGCTCGACGACGAGCTGGAGACGATCCGCGAGCTCGGCTACGCGTCGTACTTCCTCACCGTCGGCGACGTCACCGACCTGATCCGCGAGATGGGGGTGCGCTGCGCCGCCCGCGGCTCGGGCGCGGGCAGCCTGGTCAACTACCTGCTCGGCATCTCCGGGGTCGACCCGATCCGGCACGGGCTGCTCATGGAGCGGTTCCTCTCCCCGCTGCGCCAGGCGCTGCCCGACATCGACGTCGACGTGGAGTCGGCGCGGCGGCTGGAGGTCTACGAGCGGGTCCTCGACCGGTACGGCGGGGAGCGGTGCGTGTGCGTCTCGATGATGGACACCTACCGGGTCCGCCACGCCGTCCGTGACGTCGGTGCCGCGCTCGGCATGCCGCCCGGAGAGATCGACGCGATCGCCAAGGCGTTCCCGCACATCCGTGCCCGCGACGCCCGGGTCGCCCTGCGCGAGCTGCCCGAGCTCCGGGCCAGCGGGCTGGGGGAGGAGCGGCTCGACCTGATGTTCCGGCTGGTGGAGCGGCTCGACGGGCTGCCGCGGCACATCGCGGTGCACCCGTGCGGGGTGCTGCTCTCCGACGCGACGCTGCTCGACCGCACCCCCGTGGAGGCCAGCTACGCGGGGTTCCCGATGAGCCAGTTCGACAAGGACGACGTGGAGGACCTCGGCCTGCTCAAGCTCGACGTGCTCGGCATCCGGATGCAGTCCTCGATGGCCCACGCCCTCACCGAGATCGCGCGGGTCGACGGCGTCGAGGTCGACCTCGACGACGAGGAGCAGGTGCCGTTCGACGACCCGGAGACCTACGCGATGATCTCGTCCGCGAGGACCCTCGGCGTCTTCCAGATCGAGTCGCCCGGCCAGCGCGAGCTGGTCGGCAAGTCCGGGATCGAGTCCTTCGAGGACATCATCACCGACATCTCGCTGTTCCGGCCCGGGCCGGTCAAGAGCGACATGATCACGCCGTACCTCGACGTCAAGCAGGGCTGGAAGGCGCCGACGTACCTCCACGACGACCTGCGGCCGATCCTGGCCCCGACGCACGGCGTGGTGGTCTTCCACGAGCAGGTCATCGAGATCATCGCCCGGTTCGCCCGGATCACCAACGCCGAGGCCGACGAGAAGCGGCGCGCGCTCGGGGACTTCGAGGGGATGGCCGAGACCAAGCTGTGGTTCTTCCCCCGCGCCCTCGCCCACGGCTACCCGCTGCCCGTGGTCGAGGGGATCTGGAAGATCCTCGAGGCGTTCGCGTCGTTCGGCTTCTGCAAGGCCCACGCCGCGGCGTTCGCGCTGCCGACCTTCCAGTCGGCCTGGCTCAAGGCGCACTGGCCGGCCCACTTCCTCGCCGGGGTGCTCACCCACGACCCGGGCATGTACCCCAAGCGGCTGATCCTCGAGGACGCCCGCCAGCTCGGCATCGCGATCCTCGGCCTCGACGTCAACACCTCGGAGAAGGAGTACGTCGTCGAGCGGCTCCAGACGTCCGACGACGGCGAGAAGGCGTACGGCATCCGCCTCGCCCTGGCGGAGGTCAAGGGCATCAACGAGGGCGAGGTCGAGCGGATCGTGGCCGCGCGCCCCTATCCCTCGCTCACCGACTTCTGGCACCGCGCCCGGGTGTCCCGGCCGATCGTCGAGCGGCTGGTGCTGGCGGGCGGGTTCGACCCGACCTACGGCATCGGCTCGCCGCAGCCCGGCGAGGTGCGCCGCCGCGGCCGGGTGACCCGGCGCGACCTGCTGCTCCAGGTCGCCGAGCTGGACCGGCACGCGCGGGCCGTGGAGCGGGCCGGGCGCGGCCGCGGGCTCGCCGGGCGACGG